>JAYUEE010000075.1:0-153444 GCA_043739405.1 Mucilaginibacter sp. | reverse complement strand
ATCACTGTAAAGCTGATCAACGCTATCGCTATGGAAAAAGGCTTACGTTTCGCTATCCGTGAAGGTGGTCGTACCGTAGGTGCTGGTCAGGTAACTGAAATATTAAAATAATCTGACCTGAAACCCTTAAACGGGGATATAGGGAATAGGTTAATTTCTTTCAAAGTACTTAGTCAAAAAATGGCTAAGTACTTTGTTCACTAAAAGGGAAATTGAAAAATTAAAGGAGAACGGGCATAGTTCAATGGTAGAATAGAGGTCTCCAAAACCTTTGATCAGGGTTCGAATCCTTGTGCCCGTGCGTAATAAAAAACAAATATGGCTGCAGTAACAGAATATATTAAAGAGTCTTACATCGAGTTAACCCAAAAGGTGACCTGGCCAACCTGGCGCGAATTGCAAAACAGCGCTATAGTTGTGCTCGTAGCCGCAATCATTATTGCTTTGGTAATATACGGCATGGATCAGATCATATACTTTATACTGAACAAGTTTTATACATCATTAGCCTAATTTGTAAAAGATGAGTGATCAATTGAAATGGTATGTTGTACGGGCCATCAGTGGTAAAGAGAAAAAGGTAAAGCAATATATTGACGCTGAAGTTAATCGCTTAGGTATCAGTCATTTGATGCCACAAGTATTAATACCTACCGAGAAATATTACCAAATGCGCGACGGAAAGAAGATCGCTAAAGAGCGTAATTTTTTCCCGGGATATGTACTGGTAGAAGCTCAGCTGGATGGCGAACTTGAACATGTTGTAAAAAACATTAATAGTGTGATAGGTTTTCTTGGTGATAAACAAGGCAATGCTATCCCCTTAAGGCAAGCCGAAGTTAACCGCATATTAGGTAAGGTTGACGAAATGAGCACCCAGGGCGAAACGATGAATGTGCCTTACTATGTTGGCGAAAACGTTAAAGTAATGGACGGTCCATTCAACGGTTTCAGCGGTGTGATTGAAGAGGTGAACGAGGAAAAGAAAAAATTAAAAGTTATGGTAAAGATATTCGGGCGCCGTACGCCGCTTGAATTGAATTACATGCAGGTAGAGAAGGAATAGTATCAAGTATTTAGTAGCAAGTATCAGGACAAAAAAAGCTTGCCTAAAAATTGACACATATATAATATAAGGTATAAGCTGCAAAATATTAAGTCGTGATACTTGATACTAGCTACTAAATACTAAAAACGTCTTAAATGTTACTTTGCTTCCACTTAATAACATTGAGTTAATAATTAAATAAACAAAAAAAATGGCGAAAGAAGTCGGTGCGATGGTTAAGCTACAGGTAAAGGGCGGCGCTGCAAATCCATCTCCTCCAATTGGCCCAGCATTGGGTGCAAAAGGTGTGAACATTATGGAGTTCTGCAAGCAGTTCAATGCTCGTACCCAGGATAAACCTGGTAAGGTGTTGCCGGTAGTAATTACCGTTTATGTCGACAAGTCATTCGATTTTATCATCAAAACACCTCCGGTTGCTATCCAGTTAATGGAAGCTACAGGTTTAAAGGGTGGCTCGGCTGAGCCTAACCGCAAAAAGGTTGGCAGTGTAAACTGGAATCAGGTTGAGACTATAGCCAAGGATAAAATGACCGACTTGAACGCGTTTACGGTAGAATCAGCCATGAAAATGGTGGCAGGTACTGCCCGCAGTATGGGGATAACTGTATCAGGTACAGCTCCCTGGAATTAATTAATTTATACTAATCAGTTTAAAGACAGTGGCAAGATTAACAAAAAATCAAAAAGTGGCACAGTCCAAAATTGAGGCTAACAAGTCGTATTCGTTACAGGATGCGTCATCATTGGTAAAAGATATTACTACTACCAAATTTGATGCTTCAGTAGATATAGATGTACGTTTGGGTGTTGACCCCCGCAAAGCCAATCAAATGGTGCGCGGTATAGCAACATTGCCTCATGGAACCGGTAAAACTGTGCGTGTACTCGTGCTTTGTACTCCTGATAAGGAACAAGAAGCAAAAGACGCAGGCGCAGATTTCGTTGGTTTGGACGACTATATTGCCAAGATTGAAGGTGGATGGACTGATGTTGATATTATCATTACTATGCCAAGTGTAATGGCTAAGGTTGGTCGTTTGGGTCGTATTTTAGGCCCGCGTAACCTGATGCCTAACCCTAAATCAGGTACTGTAACTCCCGAAGTGGGCAAAGCAGTAACTGAGGTAAAAGGTGGTAAGATCGACTTCAAGGTTGATAAAACCGGTATCATTCATGCTTCAGTAGGAAAAGTATCTTTCCCTGCCGATAAAATTTACGAGAATGCTTTGGAAGTATTGCAAATCATCTCAAAATTAAAGCCTTCGGCAGCTAAAGGAACATACTTCAAGAGTATCCATCTCTCCTCAACTATGTCGCCGGGAATTGAAATTGAAACTAAATCAGTAGCGGGAATTTAATCATGAACAAAGAAGAAAAACACGAATTAGTTCTTGCCCTTACTGAACAGATCAAAGAATACGGTAATTTTTATATCACCGATACTTCTGATCTGACGGTTGCAAAAGTAAACCATATCCGTCGCAAATGTTTCGAGAGCGATATCACCATGCAGGTGGCAAAAAATAGCTTGATCAAAAAAGCTATGGAAAACATCGATGGCGATTTCAGCTCATTATATGACGTTTTAAAAGGTTCATCATCAATCCTTTTCTCAAAATCAAGCACCGCTCCGGCGAAATTGATCAAACAGTTAAGGAAAACAGGTGACAAACCTATCTTAAAAGCAGCGTATATCGATTCTGCCGTATTTATCGGCGACAAACAGTTGGACACCTTAATTAATTTGAAATCTAAGGAACAACTGATCGGAGAGATCATCGGATTACTGCAATCACCAGCTAAAAACGTTATTTCAGCACTGCAATCAGGCGGAAATAAACTGGCAGGAATTGTTAAAACATTACAAGAAAGAGGTTAACGAACACCTTAGAGTTCGCATTAAACACAAACGAATTACAAGTAAAAATCAAATAAAATGGCAGATTTAAAATCATTTGCTGAGCAGTTAGTAAACTTAACAGTAAAAGAAGTTAACGAATTAGCTCAGATATTAAAAGACGAGTACGGCATTGAACCAGCTGCTGCAGCTGTTGCCGTGGCAGCTCCTGCTGCTGGTGGTGGCGATGACGCTCCAGTTGCTGAGGCAGTACAAACAGCTTTCGATGTTATTCTGAAAGAAGCTGGCGGTGCTAAATTAGCAGTAGTTAAATTAGTAAAAGACCTTACAGGCCTTGGTTTGAAAGAAGCTAAAGATCTTGTTGACGCTGCACCAAAAGAAGTTAAAACTGGTGTAACTAAAGAAGAAGCTGAATCTCTGAAAAAACAACTAGAAGAAGCCGGAGCTGTAGTTGAAGTTAAATAACTTCAATAAGGCTTAAATAGCATAAGACCCCGACCTTTTTGGTTGGGGTCTATTGCCGTTTATAATACTTAGATATGGGTACCAGGAATATGAGTGATAAGCATTATCACTTAACACTTACCACTCACATCTTGATACACACATCTACAACAGTTTATTAATAAACTAAAATTATAATCCCTTGGCAAACAAAATCGATCAAAGAGTAAACTTTGCAACCAGCAGGAAGGTACTTGAGTACCCTGACTTTTTGGATGTTCAGTTGCAATCTTTCCAGGAATTTTTTCAATTGGAAACCACCTCAGACAACCGTCATAAAGAAGGCTTGTTTAAAGTATTTGCCGAAAATTTTCCAATTTCAGATTCGAGAAATATCTTCGTATTAGAGTTTCTTGACTATTTTATTGACCCGCCACGTTATGATATACGCGAGTGTATTGAGCGCGGCTTAACTTACAGCGTGCCCCTGAAGGCAAAGCTTCGTTTATCATGTAACGATGCCGAGCACGAAGATTTTGAAACCATTGTACAGGACGTATACTTGGGAACCATTCCATATATGACGCCTAAAGGTACATTTGTGATCAATGGCGCCGAGCGTGTAATTGTTTCGCAATTGCACCGTTCACCCGGCGTATTCTTTGGACAGAGCCGCCACACTAACGGTACAAAATTGTACTCGGCCCGTGTAATACCTTTCAAAGGTTCATGGATCGAGTTTGCTACAGACGTTAACAACGTGATGTATGCTTACATTGACCGTAAAAAGAAATTCCCGGTTACTACGCTGCTTCGTGCCATTGGTTACGACTCTGATAAAGATATATTAGAGCTGTTCGAACTGGCTGACGAAGTAAAAGTGAGCAAATCAGGCCTGAAGAAATATATCGGCCGTAAGCTTGCTGCAAGGGTTCTCAAAAAATGGGTTGAAGACTTCGTGGATGAAGATACCGGTGAAGTTGTGTCTATCGACCGTAATGAGATCATCCTTGAGCGCGAAACCGTTTTGGAAGATGACCACATTGATATGATCATCGATGCAGGAGTGAAGACTGTTATCCTGAATAAGGAAGACAGCGCATCCAGCGGTGACTATACCATTATATATAATACTTTACAAAAAGATACTTCGAACTCGGAGAAAGAAGCGGTTGAGCATATCTACCGCCAGTTGCGTAACGCTGAACCACCTGATGAAGAAACAGCTCGTGGTATCATCGATCGCCTGTTCTTCTCTGATAAAAGATATGACCTGGGCGATGTGGGCCGTTACCGCATCAACCGCAAATTGAAACTGGATACATCAGACGAGACCAAAGTTTTAACAAGGCAGGATATCATCGCCATCGTTAAATATTTGATCAAGCTGATCAACTCAAAAGCTGAGGTGGATGATATTGACCACTTGTCAAATCGTCGTGTACGTACAGTTGGCGAGCAGTTGTATGCACAGTTCGGTGTAGGTTTAGCACGTATGGCCCGTACCATCCGTGAGCGTATGAACATCCGTGACAACGAAGTGTTCACACCAACCGACCTGATCAACGCTCGTACACTTTCATCAGTTATAAACTCGTTCTTCGGTACTAACCAGCTATCACAGTTCATGGACCAAACCAATCCACTGGCAGAGATCACGCACAAGCGTCGTCTGTCAGCCCTTGGGCCAGGTGGTCTGTCACGTGAGCGTGCAGGTTTCGAAGTTCGTGACGTACACTACACCCACTATGGACGTTTGTGTACTATCGAAACTCCTGAAGGCCCGAACATCGGTCTGATATCTTCGCTTTGCGTTCACGCTAAGATCAACAACCTTGGTTTCATCGAAACACCATACAAACGTGTGGTTGATGGTGTAGTATCCATGGATGAGCCGGTAGTTTATCTTTCGGCAGAAGACGAAGATGGAAAGACCATTGGACAGGCGAACGCAGTTTACAACGACAAAGGTGTATTTGATACCCCGCGTGTAAAAGCACGTTTCGAAGGTGACTTCCCGATCATTGAGCCTGCAAGGCTTGATTATATGGACATCGCTCCAAACCAGATCACGTCAATAGCAGCATCGTTGATTCCGTTCCTGGAACATGATGATGCTAACCGTGCGCTGATGGGTTCGAACATGCAACGCCAGGCTGTACCATTGCTGCGCCCTGAAGCGCCGATAGTAGGTACAGGTTTGGAAGGCCGTGTGGCAAAGGATTCACGTACGCTTATCAATGCCGAAGGCAATGGTGTAGTTGAGTATGTGGACGCTAACGAGATCCGTATCAAATATGACCGCGACGAAACAGATCGTTTGATCTCATTCGACGGCGACAGTCAGAGCTATATTTTAACTAAGTTTAAGAAAACCAACCAGAGTACTACCATCAACCTGAAGCCAATCGTTAAGAAAGGCCAGCGCGTTGAAAAAGGACAGGTGCTTTGCGAAGGTTATGCAACACAAAACGGTGAACTGGCCTTGGGCCGTAACCTTAAAGTAGCGTTCATGCCTTGGCAGGGATACAACTTTGAGGATGCTATTGTGATCTCGGAACGTGTTGTATCACAGGATATATTTACTTCGCTTCACGTTGAAGAATTCGAACTTGAAGTTCGTGATACGAAACGCGGCGAGGAAGAATTGACACCGGATATCCCGAATGTTTCAGAAGAAGCTACTAAGGACCTGGACGAAGACGGTATCATCCGTGTTGGTGCCGAGGTTAAAGAAGGCGACATCCTGATTGGTAAGATCACGCCTAAAGGTGAATCTGACCCTTCGCCGGAAGAAAAACTGTTACGTGCCATATTTGGTGATAAAGCAGGTGATGTTAAAGACGCATCATTGAAAACTCCCCCGTCTATCGCGGGTGTTGTGATCGATACCAAATTGTTCTCACGTGCCAAGAAAACTTCAAAAGCCGAAGAAAAGGCAGCTTTGGATAAACTGGATACCAAGCACGACAAGGCAATCAAGGACCTGAAAAATATCCTGATCGATAAATTGTTCGAAATTGTGAATGGTAAAACATCACAAGGTGTTTACAATGTTTACAAGGAATTGCTGGTACCTAAGGGTGTTAAGTTTACCCAGAAAATACTGGTTGAGCTTAACTATGAAAACGTTAACCCAACCAAGTGGACCACTGATGATGACAAGAACGATTTGATAAAAACCCTTCTTCATAACTATAACATCAAGGTTAACGAAGAACTGGGTGCTTACCGTCGCGATAAATTCGCTATCAGTGTAGGTGACGAGCTTCCATCGGGTATCGTACAGATGGCTAAGGTTTACATAGCTAAGAAGCGTAAGCTGAAAGTGGGTGATAAAATGGCCGGACGGCACGGTAACAAAGGTATCGTTGCACGTATTGTACGTGACGAAGATATGCCGTTCCTGGAAGATGGCACACCAGTTGATATCGTGTTGAACCCGCTGGGCGTACCATCGCGTATGAACCTGGGCCAGATATACGAAACTGTATTGGGCTGGGCAGGTAAAGAGCTTGGTGTTAAATTCGCTACTCCTATTTTCGATGGTGCAACCCATACGGAAGTAGAAGAGTGGGTAGCCAAAGCAGGTTTACCAGAATCAGGCCGTACCTATTTGTACAATGGCTTAACCGGTGAGCGTTTTGACCAGCAAACCACGGTAGGTATTATCTACATGCTGAAACTGGGCCACATGGTTGACGATAAGATGCACGCACGTTCAATAGGGCCATATTCATTGATTACACAACAACCATTGGGCGGTAAAGCTCAGTTTGGTGGTCAGCGTTTTGGTGAAATGGAAGTTTGGGCGCTGGAAGCATTCGGTGCGTCAAACATACTGCAGGAAATATTGACCGTTAAATCGGATGATGTTATCGGCCGTGCTAAAACCTACGAGGCTATTGTTAAAGGCGAAAACCTGCCTACACCATCAGTTCCTGAATCATTCAACGTATTGGTTCACGAATTAAGAGGTTTAGGTTTGGATATCACATTAGAATAAGTTAAGAGTGATGAGTTGTGAGTAATGGGTTTTGAGACTCTTACTCATAACTCAAAACTTAATACTCAAAACTTAAAAAACAAAGGAGACTATGTCTTACAAAAAGGATAATAAAATCAAAAGTAACTTTACCACCATTACGATCAGTTTGGCTTCGCCTGAATCCATTCTTGAGCGTTCAAGCGGTGAAGTTTTAAAGCCAGAAACTATCAACTACAGGACCTACAAGCCTGAGCGTGATGGTTTATTCTGCGAACGTATTTTTGGTCCGGTTAAGGATTATGAGTGCCATTGCGGTAAATACAAACGTATCCGTTACAAGGGTATCGTGTGCGACCGTTGCGGTGTTGAAGTAACCGAGAAAAAGGTACGTCGTGAGCGTATGGGGCATATCAACCTGGTAGTTCCGGTTGCTCATATCTGGTATTTCCGCTCGTTGCCGAATAAGATTGGTTACTTGTTGGGACTGCCAACTAAAAAACTCGATCTGATCATTTATTATGAAAGATATGTAGTTATCCAGCCGGGTATTAAAGAAGGCGATGGAATATCCAAAATGGATTTCCTGACTGAAGAAGAATACCTTGACGTGCTGGATACCCTTCCAAAAGAAAACCAGTACCTGGATGATAAGGACCCTCAGAAGTTTGTAGCCAAGATGGGTGCTGAGGCTTTGGAAGAATTGTTACGCCGCCTTGATTTGGATCAGTTATCCTATGATCTTCGTCACCAGGCTGCTAATGAAACTTCACAGCAACGTAAAAACGAGGCATTAAAACGCCTGCAGGTTGTTGAGGCTTTCCGTGATGCGAAAACAAGAGTTGAAAATAATCCTGAGTGGATGATCGTCAAGATCGTTCCGGTTATACCTCCTGAATTGCGCCCGTTGGTTCCATTGGAAGGCGGCCGTTTTGCCACTTCCGACTTAAATGACTTATACCGTCGTGTAATTATCCGTAACAATCGTTTAAAAAGGTTGATCGAGATCAAAGCGCCGGAAGTTATATTACGTAACGAAAAACGTATGCTGCAGGAAGCTGTGGATTCGTTGTTCGACAACTCGCGTAAAGTAAACGCGGTGAAAACCGAAGGTAACCGTGCTTTGAAATCACTTTCAGACATCCTGAAAGGTAAACAAGGCCGTTTCCGCCAGAACTTATTAGGTAAACGTGTCGATTACTCGGCCCGTTCGGTAATTGTTGTAGGTCCAAACCTTAAACTACACGAATGCGGTTTGCCAAAAGATATGGCTGCTGAGCTGTTCAAACCGTTTATCATCCGCAAGATGATCGAGCGCGGTGTTGTAAAAACAGTAAAATCAGCTAAGAAAATTGTTGACCGTAAGGACCCATTAGTTTGGGATATATTGGAAAACGTGTTGAAAGGCCACCCGGTATTATTAAACCGTGCGCCTACATTGCACCGTTTGGGTATTCAGGCCTTCCAGCCGAAACTGGTTGAAGGTAAAGCTATCCAACTGCACCCCTTAACCTGTACCGCGTTCAACGCCGACTTTGACGGTGACCAGATGGCTGTGCACGTACCGCTTGGTAATGCCGCTATTTTGGAAGCCCAAATCCTGATGCTTGCATCGCACAACATCCTTAACCCTGCAAACGGTACGCCTATTACTGTACCATCACAGGACATGGTGCTTGGTTTGTACTACATAACCAAGGGCCGTAAAACGGATGCTGGTCGTACTATTAAAGGTGAAGGCTTGTCATTCTATTCTGCGGAAGAAGTTATCATAGCTTACAACGAGAAGAAACTTGACCTGCATGCCTTTATCAAGGTCAAAGCGATCATAAAAGAAAAAGACGGAAGTCTTGTAAATAAACTGATAGATACTACTGTTGGTCGTGTGTTATTTAACCAGCACGTTCCGGTTGAAGTAGGTTATATCAACGAATTGCTGACCAAAAAATCACTGCGCGATATTATTGGTGAAGTAGTGAAGGTAACCGGTATGGCTCGCGCCGCCCAGTTCCTGGATGATATTAAGGAATTAGGTTTCCAGATGGCGTTCCAGGGTGGATTATCGTTTAACCTGAAGGATATTAATATCCCTGCTGAAAAAGTTACACTGATCGAACAGGCTTCTAAACAAGTTGAAGAGGTTATGGGTAACTACAACATGGGTTTCATTACCAATAACGAACGTTACAACCAGATCATCGATATCTGGACACGTATCAACAACCGTTTGACTGCAAACGTGATGGAGATATTGTCGACAGATAACCAAGGGTTCAACTCAGTATACATGATGCTTGACTCAGGCGCGCGTGGTTCGAAAGAACAAATTCGCCAGCTTGCAGGTATGCGTGGTTTGATGGCTAAGCCCCAGAAATCAGGCTCAGGTGGCGAGATCATCGAAAACCCGATCCTTTCAAACTTTAAAGAAGGTTTGTCGGTATTGGAGTACTTCATCTCAACCCACGGTGCACGTAAAGGTTTGGCGGATACAGCTTTGAAAACTGCCGATGCTGGTTACCTGACCCGTCGTTTACATGACGTGGCACAGGATATGATCGTTGGTACAGTTGACTGCGGTACTTTAAGAGGTATATACACAACCGCCCTTAAGGATAACGAGGATATTGTTGAGCCATTGTATGACCGTATTTTAGGCCGTACAACTCTGCATGATGTATTTGACCCAATTACCAATGAATTATTGGTATCTGCCGGAAATGATATAACAGAAGAGATCGCTAAATCAATAGAAAACTCACCGCTTGAAGGTATCGAAATACGTTCAGTATTGACATGCGAAAGCAAGCGTGGTGTATGTTCATTGTGCTACGGCCGTAACCTTGCAAGCGGTAAACGCGTGCAGATGGGTGAAGCTGTAGGTGTAATTGCTGCACAGTCAATCGGCGAGCCGGGTACACAGTTAACACTGCGTACATTCCACGTGGGTGGTACCGCATCAAACATCGCAGCTGAATCACAGATCAATGCACGTTTTGAAGGTATCATCGAATTTGAAAACGTTCGTACCGTTCCTTTTGAAACTGAAGAAGGGTCTGTTGAAGTGGTATTAGGCCGTTCTGGTGAATTCCGCATCGTTGAGAACGGAAGCAATAAAGTGATCATGACTAACAACATTCCTTACGGTTCATATCTGTATGTGAAAGATGGCAGCAAAATCACCAAAGGCGACCGTATCTGTTCATGGGATCCTTACAATGCGGTAATCATATCTGAATTTGCAGGTGTTTCCCTGTTTGACGCTGTTTTGGAGGGTATTACTTTCCGCGAAGAATCAGACGAGCAGACAGGTCACCGCGAAAAAGTGATCATCGATACACGTGATAAGACTAAGAACCCTGTTATCCAGGTTGCCGACAATAAAGGCAATGTGATAAAAGGATATAACATCCCGGTAGGTGCACACATTGCTGTGGACGAAGGCGAGAAGATCAAAACCGGCCAGGTAATTGCGAAAATTCCGCGTTCAACCGGAAAAACCCGCGATATCACCGGTGGTCTGCCACGTGTTACGGAATTATTCGAAGCGCGTAACCCATCGAACCCAGCGGTTGTAACCGAAATTGATGGTGTAGTAACCTTAGGTGGTGTGAAACGTGGTAACCGCGAGATCACCATCGAGTCGAAAGACGGCCAGATCAAGAAATACCTTGTTCCATTGTCAAAACACATCCTGGTACAGGATAATGACTTTGTGAAAGCAGGTATGCCATTGTCTGACGGTTCAATTTCTCCGGCTGACATCCTGGCTATTAAAGGCCCGGCTGCAGTACAGGAATACCTGGTAAATGGTATACAGGAAGTTTACCGTTTGCAGGGTGTGAAGATCAACGATAAGCACTTTGAGGTTATTGTACACCAAATGATGCAGAAAGTACAGATCGAAGATGCGGGCGATACCCGTTTCTTAGAGAAGGAAGCTGTTGACGGATGGGACTTCATGATGGAGAATGATGATGTTTATGATAAAAAAGTTGTTACCGAACCAGGTGATTCAACAACACTTAAGTCAGGTCAGATTGTTTCTGTAAGAAGGTTAAGGGATGAAAATTCGAGCCTGAAACGCAGGGATATGAAACTGGTTGAGGTAAGGGATGCAATTCCTGCTACTTCGAGCCCGGTACTGCAAGGTATCACCAGGGCATCGTTGGGTACGAAGTCGTTCATCTCTGCAGCATCGTTCCAGGAAACTACCAAAGTACTGAACGAAGCAGCTATTGCGGGTAAGAAAGACAATATGCTTGGCCTGAAGGAAAATGTGATCGTAGGTCACCTGATCCCGTCAGGAACAGGTTTGCGTCAATACGAAAATATCCGTGTAGGTTCGCAGGAAGAGTTTGATCGCCTGATGGCTTCTAAAACTGAAGAAGTTGAAGCATAAGCTGATAAGCTAATATTCAAAACGCCTCATAGCAATATGGGGCGTTTTTTTTTGACTGGAAAATTTTAAAATTAAACTGCTGCCTGAGTGGGGTTGTCAAGCACCTTGACTACCCTGGCGGGGTTGCCGGCAACAATACAATTTGGTGGAACATCTTTAATCACAATTGCGCCCGCTGCAATAATTGAATTATCGCCGATTTTGATATCACCAATAACAACACAGTTGGCGCCAACCTCAACATGATTACCAATTACCGGGCAGCCGCCGCCTATGCGCGCGTTGCCGATGGTAGTATTATGACGCAGGGTAACGTAGTCGCCTACAATCGTTTCGTTATTAACAACTAGGCCCTGGCCGTGAAAAACGCAAAGACCCTTGCCGATGACTGTTTTCTCTTCCAGATCAATGCCCATTCCCCACATGATAAAGAATTTATAGAAAATCCGGATGAAAATGCCTAAAAAGTAAAGCGGGTTTTTTCGTTTGATATAACAAATACTGGCAATACGGAACCAAAAGACGATGAATCTACCTTTAAAACTTTGAGAATTGGCTTTCCGGTCTTCCTTGATTATTTCAGAGAAACTCATTATGCGATATTAAGCAGGTATTGTAAAAATAAATAATAGGAACAATATCAGCATTTTTTGTGGAGAATGAATTTGAGCGGTTAATAAAATAAGTTGCAAAAAATACAGCTAAAGCGCACGATTTCAACTTAAAAAAATCCGCGATAGCGAAGAATGTCGGTTTTTTAAATATTTTTGTAAAGCCTTCTGTGAACGTGGAAGGCTTTACTATTTTAGTAGTATGGAAGAGCAACAAGAAAATCAGCTGAATATTGAGCTGTCCGAAGAAATAGCTGAAGGTATTTATTCGAACTTGGCTATTATTACTCACTCTAATTCGGAGTTTGTACTTGATTTTATAAGGGTAATGCCTGGCGTACCAAAGGCCAAAGTGAAGGCAAGAATTGTTTTGACACCTGAACATGCAAAACGCCTTTTGGTAGCAATACAGGACAACATTGAAAAGTTCGAAAACGTAAATGGCCGTATCAAAATGCAGGCAGAACCCACCGGTTTCCCGATGAATTTTGGTGGAACGATGGGGCAGGCTTAATTAGTGATTAGAGATTGGTTAATTAGTGATTAGTTAACCGTGCTTATTATTAGATTTTTACATAATACCTATGGAAAAAAACGCGAAGATATATATTGCAGGACATCGGGGTATGGTTGGTTCGGCCATATACCGCAAATTGCAGAAAGAAGGTTACACTAATATCATTACCCGTGTGTCGGCAGAGCTCGATCTGCGGATACAGGCTGATGTGGCCAATTTTTTCGAACAGGAAAAACCTGACTATGTATTTTTGGCCGCAGCTAAAGTAGGAGGTATCATCGCCAATAATACCTATCGTGCAGATTTTTTATACGAGAATTTACAAATACAGAATAATATCATCCATTCGTCTTTTTTGAATGGTGTAAAGAAACTGATGTTCTTAGGCTCAAGTTGTATTTATCCCAAAATGGCACCGCAGCCGTTAAAAGAAGAATATTTGCTGACAGGCTTACTTGAGCCAACTAATGAGCCATATGCTATTGCCAAAATTGCGGGTATCAAAATGTGCGATGCTTACCGGGCTCAGTACGGTTGCAATTATATTTCGGTAATGCCGACTAACCTTTACGGGTACAATGATAATTACCATCCAGAAAACTCACATGTATTGCCGGCATTGATTCGTCGTTTTCATGAGGCCAAACTTCAAAATTTACCTGATGTTACGATCTGGGGAACAGGCTCGCCTAAACGTGAGTTTTTATTTGCTGACGACCTTGCCGAAGCCTGCTATTATTTGATGCAGAACTATGACGAAGAAGGTTTGGTGAACATCGGTACAGGTGAAGACCTTTCCATTAAGGACCTGGCCTTCCTGATCAAAGATATCATCGGCTATGAAGGCCAGATCAAATTTGATACGTCAAAACCTGACGGTACGCCACGTAAACTGATGGATGTTACTAAATTGCACAGTAAAGGATGGAAGCATACCATTGACTTACCGGAAGGAATAAAATTAGCATACCAGGATTTTTTATCGCATAAAGCTAAAGGCGTATAAACCGTCGCCCTAATAAATATTTATGAACTTACGGCCAACACCGCTTGAGGGTTGTTTTATTATCGAACCAAAAGTTTTTGGTGATGAACGCGGCTATTTTTTTGAAAGCTTTAACCAGGAGAAGTTTAAGAAGCTGACTGGTGACGACACTGTATTTGTACAGGACAATCAATCCTATTCGACGAAGGGTGTGTTGAGGGGCCTGCATTTCCAAACAGGACAATCGGCACAAGCCAAATTAGTGCGGGTGGTAAAAGGAGAAGTACTTGACGTAGCAGTTGACCTGAGGGCAGGCTCAAAAACTTACGGTAAACATTTCAGTCTTAAAATTTCTGAAAAAAATAACCTTCAATTATTTATACCCAAAGGCTTTGCACATGGCTTTGTAGTACTAAGCGATGATGCCATATTCCAGTATAAATGTGATAATTATTATGACAAGGCGGCTGAAGGAGGCATACATTACGCGGACCCGGACTTGAATATCGACTGGGCTTTGCCGCATGATCAGTTAATTATATCAGGTAAAGACCTGGAGTTGCCGTATTTAGCTAAAGCAGGTGATTTTAGCTTTTAAACCCACTTATAAATGAGCAATATTGTAGTTTTTGGTGCATCCGGCCAGTTGGGGCAATGTTTAAAAAAAGTTGCTGACACAAAAGGCATAACTACGATCTATTTTCCCACGGAAACTGAAGCGGATATTTTAAACCGGGATGCCCTAAAAAAGATATTTGACACTTATAAACCAACCTGGTGCATCAATTGTGCAGCATATACGGCTGTCGACAAAGCCGAGGATGATGTTGAGACTGCGAGAAAAATCAATAAAACAGGGGTTGAAAACATAAGTGCCCTTTGTGCCGAATATGGTTCAATTCTTATTCACACCTCAACTGATTTTATATTTAAAGGCCATAAACCGACCCCGCTTACTGAAGACGACATTGCCGACCCAATAAATGTTTATGGCTTGACCAAACTGGAAGGCGAAAAAGCAGTTATTGATGCCTTAGAAAAATATTATACCCTGCGCACCAGCTGGCTGTACTCCGAATACGGCAACAACTTTGTGAAAACCATGCTGAAGCTTGGTGCCGAGCGCGATGAATTGAAAATAGTAGCCGACCAGGTGGGCACACCAACTTATGCCATGGACCTGGCTGAATGTATCTTACAGATCATCTTCAGCAAAACGACCGCTTACGGCACTTATCATTATAGTAACGAGGGTGTAGCCTCTTGGTACGACTTTGCCAAGGCAATATTTGATATTTCGGGTACTAAGGTAAAAACGCTGCCTATCAAAACATCCGAATATCCTACACGGGCTATTCGTCCGGCTTATTCGGTAATGGATAAAACCAAAATAAAGCAGACTTTTAATATCGAAATTCCTTATTGGCGCGATAGTTTAATAACTTGCATTAGTAAACTTATATCATGAAAGGTATCATTTTAGCAGGCGGTTCGGGTACAAGGCTTTTTCCAATCACAAAGGCCATCAGCAAGCAGTTGATGCCTATTTATGATAAGCCGATGATCTATTACCCGCTTTCGGTGCTTATGATGGCCGATATCCGCGAAGTACTGATCATTACGACCCCTGAAGACAGCGAAAGCTTCAGGCGACTGTTGGGGGATGGTCACGAACTGGGTTGCCATTTTGAATATGCTGTACAGGCGGTCCCTAATGGCCTCGCACAGGCATTTGTAATAGGTGAAGAGTTTATTGGCAACGATAAAGTGGCGTTGATATTGGGTGACAATATTTTCCATGGTACAGGCTTTGGCGAACTAATTAAGGAGTTTAACGATGTTGATGGCGCTGCGATATTTGCCTATAAGGTGTCGGATCCCGAGAGATATGGCGTAGTTGAATTTGATAGTGAGTATAGGGCTTTGTCTATCGAGGAGAAGCCATTAAAGCCCAAATCACCGTATGCAGTACCCGGCCTTTATTTTTATGATAACGAAGTTGTTCATATCGCAAAAAATATAAAACCTTCAGCCCGGGGCGAATATGAAATCACGGATGTAAACCGTGTATACCTGGAAAATAAGCGACTTCATGTCGGCGTGATGGATAGGGGAACAGCGTGGCTCGATACGGGTACATTTGATTCACTAAGCGATGCTACCGAGTTTGTTCGCGTAATTGAAAAAAGGCAGGATACTAAAATTGGCTGTATTGAAGAAGTTGCTTATCGCCACGGCTTTATTGATAAGGCGCAGCTAAACGTACTTGCAGATAAATATATCAAAAGCGGGTACGGTATGTATTTGAAAAGCCTGCTGCAATAGTCTTTTCATCAAATAACCATTTTTGGCGTTTTAATGTCTAAAACCAGGCTCTAGTTCTGATAAAACTAAGTTGTAAAAAGATTCCCCCCGCTGATAGACAGGTCAATCATATTTTTTGTAATTGCTTTGAGTGCAGTTTTGTCGTTTGTTTGTCCAAAATTTATACACCAGTCCATTGACGCCGCATTAATAATTGTTCCGGATGTGCTGGTTCTTTTACAAATCATAAATGTACCAAACCCCAGCTGATCCTTGCGGGTTAAATTCTGGGCAAAGTCGTACCCAATAAGTTCAACCTTGTAAAAATTCATTACAGTATTGTCAATTACTGGTATTTCGGTAGATCCCGGGGCAAATAAGTTCACAACAGGGGCGCCGTCATATTCGGTTGATGGCATACTTAAGATATCCCCATTGTTTAAGCCCGACCCCTTTATCAGTGGAGAGTTGGCGTTTACAATTTTAAATCCATTCCATCGGTTTGCCAATACCTGGCCATAGCCCCCATGGCGATAATCGGTGCCCAGCGTTGGCAAGATGGTATATTTGGTATCGTTACCGCCCCAATTTATAGTACTATAGATGGTGCTTTGTAAAGGATCCAGTGTATAATTCTCGTACGAGTTACCGCTTAAGCTTTTATAACATATCATCAGGTTTTGAGCTTTGTTATATCTCACCTGCCACCACATACTATTGCCTGAAAGCATGATAATATTTTTGCCGGCATTGATGAATGTATCCACATTTTGCCTGGCTTGTCTTGTCCAATATTCGCTGTGCCCGCTAAAAAGAACTGCCGTTGAGTTTTTTATCTGGCTGTAATCATCCATGTCAAAATCGGCAACATAATTGATATTATAGCCCAATCCCGCAAGCCAATAAAAAAATGGCGCATTTACCAGGATAGTACTGCGATTGAATGATACAACTGTCGACCTGTTATCAAAATCAGGTGCATACAGGCTTTTACCACCCGCAAAGTTGTAGGCGTTTAGCGTATTTGAATTGTATACAACAGTTAGGTCATAGGCCACATCGTTATTGCCTCTGACAATTACAGGGATGACATCATTTATCGTGTAAACTCCGCTTTTTAGGTTAACGGGTAGCTCAAATGAAATTGTTTTATCGTACTTAAACCCCTCAACCCAGGGTTTTGTACTGTTTATTTTTTGCGCTTTGATAGCCGCGGGCAAGGTTAAAATGATATTTTTTCGGGCGTCTTTTAAGGTAATACTGGTAGTTTTACCAGTCGGATCAGATAAGTATAGATCGACAGTATTACCTGGTAAATAGGATTGCCTGGCAGTATAGCCATTGAATCCAGCCATATAAGTGGGATCCGGCTGCAAATTACTCCCTACCTCAGTAGCGCCGTACTGACCCAAGTACGCGTCTGTAACGCCGGTTTGTACAGGTGGAGGAGTGACGGTTTGTTTGGTTGTTACTATAGCGTCTTTTCTACAGCGGTATAATGCGATGAGTAAAAGTAAATAACCTAAAAAGCTTCTTCTTTTTATAGGGGTAGGTTGCATTGTGAATGGTTCGTTAACGTCTTTTATTATTGTATACGTTTTTTTAGGTTACGGCGTTACAAATAACGCAAAATTTAGTTTAACATGGGAATAACTTACTGTTAAATAACAGGCTGGTTTTGCATCATGTGGCAAGAACTTCAACTTGGCTATCAATTGGAAAATAATGACGCATTTGACAGCGAGAGGTCGATCATATTTTTTGTAATTTTTTGAACTTTTACCTTATCCAACCCATTGATTCCGGCATTTGCAACCCAGTTGGTAGATGCTACGTTTACAACAGTGCCCGAAGTTGGAGTTTTTCTGAAAACGATAAATGTTCCATAACCCAGTAAATTGGCTTTTATGTAGTTTTTTGCGTAGTCAAATCCAACCAGTTCAACCTTATTGCAATGTAGTTGTGTAGTGTCAATAACCGGTATTTCGGACGAGCCCGGCGGATAATATTTGACCATCGGGGCACCGTCATATTCGCGTGTGGGTACACTTAAGATATCGCCATTTTTTAACCCGGTTCCGGCGAGCAAAGGTGAATTTTCTGAAACTATTTTAAAGCCATTCCATCGGTTGGGTAACACATCGCCATATCCGCCGTTGCGATACTCGGCACCGATGTGAGTTTGGATAGGATAGCGCAATATCGGCCCCCAGTTTATAGTGCTCAGTAAAGTGCCGCCAAGGGGATCCTGCGTGATATCGGCGTATGAATTGCCTGATGTGGTTTTATAGCAGATCATCAGGTTTTTGGTCGTATTATACCGTACCTGCCACCACATATTATCACCTGAAATGAACAGGACATTTTTACCAGCTGCAATAAACTTGTCTATATTTTCACGCGCCGCGCGGGTCCAGTACTCGCTGTGCCCGGCTATAACCACAACTTTTGAGTTTTGGATCTGGCTATAATCTTCCAGGTCGACGTCAGCAATGTAATTTATATCATATGACTGCATATCGAGCCACTTGAAAAAGTCAAAATAGCTCAATGTGTCACTGCGCAGGAAGGACAGCACGGTTGCCCTGTTTTTAAAATCAGGCGCGTACACACTTTTGCCTCCTTCATAGTTATAAGCGTTCATGGTGTTGGACGGGTAAACAAGCGTGATGTCGTTGTTCCCGGTGTTACTTTTGCAAATGAACGGGATCTTATTGGCCCAGGTATAAACACCGCTTTTAAAATTTGCCGGTAAACGATAAGTTATGGTTTGACGATATCCAAACCCATTGACCCAGGGCTTTTTGTTATTTATAGGTTGCGAAGGGACAATGGCAGGTGCCGAAAACAAGATATTGCCCCGCATATCTTTCAGCTGGATGCTGGTGTTTCCCTGATTGAACGGCCCCGATAAATATAGTGTAACCAATTCTCCCGGATAGTAAGATATTTTGTCGGTATAGCCATTTATTGTCTTATTCAGGTTGGGGTCAATTTTAACGCTGTCAGCATTCCCAATCTCGGTTATCGTATACTGTCCCAGCGAATCTGGTTGGGGTGGAAAGGCAGGCGAATTTGGCGGTGAAATGACGTTTTTTTTGCAAGAGAAAAGAGCAATGAACAAGATCAAAATCAAGGCTGCAAATTTGGCCCCAGTCTTAGTGTATAGATATTTCATAAAGGCAGTTTGGCGATGTTTGATTCATACTACCAAATAACTTGCTTTAAACTAATTTGTTTAGAAATACGGATTAGAATTACATTAGAATGAGAAGAGGTGTTTTAGACGACGGCGCTAAAGTCGATGTCACCGGGCGAATACCACTTAATATCCTTGTCCTTTCGGAACCAGGTAAGCTGGCGCTTTGCAAAGCGCCGGGTGTTTTGTTTGATGAGTTCAATTGCGGTATTGAGATCGGTTTTGCCGTCGAAAAAATCGAATAGCTCGCTGTATCCTACGGTATTTAAAGCATTGAGATGTCGGTAGGGCAACAATGATCTCACCTCTTCAACCAGGCCCTCTTGTACCATAATGTCAACACGCTGATTAATGCGCTGATATAACTCTTCTCTTGGTAAATTGAGGCCTATTTTTACGCATCGGAACGGCCTGTTGTTAATTGTGGATTTTCGATAGGAAGAAAAAGGTATCCCCGTGGTTTCAAAAACCTCCAAAGCCCTTATCAGGCGTTGTGGGTTGTTTAAATCAACCTGGTTATAGTATGCCGGGTCGGCAACCTTTAATTTCTCCTGCAACGGTATAATGCCATTGTTTTTGAATTCGAGGTTCAGGCTCTCTCTAACTTCCGGCGACGCCGAAGGTAGTTTGTCGAATCCCTCACAAATTGCTTTAATATACAAGCCTGAGCCTCCAACTAATATCACGATATCATGTTTTTTAAATAGCTCATCGAGCAATGCAAGGCCCTGCTCCTCAAAGTCGCCAACTGAAAAACTTTCTTTTATGGAATGGGAATCAATAAAGTGGTGTTTCGCCTGTTTTAGCTCCTTCGGGGTTGGCTTGGCGGTACCGATGGCCATTTCGCGATAAAACTGGCGCGAGTCGGCCGAGATTATTTCCGTGTTAAGTTTTTTTGCGAGTTCAATAGCAACGGCTGTTTTACCAACAGCGGTTGGACCTGCAATTACAATTAAAGTTTTCGTGATTTGTTCATGGTTCATAGATGATAGTTCATAGCAGTTATATTTATAAGAACAGGTTCAACCTCCATGAACTATGAACCATCAACTATAAGCTAAAATCAATAATCATCGCCATGGTGAGGAGTGCCTTCGTCTTCGAACCCTTCGTTATCCGAAAACTCGCCTCCAAACTCATCTTCCTCTTCATCAGCAGCCTCTATAGGTTCGTCGTGCACTTCTAAATCGTCGGTTTCGCTTACTTCCGAGAAACCTTCCTCAGTATCCTCTTCCGAAAATTCCAGTTCATTCAGAAAATCGAAATCTTCACTTGCAGGGGGCAGGATAGTTGGGTTAAAGACGTTTCCAAACTGTTTTGGCGCTTCACCAGTTGATTTAACAACAGCAGGGTAGGTTGTCCCCGGGTTTTCGTCCAATATAATTTTAAGCAGTTCTACATGAAAGTCAAACGGCCGATCAAAATTAAATGTGTAATAGAACTTTTGGTGCGGATCATCAATACGGTTGCTCAGTTTTACTTTGTCCATTAGGGCTACGGCACGATCAATCCTGCGCTGGTTAGGCATAAAAGTAATTTCCTCGCCTTTTATCCATTGATCATTGCTGATATAGAACGAGGAAGAATATTCGCAATTATAGCCTGTTGATTGGTGTATCGCGCGATGAAGATCCTCAAATGTCTGAGTGGATTTGATATCGATCTCCCGCGTCACCTCGTCATAATCTTCAAATGTAACCCTGAATCTGTATAGTGCCATTGTATATGTAAGTGGTAATTGTTACGCAAAAATAAGTTTTAAAGTTCAAATATTGTTTGCCACAACTTTTAAGCCAATTTCTTCCCCCTTGCGGATCGTAAAATCGATTGCGGCGTCGCGCGAGTTGGATATTTCGCCCTCGAGTATTGCTTCGCGTATCTGGTTTTTAATTATGCCCACCTCGCGTCCTTCTTTTATGCCAAAAATATGCATTATATCTATGCCGGTAACAGGTGGCTGCCAGTTTCGTATCTGGTCGCGTTGTTCAACATCTTTTAACTTTTGCTGTACAAGCTCAAAATTTTGCCGGTATTTTTTTACTTTATATTCGTTTTTTGTGGTTATATCGGCTTTGCACAACAACATCAATGCTTCAATGTCGTCATTGGCGTCAAATAATAACCTGCGTACGGCAGAGTCGGTAACTATGTTTTGTGCCAGGACGATGGGCCGCAGGTGCAATTGTACCATTTTCTGTACGAATTTCATCTTTTCGTTTAGGGGTAGTTTTAAATCGGCAAATATTTTAGGCACCATACGCGCACCTTTGTCTTCGTGCCCGTGAAATGTCCATCCATGCCCAACTTCAAAGCGCTTGGTGGCGGGTTTGGCAATATCATGCAAGATGGCGGCCCAGCGCAGCCAAAGGTCATCGGTTGTTTCACAGATATTATCCAAAACCTGTAGGGTGTGATAAAAATTATCCTTGTGGCCCTTGCCGTCAATATAGTCTACTCCATGCAGCTTTGTCATTAAAGGGAATATCTTATGCAGCAAACCGGTATCAAATAAATATTTGAACCCTATGGATGGCTTTGGCGACAGGATTATCTTATTTAATTCTTCGGTTATTCGTTCCTGTGATATAATGGCTATGCGATCAGTATTGTTCCTGATCGCTTCTAATGCTGCAGCATCAATAGTAAAGTTAAGCTGGGCCGCGAAACGGATCGCACGCAGCATCCTTAGTGGATCGTCAGAAAAGGTTTCAATCGGGTTAAGCGGCGTCCTGATCAGTTTATCCTCAAGGTCGCGAATGCCATCGAAAGGATCGAGCAACTCACCAAGCTGACCCGGATGCAGGGCAATTGCAAGAGCATTAATAGTGAAATCGCGGCGTTTTTGGTCGTCCTCCAATGTCCCGTCTTCAACAATGGGCTTACGCGAATCCGACCGATACGATTCCTTGCGGGCGCCGACAAACTCGACCTCCAAATCCTTATATTTTAGCATCGCTGTACCAAAATTTTTGAATACCGCCAGCTTTACCCGCATCTTTTTAGCGACGCTTTCGGCAAACTGGATGCCATTGCCAACCACCGCAATATCAATATCCTTTGAGGGGCGCTTTAGCAGCAAATCCCGCACAAAACCGCCAATCACATAAGCCTGAACATTTTGTTCCGCGGCAGTTTCTGTAATTATTGCGAATAATGGATGCTGGAGGTGTTGCTTCATTGTGTTATATATGCGCTGCAAA
Organism: Mucilaginibacter sp.; assembly: GCA_043739405.1. GTDB lineage: Bacteria > Bacteroidota > Bacteroidia > Sphingobacteriales > Sphingobacteriaceae > Mucilaginibacter. Next base: position 130,873 of record JAYUEE010000075.1, on the reverse strand, counting down.
AATCGGAATTACTGCGGCTAAAACCATAAAATAAATTAACGGCGGATAAATTCAAAGCGCCCATCGGGCTGAAGACGCATAATGGTTGAAGGTTTTTTTAGTTCGTGACTGTATTGTTCAAGGTCCACCACGTAATCCACACCATCGATAATTTCCGGGTCTATCTGCCCAAAATTCTGCGGTGATGGCTTGCCACTTATATTCGCCGAGGTAGATACCAGCGGTTTGCGAAGGCGCTGTATGAGTTGAAAACAAAAGTCGTGTTTTGCAACACGGATGCCGATACTGCCATCTTCGTTTATCAGCGCTGGCGAAATATTTTTAGCGCCCGGCATTACAAGGGTCAAAGGATTTTCGGCGTATTCTATCAGATCATAGGCTATTGCCGGCACTTCTTTAACATAACTTTCCAGCTTATTTTCTGTATCCAATAATATGATCATGCTTTTGGCTTCATCCCTTTGCTTAAGCTTATATATTTTCTGGACGGCTTCGGTATTTGTTGCATCGCAGCCAATACCCCAGATAGTATCCGTGGGATAGAGGATGATACCGCCTTCCTGTACAACTTTAAAAGCCTTCGCAAGTTCGTCTCTAAGCATATTTTAAATAAAAATCTAATGCGTTTATTACTTCCATTTCATCGATCAGTTGCATGCACTTTGGTATGCCGTAAAGCTTGCAGGTATTTCGCACACAGGGTTCGCATTCGAGTTTGCCCGCACGTATTGTGTTTAAGTGTTGTTTATTATACGGCGCTGTATTCAACTCATTTCCGGCACCGAAGAGTACGATGGTAGGCACACCAAGGCTATTTGCCAGGTGCGCGGGCCCCGAATCTGTAGTCAGCACTGCTTTTGCGGATGCCATTAATTTACATAGGCCATCCAAACTGGTTTTACCAGCATAATTTTCCAATCGCTCTGTATTTTCTGCGCCACTCAGAAATGCATCAATATACTCCTTTTCCTTTGGCGAACCTACCAGCGCAAATTTAGTGGTTTTAAAAGAATGGGTTAATGTATTGATGAGATGTTTCCCGGAATCTACCGGCATACGCCGGGAAACCGCTTCCGAATTAAAGTTGATCACAACCAAGTCGGTTTTTGGTGTTTCTTCCTTTACCTCAAGTTTGACAACCAGCTCGTTAATTTTTTTGCCCGTAAATTGTTCCAGTAAGGAGATATATTCATCCGTGCGGTGGAGGCTCGTCGGCTTTTTATAGCTATTGGTCATCAAAAAGAATCGCCCTTCCTTGCCAAAACCTAGGCGTTTTTTGGCGCCGGTCGCCCATCCCATTACGGCGGACGAAAGTGAGTCGGGCAGGCAAAAAAACAGGTCGTACTTTTCAGAACGTAATTTTTTGCCGAAACGGTAAACGCCGCTCAAACCATTATGTTCCTGCTTTGAAAAAGGATAAACATGGTGTAAGCCTGGGATAAATGGTGCGATGCTGCTTAGTTCTTTTTTGATGATAACATCAAGCTGCGCATCAGGGTAAATTTGCCGAACCGCGTTGACAAAAGCGGTACTCATTACCACATCGCCAAGCCAGTTCGGCAGCCTTACCAATATCTTCATACCTGGTTAAACAGAGACATTGTTTTCTCTCAAAGCATCGTTAAGCGATGTCTTTTTATCAGTTGACTCCTTACGCTTGCCGATAATTAAAGCACACGGTACCTGGTAGTCACCTGCAGGGAATTTTTTTGTGTAGGAGCCCGGTATTACAACAGAACGTTCGGGTACAATTCCTTTATATTCAATGGGGTTTTCACCAGTAACATCAATGATTTTTGTAGAGGCCGTTAAGACAACATTAGCGCCTAAAACAACTTCTCTTTCCAGATGAACGCCTTCAACTACGATAGCGCGGGAACCCAGGAAGCAATTATCTTCGATGATAACGGGTGCAGCCTGCACGGGTTCGAGAACGCCCCCAATACCCACACCGCCGCTTAAATGGCAATTTTTGCCTATTTGGGCGCATGAGCCTACGGTGGCCCAGGTATCAACCATGGTGCCTTCATCAACATAAGCGCCGATGTTAACATAGGATGGCATCAGGATAACGCCCTTTGATATATACGCGCCATACCGGGCCACAGCCGGCGGAACAACGCGCACACCGGTTTTTTTGTAGTCGGTTTTTAATTTCATTTTATCATGATAGACAAATGGGCCAACTTCAATTTCTTCCATCCTTCTTATGGGGAAGTAAAGTATTACGGCTTTTTTTATCCAATCATTGGTATGCCAGCGATGCCCGATAGGCTCTGCTACTCTTAGCTCGCCGGCGTCGAGGCGTTGTATCACGGTTTCAATGGCAGTGGTATAGTCACGATTGTCGAGCAGCGTGCGGTCTTCCCATGCTTCTTCAATTAATTTCTTTAGATTTTGCATCAGTATGATAAACTTTTGACAAATTAAAGGATTTTTGAGGGAAATTGTTTAAACTGTTAATCTCATTTGAAAGTATGTTCAATTTCGAATCTGGTAAACTCGCATGGTTAAAGGCGATTTTTATTTTATTGATCGAAGTAGCGGTAGGGTATTTTATTTTTGCCAGCTACCCGTTGGTGTCGATGTTGTTTTTAGGTGAGGGTGGGGATAGTTTATTGTACTCAAATGTGAATGAAATTATTTGGGCCTTATCCCCAATAATTATAGGCACTATTATAAACTCATTCAAAATATCCAAAGGGTTAAAGGCTAACGCTAAAAACACAGTACGCTATTATATAACTATTCAATCGGCTCTACTTATATTGTATATTGTATTTATCACAATATACTGGGAGCGAACAAACGGATTTCATATTTGATACTTAATAATGGCAGCAAAGGAAAAACTGAGAATTGATAAGTACCTATGGGCGATAAGGCTGTTTAAAACCCGTACCGTAGCAACCGAGGCATGCAAAGCCGGCAAGATAAAACTGGATGGCCAGAACATAAAACCATCACATGAAGTGAAGGTGGGCGAAGTTTACCAGGTATCGAAAGGTATTGAACGTAAGGTGATAAGGGTGACCGGACTGCTCGAAAACAGGCTGGATGCTAAAAGCGTTATTGATTTTTTTGAGGACGAAACCCCGGTTGAACAAACCAGTCAATTTAAGACGATGTTTCATGCACCAATGCTTAAACGGGATAGGGGCACCGGGAGGCCGACTAAACGTGACCGGCGTGATATAGATGGCATGACAGGAAAGTTTTTTGACAATGAAAATTGAGCTAATGCAGAAAAAATCATTAAATTGAGGCCATTAACTAAACCCTGTCGCCCATTTTGAAACGATGCTTTGTATTTAATCAAAAAAGCCTATTTTTGACGCCGTTGAACGATAGATTGGGTGTAAAATATGTAATAAATTTCCTATGAAGAAAACTCTCTACCAATATATCTTTTTATCCATAATCGCTTTATTTTGCCTGTCATCTTGTATCACCCATAAGCAAATCGCTTATTTTCAAAATGGCATTGATCAAAGGGATACAATCGCTGTTTCCCAGCTATATGTCCCTAAAATTCAACCCGGTGACATACTTTCTATACCGATCGGCTCGCTGAATCCACTGGCCAGTAGTTTTTTCAATCCCTACTCTGCGATGGCAGTTCCATCAGAAAGCTCAACGGCGAGCAGTGGGCTTAACGCTGGTAAATCACCGAACTCAAATGGCGGCAACGGAAGCCAGGGTTCTGCGGCCCTTACTGAGCAAGCCGCACCGGGCTACTTAGTGGATGCAGCGGGTACTGTTGAAATACCAATTATTGGTTCGATTAAGTTAGCCGGTCTGACAACCTCACAGGCCAGGGACACACTAAAAAAGCGTTTGAAAGAGTATCTTAAAGAGCCGACAGTTAACGTGAGGTTCCTTAACTATAAAGTATCGGTAATGGGCGAAGTAATGCACCCATCGGTATACGTTATACCTAATGAAACGGTGACGCTTCCGGAGGCATTGAGCCTTGCCGGCGATATGACTATTTTTGGCCGCCGGGATAACGTCATGATCATTCGGGATGTTAATGGGAAAAAGGAATTTGGGCGGGTAAACCTTAACAGCCGCGATCTTTTTAAGTCGCCCTATTACTATTTGCACGCCAACGATGTGATATATGTGGAGCCAAGTAATGGCAGGATAGCACAAACTGACAAAACCTACCAGATTTTACCAATCATTTTGAGCGCCTTATCGTTCATCGCAATTATTGTGGTTTACAGCAAAAGATAATTTGATTTCTCTAATTAATACTATAATATATAAATGAATATTAATGATGAAATAACCGGCGGAGCAGACCAAGCTAATGCTGAGCCTGATTACCGCGAGATTTTATTTAAATATTTAAGACATTGGAAATGGTTTGTTTTCTCCATTGTTTTTTTTGGTGCTCTTGCTTTCCTATATACCAAACTGGTAACGCCCAAGTATAAGATTGAAACTGATTTTTTGATAAAGGACAATAAATCTCAAGCGCCGGGGCAAAACGATCTGCTTAAGGATCTGGATCTTTTTTCATCAGGAAAGATCATAGATAATGAAGTACAGATACTACAGTCGAAAACCATCATTGCAAAAGTAATCAAGGAGTTACAGCTAGAAACCTCGTACTTTGATACTAAAGGGTTTAGAAAACGGGAGTTGTATGGCAATATTCCTTTCCAGGCAGAACTGATAAAACCCTACCAACCTACTACCGACCCCGACTTACCTTACAAAAAGAGACTTTCGGTAAGGCTCTTAAATTCAAAAGAAGCGGAAGTAGACGGGAAAAAAGTACCGGTTAACTTTCCTTTTGAGTCATCTGTTGGTTTAATGAGGATCATACCTTACTCGGCGTACAAAGGGCCAATGGATCAGCTTTATACCGTTAAGTTTAACGACATGGCTGATATATTGGATCAGTATGCCGATAATTTGAAGATAGACCCTGTGAGCAAGCAAGCTTCCGTATTGATCATTACCGTAGAGGATGCGATCCCGCAAAGGGGAATCGATTTTTTGAACGGAATAGTTGAAGAGTACAACAAGGCAGCGCTGGCTGATAAGAACCTGGTTACATCAAACACACTGAATTTTATAAAAGATAGGTTAGATAATATATCGGGCAATTTGGGTGCGGTTGAACAAAAAGTAGAAAATTATAAATCACAAAACCACATAACTAATATAGCATCGCAATCTCAAATTCTACTACAGTCGGTAGGCGACAATGACGCTCAGCTAAACAAGGTAATTATACAGCTAAACGTTTTGCAGAGTCTTGAAAATTACCTGCACTCGGGTAACAACAATCCTACCAGCCTCCCATCCATGCTGGGTATTGATGATGCCACCCTGCTCGGATTAGTAGCAGATCTGGGAGACGTACAGCAAAAAAGACTGGCCCTGCTTCAAACGGTAACGGAAACTAATCCGTTGGTAAAATCATATGATGATCAGATAAGATCATTAAAAAACTCCATTGAGACTTCGGTAACTAACCTGAAAAGCGGACTTGAAATTACCAGGAAACAATTTGAGAGCAAGAACAAGCAGTTTGAAGGTTCGATCAAACAAGTGCCGGGGCAGGAACGGGGATTACTTGATGTTATGCGCCAGCAGCGTTTGCAGGATACACTTTATATGTACTTACTGCAAAAACGGGAAGAAACGGCTATGGCATTGGCATCAGGCGTTGCCGATAGCCGTATTGTAGACAAGGCCTACAGTACAAAGGAACCTGTTAAACCAATTAAAAAGATCATATACCTGCTATTTTTAATGATAGGTATATTTTTGCCCATGACCGTTATTTACCTGAAAGAGTTATTGAATTTCAGGGTTACCAAACGATCAGATATTGAAAAGCTCACTAAAATACCTGTAATAGCGGAGATATCGCATTCCGATGTGGATAGCCCCTTGATCGTATCGACGAAGCCACGGTCAATGGTCGCGGAACAGATCAGGGCCCTTCGTACCAACCTTCAGTTCGTAATACCAAGGGCCGATCAAAAAGTAATTTTGTTTACGTCAAGTATTAGCGGCGAGGGTAAATCATTCGTTTCGCTTAACCTGGGAGCCAGTTTGGCGCTGTCAGGCAAAAGAGTAGTAATACTCGAACTGGATTTGCGTAAACCCAAGCTGCATTCGGGGTTAGATATTGACAATACAGTGGGTTTATCAACGTATTTTATTGGCAAGGCAGAGTATAAAAACATCATTAAAGAAATACCGCTGCAACCGAACTATTACATTATACCGAGCGGACCTATCCCTCCAAACCCGGCAGAATTACTTGGAAATGGTTCTATCGAGAAGTTAATTGAAAAGCTAAAAACCGAATTTGATTATATTATTCTTGATGCACCGCCGGTAGGATTGGTAACCGACGCGCAGATATTAGGTGTACAGGCTGATGCTACGATGTATATTATCAGGCACAACTATACGGTAAAAACACAGATAAACTTTATCGATAATATCTACAAGAACGGTAAGTTCAATAACTTAAATATTATACTGAACTCGATAGAATTAAAGGGCGGCTACGGTTATGGCTATGGTTATGGCTACGGTTATGGCTATGGTTATTACCAGGAAGATGAGAACCATTCGAAATTTGGCCTGAAAAAGATATTTAAAAAGAAGTAAAACCCGCTGCAATAGCGGTTGCTGCCCTTACTAATAATAAAAAATCTACTAATAATAACATGTCATCATCATCACATCCTTTGACAACGGATTATAATTTTGCTGAAAAGGCCAGGATAGCAATCATTGGACTTGGTTATGTGGGCTTGCCCCTTGCTATTGAATTTGCAAAAAAGTATGATGTACTTGGGTTTGACATTAAGACTGAGAGGGTGCAGGAATTGGCCAAAGGCGAAGACAGCACACGGGAAGCGCATCTTGATGATTTGCGCCGTGTGATCGACGCGCGGAAAACAGGCACCAAGGGTTTGCATTTCTCGTCGGACGTTGCAGAGCTAAAAAACTACAATATATTTATAGTCACAGTACCTACCCCGGTTAATGAATTTAAATCACCGGACTTGGCACCTTTACTCAAGGCATCAGCTATGCTTGGTAAAGTGTTAAAAAAGGATGACCTGGTAATATATGAATCTACGGTTTACCCAGGGTGTACCGAGGAGGATTGTGTGCCGGTTTTGGAACGCGAATCGAAATTAAAATTCAACACGGATTTTTTTGTCGGCTACTCACCCGAAAGAATTAACCCCGGTGACAAGGTAAACACCTTGACAACCATTAAGAAAGTTACTTCAGGTTCGACACCCGAGATCGCCGACATCGTCGACCATTTATATTTGTCGATCATTACCGCTGGAACACACAAAGCGCCGAGTTTAAAAGTAGCCGAAGCATCCAAGGCGATTGAAAATGCACAGCGCGACGTGAATATTTCATTTGTAAACGAGCTGGCATTGATATTCGACCGGATGGATATTGATACCAACGACGTATTAGACGCCGCCGGTAGTAAATGGAATTTTTTGAAGTACAAACCCGGGCTGGTTGGCGGTCATTGTATCGGGGTTGACCCCTATTACCTGGCGCACAAGGCTGAATCGCTGGGTTATCATCCACAGGTAATACTATCGGGCCGCAGGGTAAACGATAATATGGGCATGTTTGTAGCCAATAAGGTTGTAAAACTGCTGATTAAGAAAGGCCACAAGATAGCCGGCGCTAAAGCGCTTATACTTGGCATCACTTTTAAGGAAAATTGCCCGGATATAAGGAATACCAAGGTTGTGGATATATATCATGAACTGGCACAATTTGGGATGGATGTAGATATTTATGACCCCTGGGCCATAAATGAAGAAGTGCATCATGAATACGGCGTAAACCTGGTGCCTGAAATAAAATCGAAATACAGCGCGCTTATCCTTGCAGTTTCGCACAGTGCCTTTAGAGACCTGGCTATAAAGGATTATTTGGAGCAGGATGCCATTATATTTGATACAAAAGCATTTTTACCCAGGGATATGGTAGATGCGCGTTTATAGCTGTTTCTTTAATGTAGTTTGGCCCAAAAAGTGATAAAGAAATTATTCTCTTATGCTTCTGCCGAGATAATAGCGAAAGGATTAAACTGGGCGACCATTGCAATTTTGCCTTTATTAATTGCCCCTGCAGAATATGGTATAGTGGGCATTGCAGTCGCAGTAGAAGGAGTGCTTTCAATGGTGTTGCTTGTGGGGCAGGAAAAAGCCATACTCAGATTTCAGGAAGATTCACCGACAGTAGTATTCAGAAACGCCTTTAAACTGGTTTTTCTTTTATTTTTCATCTTTTTCATCATTTGCATTCCGCTGGCATTTATCCATAAAACCGTTTTTGGGCTGCATTTATACCCTGATATATTTTACCTGCTCATAGGGTTGTTCTTTTTTAATATCCTGAAATTAATGATGGCCCACGCCCGGGTTGAAGATAATGTAAAACTATTTTGGGGCAGCCGGTGTATTTACCAGGTTATAAAATTAATTGCTGTCGTGGTAATTTGTTTTATAACCAAATCGGGTTTGGGTTATATTTACGGGGTACTTATAGCGTCGGTATTAACCACCTTGTACTATTCCGGTTTTTTTAAGGATAAGCTTGATTTTAAGTTTAACAGGGCTATAATGCTTTCGTACTGGCTGTTCGGCTGGCCCTTTATATTTCACTCTATAAGCGGTAATATATTAACTTTTGCCGACCGGTTTTTTATCGAAGGATATTTAGACAAAAGCCAGTTAGGTATTTACACATTTACTTATACCATAGGCAGCAGTTTGACATTCCTTTATGTAGGTATCTCGGTATATTTTGAACCTTTGGCTTATAAGTACGCGGCAAATAAACAGATGTATTCAAATATCTTATCCATCTATGAAAAGGCGCTTGTGTTTTTGGGCGGCTTCACCTCAATATTCCTGCTACTGGCATTCAGGTGGTACGTTGGCAGGTATCTTAATCACGGTTACGCAGCAGGTTTTAATATCATTGGGATAATTTTGGCAGCCTACCTGTTAAACCCCATGTATTATTCGGCCAATTATGCACTCACGATCATCAACAAAACCAAGTTCATAGCTTTATCAACATTATTAGCCGGAGCTACGAATGTTATTTCTAATTTTTATTTTATCCCTAAATTGGGGATAAAAGGGGCAGCTATAACAACATTTATAAGCTACCTGGTATTGATGTTTATCTCAAAAGGGTTTTACTCAAAACTAAGCTCTGATAAATTTAAAATCAGGGACATATCTTTTCTGAATATCCTGTTTTTATTAATCATTGGCAGTACGGTTATCTTTGCGGATAATTATTTAATATTGATTTTGCTGTTTGGCATTGTGTCCCTGATAGCTTTATTAAGTATCTATCTTGACAAGAGCCTTATGGATATTATTAACAGGCAATTTTTTCACAGAAAGCAGGTGGAAACATGATTGTAGTTGTAACCAACATAATAATTTTCCTATTCCTCCTGGTGTTGCCTGATGACCAGGTACATGTATTTGGGGGGGATTTTATCCTGATCCAATACTTAGTTTTTACAGTTCATTTCTTGAAAATATTTGACAAGGATCAAAGATTGGTTGCTTTTTTTTCCCCTTCTTTTATTACGCTTACTTACTTGTGCCTTAGCCTGGGACTTGGACAGATAAGCTTGCAGGCAAGGCTTGGTTTTGAAGATAACTATATTGACAATTACCTTAGAAACAGGTACATAAGAGTAATAGATATTTACTTCTGTATATGTAACGCAATCGTTTATTATTCGCTTTTCCGATTTAGAAAATTCAAAATACCCACGGCGTTACCAAAAACACCCTCATCAAAACATATCATAACCTTTGCGTCAGTTTTAGTAGCTGTAATCCTCTTTGTTATCTTTAGTATTGTCGATTTTGATATTCCGTTTTTTGGGAACAGTAATTCGTCATTTTCTTATGTGCCCAAATTAGCCTCAGCGTTGGTTATGGTATTTTATGTTAGTGAACGAAAGTTCAAGTGGCGTGGCATTTTTTATATTTTATTGCTTTTAGGCTTTGCAGCTACCCAATTTAATTCAAAACGAGAGATCATATTTTTATTGATAGGCGTTGTATGGATTGAATACATGTTTAATAAAGTTTCAATTAAGGGGGGCTTCAAAACAGTAGCATTGATCACAATAGGTTTCTTTTTCTTTGCCTATCTTATATTGGTAGCATCTATTCTGAGGGGGTACGGCGATTATCAAATTCATGGTTTTTGGGACGCCAACAGGTTTGTAGGCGATTATATTCAGCAGAGTTATTTTAAAAATGCGCTTGTTACCAATTTTGAGCTAAACGCGGTATACAGTAACTCTTCCAACGGGATGCAGTATATATTATCGGGCTCTCAGCCCCTGTTGTTTGGGAGTACCTTTTTGAAGCTGTTTTTTTTGCCGATTCCAAGGGCGCTCATTAGTTTCAAGCCGGATGCGATGATAGACATATATACACGCATTTCACAGCCGGGGTTATATGCCGCTGGCGGAAGCCTGCCTATTATCTACTATGTGGAACTATTCTGGAATTTTTGGTATTTCGCGTTGCCGCTTCTTGCATTAAGTTATAATTTTATGAACATGCAGTACTTTAAGCTGGTTTATAAGCTAAATAACAAGGATTTCAAGCTGCGAGAGTTTTTTATATTATTCCTGTACGTGATTTTTATACAATTTGTGCGCGGGTCGGGGATTGCTCTGTGGGCCATGTACCCGATTATCGGCATACCGTTTTTATATTTTATCCTTTTATTTAGCCGGACGAAGAAAAAACCTGCAATAGTTAAAAGCACTGCACAAAAAATGTAACCCTGCCGGACAATATCCGTATTGCGGAACCTGCAGCAAATAGCTAAGTATTCTACATTAAAACAACAAACAGAACATGCAAGTTCACATCATAGCAGGGGCGCGGCCAAACTTTATGAAAATTGCGCCCATCATTGCCGCCATGACTAAAGCGCGGCAAAACGGGCACGATATATCCTACCGGCTAATTCATACCGGCCAGCACTATGATAAAAAGATGTCAGGCGATTTTTTTGAGCAGTTAGGCATTCCTGAACCTCATGCTAACCTGGGAGCCGGCGGTGGTTCACAAGCCGAGCAAACTGCCGCAATTATGACAGGGTATGAAAAAGAATTGATAGCCAATCCTGCCGACCTGGTTTTGGTAGTGGGCGATGTTACTTCGACCATGGCATGTTCTATCGTTGCCAAAAAATTGAATACGAAAGTAGCGCATGTGGAAGCAGGTATCAGGTCGTTTGACCTTGCGATGCCGGAGGAAATTAACAGGATGGTAACGGATAGCATTACCGATTACTTTTTTACCACATCAGAAGTAGCGAACCAAAACCTGCGCTATGCCGGTATACAGGAGGAACGTATTTTTTTTGTAGGCAATACTATGATAGATACCCTGTTAAAGCAAATGCCTGCGTTTTTGAAGCCAGATTTTTGGGATGAACACCAATTAAAAGATAAGGCATACCTGGTGGTTACCCTACATCGTCCGTCGAATGTAGATTCACCTGAACAATTGAAAGCCCTGGTCGACGTTCTTGAAAACTTCAGCGGTAACATACCGGTAATTTTCCCGGTACATCCGCGTACCCGGGGAAACCTTGAGAGATTTGGGATAGCCCTGAATCGCGTTAAAATTGTTGATCCGCTGGGCTATTTACAGTTTAATTACCTTGTTCAGCATTCACTGGGTGTTATTACCGATTCTGGCGGTATCACCGAAGAAACCACGGTTATGGGTATCCCGTGCCTGACTTTGCGTGATTCGACCGAGCGTCCTGAAACTATTTCAATTGGCACCAATGTGCTGGTGGGCACCGACCCCGCCGCATTAAAAGAAACACTACGCGACCTGGTATCCGGGAATTGGAAAAAGGGCGGCATACCACCACTTTGGGATGGGCTCGCTGCGGAACGGATCGTAGGAAATTTAATAGAATTATATCATCGACAAAATGTTTAATTACCAATGTTAAAACTGCTTATTGTTACTAATAATGTTATGTCGTACCGGGTGAAGATCTGGGAATTGATAGGGAAAGAGTTCGACGTAACTGTTGCTTTTACAGAAGCAAAGTTTAAAGACAAAGAATATCCCTTTAAAACTATTTATACTCCGGGTAAATGGCGGGGCCCTTTTTTTATACATGACAAGGCCCTTTATCCTTTAGCCAAGCAATACGATGCTGTGATATCTTTCTACGAGATCAGGTGTTTGTCGGCTATGAAATTAGCTTTTAATCCACGCAGGAAGTACAGTTTGACTTTTTGGGGCATAGGCGTATCAGCTTCTTACGATAACAAATACGATACCCAAAGCAAGTGGGATAAGGTGCGGTTCTTTGTAGGGAATAAGGCGGAGTCACTGGTGTTTTATAGCGATTACCCGGTTGAAAAACACGTTAAGGCCGGCTTTGATCGAAAAAAATTGTTTGTGGCACCAAACACTACCGAGGTTAGCCCTAATTTAAACCCCAATTCAAAAAGGGATGCCTTTCTTTTTGTGGGGACTTTATACAGGCAAAAAGGCTTCGATATACTATTGAACGCTTATAAATCGATCACGGAGATATCCAAAAAAGACCTCCCGGTGCTGCATATTATCGGTGAAGGGCCCGAGCGGGCGTACCTTGAGCAATGGATCAAGGATAATGGCATGGAGGATAAGGTGTTTCTTCACGGCGCTATTTATGATGTTGAAAAACTGCGTACATTTTATGAAAAATCACTAGCCTGTATTTCTCCAAACCAGGCTGGTTTATCGGTTTTAACCAGTATGGGTTATGCCACGCCATTTGTTAGTGAAAAAGACGCAATAACCGGTGGCGAAATATTCAATATCAAAAATATGGAGAACGGCATATTGTATGAAGGCGGCGCCGATGTGCTGAAAGAAAAACTGGTGTGGATGATCAATAATAAAGAAGAAGTTATTGAAATGGGGCGGAAAGCAAAAGAACATTACGATAAAAACCGCACTCCGCAGCAAATGGCTAACGGCTTGGTGGATGCTGTACGGTATGCCCTAAAAGTAAAAAACGGAAGGTAGTTTTAATAGCTTCCGTTTTTACTAAAAACAATTATGTCTTTCTTGACTATTGCACCACGTTATTATCATGGGCGCTATTAGTGCCGCCAACCTCACGCTCAAAATGTACAAAATCAGGTGAATGGTTTTGCATGTGGATGGTGTTGTTAAACACTTTTATATTCTGTATCTGGTTGCCAACATAGTTCGTACTCGGGTTGGGTTGATCGCCCATCATATAAATGGCCCTGTCAGTTCTCGAAGTTGAAAAATTGTTATTTGTAATCGTAATATTCTGACCGGTAGGAGAATTTTTATATTGATCGATATTTAAATTATCGAAACCTTTCCTTGAGGTATGAACAAAAAAGCCCTTAACAGCATAATCCTTAATATGTGTGAGCGTATTGCCCGAAACCATATTACCACTGGTATTGGACAAGTAAATACCAGACATGCCCGTGTTATCAATAATATTGTTTGTAACTGTAGTATTAAAACCTTCATCAATCATAATACCATATTTATGCGAAACCTGTACCGTATTGGAATCCACAACACATTCAATAGAACCATTCAACGATATCGCTCCTGGTGGCAACAGTTCGCTGTTATCCGTATTGATGAGTGTGTTTGTTACTTTATTGCCCCTGATGATAGAGTAATGGCTTTCCATAATGTATATGCCCATTCCATAAGGATTGGGCTTGCTGCGGTCGCCAATATTATCAACGACATTATGAATAACATTCATATTTTTAACGGTCATCACAGTATAAATGGAATTGTAGGTTATAATACCATAACGCAGACAGTTCTTTACGTTATTGTTGGCAATTAATACGTCATGTGCATGGCCTATCATAGCGATACCATGCGCAATTTTCTCGTTTCCGTCGACCGTATTGTGAGATATAGTAATGTTGGTATGAAAATAGCCGTTACCCGAATAACCCACCATGATACCCGGTGCATCCTGGTTGATTTTACGGTCGAAAGCGGGTTCAGTTATGATATTTCCGTCAATGAGACATTGGTGGCATCCGGCATTTCCCTTGCTATACAAAAAGATACTTGGTCCGCCTATTTGGTAGAGCGTACAATTAAGCACCTTGCAATCCGATACGCCAAGCAATTCTATACCAAAACCCCTTACCATTGCTTTAGATGAGATATTATTACCCTGGATATACGCACCTATCACGCTGCAACTGTTGTTTTTCAGGAGGATACCGCCTTCTAAGTTGCTATTATCTATAATTAGTTTAGCGCCTTTGTCGAAGGAGAGCACCGTGCCATCATGTGTGGTACTTAATGATTTCGTTATAAGGTAATTCCCGGCAGGGAAATAGATTTTTGCTGGCTGGGTTCCCTGGCTCAGGGCTTTGGTGATCGCTGCGTAATCATCTGTAGTGCCATCCCCCTTCGCGCCGGCATCTTTTACGTTTATAGTGATGGTATCTGCTTTGGGGTGTTTGTGCGATTTTTTTGCTTTATAACCAACAACAGCTCTTTTGTTATTCTGCCCTGACGGCTTATTTGTCTTATTTGCACTGTCGGAATTGGTTGCGTTAATGGCGTTGTCGTTGTTTGATTTAGTACCTGCATGGGTACAATTTGTCAGCGTTAATACTAACACTGACATTAACAAACAGGCTTTAATTTTAATACTTTTCTTAATAGGGGTTTTCATGAAAGTTTAATTTTAGTTGAATAATTAATTATTGCATCTTAGGTCGGAATTATAAATACAGGGGTTTATCTTTGCTCAAAAACCAGGGGCTACTTTGATGGCGATGTATATTGAGTTTTATAGTGAAAATAACGAACAAATGTATAAATTGTTTTATTTGAGTGGGGTTAAGCGCCTAAGTCAATTGTAAATTTTTTGATATTTAATAATATACAATTCTTATAATTAATATATAAATAAGCTGAATCGCCACCGTTAATTTGCTATTAAAATTATGATATATCCTAAACTTGCCTGAAATAATAAATTGAAGAAGATATCTATTATTACGGTTTGCTATAACAGCGAAAAAACGATTGAAGATACCATACAGTCTGTCATTTCCCAGGACTATCCGGATATAGAATATATCATCGTCGATGGTAAATCGACGGATAACACCATGGAGATAGTCGCGAAATACGCGCAGCACATTTCGAAGAGTACATCGGAGCCCGATAAGGGGATTTATGATGCAATGAGCAAGGGTATTAACCTGGCATCGGGCGATATTATTGGTATCCTGAATTCGGATGATATTTTTTTTACGGGGAAAACGGTTTCGGATGTAGTGGAGGTATTTACAAATGACCCGGAAGTAGATGCCGTATATGGCAATATTGCCTATTACCGGGGAACGGACATGGGAAAAAA
Source organism: Mucilaginibacter sp. (assembly GCA_043739405.1). GTDB lineage: Bacteria > Bacteroidota > Bacteroidia > Sphingobacteriales > Sphingobacteriaceae > Mucilaginibacter. Next base: position 115,384 of record JAYUEE010000075.1, on the reverse strand, counting down.
GGTACGCACCTGGATAACAAAACCATATTACGCCAAGTTTTTTGAACATGGCGAAGTGCCGGCCCACCCATCCTTATTTGTAAAGAAAAGTGTTTACGATACTATAGGGACCTATTTCCCAGATTTTAAAATATCTTCGGATTACGAGTTTATGCTGCGGGCATTTAAGGTGCATGGATACAAATCATTTCACTTAAACCAGTTTATCGTAAAAATGCGGGTAGGCGGCGAAAGCACCAAGAGCCTGAAGAATGTCCTCATCGGCAATAAGGAAGTGAAAGCAGCCTGGCAGATGAACGGTCTGAAACCACCTTTCTCATTTTGGTTCCTTCGCTTTGTAAAAAAGGTGCTTCAACTTGTAAAAAGATGAACAACGCTACAATATGACCAATAAGAATATCCTGATGTATGGGCCCTTATGCCCGCCAATACATGGCCAGTCGCTTTCATTCACACTGATCACGGAGAGTTTCTTATGCGGCAAAAAATACATCGTTAATACCAACTATACAAATGCGGGTTTATTTGGAAAGGCTTATATCACCTTAAGAGCGGTGGTGCAAAGCTTGTATTTTTTGAGCACAAAAAAGATCGACCTGGTTTTTTTCTCCAGCAGCCGCTCGGTAAGCGGGGCCATTAAGGACCTATGCCTTATCAACATGGCTGCTTTTTTTAAAGTGAAGCTGGTTAATCATGTTCAAGGAGCTGATTTCGATAATCTTTTAATCAATAAGCCGCGCTGGTTTACAAAGTGGGTAGAAAACAGTTACAATAAGGTGCAAACCACCATTGTATTAATGGAGGGAATGAAAAAGCCTTTCCTGCGTTTTAAATCTATGCAGTTAAGGGTTTTGCCTAATGTGTATGATCCTGCTTTAGACCAGTTTGACGATTCGGGTAAAGTAAAAAATGATGAATATTTTGAGCTCTTATATTTATCAAACCTGATGAGGACGAAAGGTATTATCGAAGTAGTTGATGCTTTCCTGTTATGGTCTCAAAAACAAAAAAATATACGGCTTAATATTGCGGGTACGTTTGTAAATGATGCCGAATGCAGTGCCCAGGAAATTAAAGATATTTTTGACCAAAGGGTAAAAGGGGCTGAGAATATTGTATATCACGGTGTGGTAAAGGGCGAAAATAAAAGTAAGTTGCTGTATGCCAGCGATGTTTTTGTATTGCCATCTTATTATGCAGCCGAAGCTTTCCCGCTTTCGATCGTGGAGGCGATGCGGGCCGGCTGCGCAATAATTACTACGCATTTCAACTATCTTGAAGAAGTAGTGACATCTAAAAATGGGGTTTTAGTAAATATCCGTGATGTAAACGCCCTGGTTGAAGCGTTTGATTATTTATTAAAGAACCCGAAAGCATTACAGGAGATCAAGGATAATAATGTCGCGGAAGCAAAAGAGAAATACTCATTGGCAACAAGCCTTGAATCGCTGGCAAGGATCATTAACGAACAATAACCCGGAGAAATAAATTATTTATGGCCGAAAAAGTTTTGATAACCGGTGCTAAAGGATTTTTAGGAAAAATACTTTCTGACGAATTGGTTTCTGCCGGCTATGAATTATTTACGATCGGCAGGCAAAACGGCAATGCTTTGCAGGTTGATCTATCAAAGGGCGAGATAGAATTACCGCATATTGATGATGTGAGCATGGTGGTACACGCCGCAGGCAAGGCGCACTCGGTACCCCGAACGAAGGCGGAGGAGAATGAGTTTTTCGATGTAAATTTTGAAGGCACAAAGAAATTATGCGATGCGTTAATTAATGCCGGGATCAAGCCGGGCGGTTTTATATTTATTAGTACCGTAGCAGTTTATGGGCTTGACGAAGGCGAACTAATCAATGAGGATCATCCATTGCTTGGAGAAACGCCTTACGCTAAATCAAAGATACTGGCAGAGGAATGGCTTCAAAATTGGGCGGACAGCAATGGGATCAAACTTGCAATTTTAAGGTTGCCGTTGGTAGTGGGGCCAAATCCACCGGGTAATTTGGGTGCGATGATAAAAGGCATACGTAATGGAAAATATTTTAGCATAGGGAATGCGAATGCAAAGAAAAGCATGATTTGGGCAGCAGATATTGCAAAGATTCTCCCTATAGTTGCCGCTAAAGGTGGCATATTTAACCTCACTGACGGGTACGACCCAACATTTGCTGAACTGGAAACAGGCGTAGCAAGGGCTTTAAATGCAAAAAAAGTAAGGAAATTGCCATATTTTGCCGCGAAATTGCTGGCTTTGGCGGGAGATATTGTTGGTAAAAAGGCTCCCATCAATAGCAATAGACTTAAAAAAATAACTTCTACCTTAACGTTTGATACCGGTCGGGCGATTAAAACATTAAACTGGAAGCCAACAATGGTGCTTAATAAACTATCCGAAATGATATGATTTTTTACCTGGCAATTGTTGTTTTTTTTTTCGCTGCGGAGTTCCTCTACTTCCGAATAGCGGATCATTATAATATTATTGACCATCCCAATGAACGAAGCTCGCATAGCCGCGTAACCATTAGGGGCGGGGGGATTATTTTTATTTTAGCAGCTGTTTTTACCGCCATTATTCATCCCGAATACTGGCTGCCCGTATGCGGTATTATTATTATCGGGTTGATAAGTTTCCTGGATGATATTGTTACGCTGTCGAGCAGGTTGCGTCTGCTGTTTCAGGTCATAGCCGTAACTCTGATGTTTCTTTATCTAAAAATGTTCCATATCGAGCCCTGGTTCATTTGCGTAGCGCTATACATTTCGGTGATTGGTGTTGTCAACGTTTACAACTTTATGGATGGCATTAATGGTATTACGGGCGCTTATAGCCTTGTTGTATTGTGTGGATTGCAGTATGTCAATTTAAAACAAACAGCATTTTTACAGGCCGATATGATCTGGCTGCCTATACTTGCCTGCGGGGTATTCCTGTTTTTCAATTTCCGGAAAAAGGCCAAATGCTTCGCCGGCGACGTTGGAAGCGTGACTATTGCATTTTGGATCGTCATGCTGCTCATCCAATTGATATATGTAACGCACAATTGGGCATATATCCTTTTCCTGGTGGTATATGGAGTAGATTCAGGGTTAACCATCGCCCATCGCCTGTTGCTGAAACAAAACATCATGAAAGCGCATCGCATGCATTTTTACCAGGTACTGGCTAACGAACGCAAGCTGTCTCATTTATGGATATCAGCCGGGTATGCTTTATTGCAGGCGGCCATAATTTGTGTCATCATAGCAAATCCTGGCTTCGATCATTTTGCGCTATTTGTTGCAACGATACTGCCATTAATGCTTGTATATGTTGTATTAAAACCGAAGTTTCAAAAGATATAATACCGGCGATTTTGTATATAAAGTGCCCCGAATTTTGTAACATAATATTGGCCTTTTTACAGGGGGCCTATACCGAGGATCAGGTGTTATTATTTATAAAAATAAATAACCTTCACAACGTGCTTTTCGTAAAAAGAATGCAGGCAAAATATTCATAAAAGCAAAAATTGATACTTAAAGTTAATATTGCTTATAATTAATTCTTTGTTTGTTAAAAAAATGCTATTTTTACTACGCGTCCTCCGTTAGTTTACTGTATGAAAAAATTTTTACTATTTACCAGGGTTGTACCAAGATGGTTGATAATGCTTGTCGACCTTTTTATTGTAACCTGGTCATTCTCAACCTCATATTTTATCGTCCAGCGCTTTGAGTTCGTCAATATACTAAGAGGTTATTTCTTCATTCTTACCGGTTTGTATTGTGTCATTTCGGCAGTTGTTATGTATGTTATGCGCATACACATCGGCCTCATCCGGTATTCCAACACCAAGGACGTGATGCGCATTTTTAGCTCCGTTTTCCTAAGCAGTATGATCTATTTGCTGGTGATCAATGTCTGGGTAGTTCATGTATTGCATCTCAATTTAGTTACTATGAACCTGGTGTTGCTTGTCAATTTCTCAGTTTCAAGCACCCTATTGATATTGCTTCGCACTATGGTAAAGAGTGCATTTTTCTATCTTAATTACAATAGCACAGGCAAAAAGACAATCGTATTGATTTACGGTGCCGACAACAACGCTGTATTGGTTAAGCAGGCACTGGAAGCGAGCGCAAAGGCAAACTTCACGGTGGTTGGCTTTCTTGATGATAACGGGAAAAAAATTGATAAGGAAATTCAGCAGGTTAGGGTTTATCACATCGATAAATTAGCTAAACTGAAAGAAAAACATAACGTTGATAAGCTGATCATCATGAATCATGATCTTGATGAGCAGGTGAAAAAATCGGCGCTCGAAAAATGCCTTGCTTTAGGCATACAGGTACTTACTGTGCCGCCTTCCGACCAATGGATATACGGTAAATTAAATCTGCAGCAAATCCAGGATCTGAAAATTGAGGACCTGTTGCAGCGTAAACCTATTCAAATTGATAATTCGAGCATATCCGAGGATCTTTTTGGGAAGCGCGTGCTGGTAACCGGTGCAGCGGGCTCTATTGGCTCTGAAATTGTGCAGCAGGTGTTGGGTTATAAACCCGCGATGGTGATTTTGTGTGACCAGGCTGAATCGCCGCTCCACGAAATGAAACTTGATGTGGAAGAGAAATTCCCTAATGTTCCCACCAAGATATTTATTGCCGATATCAGGAATTACAGGCGCATGTACAAATTATTTACGGATTACCAGCCGGAAGTGGTTTTTCATGCTGCTGCCTATAAGCACGTGCCAATGATGGAAGAAAATCCTTCTGAAGCAGTATTGGCCAATGTTTTAGGCACAAAGAACGTTGCTGATCTTTCGGTATCTTTTGGAACTGGCAAGTTTGTAATGATTTCTACCGACAAGGCTGTTAACCCATCTAATATTATGGGTACCACCAAACGTATTGCCGAAATATACATCCAGTCGTTGAAGGACAGCCCGGTAAACAGCAAACATGGCATGCCTGCAACCCGTTTTGTCACCACCCGTTTCGGAAATGTTTTAGGTTCCAATGGGTCGGTGATACCACGTTTCAGGGCGCAGATACAACGTGGCGGGCCGATTACCGTTACCCACCCGGATATCACCCGTTATTTTATGACCATACCTGAAGCCGTACAGTTGGTGCTGGAAGCCGGGACTATGGGAACAGGCGGCGAGATATTTATATTCGATATGGGCGAACCGGTAAAAATAACCGACCTGGCGCTTAAAATGATCAAATTGGCCGGCCTGCAGCCTGAGAAAGATATCAAGATAGTATATACAGGATTAAGGCCTGGAGAGAAGCTTTACGAAGAGTTACTAAACCTTGGCGAGCTCACTATGGCTACCCATCATCCAAAAATTAAGATCGCACAGGTGATAACTTATCCATACAAACAAGTAGTTAAGGATATAGAGGAACTGCTTGAATTGAATAAGCAGCATGATGATGTGGCGCTGGTTAATAAAATGAAGGATATCGTTCCTGAGTTTATCAGCAAAAACTCTCACTTCGAATTTCTTGACAACATCAGCGGTGATGAGGCGGAAATAGAAGTTTTCATTAACTAAGGACAAGATTTACTCACAATAGCTAAAGTGTTTACCCAATGGTAAGCGCTTTTTTAATTTGCTGTCAATTCATCTGATTAAACCTTAATAACCCCTGGCCATAGTTACAAACAAAAAACCCCGGCTTTATGCCGGGGTTTTAATTAATATAAGTTTTAGAAAAGCTTATTTCTTTTCTTTAGTGTAAGTGTCATTAATTTTCTTTACAAAATCGGGGGTTACATCAAGGCTGGGGTCGGCGTATAATAAATTAGTATTGCCGGTTTGGAAAGTCAGCACCAATTTATACCCGTTATCTTTAGCATACTGCTTTGCAAAAGCGTAAACCTTATCATACAATTTTTTGTTTTCGTCAGATGTTTCACCCTGGAATTGCGCCGTTGCATTTTGTTGGTATTGTTGGAACTCCTGTCCTTCGCGCTGTAGGCGTTGTTCGGTGGATGCGCGCTGGTCGGCGCTCATGGTATTCGCACCTCTTTGATATTCGGCAATGTCGCGCTGAACGGCCTGTTGCCTTGATCCTACATCACTTTGAGCGGATTTGCCTTTATCTTCAAGACGCGTACGCATGTCCTTCGCATAATTGTATTTTAACATCAATGTATCCTGGTTGATAAATACAATTTTGGTTGGGCCTGTTGAGCTCACCTGGGCTGACTGATCAGCAGTTTTGTTTTGGTTACATGATACCATGCTGCCGGCAACCAATAATGCTATGGTTGAAATTGTTAATAAAGTCGCCTTTGTTTTCATTTTACTATTTTAAAAATTTTGACAAAGATAAACTTTCGCCACAAGTATCCTAATTTCATAATGTGCAGATATGCAGATGTGCGAATGTGCAAATATTAGAATATGTGGACCGTTTTTCGCAGTTGGAAACGATGAAAATGAAGTGACAAAATTAAAGTAATCTGCACATCCGCACGTCTGCATATTCGCATATCAATTTTATCCACAATAGTGCAAATACGGGCTAGAATTCGTATTTTTGTACAAAAAATTTCAGCCCGAAAAAGGGCCATTGTTTCACACAATTATGAGCGAAGAAAATATAGACAAATCCAATTATTCAGCGGATAATATCCAGGTTTTGGAAGGTTTGGAAGCGGTGCGTAAGCGCCCTTCGATGTATATAGGCGACACGGGTGCAAAAGGTTTGCATCACCTGGTTTATGAAGTTGTTGACAACTCGATAGATGAGGCGCTGGCCGGCTATTGCGATACGATAAAGGTAACCATCCAGAAAGATAACGGGATAAAAGTTGAAGATAACGGACGTGGTATTCCAACAGGTATCACAACGAAGGAAAAGATATCAGCGTTAGAGATCGTAATGACCGTGTTGCACGCCGGTGGCAAGTTTGACAAAGATACTTACAAGGTATCGGGTGGTTTGCACGGTGTTGGAGTAAGTTGCGTTAACGCTTTATCAACGCACCTGACCGCCTTGGTTTACAGAGAGGGCAAAGTATGGACACAGGAATACGAAAAAGGTAAACCACAGTATGATGTAAAGACTATCGGCGATACGGACAAAAGAGGTACAACTATAATTTTCCAGCCTGACCCGGAGATTTTTACGCTGACTACTGAGTTTAAATATGATACGCTGGCAGGCCGTTTGCGCGAACTGTCATACCTCAATAAAGGCATTCGTTTGACATTAACCGACGAACGCTATCCGAATGAAGACGGAACTATTGCAACTGAAGAATTTTATTCTCAAGGTGGATTACGTGAATTTGTGAAATATCTTGACGGAACACGCGCTTCTATTATACCTGAGCCGATCTATGTAGATGGCAACAAACAAGGCATCCCGGTTGAATTGGCTTTGCAATACAACGATACATACACCGAGAATGTGCACTCTTATGTAAATAATATAAACACTATTGAAGGTGGTACACACGTAGCAGGTTTCCGAAGAGGGTTGACCCGTACTTTGAAAGCTTATGCTGATAAGTCTGGGTTACTTAAGAATATGAAAATTGAGATCACCGGCGATGACTTCCGCGAGGGGTTAACAGCCGTTATTTCAGTTAAAGTAGCGGAGCCGCAATTTGAGGGTCAGACCAAAACCAAGTTAGGCAATAACGAGGTAATGGGCGCTGTAGATATGGCAGTGGGCGAGATATTGGGTAATTACCTGGAGGAAAATCCAAGGGAAGCCAGGATGATAGTTAACAAGGTTATTTTGGCAGCAACCGCCCGTGCAGCCGCACGAAAAGCCCGTGAAATGGTGCAGCGCAAAAACGTGATGAGCGGATCGGGATTGCCTGGTAAACTTGCCGATTGTGCTAATGGTGATCCAACACTTTGCGAACTCTACCTTGTCGAAGGTGACTCGGCCGGTGGTACAGCCAAGCAGGGCCGTAACCGCGATTTCCAGGCTATTCTGCCTTTGAGAGGTAAAATCCTCAACGTAGAGAAAGCAATGGAGCACAAAATCTATGAGAATGAAGAAATAAAAAACATGTTCACCGGGTTAGGTGTCAGCATCGGTACGGCAGAGGATGATAAGGAACTCAATATTTCCAAACTACGTTATCATAAGATCATTATTATGACAGATGCTGACGTGGACGGTTCGCACATCACTACTTTGATATTAACTTTCTTTTTTAGGTATATGAAGGAACTGGTGGAGTTTGGTTATGTATATATCGCAACCCCGCCACTTTATTTGGTAAGAAAAGGTAAAGAGCAGGAGTATTGCTGGAACGACGCTCAACGCGATATCGCGATACAAAAACTTAAAGGAGCCGGTAAAGAGGATAGCGTGCATGTACAACGGTACAAAGGTTTGGGTGAAATGAACGCCGAGCAATTATGGGAAACCACGATGAACCCGTCGACACGTACCCTGCGTAAAGTAACTATTGATAATGCTGCCGAATGTGATCATACTTTCTCAATGCTGATGGGTGATGAGGTTGCTCCGCGCCGTGAATTTATTGAGAAAAATGCAAAATATGCCAGAATAGATGTTTAAGCAATAAGCAACTATTTTAATCTTATTGTTGTATATTTATCCGTATACTTTATATATTTAACGCCAGAATCTATTAAGGTTCTGGTGTATTATTGTTATGGAAGCATGCAGTAACCTTATTGAACCATTTTACGTATATAAAAATACTATTGGTTTGCAGGTATAACATATCACTATGTCAATAAGAAGAATACTTCTGCCGCTTTTTATTGCATTTATTTTTCTGGCTAACGCAGGTTATGCACAGAAGCGCACCATCGTTGTGATGGGTTCTTCAAGTGCTTATGGGTGGAAGTCAAGCGCGCCGGATTCGGCATGGGTTGGCCGTTTGCAAAAGGATCTGCATTACTATGGCCGCGGTGATACGATCATCGATATAGCCTATCCAGGTAATACAACTTTTGATTGTTTGCCGACAGGAGCTCCCTATGCTGCCGACGGTTATCCGTCAAACCCTCTCTACAACGTAACTAATGCGCTTAGCCTTAATCCAACTTTTGTGATCATTAGTTTACCTACCAATGATATCAGGAATGGCTATTCAAATGCAGAGATACTTGCAAATTATACAACCATAACCAACGCGTTAACCGCTGCTGGTGTGCCCTTTATTCTAACAGGAACCCAGCCCCGTGATTTAGCTACAGATGTCGGATGCAATGCAAACGGCTGCTTGTCATCAGGGGGGATGAGCCCTGCTCAACAAGCTAACCTGGGTGCATTCAACACACTTTTAGCGGCACAGTACCCTTCAAACAGTACTTATTCAACGCCTATAGTTAATAATTTCCTTACCCTATTAAGTGTTTCATCAGTAAATTACGAGATCAATCCAGCAATTGGCTGGGGTGATGGTATCCACTATGGAGATGCAGGACACGCTATAGTTTATAATACCTTTCTCAATTTCCAACTGTATAAGGACCTGGTTAACTTTACACAAACCATAACATTCAGTTTAAGCCCAAAGGCAATCGGCACACCGGATTTTGCGCCAGGGGCAACCGCGTCATCGGGTTTGGCCGTAACTTATACCAGCGATAACCCTGCCGTAGCTACCATAACAGGCGGGGGGCTGATACATCTTGTAGGTGTTGGTACCGCACATATAACTGCATACCAGGCAGGGGATGTTCATCACCTGGCCGCACCTAACAATACCCAAACTTTAACCTGTACTTCTCCAACAGTAACATCTTACGATTGGATAGGTACAGTAAGTACTGCCTGGAATAATCCCAATAATTGGCAATCAACTAACGGCGGAATAACTACCAATCCGGCGACCGATTATCCTGGGGATATACAATCAACAGACCAGGTAAATATTGGTGTAAATGTTGATTATACCAATAGCCCGGTCATAACAACAACGCTTCCCAATATTATCTCTTCACTTACTTTTGGTGATCGGCTCATAACAGGATCGGCTACTGCCACGAATACCCTTACGGTTGATACGCTGGCTATTTTAAATATCAGCGGGCAGCTACTGCAAAATCATACTTCGGCCGGTGTGTTCAATTCGGGCAATACGGCACCGGTTAATGCTATCCAGACTTATATACAAGGCTCGGGCACCATCAATTGCGCCAGCTTTGCCGTTGGTGATAATACAACTCCTGTTGCCGATTCAGTAGTCAATGTTACAAAGGTAATCCTGGGCTCTGCAGCCGGCGGCTCGCATATCAACCTGAATGTTACCGGTAATTTCACCATCAACACCCAAAGTCGGGACGATGCCGGTAATACGCTGGTTGTCAGCAACAGCGATGCTCAATTCTCATTTGCCCAGGGTAATTTAACTGTCGGGGGGCAAATAAAATTGACCGATGGCGGTGCTAACAGTTTTCACCCTAAATTTCAGCCGGCATCAACATTTAGTATGGATTTGTATGCGAATGCTGACAGCTCTATCCTAAACCTGCAAAATGCAAATGCTTTAACATCCCAATCCGGCAACGTTGGCAATAAATTTGACTTTTATAATATCATCGTACCAGGAGGTACAGGGGCAGCGACAGTAAATTATACCGGGGCTACCAACCAGGAAGTTTATAATTTTGTTAACGGCTCGACAACTGCTTCCGGAATCATAGATAATTCGTCGTCCGTAGCAAATACTGGCGATGGGGTCGTCTATGGAAATCTGGGATTTTCAGGTTCAGGAACAAAAACGGTGGATGCAGCTTCAAGCCTGGGAACCCTCATTGTAGGACAGGCTGTTACATTGGGTGCAGGCACGGAAACAGTGGACCTGGGTACAAATAATTGTGCCCTTTTAGTGGGGGCCGATTTCACTACCGGTGCAGGCAGTACATTGACATGTGGCTCACGGCCTTTTATTGTCTATGGATCATTCCTAAACTCTGGCACCTGTAATTTCGGCACGGCAATGGTTACTTTCAGTTCGGCCGGGGACAATAATATGTTTACGGTAAATCCGCAGCTTTTGACCAACGTGACCATTAATGGTGATGGTAACGAAACCATTAGCGGCGGAAACTTTGCCGTCGCCAGTACAGGCGTACTAAACATTAGCGGAGCGACAACAATACTAAACGCAAACGGCCATTTAACCTTAAATTCCGATTCAACCGGTTCGGCCACAATCGCAGCTATTCCAACTGGCTGTTCTATTGCCGGCAACGTTAATGTGCAGCGTTATGTGACCAAACACAGGGCGTATCGTTTGATATCTTCGCCAGTTTACACGGATGTTGCAGGAATAAATAATGTTTACCGGCTTAACTATATCACCAATTCGGTTTACACTACCGGTACTACAGGCATTGGAGGCGGATTTGATAAACCGGGTAACCCGACATTGTATCTTTACCGGGAAAACCTTGCTCCCCAGTATAGCACATTTTTGAACAGTAATTTCAGGGGTATTAATGATATTACAGCAGCACCTAATTATAACCTTGACGTTGATAATGGCCCGTTCAATATACCTGTAGGGAATGCCTTTATGTGTTATTACAGGGGCAGCCGGAACCAGGGCACCCTTGCCGCCGAAACCACAGCAGGAGCGGTAGCTTCAGACGATACTTTAACTACGACGGGCATATTAAACCAGGGCCCAATAACGGTGAGCAATTGGTATACCCCAGCCTCGGCAAATTTATTATATACAACTGCTTCAGGTAATATAGCTATTGAAGGTGCTAATTTAGTAGGTAATCCTTATGCAAGCTCGATTGATTGGGACCAATTCAGTACTTCTGATAACACAGCGGGCATTTATGCACCAAATGTGGCTCCTTTTGCCTACCAGATCATCCCGTCGGGAGCACAGGGCTCAGGTAATTATGGGGCTTACGAAGCGGGGTTTCCCGGTAGCGGCACCAACGGCGCAACTAATATTATTGCCAGCGGCGTGGGATTTTTTGTACAGGCAAATAACGCCTCGGCACAATTAATTTTTAATGAAAATGCTAAAACCAATACCCAGGCTGTTGTTGGATCGACTTTATTTATGGCTGCCCATGTAAGCCACACCGCCACTACCAATGATCAATACCTGCGCCTGCAATTGGCGAAGGATTCAATAAATGCTGATGAAAGCCTGATCAGGTTTGATAGCAAGGCCACAACAACGTTTGATTTTACCAAAGATGCCAAATACAAATTTGGCACGGGTCAGGTTAGTCTTTCGACATTGTCAAGCGATAAAGTGGCTTTGGCCATCAATAGGGTTCCCTTACCTAAGAATAAGCAAACACTTGCTATACCTTTAAAATTAGGGGCGAATGCCAACGGCAACTACCAGTTAAAATTGAGGGCCATCAACCAGGTTCCACAATTGTACGATATCACCCTGATAGACAAATTTGCTAAGGATTCGGTGGATATGCGAAAAAATACCTGTTATAGTTTTGCGATCAGTAAGGCAGATACCAATACCTATGGCTCGGGGCGTTTTTTAATGGTCATTGGCGAAAACCCCGCTTATGCTTATAAACTATTGAGTTTCGGAGCGGGAAAAGTACCCCGAAAGTTACAGGTTTCAGTATCGTGGACAACGCAGTATGAGGGCAACTATACTAACTTTACGGTTGAGCGCAGCAACGATAATGGTAACACCTTCAACGTTATCGGCGGTTTTCCGTCTACAGGCACCGGGAGTTACAATTATGTGGATAATAACCCATCGTTCGGAGACAACCAGTACCGTTTAAAGCAGGTGGATATCGACAATAACACCACTTACTCCAGCATTGCTGATGTTCAGATCGCGAATAGAGATAACCGCACGGTATGCCTTTATCCAAATCCGGCAGCAAACGTCATTAATTTATGTATTGACACGAAGTCGGCCAGTAAAGAAACGTTTAATATCAGGATCAGTAACAGCTCAGGCTTATTGGTAAAGGATGTGGTATCAACAACAGCTAACTGGCAGGATAACGTGAGTAACCTGTTAAGCGGCACTTACCTGGTGCAAGTGATCAATAAGAAAGACAACAGCCTTGTTGGCCAGGCCAAATTTGTGAAGCTCTAATCAAGTCCTTAGCTTAAGAATCCTTTTCCCGTAATCAATCACTGCTTTATATTTCATCAATATATCCCCGCCTAAAACGCCCAATACTTCGGGATGGTTCAATTGACGATAGGCAATATTTATAGTGGAAAGGTCCAACACGGCTACCTCAAATTCGGAAACATTCAATTCGCCAATTTTTAGATCAGTCAATACAGTTGTGAACGATGTCATTGAATTTGTTCCCAGGCCAGTTGAAAGACTATCACTTGCCGTCAGATCGATGCCTTCCGCCGAAAGGGTTTCATGGTCAAATGCTGTTTTAGAAGCGCCTGTGTCCAAAACCAATGTAAACGGCTTGCCAAAGACTGTGATACTTACCAAAGGGTGGTAGCCATCTTCATGCAAGTCAATAATCTGAAGCGGAACGGCTATTATCATAGGGCAATGATAGTATAAAATCCAATCAATAATTCACTCATTCAATAAATCAATAATTAAAAAGGATACCCTATTGCCAGGTTAAATACTCCGCCTTTTGAACTGAACCGATACGGCTGGCCGGGTGGGTAAGGCTGACGAACAGGGAAGCCCAGATCGGTACGAAGTACCAACACCGTCAAATCAAATCGTAACCCGAACCCCCAATCTACAGCCATTTGGTTGATAAAACTTTTTCCAAATGCAGCTCCGGGCAAACCGGGGTGCGGTTTAAGGTCCCAAATATTACCGGCATCCATAAACAGGGCGCCGTAAACGATACTGAACAGTTTTGGACGGTATTCGATATTGGCTTCAATTTTAATATCGCCGGATTCATCTGGTAAAAATCCGGTTGCACCGGTAATATTCTGCTCCGGCGCATACGTGCCCGGCCCGATGGATCTCGCCCTGAACCCACGCAAACTATTGGTGCCCCCGATAAAAAACTGCTGCGTATAAGGCAATATTGTCGAATTGCCATAAGGCAGGCCGGTGCCGATAAAAACCCTGCTTGCAAAAACGCTGTTTGGACTCAGTTTATGAAAATACCGAAACTCATTCTCCACCTTCACAAACTGGTTGAAAGGCACGCCGAATAGTTTGCTCACCTTTCCTGCAAGGGTATCCGCCCCGGTTAATATTCCGTATAGGTTACCCGATAGTGTAACCTTGCCATTATAGTACCAGGTATTGGTTTTATAACTTTCGGTAGTGTTTGTAAAGGTGTAGCTATAACTTGGGCCGAAAGTAAATTGCTGGTCGATAACATGCGCCAGGGATGGGTTACGCGTTTTGGCGATACTATCCAGGTATTGCTTCGTTATATTTGCCGGGTCAACACGGGTTACATTGATCAGGTTCAGTTCATGGGTGACATGGATATTTTCTTTCCAAGTGTAACCGAATGAGCCATTATATGCATTAAGCGAATACAAATGTGTCCTGTTCACAATTGCATAGCCTACGGTGAGGTTGGTATGCGGTATAAAAGCGTTATCCGATTTGAAATCCCAGGGGCTAATAAAACGTGGCCACGATAAAGTACTTTGTATACCGCTTTGGTAAACATTGTAGCCACTGTTCTGGCCGGAGAATTGTACATCGCTGCTGGTAAAAAGGGTAACCGACAAGGCTTCTGCGCCTTTAAAAGTGTTCCGGTTTTTCCAGTTAAGATTAATTTGCGAGCCGGTATAGTTAGCCGATGTTGTTCGCCCGAGTAACTCCAGCTGCAATGATTTTTTTGGGTATGGCGTTAAAAAGTAAAAGACATTCAATTTCGAAGAGTCTTCTGACACATCCTCGAACCTGTTTTTGACAAATTTATACGGCCCTAGGTTAACAAAACGGTTTAACGTTTTATTGTGCTTGCTGCGACTGTAGACATCACCTGGGTGGAGTAAAACCGAGTTTTTAAATACATATGGATGAATAGTATTCTTAGGGTCGATCACATTATACCAACGGTATTTAACAGCCGAATCTAATTTTAAAGCGGTATCGCGGATGGTATACCGCGGATATACGTATATGTTGTCAATAGTATAAATGTCGCGTGCCTTATCTGGTGTAGCGTCCTTTACTTTCACATAAATATCTACTTTATGGTCGCCCACATTACTGTCAACCCGCATAATTATATCTTCGGGTGCGAAATAGTAAAAGCCTTCTTCTTTTAGCCGCGCGTCAATCCTTACCCGCTCGCTTTTGATGATATCAAGGTTATAATTATCATCGGCTTTAAATAGCGTTTTAGGCGCCGAAGCTGCAATGGCGGTATCTACCGGTTCTTTACCGGTTGGGAAAATTATCTTGCGTATGGTATAATTGGGGCCCGGACTTACTGTATAAATAGCCTTGGCCATTTTTCCTTTACTTAAGGTATCGCCGTTTACCTGCGCCTGGAAATAGCCTTCGTTTTGTAGCCTGTTCTGTAAAATTTCGACATTTTTATTTACATCAACCTCACTTATCAATACCGGTGGTTCACCCTTGCTATTCAACCAATGTCTAAACCCTTTTTTCTTATTGGTTTTAGTCTTGTCGTATAACCAAAGCTTTACCCTTAAACCTAATATTTTTGCATTTGGCCTGGGCCTCAGCAAACCGGTTAGCTCCTCGCTTAAACCTTTGGCGTCTTTGGCCGTAACATTTTCGTCCGTATCGGGAATAATGACCTGGCCACCGGTATATAATTTTTGGCCGGGCGCAAGAAATTTAGTTGCGCTGCAGGCGTTCAGCAGAACAGAAACTATAACGATATAAAATAGGTGTTTCTTCATAAGGGTTGTGCAGCTGTCTGTTTGTCCTTCAATTCCTTATCCTTCTCATCCTTTTCTTTCTGTTCCTGTTTGTATTTGTCCTGCAGCTCTTTATCTTTTTTGGTTTTCCTTGAGAATATTTGCATAAAGCGGTCATAATCCACAGTCAAGGTAAAGGCAACGCCCGTTTCAATGATCTGCCCTTCAATTACCTCAAATTCATCACGCCTGTAAGCTCTTATCGCATAGCGCCCATCTTTACTCAGCAGGTAATTCACAGATACATTTCCGGCAATATCAGTTGATTTTTGGCCGGGCTGATTCCCCTCGAGATTGAAATTATTACCTACGGTTACCGTTAACCTGTCATTCAGGAATCGTTTGGAAAGACCCACATTCAGGTCGGTGCGGTTTTGCTGCGTACCAGATGAATAATCCGCTCCTGAGGTGAGCCCGAAATTCAAGTCGACGCCTGCAATCAGGTTGCCGGCAAGGCGGTTTAGCTGGTCGGATAGCATCCCGCTTACACTGTTACGTACCAGTCCCTCAACGCTGGTGCCACCACCCTGGCTTTGTAATGGGTTGTCGCCAATAAAATGTCCCAATACCAATACGCCAAGGACCTGCTTGTTCATCTCATTCGTGTCTTGCCTTACCTGGCTTAGCCTTGAATTAACATTATTGATAACATCCTGTGATACTGTGTAGGTGCTATCGGGCAAAACGATGTCAAAGCTGATGTTGGGCTGAAGCAGGTCATTTTTAAGATTCAAATTGACATTGAATGGCAATTTTTGCTTGTACATCGTTTGGTTTTCGGTACCCGTTAATTGGTCGCTAACCAGGTCAATCGGCGGTACGTTGGCGATATAAGTAGCGGTAAGGTTTATGTTTGCACTGGTTGGATCACCTGTCCAGGTAATGGTGCTACCTTTTTTGAAATTGAACTTCCGGTTAACCGAAGCATACGAAAGGTTATAAGAACCGCTTTCCACAGTGTAGGTACCGGTTAGGTTGGTTTTGCCGCTAGGGTCAATACCTCCGTTCAATTGTGCTTCGCCCTGCAGGTGCACGATATCACCGTTTGCCTGGTCGACCACAATGGTAAACTTTGCTTTTTTGTCTACTTTAATCGTGGCAGAAACATCGAGGCCATTCAAATCACTTTTTCGGAGGGAGTCCAGCTGTTTCGCTAGTAAAATGGAGTCGGTTTTTGGCTCGTTAGCATTGATAAACTCAACCACGCCTTTCCTGTCCTTAAGGCCGGGGTCGCTGTTAGGAAGTACGATCGTCAGATCGGTCTTTTCGTTTACGGTAAGATTTGCATCAACAATCGGGGTGTTAATATCGCCTGTTATTTTGATATCGCTGGTGAGGTATAACTTGCCATAATAAAGTTTGTTATCAGCTTGTGTTGAATTGACAACCCTAAAATTGTCCGAGTGGATATGCAAGCCAAAATCAAAATCGGTATAGGTTTTGGTGAGTATCACGCCGGATACAATGGCTTTACTGCCTGTAGAATCAACCAGGGTCAAATTATTAAAGTTGATGCCTGCGTCGTTAAAAGTTATACTTTCCTGTGGTAAAATAAAGTAAGAATTGAGCGTCGACACGTTAAAGCCTACTTTATTGAAGTTGACATCGCCCCTGATGGACGGTGCATCGGTTGTACCGGTTATCTTCAAATCACCGCTTATAGTACCACTCGCCTCGCGGATGCTGCCAAAACTGAAACCTTGTACACTTTTTGCATTTAGTTTTACAATATTAAGGTCGAGGTTAAAGCTGTTTTGCGGGCTGGTGTAGTAAATGCCGTTCATATCCACCTGATTGCCTTTTCCGGTTATATTGACTGTAGCCGCATAAGCGTTTGCGGTTTGGTTATTCACTTTGAGGGCTATGTTGCCTACGGTATCACCCTTAAAGCTAAAGTCGCTGATATTCAATGCGGAATTGAATACCAGTGATTTCTGGAAATTGCTGATTTGCGCGTTTCCATTAATAACGCCGCCGACTTGCAAGGAGTCCTGTTTGGCAGCCCTGGTCAATGTTTCGATATGGAAATTTTTGAAATCAACATTGATAGGGGCATTCATTTGCTGCGTTGTACTGTTAATGCTCAGGACCTGGTTCGAGTTGGTTATGGTAAAGTTTTTAGCCATGATGCCTTTATTGCCAAATTGCAGTGCATTATCCGCATTAACCGCCCAGGGTTTATAGTCGAGCACCAACCCGTTTTGCAGAAAGTTAAATTCATACTCATCAGGCAGAATGCTGAAGACGCCTGCTATGCGATAACGCTCCTTTTTGGCAGCGTCGCGTACCTGCAACATAATGTCGAGTTTATCATCATTTATGTTACCGGTGACGCTAGAATATAGAAGGTCTATCGAAGAAGATGTTTTAATTTCATCGGCCGTTAGGCTATAATTGAGCGCATCCTGTTTGGTATTAAGTGTGTTGATAGCTAGTTTCAAATTAGAAATGGTACTAGTGTTATAGACTACTTTTGGCATCGAGCCATTCACCACTAAATCCCCGGTCTGACTATTAAAATAACCCCCGATAACAACAGGGTCAAGCTGTTTCAGGCCAGGAGCAAATTGTGTCACTAAAGGTGTTTTGATGAATTGAACGCCAAAAACAAACTGTTCAGCTGCGTATTTCGGTTTGACCGCAACAACTTTACCCGCTTCTGCACGGTTAAAATACTGACTGAGTACATCCTGCATCGCGGTGCTTATCTCGGTCAGTTTATATTTACCGGCCATGTGCGCGGTAAGCATCGGAGTTTTCAATCGCAGGGTACTGCTATCGGCATTGGCAGTCGAGATCAGCTTAATCGTATCCAATTGAGCCCGCTTACCTGCACTAACCAGTAATAGATCGGTTGCCTCAATGTCCGCATTCAGGTAATCCAGGTCGGCAGTGGGTATTTTAGCCACTATTTTCCCATGGAAGCGGGTATCATCCTTAGTCAGGTTCAATTTTTGGAGGTTGATGCTATCTATTGTAAGCGTTGAATATACCGATGGGTATTTTTTGTCCATATCTGCTTTCGCAACAAGGGTGAAATGAATGTTAGGGTCGGCCATTTTCGCGTTGGCGGTATAGTTGCCGTTAACTGCGGTGCCCTTCAAGGCAAGGTTTTGATAGTTGTACCCTTTAATATAGGCACTTGCAATATCGCCGCTAAATTGGAGGCTGGCTTTTTTCGGGTCTAATCCCGTACCTTTTATGTTCGCGCTAAGCGTAATATTGCCTACTGTTTGGGGTTGTTTGGTGAGTGCCCCTACATTGAGGTTGTTGGTTTTAATATTGGCGGAATAAACTTCGCTGCCTTTCTGTTTGCCGCTTTTCATGGTGGCATTGAGGTCTACAGCACCAACACTCGATCGTAATATCATTTTAGTCCTGAAGTTTTTCAGGCTGCCCTTAAAGCTACCCTTCAAAATCAAATTTTCCGGGATGCTGACACTGGAAGGTATCATATCCGCCGCAACCAGTTTGGATATATCAGAGCGACTGGTATTCAGATCCGCTATATTAAGGTCTAAATAGGCCTTATTCACATCTGGCAGCCCCTTTAAATTGGCAGATGCTTTAATATGCGTATTGTTGAGCCCGCTTATTTCCAACGAAGGAATACTCAGATCATTCACCTTACCAATAACTCTTCCATTGATTCTGAATACCGAATTTGGGGAGCTTTTAAATGGTTCCATCGAAGCCATGGATGGTACCAGCAACAGCACGTCTTTTAAACCTAAACTGCTGCCATCCAGGTCGGCATTGATTCGTAGTTGACCCGGGTCATTGCTGATATTGGCCAACGATAGGTAACCTATTTCGACATGTTTTTGTAAGACGGTTTGCGGTGTTTCCAGGTAAAGGTTGTTCAGGTAGGAAGTATGAGGTCCGTATAAAAATGAGGTGCGGAATTTCTTGATATCGAGGCCGCTTTTTTCGGTGAAGGACAGTTCATTGATTTTTCCTGAAATAGTATCCGTACTGTAGGCCAAGTTTTCTAAATCGGCTTGCAGGTTCCTAATATTCATGTGGGCAAAATCAAGGCCTTTTGCAATTGGGTTTTGCGCGTTGTTATCAAACCGGATATTGTCATTGCTAAACTTTAATTTCCGTAAAACAGCGGCCCAGCCTTTAGTGTTTTGCGGCTTACCTACTAAAGTATCTAGCCTTTTAACAGCCTTTACTACCGCAGTTTTCACGGTTTGCGGTTTTGCGAAAGTGACCGACGCCCGGGTATCCGAAAGCGTGATATTGCCTACATCGGCGAGCTGGTTTTTAAGGTCGAGTTTGTTCATCTCCACCCAAAATTTGCCCAGGTCAACTTTCGCGGCCATTTCATTGGTTTGATAATCAACTTTGATTTTTGAGAGATCTATCGTGCCCAGTTTTAGGGTCATATTAATAGGCGTAGTGGATGTATCCACAGTCGCAGCTTTTGCTATCGATGACCCTGCCGGTGTCTGGATGATCTTTGCGTCGACTCCCGATATTGTTATTTTAGGGACAGTAAATTTCATTTTATCCATATCAAATTCCTTGATATCGGTATCAAAATGGCCCAAAATGAACTTTACGTTGTTACCGGTGGTGGCATCTTTGTAGGCTATGTTTATCCTGTCGAGTACGATTTTGCCAATAGAGAACTTCATGGTTGAAGTAGTGTCTGCGGGTTTTACCGGTTTTTTTTGCTCACCGGCAAATGTTTTGGTGATGTAATCGAAATTGAAAACACTGTCGGACCCGCGGTTGATGTTTGCGGTAATGCCTTTCAGGTCGATCTCATTAATCTCAATGACATGGTGCAATATTTTGAACATGTTGATGTCAACCCTTAGTTCTTCACCGGCGAACAGGGTATCTTTCTTTTGATCTTCAAAGTAAACGCTATCCAGCACGATCATCTTGGGTAAACCCAAACTGATATGGCCTATTTTAACTTTGGTGTGAATTTTATTCTGGAGAAATGTAACCGCTTTATTTTTGGCATAGTTTTGCACAGCGGGTACCTGTATCAAAATGATGATTAGCAGCAGTAGGAAAAGAATACTGCCGACGATCCAAAGAACAGTTTTGAGGGCTATGCGTCCAAACTTTTTCAAGTGTAAATATTATATCAATGCAGATAAATAACTATAATACTATCAAATAGTTTGGTGCGAACCAATTTTAGCTATTTTAATTGCCACCCTTTGTTTTTTAGAAACGACTTGCATGACTCGCAAAAGCCTGTTTCTTCATCAAGGTGGTTGCCACCTTCGGCATCGCGCATAAAGCAGGTTTTATTTTTACAATGAGGTAAGCCTTGTGTGTGCCCAAGTTCGTGAAGGGCTATTTTATAGAACTGGCCGGATAATTCAGCTTTCGAAAGCCTGAATGTAGATATGACGCAAGCATTGCCGGGTTGAAATCCCAGCCCCATCACACCCCAGTCAGCGGTATTTCCTTTGGTAGTGCTGATGTCTTTGCCGGTTAAGCCAATAATCACGGTATCTGCGCTTCCAAACCGGTTAAGATTGTTAATGATCGAATCCGCCCGGTAACGGTTTTTTTGGGGATAAAAAGCAGAAACAGGTAAGGCGATGGGTTTTCGTAATAGCGTATTTGGATTAATTTCCTTCAATTTATCATAGACCCCTTTAGCCTGTGAAGCAGGAAGATCGGTAAAAGGTTGTACAACAATCACCCGGTTTGACGTTGTTGATGGTTGGTTACATGCGGGCGCTGATATTAAAAGGGTTATGAAAATGAATAGAAATGAGCCGGGTTTCATAGATGCCTGGAATGTTGATAATCGCGCGGTTTGTTTATAAAAGTAGCGTTTAATTACGGTGAATTTTCGCGCGTTTTTTTAGATTTGTAATCCACAGGGAAAGTTGATCCAGATTAGACATGCCAGATTTTTCGCACTTACACGTACATACCCAGTTCTCATTACTCGACGGCGCCGCCGATATATCCAAGCTGTATAAAAAGGCCGCTGCGGATGGGATGAAAGCGCTTGCTATTACCGATCACGGTAATATGTTTGGCGTGTTTAAGTTTGTTGCGGAGGCCGGCAAGCACAATATAAAACCGATAGTTGGCTGCGAATTTTACGTTGTGGAAGATCGCCACAAAAAGCAGTTTACCAAGGAAAAGAAGGACGTTCGCTGCCATCAACTTTTGCTGGCTAAGAATCCTGAGGGCTACAAAAACCTGGTCAAATTATGTTCCTTAGGCTATATCGAGGGGATGTACAGCAAATGGCCGCGTATTGATAAGGAACTTGTATTAAAGTATCATAAAGGATTAATTGCCACTACGTGTTGCATTGGGGCATCCGTTCCGCAAGCTATTTTAAGGAAAAGCGAGGCAGAGGCAGAAGAGGAATTTAAATGGTGGCTTGACCTGTTTGGCGAAGATTATTATATCGAATTGCAGCGTCATGACATCCCTGAGCAGAATACCGTTAACGCAGTGCTGTTAAAATATGCCAAAAAGTATAATGTAAAGGTGATCTGTTCCAATGATTCCCATTATGTGGATCAGCAGGACTCTAATGCCCATGATATTTTGCTTTGCGTGAACACAGGTGACATGCAAAGCACGCCTATTGCTACCGATGAAGAAGGCGGCAAGGGATACCGGTTTGGCTTCCCCAACGACCAGTTTTATTTTAAAACCCAGGCGGAAATGGGCAAGTTGTTTAGTGACCTGCCCGAATCATTAGATAATACCAATGAGATAGTAGACAAGATAGAAGTGCTTAAGCTTAAGCGCGACATACTGCTGCCAAACTTTGTTATTCCGGATGAATTTAAAATACACAATACACCCGATGCAGATACGCTCAATCAATGGGAGTATCTAAAGCATCTTACTTTCTTAGGAGCGAAGGAACGCTACAAAGACATTACACCCGAGGCCGAAGAACGCATTAATTTTGAACTTTTTACCATCCGCACGATGGGTTTTGCTGGTTACTTCCTGATCGTGGCCGACTTCATCAAAGAAGGGCGTAACATGGGTGTATTTATTGGCCCGGGTCGTGGTTCGGCAGCAGGTTCGGTTGTTGCTTACTGTACCGGTATCACCAATATCGACCCGCTAAAATATAATCTCCTGTTCGAAAGATTTTTGAATCCCGACCGTAAGTCGATGCCCGATATTGATACGGACTTTGACGATGCCGGGCGGCAGAAAGTTATCGACTATGTAGTTGATAAATACGGTCGTAACCAGGTGGCGCAAATTATTACCTACGGTTCCATGGCTGCCCGTACCAGTATACAGGACGTGGGCCGGGTGCTGGATATGCCGCTATCCGATGTTACTGCCCTTAAAAAGTTAGTACCCGAAACTTTGGGTATTACGCTCCGTGGCGCTATTGACCAGGTGCCGGAGCTGCAGGCTATTTATAAAGATGCCGGCCTTAAAGGTATCGTATTACGTGAAGCTGAAAAGCTGGAAGGTTCGGTGCGTAACACCGGCGTGCACGCGGCTGGTATCATCATCGCACCTTATGACTTGACAGATATTGTCCCGGTTGCAACCGCGAAGGACTCAGACCTGCTGGTTACGCAGTTTGACGGGCGCGTGATCGAGGATGCCGGGGTTATCAAGATGGACTTCCTGGGGCTGAAAACGCTTACCATTATTAAGGATGCGCTGCGGCTGATCAAGCAAAATCACGGCGTTGAGATCGATATAGATACCATTTCGCTGGAGGACCAGGCAACTTTTGAGCTATATCAGCGCGGGGATACCAACGGCACGTTCCAGTTTGAAAGCGATGGTATGCAAATGTACCTGCGGGAGTTGAAGCCGGATAAGTTTGAGGACCTTATTGCGATGAACGCTCTTTACCGCCCGGGGCCGATGGAGTATATCCCCAACTTTATCAAACGTAAGCATGGGTACGAGCCAATCACTTTTGATTTGGCTGATATGGAGGAATACCTGGGTGAAACCTATGGTATTACTGTTTACCAGGAACAGGTGATGCTTTTATCCCAAAAACTGGCCGGATTCAGCAAAGGCGATGCAGACGTATTGCGTAAAGCAATGGGTAAAAAGCAGATAGAGGTGCTGAACAAAATGGAGGCCCAGTTTATGGAGGGCGCCACCGCGAAGGGCCACGCCAAAGATAAACTAACCAAGATATGGAACGACTGGAAAGCTTTTGCGCAGTACGCTTTCAATAAATCACACTCTACCTGTTATGCTTTTGTCGCTTACCAAACTGCATACCTTAAAGCGCATTATCCTGGTGAGTACATGGCTGCGGTATTAAATAACCAGAATAGTATTGAAAAGATTTCCTTCTTTATGGAGGAATGCCGCCGCATGGGTGTGCCTGTACTTGGTCCGGATATAAATGAGTCGGATATGGCGTTTGCTGTAAATAAAAAAGGCGAGATCCGTTTTGGTATGACCGGGATCAAAGGTGTGGGTGATAAAGCCATAGAAAGCATCATCGAGGAACGCATTGCCAACGGACCATACCAATCGGTATATGATTTCGCACGGCGGTCGAATGTTCGTTCGGTAAACAGGAAATCATACGAAAACCTGGTTTATAGTGGTGCATTTGATGAATTTGGATATAACCGTGCCCAGTTTTTTGCCAAGACTGAAAATGGGTTGCTGACTGGCGTTGAGCGCCTGAGCAAATACGCAAACGATTATCAGAATACTCAAAGCAGCACGCAGTCATCCTTATTTGGAGGCTCTGTAGCTTCTTATATCCCTGAGCCGCCTATGCCGGAGGCGGAAGAGTGGCCATTGATAGAAAAACTGAAATATGAGAAGGACGTAATTGGCATTTATTTGACCGGTCACCCATTAGATAATTATAAACTGGAGTTGAACCGGTATTGCAATACTACCGTATCCGACCTTAAAATCATGCAGAAAGCCCGCTCAGGTGAGGGTGGTGACGATGTAAAAGCCGCGTTTGCCGAATTGCGCAAAAGAGGCGATTTAAGTGTCGGTGGGCTGGTATCCAATGTTCAGCACAAAATGACGAAGAATGGCAAGCCGTTCGGGACTTTTGTACTGGAAGATTATTTTGATTCGTACGAGTTTGCACTGTTTGGCGATGATTATGTAAAATTCAGGAACCTGATGATGGATGGGTATTTTTTGCAGATCAAAGGCAATATCGAAGAAAAATTCAAACAAAAAGACAACTGGGACCTGCGCATTGCCCAAATGAACCTTTTGACTGAAGTGCGGGATAAATTGGCCAAATCTATGACGGTATGCCTTGAGTTAAACGCACTAAATAACAGCCTGATGGATACCCTTGAGCAGATTGTGGAGTCTAACAACCAGAAATACCCGGTAAAAAACTGCACGCTGCGGTTTTTGGTAAAAGATATGGAAGAATCCATACTGATAGAGCTGCCCTCCAAAACCTTCAAAGTAAATCCAAGCGATGATTTACTAGCTGAGATACAGAGTTTGACACATGTGGAGCCTATGCTGAAGTAGGAGCCCCCTCTAAATCTCCCCCTGTAGGGGAGACTTCTTAAGTTTAATCTGCCTAGCGTTAAATAATGTTAAAGCATTAGCCTGCAAGCAATTGATAGCCTAAATTAGCCTATGCAGTTTAAAGGGCAGTATTTAGTTATCCTTTTCCTTATCGGATTTGTTAGTGCGAGGGCTCAGGTAATTACCGGCAGGGTGCTGCGTGATACTATCAATAAGCCGGTCGCAGCTACCATTGTCACCCATTCGGGTCACCAAACTTCAAGTAATGCTAATGGCGAATTCAGTGTTACCGTTTCCGGGATAGGAGATACCGTCAAAGTATTTGCTATTGGCTATAAGATATACTTGTTCCCGGTAAGGGATTTGGCTAAAATCAATATTATCGTCCGGCTTAAGCCGATCTCGATTATGCTGCAGGATGTGGTGATTCGCGCAGAGCGCAATCATAAGAAGGATTCCATCAGTCTCCGTAAGGATTATGCACAGGTATTCAATTATAAACCGCCTAAAGTAACTGATGCCTTTACAGGCAATCCTTCGAATGTTCCCTTTGCTTTTGTCAGCATTGATTTAATAACCTTGTTCAATGCAATTAATAAGAAAAACGACCCGACCTATAAGCTCAAAAAGGAGCTGTTGCGGGATGAACAAGCGGATTATATAGCCACCCGGTTTAATAAGGGCCTGGTTATCCGGGTAACGGGATTAAAAGGCGATTCGTTAAACGCATTTATGGATAAATATTACCCGACGGCTGATTGGGTGCAGAAGACAAGCGATTATGATATGATCCAGTATATCAAGGTAAAAGCCGTTGAGTTCAGGAAAGGCAATTGATGGGCCATCAACTTTTCTTTTTCGTTATAGAAACAAAAAAAGCAACGCAACCGATAATGGGAATGATTACCAGCAACAAAAGACATTCTATTATGACCAACGCGACTAAGTCGGTTGAGCATTTGATATGTTGCATGGCGTAGTATTCGGAAGCAAGTATCCCATCTGCAAAACATAAAATCAATCCTAATACAAGCGATTTGATTGTAATACTAAAGATCGAAGAGGTATGTTTTCTTCTAAGCAACAGGACTATTTGAACTACTGGTGCAGTCAACAGAAGCAGTACTTGTACAGTAATAGTCAGCATACTATATTTTATATTAATACGATCTTGTGTTAATAAGTAACCTTAATTTACTGCTGTGTTAATAAGTAATTTACTGTTCAATACGGCAAATCGTTTACATTTATTGTCACCCGAAAGTTAGGCTTCGGGGCCTGGATAATCGTATTGTCACATTGTCAGGTCAACTGTTGTGGCAAGCTATTTGAATAGTATATATTTGTAAACGAAATTTAAAAAGGAAAAAGAAAAATGGCTTTAGAAATAACTGATGC
Organism: Mucilaginibacter sp.; assembly: GCA_043739405.1. Classification (GTDB taxonomy): domain Bacteria; phylum Bacteroidota; class Bacteroidia; order Sphingobacteriales; family Sphingobacteriaceae; genus Mucilaginibacter. Next base: position 88,696 of record JAYUEE010000075.1, on the reverse strand, counting down.
AAACTTTGAGGAACTAGTCCTTAAATCAGATAAACCGGTGTTAGTTGACTTTTGGGCAGAATGGTGCGGCCCATGTCGCATGGTTGGCCCTGTGGTTGAAGATATATCCAAAGAATACAGCGGCAGAGCTGTGGTAGGCAAAGTTAACGTGGATAACAATCCCGGCATATCAATGAAATACGGTATCCGTAACATCCCTGCTTTATTGTTCTTCAATAAAGGCGAGATTGTTGACAAACAAATTGGTGCAGTGCCAAAGTCCGTATTGGCTGGCAAACTGGATAAACAAATAGCTTAATATATCAATCAACTATATTAAAAGCCCGTTTCGGAGAATATCCGGAGCGGGCTTTTTGTTTTATAGGCTTTTGCATAATAAAAGCTTGTTTAAGCAGTTTTTTATTTGGAAACTAAAAACCCTTCTTCTACATTAGTAAACATGCCCAAACTTAATGATGAACAGCAAATACGCCAATTAGACAATCTTGAGTTGCTGGCGCGACAGGTAGTTGAAGGTTTTATAACCGGGCTTCACCAAAGCCCTTTTCATGGCTTTTCGGTTGAATTTGCGGAGCACCGCTTATATAATAATGGCGAGTCGGTAAAAAATATCGACTGGAAGCTTTACGCCCGTACAGATAAGCTGTTTATCAAGCAATTTGAAGAAGAAACCAACCTGCGCTGTTGCCTGCTGCTGGATACTTCGTCATCAATGAATTTCCCCGATAAGGGCATCAACAAACTGCAATTTTCGATTTATGCAATCGCATCGCTGATGTACCTGTTTAAAAAACAACGGGATGCTTTTGGCTTATGCTTATTTTCGGATAAGATAGATCGTTTAAGTCCGGCGCGTTCTACATCGGCACATATGTTTCATTTATATGCTGAACTTGAAAAGGCATACAGCCAACCAAAAACAAACGCTAAAACAGATATAACCGGGGTTTTGCATCATGTGGCCGAGGAAATACATAAGCGTTCGATGATCATTGTCTTCAGCGATATGCTGGAGAATGGCTATAATGAGGAAAAGCTAAATGCGTTGTTTGCTGCCATCCAGCATTTGAAGTATAACAAGCACGAGGTGGTTATATTTAATGTAAACGACCGGCAGAAGGAGCTTGATTTCGATTTTGACAATCGCCCGCATCATTTTATTGATATGGAAACCGGGTCGGAGTTAAAAGTCCATCCCAACAAAATACGCGAGGCCTACAAAGCTAACCTGGATAATTATCGCCACCAACTGGAGCTGAAATGCGCCCAATACCATATCGACCTGGTGGATGCCAATATCCATGATGGTTACAACCATATCCTGAAGGCTTACCTGGTGAAAAGGAACAGCATGATCTGACCAATTGCTAAAAATTTGAAACTTTATAGCTGTGTTTTGTTTAATTGTGAAAGTATGGTCGATTTAAACAGTATTACGCGGTTAACACCCGGTCTGAAAACAAACATCCATTTATGAGACTTCCAATTGAGCGCAAGCCGGTACATGTATATCCAGATTCTAAACGTGTTATTGCCAGGTTCTTTTTTAATGGAAACGACCGGGCCAAAGATGTGATCCAAAAAGTGATGGGCATCAGCGAAGAGATCACTTATGGTATCATTTCGCCCTTACTACAAGAGTATTCAAAACGGCACCGGAATATTACAAAGATATTGACCCGGCACGGTGAAAAGCTGAAGCCACTTTTTGAAGAGCTAAATATAAATTATGATTCTATTTCCCTTTACCGGCGATTATTGATCGGTTCGTATTTTACGCTTGAATACTCTATTGAATCTGCCGCCTTTTTTAATCCCTCAATTGTTGAAGACCCCGATCAGAATGAACTTAAGGACGGTGAAAAGCGGATGATCATCAGTTTCAGGGCGGTGGGCGAGGGGCATATTTCTTCTATAACTTTCAGAAGGGCATTGGTAGATAAAGATAACAACATTACCATAACGCCCGCAGGCGATTATATTGATGAAGCCGAGGTGGTAAGGAACACCATTTATAATAAGAAGTTGTTCTTCGATAAGGCTGTTGCTACCAGGATCAATATAGCTATATTGAAAGAAGTAGAATCCAAACTCGACGAGCATTTTGAGTACTCCAATCTACACCAGGTGATAATAGATTCTGAGAAATTGGATGAGGACCAGGTACGGAAAATGGAATACGATAAGATATTGTGGCTGGCAGATTCCTATTACGAGATCACATTTTCGCTGGACACGGACATTTCGGACAGGGTTATCTTTCCGGTATCAGAATATGAACGACGGGGGATAGAAGATGCAAGGTTTACGAATTTTTTTAATGAGGATGGTGTTTCGACATATTATGCTACTTATACCGCGTACGATGGTTCCATCATCATGCCCAAACTGTTGCAGACTAACGATTTCCTGAATTTTAAAATGATGCCATTATTTGGCGACGGCGCGCAAAATAAAAACCTGGCGCTCTTTCCACGGAAAATAAATGGCAAATACGCCATGTTATCGCGGATTGACGGTGTAAATAACTATGTGATGTATTCGGATACCATCAATACATGGGAAAACCCGGTTATGATACAAAGCCCCAAGTTTTCGTGGGAATTTATCCACATCGGCAATTGTGGTTCGCCTATTGAAACAGAACATGGATGGATAGTTATTACGCACGGCGTAGGGCCGATGAGAAGATATGTTCTGAGTGCCAGTCTGCTAAAACTGGACGACCCGACAGTTGAAATAGGGCGTTTGAATGAACCATTATTAATACCGAATAGCGACGAACGTGAAGGCTATGTACCCAACGTAATATACTCCTGCGGTTCGATCATTCACAACAACAAATTGATCATCCCTTATGGGGTGTCTGATTCGTTTACATCGTTCGCGCAGGTTGACTTGGATGACTTTATCGCCAAGCTAAAGGACGATTTACACGTCACAAAAGAATACGAAAAAGCACAGGCAAAAAAAGCCCTTTAGCAGGTTTCTAATCTTTGACCGAATTTTTCGAACTCGTATTCCAATTCAAATGCTTTTTGCATAGCGAGGTGTGATATAAGGTACGCCAGGGTGCTTTCCGCTCCCTGGTTACGATTTACACCCCCGTTAAGCAGGCCATCACAGCATCCCTTAGTTTCATGATCGTAAAGCGGTGCACGTAAGGTATTTTCCCCCAGGAACCACTTATAGCAAAGGAACATCTTCTCGATATACTCAGGTTTTCTGAATACCTGGTAAGCCTGGAAATGCATCAACACCATAGCCATAGTTTCGATAGCTTGCTGATCAAAAGTTGGGAATGTACCTCCGCGATAATACCAGCCATCATTACCAACCGGGCTTAAGTAACCGTTTGATAAGGTTAATTCATCCAAAAAGGCCATTGTGTTTAAGGCTATCTGTCGTGCTTTTTCATTGCCTGTAATTTCAGAGGAATGAAGCAGCGCTAATGGAAGTATGGCGTTATCGTAGGTCATTCTATCTTCAAACCATTGCCAGTCATCCGAGTGGTGATTTTCATAGGCAACAATTAATGGTTCGGTAAGCCTTATTAGCTCATTCACGAGCCCCTCATCAGTCGGGAAAACTTTCAAATAGAAACTTAACCCGATAATGGTATTGGACATCCCCCGCAAATGCTCCAGCGTTTTAAAATGCGGGACCGATTTGCGGAACATCTCGATAGCAAACTCGCGGTATGAATTACTTGCCGCACATTCTATCAAATATCCCAGTGCCCACACGGTACGCCCAAATGAATCCTCCGATCCAACTTCATCCAGGTATTGACGGTTGAAACTCAGGAAATTTCTAAAATTACCGTCATCACGCTGCATGTAATGGATATAGCTTAAGTAAACAGGCAGCAATTCAAAGGTTTCTTTGTTTTTATCTTGTTGGTAAGCCATTAGCGCCATAATCAGGGCGCGGGCGTTGTCATCAAGGCAGTAACCTTCCTTTAAATTTGGTATGCCGAATTTTGCATGTTGTACAATACCGGTGTCATCCGTCAGCGTGCGCACATGCGTCAGGCTGAATTCAGGCATTATTTCAGGGTCAACAATGCTGTTTTTTAATATTTTATCGCTAAAGTCGTAAGTAAGGCAAGCTTCCTCAGCAACTTTTATATACTCAGCACCAACTTTTGGCCAGCGCAGGTTCAAGCCATATTCATAGGCGTTTTGCTTCAGTTCATTTAGCACCACATCGTGCTCAAATAGTTCATTCACTATTTCCGCCAGAGCTTCAGAATCCTTAAAATCAAATAATTTGCCCCTGTTATCTGCCAGCAGTTCTGTTGCATGCCAATAAGGTGTTGAGACAACCGCTGCCCCGGCACCAACAGCATACGATAATGTACCGCTGGTTATCTGCGCCTCATTGTGATAGGGCGTTACGTAGACATCTGCCGCGCCGAGGTAATTCATCAACTCTTCTTCAGATACAAATTTGTTAATGAAAGCCAGGTTGTCGGATACGTTAAACTTAGCTGCAAGGTCCTTCAAATGGTTGCGGTACTCCTCGCCAGAGTTTTTAATAACACCGGGGTGGGTGTTGCCAAGTATAACATACATTACATCCGGGTTTTTCGCGACGATAGCTGGCAACGCTTTTACAACAGTTTCCAGCCCTTTGTTGCGGCTGATCAGGCCGAAAGTTAAAAGCACGCGGCGGTTTTTAAAGGGAACAGTTTGTTTTACGGGGTTCAATTCAGGAATTTCGGTATCTGGAACGCCATGCTCTATGACCTGTATTTTTTCCAACGATATATCATAAATGTCCGTTAAAAATTCAACGGCACGCCTGCTCATTACAATTATTTTTGATGACTGTTCGGCTATTTCCCGTACAATGATCCGCTGTACATAACTGGGTTCACGTAATACGGTATGCAGTATGGAAATCAGGGGTTTTTCCAGCTTATGAATAAGCGGTAGTACATAGATACCGCTTTCGCCGCCATAGATACCGAATTCATGTTCCATGATACATATATCCGCCTTGCTTGAATTGATATACTCAGCGGCATTAATATAATCCTTTTGGTGATTTTGCCGGATGATGTGTTTTACCTCCTTCGGGTAGTCGTATTCTTTTAAATCTTCCGAGTCATTCAATGCCACCACAAATCCACCATCCGTAAGATCTTTTCTTTCGGCATAATTTGCATTGATAGCGCGCATCAAATTTTGATTGAATGTCGCTAAGCCGCATTCGCGCGGTGGGTAGGTGGTTAGATAGGCAATTTTCATTTTAGTAAAACCGATTTTTTTTGATAATTAGATATTTAAATTCACAACATTGTTTTGTCTGCTATTGTTTAAGCGTGTGACTTAAAAAAAGGGCATCGTTGTAATTTAAATCCCACTTTTTGCCATTTTTACAAGCGCAGAAGCTTCTGAAGATATATAATGCATAAAACATACCAATTTAATTAGAAGTAAAATTTCTGTCTGATTATTTAACTTGTAAGCTTTTGGTAGCAAACTTTATACAATGGAAATTTAGCAGCGATTTTGAAATAGCAAATCAAAATGTAGATTTGTGTTAACCACATTATAAGTTATTATTCGATCTAAAATCTATTCTTATGGACGATATCCAGATTAAAAAGCAAACCAAAAAATACGATGCCATTATAGTCGGTTCAGGTGCGGGAGGGGGCATGGCCGCTTATGTTTTGGCTAATGCCGGGTTAAAAGTTTGTTTACTGGAGGCGGGCCCGAATTTCGACCCGCGCGAAAATTCATCACAACTAAAAAACCCATGGGATTCACCACGCAGGGGGGCCAGTACCAAGTTCAGGCCGTTTGGCGATTTTGACGGATGCTACTGGGGATGGGATATTGATGGCGAACCTTATACCCAAAAAAATGGCAGCAATTGGGAATGGTGGCGTGCCAGGATGGTAGGCGGCCGTACTAATCACTGGGGAAGGATCTCGTTGCGATTTGGTCCGGATGATTTCAGGCGAAAAAGCATTGATGGCCTGGGTGACAACTGGCCGATAACCTACGATGATATAAAACCCTACTACGATAAAATAGATAAACTGATTGGTGTATTTGGCACCAACGAGGGTTTATATAACGATCCCGATGGCTTTTTCCTTCCTCCACCGAAGCCACGATTGCATGAGCTTTTTATCAAACGTGCCGGGCAGAACATCAATATACCTGTAATACCATCGCGTTTGTCTATTCTTACCAAAAAGATAAATAACAGCCGCGAGGCATGCTTCTTTTGCGCGCAATGCGGAAGAAGTTGTAAAGTATATGGCGACTTTTCATCTTCATCGGTGCTGGTAAAACCCGCTATTGAGACGGGCAATGTTGATTTAGTAGTAAATGCGATGGCGCGTGAGGTGCTTACCAATAAGGACGGGCTGGCCACGGGCGTATCCTACGTAAACAAACTGGATATGCAGGAATACCAGGTGTTTGGTCGTACCGTAATATTGGCTGCGAGCGCTTGTGAAAGCGCAAGGTTAATGCTTAATTCCAAATCAACACGTTTCCCGAACGGTATTGCGAATTCGAGTGGTATTGTAGGGAAATACCTGCATGATTCAACCGGTGCCGATATGGGTGGTATTATACCTGAATTATTCGACCGCAAGCGTTATAACGAGGACGGCGTAGGCGGTATGCACGTTTATAGCCCATGGTGGTTGGACAATAAAAAACTGGATTTTCCACGCGGATACCATATTGAATATGGCGGCGGTTTCGGTATGCCGGTATATGGTTTTAACTGGGGCATTGAAAATTTGAATGGTACCTATAAGATCAAAGGCAAGCAAAAAGAAGCCGGTGGTTATGGTGCTTCATTGAAAGAAGATTACCGCTACTTTTTTGGTGCGCACGTAGGTATGGCAGGCAGGGGCGAAGGCGTTGCCCGGGAAGATAACTATTGCGAGATCGATCCTGATGTGGTAGATAAATATGGTATCCCCGTTTTGCGTTTCAATACCAAATGGAGCGATTACGAGGTGAAGCAGGCCAAGCATATGAAGGAAACCTTCAAAGAAATATTGCATAGCATGGGTGCGACCATCACCTGGGGCGGTGATGATGGACCGCATAATAATTATGGGCTGCATAATCCCGGTAGTATCATCCACGAAGCTGGTACGGTACGTATGGGTAATGACCCTAAAAAGGCGCCATTAAATAAATACAGCCAGGCGCATGATGTAAAAAACCTGTTTTGTGTGGATGGTGGACAGTTTGTATCGCAGGGGGATAAAAATATCACCTGGACGATACTGGCGCTATCGATGCGTGCATCAGAATATATCGTTGACGAAATGAAGAAACAAAATATTTAATCCTGCTTATCATGAATAGAAGAGATTCGCTTAAGGCCCTGGTAGTTGGTGGTATATCTACGGCAGCATTACTCGAAGCCTGTAAACAACCGGCAACGGCGCCAACTGAAAATAAAGATGCGGCGGCTAAAACTCCCGAGCAGCCGGAAAGGATGCCGGAAGAGAAGTTGGCGGACAAACAATTGCTGGATGCGCCAAAGTTTTTCACAGCCAATGAAATGGCAACGATTACCATACTGGGTGATATTATAATCCCGAAAGATGATGTAAGCGGAAGCGCATCGGATGCCAAAGTGCCGGACTTTATAGAGTTTATTGTAAAGGATATGCCGGAACATCAGACACCAATGAAAGGCGGTCTGCGCTGGCTGGACCTCCAATGCCTTACACGATATGAAAAGGCCTTCAAAGATTGCAGCCATACCCAGCAAATGGAAATGGTTGACGAGATAGCCTGGCCCAAAAAAGCAAAGCCAGAGATGCGACAGGGCGTGTCGTTTTTTAATTTGATGCGCAACCTGACCGCCACAGGCTTTTATACTTCCGAAATAGGGGTGAAGGACGTTGGCTATATGGGTAACACACCTAATCAATGGAACGGCGTGCCGGATGATGTGCTCAAACAATACAATTTAGCCTATACCGAAAAGGAACTGAAGGAATGTATCAATTTTGATAAGAAGGCTTAACATTAAGGTATTCATCATCTTATCATAACATAGACTTAAAGTAGGGCAAGCTACCTTTGCCGTCAGTTAAGATGCTGAATCTATTCATCGCAATTGTTCTTTATTTCAGTATTTGAGATCAGTTAATAGTTAATAAATAAAGAGAGGGTTTGACTCTCTTTATTTGTTTATAGTCATTCGGGGGCAGGACGTAATTGCTCATTTTTTGCGTCTGATTCAATTTTCATGCTCATTTCATTTTGCGGGTTTAATTTTATTCCAATTAATTAAACGATATACCCCAAAATCTAATTACCATGAAAAAGTTATTCTACACCCCTTTTGGGCTGCTATTGGTTGCCCTTGCTATTTTTTCTCTCTCATCGTGCCAGAAAACGGCGCAATCACCCGCAAAAACATCTGGTTCTGTTAACTCCGCGGCCTTTGCCTCCAACCAGGCTATTGTGCTTTCAGCGTCGGCTACCGACACCATCTTTGCGGTAAACACCTGCGAGCATGGAGATAAAGCCGATACCGTTGCCTTCAGCACCTTGCCGGACACGGTAGTTACCTATCTCGCTGCCAATTATTCGGGTTATACCTTAAAAGCAGCTTACAAGATACTAGACCACTCAGGGACCTTAGCAGGTTATGTGGTAGCGATTACCTATAACGGCAACCCTGTTGGTGTAGCCTTTAATGCCAGCGGAATATTTGTGAAAGTATTAGAACAGCGCGAAGGAGCCGACCTGCATGACGACAAGGGCTGGCACGAAGGCGGACGCTTTGGCGATCGTGATGGTCACCATCGCGATACGATAGCGTTGAGCGCTTTGCCAGCAGTTATTACCACATACTTCACAACAAATTATCCTAAGGATACCTTAAAACATGCCATGATGAACAGGGACAGCAGCTACCTGGTTTTAAGTGCCGACAGCGGTCTTTTTGTTACCGAATTTACTCATACAGGTACTTTCATCAAAAGGGTACAAGTTTATCCGCATGTAATTACCCGTACATCACTCACACAGGCAAACTTACCTGCTCCTGTAAGTACGTACTTGACGACTACTTACCCTGCCTATGTGTTTGACGCGGCTTATACTGTGGACCTGAATGGCACATTGCATGGATACATTGTATTTATAGATGCCAATACCACCAAGTACCTGGTGCGGTTTGACGCCGGTGGCACGTTTGTTAAAGCGATAGCAATAAGATAATTCAATCAATTAATTAATACCCCCGGACCGGCCTTTGCAAAGAGTGCCGGTCCTTTTTTTGCCCGGAGAGTTAGTTTTTGAAATATTCGATGGCTTCCAGTATCACTGAGCAGGCTTTCCGGATCTCATCTTCAGTAATGATCAATGGCGGCGCAATGCGCATGGCGTTGCTGCAATGCAGGAACCAATCCACCACTACGCCATTTTCGATGCAGCGGTCGATTACTTTTTTGTTGAATTCAAAGTCTTCCAGTTCGATGGCCAGCATTAAACCCTTGCCACGTATTTCCTTTATGGCCGGGTGAACCAGCAGTTGGAAAAACAGGGCCGATTTAGCATCGACCTGTTCGGTTATATTTTCGTTGAGCAGCACTTCGAGTGCAGCCAACCCTGCGGCACAACAAACCGGGTGTCCGCCAAAGGTGGTGATATGCCCCAGAATCGGGTTCTCTTTAAGCGCAGCCATGATGTCGTTCGATGCGATAAAGGCACCGACCGGCATGCCGCCGCCCAACGCTTTTGCCAGCAACAATATATCAGGTACGACATCAAAGTGCTCAAATGCGAAAAGTTTCCCGGTGCGGCCAAGCGCCGCTTGTATTTCGTCCAATATCAAAAGTGTACCGGTTTCAGAGCAACGCTTCCGGAGTGCCTGCATATACGCTTTACCCGGTACGCGGATACCCGCTTCGCCCTGAACGGTTTCGATGATCACACAAGCCGTTTCTTCGGTGATCACTCGTAAATCGTCGATATGATCAAATCGTATAAAACTGATACCCGGCAATAATGGGCGATAAGCTTGTTTGTATTCCTCGTTGCCCATCACGCTCAAGGCGCCGTGCGTACTGCCATGATAGGAATTGTGGCAGGCTACAATTTGATTTCTGCCGGTGTATCTTTTCGCCAATTTCAAAGCACCTTCAACAGCTTCCGTCCCGGAGTTTACAAAATATACCGAGCCTAAATTCGCCGGAAGCAGCGATACCAGTTTTTCGGCAAACTGCACCTGTGGTGTTTGTACATATTCGCCATAAACCATCAGGTGCATGTATTTGTCCACCTGTTCTTTGATGGCTTTGATAACGTAAGGGTTGCTGTGCCCCAGGTTGCTTACGCCAATACCCGATATCAGGTCCAAATAAGCCTTGCCGGCCTTATCATACATGTAAACCCCTTCGGCGCGCTCGAATTCCAACAATAAAGGGAAATCAGTGGTTTGTGCATTATTGGCTAAAAAAAGCTGGCGGAGGGTTAGCATGAAGCAAAAATAAGAAAGGCCAGCATATTATGCGGGCCTTTAATGGAATACGTTATCTTAATTAGACGGAGTAGTCGTCGGAGTTGTAGTTGTCGGCGTAGTTGTAGTAACCGCCTTGCTGCGTTCGCGAAGTTGTTTTATCAACTCGTCCCTGAATTCCTTTTCCGCTTTAAGCAATTCGCTAACTTTTTCAGCTGGCAATATCTTTAAAAATTCCGTGGTGTAAAATTGTCTTACTTTTACGATCTCACCTTCATAAAACAACTCGTTAGCCACCTGGTCGGCACCATCGGCTTTTGAGCCATTTTTAATTTGTTTTTCTCTTACGGCGGTAAGCGCGTCCTGGTATCGCCGGTATACCGGCCAAAATTTTTCCGATTCGTCAGACGTCAATTTAAGCCGTCGGCGAATATAAACTTCGCGCACCTGTTCAACTTTGCTTTGACGCCTGATTACCCTTTCTTCGAAATTAGGCGGTCGGCGAAACATCGGGCGAACCGGCCGTATCTGCCCGTAGCTAGTATAGCTAAAACTCAGCAGTAACAGTAAAGTGAAAATATTTCGGGCCAATTTATACATATTACTGACTGGTGGAATCTAAAGCATTCTGCAAATCATTACTTAAGTTTTGTGCATCAACTTGTTTGCTTTCATCCATCAGTGTATGGGTGTCAGATATATCCAGGTGCGACTGTAAATAATTTTGAATGTCATCAACAGGGATAACTGATAACGACTTGTGCAAAAAAGAATTATTGTGGGCTTCCTGGGGGCTGTTAGCGTTTTGACTTAAGAATATGGTTCCGCCTACGGCAATTACAAGACAGGCAGCGGTAGCATATTTAAATGCAGCGGTAGCAAATAGTTTCCTGACAACGCCGCGGCGTTGTACTTTTTCCTCCTGCGTGGTTTTATCCAGTATATTGGCAGTAAGAGCATCAAAATAATTTTCAGGGACACTGAACCCTTCGGGCTGAGCGTTTAAGGCTTCTTCAACAAATATGCGGCTTTGAATTTGCTGTTGCAGGTTATCAAAATAACCCTCGGGTACTTCAAAGCCCGTGGCTTCTTTATCTAAACTCTCCCCCAAATTTATCCTGCCCTGGATATTACCGGCCAGTTCATCAAAATAACCCTCAGGCACGGTAAAACCTGTCGTTTCTTTATCTAAAGCTTCTTCTAAAGTTATCCTTGCCTGGATATTACCGGCCAGTTCATCGAAATAATTTTCGGGCACAGTAAATCCCGTCGAATTATTTTTCAATTCTTCCAGCTTAACCTTGGACAATATAATCTCATTAAGGCTATCAAAATAGCCTTCAGGCACTGTAAACGGGTTATCTGGGTTAACCTGTTTGAGTGACATATAATCATTTATCCATTCCCTATTTCCTCTATCCCTGTTCATATCGTTATATAGATGAAATTACTGTCCAATGGTTTAATATAAATTAAAATTTTTAATCCCTTGATGTTAAATAAGCCTCGATCTTTTTTACTGCCAGGTGAAAAGACGCTTTTAATGCACCAACACTTGTGCCCAGCACGTCCGACATCTCTTCATATTTCATATCATCGTAATACTTCATATTGAATACCAGCCGTTGTTTTTCGGGCAATGTTAAAATAGCCTGCTGTAATTTTGCCTGGGCCTGGTCGCCATTAAAATAACTGGAATCAGCCAGTGTATCGGCTAACTCATAAGCCACATCGTCCAGCGGAATATTGTTTTTTTGCTTTTTCTTGTTCAGGAAGGTGATGCACTCATTTGTAGCGATCCGGTACATCCAGGTGTATAGCTGCGCATCGTTACGGAAGCCCGGAAGGTTTTTCCAAATTTTGATGAATGTATCCTGTACAATATCATCCGCATCGTCATGATCTATCACCATGCGCCGGATGTGCCAGTATAGCTTTTGCTGATATTTTTTCAACAGCAGATTGAACGCCTCATTCCGGGTTTTTTCGTCCTGGAACTTGCGTAATATCTCTGAATCTTCAACCTGTACCGACATGTATTACTGTTTATTGCTGTTTTGTGTCATCGCGAAAATAGGCATAATTCGCCTATTGTAACAAATCTAATACCTGTTGTGATGCTTTTCCACTTTCGACCTTACGAATCACATGGCTTATTATCCCTTTTTTATCGATAACAAACGTTGTGCGGAAAGTGCCCATATAGGTTCGGCCGAAAGTTGTCTTTTCGCCCCAAACACCGTAATCTTCTATGATCTTTTTATCGGTATCGGCTATCAGCGGGAAGGGCAAGTTGTATTTTTTGATGAACTTTTTGTGCGATTTCTCGGTGTCAAAACTCACGCCTATTACTGCAAAACCTTTGCTTAACAGCGATTGATAATTATCCCGGTAATTACAGGCTTCCTTGGTACAGGTTGGGGTATCATCCTGCGGATAGAAGTAGAGGATCACATTCTTACCCTTAAAATCTGAAAGTGAAACCGTGTTGCCATCCTGGTCGTTGGCTGTAAATCCCGGCGCTTTATCGCCTTCTTTTAGTTCTGTCATATTATTTTGAAAAGTTTGCCTTAAAGCGTGAAATATTGTCCTTATTATCAGTAACTGTTAATTCAAAGATATGTTTACCCGGGGTAATTGTATTGTCAAATTTATAGCTGAGTACACGGGATTTATAATCCCAGTCCATCAATACCCATTTACCATCAATTTTCCCCGAGTAGCTTTTAACGCCCGACATATTATCGCCTATTTTAAGGGCTATCCGTTGCATTTTAGCCATGTTACGGCCTTCGCTGATATTGATGGGATGGATAAACGGCGGTACGGTATCCACCTTTATATAATAATCACTGAAAGTACGTACTGAAGCTTTGACATAGCCGTCTTCGTAAATGCTGGGTTCGCAAATACCCTCCGAGTTTACAATTACCGCTTTTGATGTAAGATTGCCTATCGTGTTATCCGGTTTTATCCACAGCTGGATAGTATCGTTAATTGGTGTAAAACGGTTGTGTATTCGGTGTATTTCTGAATAAGTTCCTTTTTTCTCCGGCAGGGTTGAATAGGCAAAATAGGTATCGTCGTACAGGTTACCGGGCGGAACGATCACTTTTACTTTGTCATTGCTGAATTCGTTTTGTTTATCATAGTGAAATAATATTGTACCCTGTGGCGTTACCGATGGGGTGACCTTTGCGCGACTTGATTTCACTTTGATTTTTAAGGAGGCCGTATTTCCGGCGATGTCTTTTACCACATATTCCACATCGTGCGTAGCATCGTCTGTAAAGTTGACTACGCCGCGATTAATGGATTGTGGGTACAGCGATATTTTGCTGCCGGGCAGTATAAAGCACTTTTGAATAAACCTATGTGAACTCAGAAAAGTTGGGTAATCGATATAAGCATTGATGGCATGAGTCTGGTCGAAGGCAAAACGTTCTGCCGCGAACGTATAAACCGTTTTTCCGTCAACTTTGAGTTCGATGGAATAAATGCCATTATGATTGAAAGAGGTACTATTCATATCCGTAGCCGTAATGCCGAAGCCGGTTTCACCGCTTACATTGATCACCTGGGGCTTCATCATGTGGTAATGTCCCGTCGCACCTGCAACGCCAAAAAACTGGCGCTGCGTTTTCTCGCTGAAGGGCTCTCCATCCAAATGGTAAACACATATCATTCCTAAAGTAGGAGGGACTTTGTCGGCAATTGTTAATCCAAAGAGCTGCGGGTTGATGGTTTGTTCGGTTTGCGTGTCGCGTATCTCAAAATGCAGGTGCGGACCCTCAGAGGCTCCGGCATTTCCCGACCAGGCGATAATATCATCCTTGCAAACCTGGTATTGAAAAGCCGGCAGATCGAAATAGACCTCGGAACTTTGCTGCCGGTTTTGCTCAGCGCGCAAAGCCTTCTCCAGTTGTGGTGCAAAACGCTCAATATGCCCATAAACCGTAGTGAACCCATTTGGATGTGTGATGTAAATGGCATTGCCAAATCCGCCAAATTGTACCCGCAATTTGGATACGTAACCATCATACGCGGCGTGAACAGGATAACCGGTCTGGTTGTTTGTCTTAAAGTCAAGCCCGGAATGAAAGTGATTCGGCCGCAATTCGCCGAACGAGCCGGCAGTGCTTGGCGACAGATCGAGCGGGTACCGGAAGAAATTTTTGGGATATTGTTTCGTTCGTACAATGTCCTGCGCAAAACAGGTTTGTATCCGGCCAAACAGGGCCGCAACCAGGATCAAACAGGTTCCAAGCAGGATAAAACGGGACTTTATCATCCTTATTTAACGTAGAAATCGAGCATTTTATCACCTTCCAAATAAGCTTCCAGGTGGTCGCCGATGGCGACTTTTCCGACTCCCTCAGGCGTGCCGGTAAAAATAAGGTCGCCCTTTTTGAGGGTAATATAGCGCGATACAAAAGCTATGATGCGTTCAAATGAGAATAAAAGGTCTTTGGTATTGCCATGCTGGCGAGTCTGCCCGTTTATATCCAGCTTAAAATCAATTTGGTACAAGTCTTTGAATTTGCTTTTCGGCACAAAATTGCTCACCGGCGCCGAACCGTCAAATGCTTTGGCAAGTTCCCAGGGCAGGCCCTTCTCCTTGTGCTTCTGCTGGATATCGCGTGCGGTAAAATCTACGCCAAGTGCTATTTCACCATAATAATCGCTGGCGAATTTCTCAGCAATATGCTTACCCTCTTTGCAAACTTTCAGCACAACTTCGATCTCGTGGTGAATATCTTCCGAAAAATCAGGGTGATAAAAGGGCTTATTATCCTTTAACAGGGCCGTATCCGGCTTCATAAATATAACGGGAACCGTTGGGACAGGGTTATTCAGTTCTTTGGCATGTTCGGCATAATTACGGCCGATAGCTATTATCTTCATGCGCCAAATCTAAGGATTTGAGTTGACTGAACTATAAAACCGATATCCTTTTGATAACCGATTCGGTACCGGCAACTACACGGATAAAATAAAAACCCTTATGCAGTTTATTAGCCACAGCATAGGTGGAGTTTTGCTCGCCTGATTCAAACCGTTGCGAAACCAGTGTAATTACGTCATTGCCAAGTACATCCATCACTTTTACCGTTACAATGGCATTTCGCGAAAGTGTATACTTGATATTAATCTGGTCAGTTATGGGGTTAGGAAATACCTGTACATCCAAAAGTAGCTTATCGTCAGGTCGACCAATACTGAATTTTTGAACGGAAGTGGCAGCTGGTCGCAGTGGGGGAAGAACAAGATGCAGCCCACTATGCAAGTACGAGCTTTTTGGTGTGGTAAGTTTTCCTTTTTGGATATGAACAGTAGTTGTATCTATTTTTTGAAGCATACCAATCCCGGCAAAGGCAAAATTTATGGATATTGCGCAGGCAACCAATATTATCCACGAAAATTTATAAGTATAATTTTGCCTCATGCTTAGATATCTCGTACAAAAATATAAATAATGCACCCATCAATTTAAATGAAAGTGCCTTATTAAATTATATTTAACAATATTTAACAAAATTGGCATTAAATGGTTACATCTTTGCCGCCGTTATAATTTTGATTTTAAGATTTATGGTCATTAGTTATAAAATTAACATTTTTATCGTAAATAAATCTATTTTTATAGGGTGACGCAGCATAAAAATCTCCAAAAACTAACCGCAGCCGGACTCCTTATAAGTTTAGGTATAATCTATGGCGATATCGGTACTTCGCCACTGTACGTTTTTAAAGCAATCGTCGGGCAAGCTGTCATTTCTGAAACATTGATCCTGGGAGGCGTTTCCTGCATATTCTGGACTTTAACACTTCAAACAACACTTAAATACGTAATAATCACGCTTCAGGCTGATAATAAAGGTGAAGGTGGCATATTCTCGTTATTCTCATTGGTGCGCCGCAGGGCCAAATGGCTGGTGATCCCAGCTGTTGTGGGCGGATGTGCGCTGCTGGCTGATGGTATAATTACCCCGCCCATAACTATCTCATCAGCGATTGAAGGTTTACGCACCTATTATCCGCATTTGCCTACCGTCACCGTGGTTATCGCCATTATTGCGGCGTTATTCATCATACAACAGTTTGGAACTTCCCTTGTGGGTAAAGCGTTTGGGCCGATGATGTTTATTTGGTTTACCATGATGGGCGTTCTTGGGGTAGCTTTTGTCGCACAAATGCCTTCTATTATTAAAGCGCTCAATCCTTATTATGCAATTCATTTGTTGACGGATCATACTTATGATGCGTTTATCATATTGGGAGCGGTTTTTTTGTGTACCACGGGTGCCGAGGCACTGTATTCGGATCTGGGCCATTGCGGGCGAAAGAATATACAGATAAGCTGGATATATGTAAAAACCTGCCTGGTGCTCAATTACCTGGGCCAGGCCGTATGGCTTTTGCAGCGCAACGGCCATGCTATCAATTTAAACCTGCACAATCCATTTTATGAAATAATGCCTCAATGGTTCCTGCTTTTCGGCATAGGCATTGCCACAATTGCTGCTGTAATAGCCAGTCAGGCACTTATTTCCGGTTCGTTCACCCTCATCGCTGAAGCCGTGAGGCTGAATTTATGGCCCAAAGTAAGGATCAATTACCCGACCGAGCAAAAAGGGCAGCTGTACGTGCCGAGTGTGAACTGGTTGCTGTGCGCCGGGTGTATTGGAGTTGTTTTATTGTTCCAGCATTCGGAGAGGATGGAGGCTGCTTATGGTTTAAGTATAACCGTTGCCATGTTGATGACCACTATCCTCGTGTCGAAATTCTTAGCCAAAAAGAAATTTCCGCCTTACGTAATTGGTATATTTTTAACGGTTTACTTACTTATTGAGCTTACATTCCTTTCGGGAAACCTGGTTAAGTTTGTTAACGGCGGCTGGTTCACTTTGTCCGTTGGCGCTGTATTGTTTTCAATTATGTGGTCCTGGCATATCGCGCGGCAAATCAGGAACCGGTATGTGAAGTTCGTCGCAATAGAGGATTATTTTAATATCCTCAAGGAATTAAGCGATGATGAAACGGTACCCAAATACGCTTCACAATTGGTTTACCTGACCAGTGCTAATTTTAATTCGGAGGTTGAATCAAAGATCCTTTATTCCATTTTGCAAAAGCAGCCCAAACGTGCTGATGTATACTGGCTTGTGCATGTTGACGTGGTGGATGAGCCTTACAAGCGCGAATATGAAGTTGATTTTCTTGTACCAAATAAGCTGATCAGGATAGATTTTAAACTAGGGTTCCGTATTGAGCAACAGATTAACTTGCTTTTCAGGAAGGTAGTAGAGGACCTGGTTAAAAAAGGCGAAGTAAATATAACAAGCAAATACAAATCCCTTAACAGGCATAAGATAGTAGGAGACTTCAGGTTCGTCGTAATTGAAAAAGTGGTATCGCGTTCGCATAACCTTTCTTTTTACGAACGTTTTATCATGGCATTCTATGTTTATCTAAAAAAGGTGAGCTTATCGGAAGAGCGCGGCTTTGGGCTCGATTTGAGTTTTGTTACGGTTGAAAAAGTTCCTTTAATGCTCGCAGACCCCGAGACAGTGGATATGCAGCGTATTTATTAGAGCTCTTACTTATACCTGATTTTATAACCCAGTATAATAACTGCAAATAATAGCGTAATAGCATTGGCTATGGCTACCGGCAAGCTGTGGCTGGTTATGCCATAAATAAGCCAAAACAAAGTACCTGTCGTAAACAAAGCATACATATACAATGATATGCCCGACGTGTCTTTGGTTTGTATGGTTTTGATGGCTTGCGGTAAAAAGGAAACGGTGGTGCAAAAAGCAGCTATATATCCAACGGTTGCAACGGTACTTGTATCCATTCCATAAATTTAATCAAATACTGTTATCAAATGATTAAATCTATTACTCAGTGGAGATTTTGCTCTTTTGGGTAACCCGTAGAAATAAAACCATAACCACGTATATCAATAAAAATCCGAGGGCACCCGCCAGGCCGCCGTAAAGCAAACCCGTTAATACGCTGGTTTTCATATAAAAAATAGCAAAGACAACTGCCGCGAATATTCCGCCGATACTGGCAATTTTTTTGGAGGATTTATGGTACGGAGAGGTTTTTTCTCCTAAAAGGCTATGCTCATAACTATAACAAATATAAATCACCAGGCCGATTACCAGCCATATTAAAAACCTTAGCCAGTTGGTATAACCTAATTCTGTCATCAGGTAAAAACAGCTCATCAAACCCAGAACCGGTATTATTGAAAAATTGCGGATAAAGGTGTAGACACTAATAATCGCAATCAATATGAAAAACAGATAGTTAGGAAAATTATAGATGATCCCCTGGTATCCCAGGTAATATTTCTTTGTTTCCGGTAACGAAGAAGCCCTTATCGCATCATTGAATTTATCATCTTCCAGGCCCTTAAGATAACTGTCGTGCGTAGCTTTTTTATCGCTCCGGCCACCATACATCGTAACCGCCTGGCTATAAACAGCAGTTTTATCGCCTACTGATAAATCATCAAAGATCGTTACCCGTTCCTTTAGTTTTTTGCCCTGTGCCATTTCAACCTGGGCCGCCGGTTTAAAATAAATGCATCCCGCAAATATGATGATAGTGATAAATGGCACTATCCATTTTCCGTCGAAATATGGTAGTTTAAAGCGCCCTTTGAAAGCGTCTTCATGTGGTAGTAATAAAACTCCCCCGCATACTAATACAAAGGCGAACAGAGTGCCAATACTCGTCAAATCGGTCACCTCGGTAAGGTTCATAAATAAAGCCGGAACAGCTACTAAAAGGCCAGTAACAATAGTGGCAAATGTTGGTGTATGGTATTTGGGATGAATCCGTGAAAATGCCTTCGGCAATAAACCATCCCGGCTCATACTCATCCAGATACGGGGCTGTCCCAACTGAAATATCAAAAGTACACTCGCTGTGGCGATCACCGCGCTGATGGATATAATGTAGCTGATATTATTGAGGTGAACTTTTGCAAAAACAAAGGCCAGCGGGTCTTCGACATTCAAATCCTTGTAACTCACCATACCCGTCAATACAAATGCTATGAGTATATAAAGTACCGTACAAATGATCAGCGAATAGATCATACCGCGTGGTAAATCGCGCTGAGGGTTATCGCATTCTTCAGCTGTGGTGGATATCGCGTCGAAACCTATATAGGCGAAGAATACTCCGGAGACGCCCTTCATCATCCCGCTAAAGCCGTTGGGTAAAAAAGGGTGCCAGTTGGCAGGCGTCACATAAAAAAAGCCGATTATGATCACCCCGATCACAATAGCTACTTTTAGGATAACCATAGCATTGGTGGCCTTTTTTGTTTCGCGTATACCTATATATACCAGGTAGGTTATAGCAATTACAATAGCCAGAGCAGGCAGGTTGGCTATCAGTTTAAGATTCCCAATACCGGGTGCTGTGGTCCACGCAGCAGCATCGCCTTTTAACTGAGCGGTTATATCGCCAAAATGTTTACTTGCCGTTAATGTATTCAGAAGATCGTTTGCCCGCAAAGCCGATACATAATCCATCGTTAAATACCTCGGCAAATGAATATTAAAGCCCTCAAGCAGGTTCACAAAATAGCCGCTCCAGGATATGGCCACTGCGATATTACCGATGGCATATTCCATTAACAGATCCCAGCCGATGATCCAGGCGATCAATTCGCCAAAAGACGCATAGGCATAGGTGTAAGCACTTCCCGCAACAGGAATGCGTGCTGCAAATTCTGCATAGCATAAAGCTGAAAAACCGCAGGTAATGGCAGTTATTACGAATAATATACTAACACCGGGGCCGCCATGAAATGAGGCAACACCGATTGTTGAAAATATACCCGCGCCAACAACTGCCGCTATACCCATCAGGGTAAGGTCCCTAACGCCAAGTTCTTTTTTTAGATGCGGATCGCCTGAATGTTCGCTGTCGCTAAAACCACTTGCTACATCAGATAATATTTTCTCTATTGATTTTGTTCGAAATATGCTTTTAGACATCCGGCTTTAAATGTTGAGCTGACACCAAACATAACTATTTTTTTGCATTGAATTAAATAGCATATCTGTTAACTTGCGCCCATGAAAATGAGCCTGAACCAAATATTCCAAAAAATAAAATGGCTCACAGTACCCTATTTGCTCGTTTTATGTGTCTGCCTGGTAATAAAGTTACTTTTCACACGCGAAGAGATTTACTTCACGGTAAACAGGTTCAATAATCCTTATATCGATTTTGCAGCACCTTTTGTTACAGATTTGGGGAATGGCTGGACTGCTGTTGCTATCGCTGCTATTTTAACACTTTTCAGTTACCGTAAGGCACTTATTGTTGCTATTGTGTTTGCGGTAACTTCCCTCTCGGCCCAGGCAGTAAAGTTTATTTTTGATGCGCCACGCCCTAAGCTATATTTCAAAGAGCAATTGAGCCGCATCCATTTTGTAAAAGCAGTGGAGATTTTGAGTTACCATAGTTTTCCCTCGGGGCATACAGTAACAGCGTTTGCATTGGCGGTGGTATTCACCTACTGGACCAAGAACAGGGCCTGGGGGCCCGTATTCTTAGTCGTAGCTGTGTGTGTAGGGTACTCGCGAATGTATTTAAGCGAGCATTTTTTTGAGGATGTAGTGCCCGGATCAGTTTTCGGATTTGTGTTAACCATATTTTTGTTGTACTGGCTTGAGAATAGGGCCTTTATCAAAAGCCCTAAGTGGCAAAAAGGACTGCTGAAAAATAATTAAGCCAGTTCGTTCCTGCTTCTTCTGAAAAAGATCAGCCAGGCAATTACAAATACCACTAATACCCCGCCCGCTATCTCAACTATCGAAATTGTGCTGACGCTCGAAATTTTTGACGTAGTATCTGTGTATTGGTCATTTCGCTGTAATTCTGGCGAAAGCTTTATCGAGCTGAAAAAGGCTTTGGATTCATCTTTTACCAGGTCCTTACGCATGTCAGAATAACCGTACTGGAAAGTGTAGGTGGCATCTTTGGTATAAATCAGTAAAAACTGCCTGTTTAGTATATTACCATTCCCATCGTCAGTTACCAAGGTAAAGGCCTTAGCTTTAAGCGCACCGACTGTTGTGTCACGTACGTTTTGTGCGCTGCCGTTACCCGACTGCAACTGAATGCCAGTGATGTACTTTTTGAAAACCGAGTTCAGGTCATTCGCCTTTTTTAATGGCTGATTGCTTTTTGCATTAGGCTCGTAGATCGCAATCATATAGCCGTATGCCGTAGTTGCCGAATATATACGCTGACCTAATGTATCCTTTTGTGTATAAACCGCAGGCATAGTAACGGTTACCAGGCTATCCACCTTTACCGGTTTATTGGCCTGTGCGAATACTGTGTTCATGGAAAACAATACTCCAAATAATAAAATTAGCTTCTTCATATTATCTAAATAAGAAACGAATTGCAATAAAGTTTTAAAATATTGCATATAACAGCGGTATTGCTGTTAATAAATATTTGATAATAAATGTGTTAAATGGATTACTGCCGGGAGGGATTTTTACAATGTGGAGACAGATTGAGTCCGAAAGTCCGCAGAAGTCCGAAAGTCCGAATAAGAATAGCGATATATATATAGATATCAATACAAATGACTTTCGGACTTCCCGACTTTCGGACTAATTTACAACTTAACCATTTCAGCTTTTACAAACTGGGCCAGTTCTTTCACATAGTGCGCGCTGAAATCAAATTTGATCCCGGCGGTTTCATATATTTCTTTGATGGTTTTGGTGTAGCCAAGTTTTAAGGCATCCAGGTATTGCTGCAGGCCTTTTTCAGGATTTTCTTTATAGTTTTTCCAAACTGCTATGGCGCCTAATTGTGCCATGCCGTATTCGATATAATAGAATGGAACTTCGAAAATGTGCAATTGCTTTTGCCACAAGTTCGCCTCTGCTTCTTTATGGTCGGTCCAATCGGCGAAACCCTCGCCAAACGGCTCATAAATTTCAAGCCAGGCGTCGGTGCGCTGCTGATCGGTATGGTCAGGATTGGTATATATCCAATGCTGGAACTGGTCGACAACGGCAACCCAGGGTAAAGTTTTCAATACGTCAAAAAGCTGGTCGCGTTTGGCGCGTTTCAGATCTTCCTCGTTGTCGAAATAAACATTCCAGTTGTCCATCGATATCAATTCCATCGACATTGAAGCCAGTTCGGCAACTTCCGAAGGGCAATGTTTGAAATCGTTGAGTTCCAAATCAGCGGTTAGGAAAGTATGTACTGCATGGCCGCCCTCATGTACCATAGTAGTCAGGTCACGGAAGGTATTGGCCGAGTTCATAAAGATGAACGGTGCACCGGTCTCAGCGAGCGGGAAATTATAACCTCCAGGCGCTTTCCCTTTGCGGCTCTCCACATCAAACAGGTTGTTATCCTTCATGATCTCCAACCGCTCTCCTAAGTAGCTGCTGATGTTAGTGAAGCATTGGATGGATTTCTCAATCAGTTCATCGCCGTTTTTAAAAGGTTTGAGTGCTGCCTTCCCCGAAACATCAACATCCAGGTCCCAGGGTTCAAGTTTGTCCAAACCCAAGGCAACTTTGCGTTTTTCGGCTAATTGATGCAGTATCGGTACTATTTCCCTTTCAATGGCCTCATGAAATGCATAGCAATCCTGTGGGGTATAGTCAAACCTGCCTAATGCCTGGAACATGTAATCACGGAAATTTTCGAAACCGGCGTTTACGGCAACGTTATGTCTCAAGGCACGGAGATGATCAAATAGGGTATTGAGTTTATCCTTATCCTGCAGACGGCGACTGGTAATTTTTTCCCAGGCTTCCTGCCTTTTGCTGCGGTCGGTATCCTTCAGCATCACTGCGGCCTGTTCAAGCGTAAACTCTTTATCGCCGATATGCACCGACATTGAGCCGGTTATCGACTGGTACTTTTGCTGTTCAACCTGTATTTCGGTTTGTAGTGGTATATTTTCTTCCCGAAAAAGTTCAAGCGCCTTTTTTACCCCGCGCAGGTAGATGAAATATTTTTCTTCATGCAGTTTATCGGCGTACGGGTTGTTGACCAGTTTTTTGTTCAACTCATTACTATATGGAGCTATTTTAGGCTCTATCTCCGTAGCAAAATACTGGAACTTCTGAAGCAGTTCCTCACTGTTGGTATCACAGGTCATGCGGATGTACCGCCAGGCAAAATCCTCTTCTAAAGCCGCTTCCAATTCGCTGCGGTCTCGCAGCCAATGCTCCAGTTCTTCTACGGAATTGATTGGGCGTTCGGTTAGTTCTTTGAATAATGGCTCAAGATTTTCCCATTTTATTTCCAGGTTTGCCGGTATATATTTTCTTGTTTTTTTGTGGATCATGGCGTTTGATGTGTAGATATGCAAATGTGCAGATGTGCAAATGATAAATCAAACCTAAATTGAAAATAAAGATTATCAGAATGTGATCAGGTGCGTGGTAAACACCCTGTCGAGCAAAAAGAAAGCTGCAAATACCACGCTGGCAATACCATTGGTGGTCATAAACGCAAAATTGACGCGACTCAGGTCGTTTGGTTTAACGAGGCGGTGCTGGTAGATCAGCATAGAACAGAAAAATGCGATACCTATATAATAGGGCCAGCTGACCACTGTAAAAAAAGCAGGCAGAATAATAAAGGTTGCCGAAAGGATATGTAGAGATGTTGAAAGACGCAGGGCATTCACTTTTCCTAAATAAGCTGGTATGGAGTGTAATTGCTGGCTCCGGTCGAAATCCTCATCCTGCAAAGCGTAAATAATATCAAAGCCACTCACCCAGCAAAGTACTGCTAATGAAAAAAACACGGGTAACAGGGCAAAAGTGCCTGTAACCACCAAGTAAGCGCCAATAGGGGCAAGGGACAAGCCCAAACCCAATACCAAATGACATAGGGCTGTAAATCGTTTGGTCGCACTATAACCCAACACCACTAATAATGCCACTGGTGACAGGTAAAAACAAAGCGGATTGATGAAATAAGTTGTCGCAACCAGCAGACAGCAATTGATAATAGTAAACGTTAATGCCGAAGTGGCACTTATCCTTCCTGCGGGGATATCGCGTTTTTGGGTGCGTGGATTAATGGCATCAATATCACGGTCGAGGTAGCGGTTAAATGCCATGGCCGAGTTTCGCGCGAAAACCATGCAAAGCAGCATCAATCCCAATTTAAGCCAATTGAAATGATTACCAGTGGTTGTAACCGCCAGGAAAAAACCGATAATAGCGAAAGGCAGCGCAAATATGGTATGTGCGAAAAGCACAAGTGAAAAGTATTTTTTCATCCTAGGTATAAAACTCCGAATTAAATTCAGGTGTTACAAAACTTTTGTTTATTTCATCAATAAAGCTCAAAACCTCGTCGTGACCGGTATGTAATTCTGCTGAGGTAATAAAATACGGTGGCACAGTGTCAAAAGTGGCCAATAGTGCTTTTTTAAACTTGGCTACGTTTTGGTCGGTTTTTAGGCTGGATTGTTTGTCGGCCTTAGTAAAAACCAGTACAAACGACAAGCCTTTTTCGCCCAGCCAGTTGCAAAACTCAAGGTCGACCTTTTGCGGCTCAAGGCGACTGTCGATCAATACCAGCACACATTGCAGGCTTTCGCGTTTATCCAGGTAGGTGCGGATAAACTTGTTCCAGTCTTCCTTTTTACTCTTGGATACACGCGCATAACCATATCCCGGCAAATCAACAATATACCAGTTATCGTTAATCAGGAAGTGGTTTATCAGTTGGGTTTTACCCGGTGTTTGCGAGGTTTTAGCCAAGCCCTTTTTACCTGTCAACATATTGATGAGCGAGGATTTGCCTACATTTGATCGCCCGATAAAAGCGTATTCGGGCTTTACCGGTGGCGGCAGTTTGGAAATTTGGGTATTGCTGCAAATGAATTCGGCAGATTTTACAATCATGCTGCAAAGATAGTGATTAGTTAATTAGTGATTAGAGACTTGCTGACTAGCTGCCAAGTCCGCACGGAGCCCTGCTGATTGCCATGTTATTGTAGTATTTTGCCTAATCACTGGTTAACTGGTCACTAATCACTAATTTTGTATGTTTAAACATGTAATTTATGGAAGAATATAAAATACCCGCTAACACCCGAATAGGCCATGTTCATTTAAAAGTAAGTGACCTCCAAAAATCATTGGATTTCTATGTTGGTTTACTTGGTTTCGAACTCGTGATGAAATACGGCACACAGGCGGCATTTATCTCAGCGGGAGGTTACCATCATCATATAGGATTAAATACCTGGCAAAGTTTAGGGCAGCCTCGCGCTCCCGAAACAGCACCCGGATTATATCATACAGCAATATTGTATCCTGAAAGAAAGGACCTTGCTGTTGCTTTACAGCGATTAATAGATGCTAAATACCCTATCACCGGCGCGTCCGACCATGGTGTATCCGAAGCGATTTACCTGGATGACCCTGATGGGAATGGCGTTGAGTTGTATTGGGACAGGCCAAGAGCCGAGTGGCCCAAAGATGACAACGGCGAGCTGACCATGTTTACCCGTCAATTGGATTTGCATGGGTTGTTAGCTTTAGCAAAATGATAAATCCTCTCACCTTTGGAGATGCGTTGGGTTATTTCAATACCAAACTTATACCGGCAGCGTAATGGTCGGGTGACGAATTCATGAGGCCAGGTTCGATGCTTAAGGTCGACAGACCGCGTTTCTTTTTACCCAAGTGATAAACCCGATTCAATCGGCTTGCGGTAATCGGCGCATCGATGACCGAATAAATAGTAGCGACTGCGAATGGCACCAACAAGGCGACGGTGATAGCATCATTAGGACGGTCAACTTTATTGCCGGTGACGTAGACAGGGCGGTTATTAGCATATACTTCCGCAACGCCAAACGATAGCGCCCATGTGCCGAAAACAATACCAGCTTTAAGCTCCTGCTTATTATAAAGCTGCCCCAAACCCGGAACATACAACGATAACAGGCCGGCCAGCACAGGGCTGCGCTTGTGTATATCGCGATATTTGTAGGGTATGTAAACAGAGTCAGCTTTTTTTACTGTGTCCAGAGTGGAAATTGCAGATTGTGCATGTGCAATGGATATGGCGAGGCAAAGCAGGACGCATAAAGAAAGTTTTTTTATCATGTATAGTGAAATAAGCAAAGGTTATTATAAAGATATTACGGCTAATAACTACGAAGTGTAACTGTTTTGTTATGGCTATTTTTTCTTTGTAAAAATTCCAAAACCAATTAAAGTCAGACCCGTGCCAATCGTTGGTAACCAAAGGAAGAATGAATATTCGCCTAATTTTGAAGCAAATTCACTTATCGGTGGTCCCTGGTAAGTAAACATCGACACGCCATAATAAAACATCCAACCTCCTAATAGCGATACCAATATTCCGGTTATGAAAAATAGAGTCTTCTTATTCATTTTAATAAGGCCTGCCCGAATTTAGGTATTTCGCCTCACATTAACCATCATCTATGAACCATGAACCATTAACTCAAATAACTATCTTTGCCCCAATGAGCAAAACTGTTATCCCGTACACCGAAGAGCAGGGCACCAAAAAGGAACAGGTGGCCGATATGTTCAATAATATATCCAAAACTTACGATTTTCTGAATCATTTTATGTCGCTGGGTATTGATATCATCTGGCGCAAAAAGGCTATTGGCGAATTGAAAAAAGATCAGCCAAAATTGATACTGGATGTTGCGACCGGTACAGGTGATTTTGCTTTCGAAGCCTTAAAAATATTAAAGCCTGAGAAGATAATTGGCGTAGATATATCGCGCGGCATGCTGGATATTGCCGAACAAAAAATAGCCAAACGCAACTTAAATGACCGCTTTGAGGTAAAACTGGGTGATTCGGAAGTACTGCCATTTGCTGATAGTCAGTTTGATGCAGTAACGGTGGCTTATGGTGTGAGAAATTTTGAGAACCTGGAAAAAGGCATGACGGATATTTTACGTGTGCTTAAACCGGGTGGCAAAGCGGTGGTGCTTGAGTTTTCAAAACCCAAAGTTTTCCCGATAAAACAGTTGTATCATTTTTATTTCAACTATATCACGCCGGGTATCGGCAAGCTGTTTTCAAAGGACTCGAGAGCATATAGCTATCTTCCAGAATCTGTGGCTGCCTTTCCTGATGGTAAAAATTTTACCGGGCTGATGGATAAGGTTGGTTACAAAAATACCAAATGCAGGCCGTTGGCGTTTGGTATCTGTTCAATATACACGGGTGTTAAATGAATAAAACCAGGTACCTGCTCCTGATACTGATGCTTTTTTTTGGCAAAATTGTTTTTGCCCAGGCACCGGCGTGGGGTGGCGGGGCTGACCAAGCCGATTACTCATTTGGTTTTTCTTTCCAATATGTAAATAGCTATTTTAAAATTGACAAGAAACCCAACTGGCGCAATCCGTATTACGACCCCGGTGTCGGGCATACCATTACCGATTCGGCAAGCAGCATCAGCTCGCCCGGTTCGCCGGGTTTTGCGGTAGGTTTCCTTGCACGCTATAATCTAACGGACTTTCTGGAAGTGCGGACTAACCCTTCCCTTGTATTTGCCGATCGCACGCTCAGTTATACCTATGCTACATCGTCACAAAATGTGGATAAGCCGGTACAGGCTACCTCCATAGAGTTTCCGCTGGCGCTGAAGTTGAAGTCAGAACGTATTCAGGATTTCAGGGCCTATATGATTGCCGGTATTAAATATACCGAAGCCATTGGTGCAAAAAAGAATGATCCGCAAACCAATCCGCTCGACGCCATTATCCGAAATAAAAATGGTTTTGGGTCGTATGAAGTAGGCTTCGGCTGCGATATCTATTTCGAGTATTTTAAACTTTCACCCGAAATAAAGCTGTCCAATTCATTCGGTAACCTGCTTATTCCCGAAGCTAATCCATATTCGCAACCTATTAATAGGTTATCTCTGCATACGGTAACCGTCAGTCTGATTTTTGAGTAGGCCATAATCCTGACGTTTACATCATTTTTCTTCCATACTTTCAGACTTACGCAGGCTTTCGAACCAAAATATCAAATGAAAATTCCTAATTTCGTTCACAATTTACTTACCTATGTCTAAGATCGCACTCATTACAGGCGCCACCGCGGGGATCGGCGAAGCCTGTGCCCACGTATTTGCCCGCGAAAGGTATGACCTGATACTAACCGGGCGCCGGACCGACCGGCTCGAAAAACTAGCCAAACAATTAAAAGCTGAATATAACGTAGCGGTTGCAGTCTCAACTTTTGATGTCCGTAACCGTGAAGATGTGATTAGCAACCTCGAAGAGTTGCCGCCGGAGTGGAAAAGAGTGAATGTGCTTATCAATAATGCCGGCCTTAGCCAGGGGCTTGATCCAATCCAAAGCGGCAGTTACGATGATTGGGAAACCATGATAGATACCAATGTAAAAGGATTGCTGTATGTGACCAAAGTAGTATCAAACTGGATGATAAAAAATGGTTACGGGCACATTATCAATTTAGGGTCCATTGCCGGTAAGGAAGTTTATGCTAACGGGAATGTGTATTGTGCCAGCAAACATGCTGTGGACGCTTTAAATAAAGGTATGCGAATTGACCTCTTGCCTCACGGCATAAAGGTAACGGCAGTACATCCGGGTGCGGTTGAAACAGAGTTCTCATTAGTGCGTTTTAAGGGAGACGCATCAAGAGCAAAAAAAGTTTATGATGGGTTTGAACCCCTTGTGGCGATGGATATAGCCGAAACAATTTGGTTTGCGGTATCACGACCTAAGCATGTTAATATTAATGAATTGACGGTGATGCCTACAGCCCAGGCTTCAGCAACCAATATTTTTAGAAAGTAGTCCGAAAGTCGGGAAGTCCGCAAAAGTCCGAAAGATGCAAGGTTGGAAAAGATAAAATAATATTAAGTTTGAAATATTCTTCCGGACTTGCCGACTTATGCGAACTTTCGGATTAACAAAACTCAATAATAAATCAATGTCATTAATCACCCAAATAGACCAGGATATCAAACAAGCGATGCTTGGCAAACAGGAAGCCAGGTTAAGAGGCCTTCGTGCAATTAAATCAGCTTTGCTTTTGGCTCGTACAGAAAAGGGCGCTTCGGAAGATATCACACCTGAAACCGAAATTAAGGTGTTGCAAAGGCTCATTAAGCAACGTAAAGAATCTGCGGATATCTATAAAACCCAGAACCGGGAAGATCTTTACAAGATCGAAGCCGAAGAAATGGAGGTAATAGAAGCCTATTTGCCCAAACAAATGGAGCGCAACGAGGTTGCTGCTTATTTAAAGGAATTGATTGCCCGTGTGGGCGCTACGTCGGTTAAAGATATGGGTAAAGTAATGGGCGCAGCTAATAAGGAACTGGCCGGCAAAGCCGACGGAAGGACGATATCAGAAGTTGTCAGAGAATTGTTAGGATAATTAAAATAAATGGGTTTATTTGTTGTAACTAAATTGCAATAAACTATTTTTATAGCGAACAAATTAATAATTATACCGAATTCGATTTCGGTATTTAAAACAGTAAGTACTTAAATTATACAATTATTATATGGATTTCGTGCTTAAAGAGGAAAACGGTTTTAGTTACATCGATGAGGGCGAAGGCGAAGTATTGTTACTGTTGCATGGGTTGATGGGTGCGCTGAGTAATTGGGAAATGGTTGTTGATGAATTCAAAAAGGATTATCGCGTTATTATCCCTATCCTTCCTATTTATGACCTGCCATTACTTACTACGGGGGTGAAAACTCTGGCCAAGCATGTGCACCGGTTTGTAACTTATATGGGGCTTTCTGACTTTGTGTTGTTGGGTAACTCGTTAGGCGGTCACGTGGGTTTGATATATTGCCTCAACCATCAGCATACGTTGAAATCCCTGGTGCTCACCGGCAGCTCCGGTTTGTACGAAAATGCCTTTGGCGGTTCGTTCCCGCGCCGCGAAAGCTATGATTTTGTAAAAGAAAAGGTTGAATACACTTTTTATGACCCAAACACGGCAACAAAAGAGCTGGTGGATGACGTTTATAAAACAATTAACGATAGAAACCGCGTAATAAGGATACTGGCAATGGCAAAATCGGCCATACGCCATAATATGTCAAAGGAGTTATATAAGATTCATATCCCTGTTTCGTTAATATGGGGAAAGAATGATAGAATAACACCGCCTGCGGTAGCGATAGAGTTTAACCACTTGCTGCCGCATTCGGAATTACACTGGATAGAACATTGCGGGCATGCGGCCATGATGGAACAGCCGGTAGAGTTTAACAAAATATTGAGAGAATTTTTAGAAAAAGATAAAATAAAGGTTTAATACGCAATGCTTGCAATTGAGCTGATATCTGACGCCATCCCGCCGGTACATACTTCTGATTCAATACAGAAGGTGATTGACCGTATGGTGGAGTTTCGTGTGCGCCACTTGCCGATTGTAAACGAAGAACAGTTTCTGGGGCTCGTTTCAGAAAACGACCTTATCGGAGAAAGCGATTACCAAACTGCTATTGGTGCGTTGTCACTATCGATGGTTAATCCCTACGTACTCGAATCTCAGCATATTTATGACGTAATCCGAATTTTTTACGAGCAGCAGCTAACGGTAGTGCCCGTGCTTGATGCCAAGAAAAATTATCTGGGTGTCATCTCCATTAATATGATGAATGAATACTTTGCCAAGCTTACTTCGGTGACGGAGCCGGGCGGTATTATTGTGCTTGAAATTGTCAATAAAAACAATTCACTGGCCCACATGGCCCAGATAGTGGAGTCGGACAATGCGCAAATTCTAAGTTCTTATGTGCGTACCTTCCCTGACTCAACCCGCATGGAGATTACCCTGAAAGTAAATAAAGTGGATATTTCCGCTATCATCGCTACGTTTGCGCGCTACGAATATGACGTAAAAGCAACGTTTAATCACATTGACGACAACCAGGGCTCTAAAGATCGCTACGATTCTTTAATGAATTACCTTAATTTGTAATTAGTTCATTGCATATAGTTCATGGTTCATAGAATTATTACTTTTGAACCATCATTAAGCAATCATTTACTGGCAATGAATTATCAACCTCAAACCATGAACTGCACAGCATGAAAGTAGCAATCTACGGCAGGCCATTTAATGATGAAGCGGTAATCCCTTATATACAGCAGGTATTCGACAATCTTT
The DNA here is from genome assembly GCA_043739405.1 of Mucilaginibacter sp. GTDB lineage: Bacteria > Bacteroidota > Bacteroidia > Sphingobacteriales > Sphingobacteriaceae > Mucilaginibacter. Next base: position 57,010 of record JAYUEE010000075.1, on the reverse strand, counting down.
CGCAGCATAAAGCCGAAATTTACGTCCACCAGCAGTTACATGATTATTTATCAGGTAAGATAGTCGGCGTAAAATATCACGTTTTGCACGACCATGGTTTTATAAAGAACTCTATTGATGTGTTTTTTACCCTTGGCGGCGATGGTACCTTGCTGGATATGGTTGCTTTGATAGGTGATACGGGTATACCTGTTATAGGCATCAACTTCGGCAGGCTTGGATTTTTGGCAAGTGTTAATAAAAACGATATAGCGGCGGCTATCTACGCAGTAGTAAATAAACAATTTACGACAGACAGCCGTGAATTACTTGAAATAACTACCGACGAAAAGGTATTTGGAGTTGATAATTTCGCGCTTAATGATGTTACCTTCCATAAGCGCGATGATGCGGCTATGATAACCATCCATGCATCGCTCAATGATGAATTTTTAAATTCCTATTGGGGCGATGGTATTATCATATCTACTTCCACCGGTTCAACCGCATATTCGCTCAGTTGCGGTGGTCCGATCATCTTCCCGGCATCAAACAGTATAGCGGTTACACCAATCTCACCACATAACCTTAATGTACGGCCCATCGTATTACCCGATAACAGTGCGCTTACTTTTGAAGTGGAGTGCCGCAGTGCCAATTACCTGGTTTCGTGTGATTCCAGGACGGCGATTATAGATAAAACGATGAAATTTCATATAAGTAAGGCAAACTTCCGGTTAAACCTCATCCGTTTGAATAATGAAAGTTATTTATCCACGTTAAGGAACAAACTGATGTGGGGATTGGACGCACGCAACTATTAATTTTGATGAATGCCCAAATTTGTAATCTTTTTATTCCTTCTTTTCACATCGTTTAGTTTACGGGCACAAACCTGGGAAGTTGGCGGCTCTGTCGGTGCAGCAGGGTATATGGGCGACTTAAATCAAAATAACCCATTAAAACCGAGCGGACTGTCGCTTGGCATATTTGTACAGCGCAACTTCGACGGCTACCTGTCGGCCAAACTCAATTACGATTTCGGCCATATCGGAGCGGCTGATAACACCTCATCAAGTCCGCAACAGCGGGCGCGTAACCTGAGTTTTACCGACAATCTGAACGAATTTAGTGTGATAGGTGAGTTTAACTTTTTTAAATACATACCCGAAGTCGGGCAAAACAGGTTTACACCTTTTATATATGCAGGTTTGGGTGTGGTGAATTATAATCCACAGGCCGTTTACCAGGGGCATACCTATGACCTGCGGCCATTGATTACTGAGGGCGAATCAAAACCCTACTCTTCACTGGCTTTTTCTGTTCCGTATGGCGTTGGGGTCAAATATAATTTCCTGGGCAAATGGAATTTTATTGCCGATATAGGCTACCGCAACCCAACTACAGATTACCTTGATGATGTTTCTGGGAAATATACCGACAGAACAAAGCTCGCAAGCCCAATTGCACAGGCCCTCTCGGACCGCTCCGGCGAACTTACCGGCGTTGATATCGGTATCCCGGGCACCCAGCGCGGTGATCTGCGCCCTAAGGATACCTATTGGTTTATCAATATCTCTATCTCCTTTACTTTTGTTAGCAGTAAGTGTTACTACTGATATATTCTGTTTAATTTATTTTTTCAAATAAATATTTTGTTAAATGCAATATTTAACGAATAAAATTCGTTTTAGGTGTATATTTGTTAACTGGTTGTTCACCTAAAACTTAATGTTATGGCTGAGTTAGTTGCTTCCCCGAAAAATGGCAAAAGAAGTTCGCTCCCAAAACTTCCGCCACGCATCGACCTGACTGCCATGGTCGACCTTGCTTTTTTACTCATTACGTTTTTTCTCCTCACCACATCGCTGGCAAAGCCGAGGGCCATGCCCATTGCAATGCCAGTGGGACAGACGGGTGGCGTTGCTGCAAGTACTACAATGACCGTATGCCTTGGAACTAATAACCAGGCGCTTTGGTATCGCGGTATGACTGAAAGACCGCTCACCGCCCCGCAAATAGTTGGATACGGAAAAGATGGTTTGCGCCGGGCAATAGTTGATGCGGGTAAGCAAATATTAAAAGCTACCGGGAAGCAAATGATGGTAATCGTAAGGCCTTCGGCCCATTCTAAGTACGCAGATCTGGTAGCCGCTATTGACGAACTTAACATTACCGCGGTTAAATATTACGCTATCGCAGATATATCCCCAAAAGACATAGAAATGCTGAAGCAAGAAAAAGCTTATTAATAACCTAAACCTTTGTTGCCGCCCCGTTATATCGGGGCGGTTCTTTTTCCAAATGCCTGAGTGGCTTGTTTGAACTCCAATTTATCAGGATTTTCTTTTTTGCAGGCATACTAAAATAAGTACAATTAAGTTTTACCTTTGTACCCTGAAAAAAAGCGGCATAATCAATTTAAATTGATGCCCGCAGGCTGGTCAATTAATTAATAGATACATAATTGATAGCATTTTTTGGTTTGAGTATTTCTTTTTAGCCATAAGCCGGCTTTTAAGTAGCAGACAAAATGGGATATAAGGATCTGATAGATTTTTCAAGGTTACCTCAGCATATAGCCATCATTATGGATGGAAATGGGCGGTGGGCTAAAGAGAAGGGAAAGTTAAGGGTGTTTGGCCATCGCAACGGTGTTACTTCTGTGAGGGACGTGGTTGAAGGAGCAGGCGCTATCGGGATAAAATACGTTACGCTTTACACATTTTCTTCAGAAAACTGGAACAGGCCAAAAATGGAAGTTTCGGCAATAATGGAATTGATGATAAGTACTATTCATAAAGAGATAAACAACTTTATGAAAAATAATGTGCGTTTAAATGCCATTGGCGATTTAGATATGCTGCCCGAAAAATGTCATAAGGAACTTACCGCTGCAATGAATAAAACTGCGGGGAATACCGGTCTTGTGCTTACGCTTGCTTTAAGCTACAGTTCAAGGCGCGAAATTGTTCAGGCAGCAAAAGAGATTGCCCGTAAGGTGCAGCACGGTGAGTTAGATATAGACAATATTGATGAAGAAACTTTTGAAAATAATTTATATACGAGTGGCATGCCCAACCCTGAATTATTGATAAGGACCAGTGGCGAATGTCGCATAAGTAATTATTTACTCTGGCAAATTGCATACGCTGAATTGTATTTTACACCAAAGCTTTGGCCCGATTTCAGGCGGGAGGACCTGTACGAAGCTATCATTGATTATCAAAAACGCGAACGCCGTTTTGGTATGATCAGCGAGCAACTGAACTAAATTTTTACTTTTAACACTTTTTAACAACTGTATAAATTATTTTTAGCCCACTAAAATATCCGGATGAATAAATTTCTTTTTGCTATTCTTTTTACTGTAATAAGTACCGTTGCACTGGCGCAGGTCCCCAATCAACCGAGGCCAACGCTTACAAAATCTATTCCTGCTGATAGTTTAAGCTACTTAAATCCTAAAGATTATATTATTGGCGGCGTTACAGTCGCCGGTACAAAAAACCTGGATAAGGATGTACTTGTACAAATATCCAAGTTAAATAAGGGTGACCGAATTAATTTACCGGGCGAACAAAGCGCTGCGGTGGTTAAGCGCATGTACGACCAGGGCCTTTTTGATGATGTGCAGTTAAATGTCACAAAAATAAACCTCGATACTATTTATTTCGAGATAGTAGTAGTTGAACGGCCGCGCTTATCAAGGTTGCATATTACCGGCATACGCAAAGGCGAAATTGAAGACCTGCAGAAAAAGCTGAGCGATAAAACCTCTAAAATTGTTAACGAAAACCTGTTGAGTACCACTACCGCTATTATCAAAAAGCATTTCGCTGAGAAGGGATTTCTGAATACGTCAGTAGATATCAAACAAAGGAAAGATCCGGGAGATGCGAACAGCGTTATCTTGGATGTTGCTGTAGATAAGAAGCAAAAAGTAAGGATAAACCAGGTAATATTTGAAGGTAATACAGCTTTTACATCAAAAAAACTGAGAAAATTCCTTAAAAAAACCCGTGAGCGGAGATGGTACAACGTTTTTGGCTCAAGGAAATTTTTGCGCGATAAGTACGAAGAGGATAAAACGACCCTTATCGGGAAAATGCAGGATAAAGGTTATCGTGATGCCGAAATAATAAGTGACTCTGTATGGAAACACGATGATCAGACGGTAAATGTCAAAATAAAACTATTCGAAGGGCATAAATACTTTTTCGGAAAGATTACCTGGTCAGGTAACGCGCAATATTCAGCAGATCTTCTGAACAAACTCTTGCGGGTTAAAAAAGGAGATGTGTTTAGCGAAGAAGAACTGAACAAGCGGTTGAGCGGCCCTACACCAAATAATGACGATGTTTCAACTCTTTACCTGGATAACGGGTATTTAACCTATAATGCCGATCCGGTACAGACAAAGATACACAACGACACAGTCGATTTGGACATCAGGGTATATGAGGGACCGCGTTATACGCTGAATCGCATTATACTAAAAGGTAATGATGTTACCAACGATAAAGTGGTTAGACGCGAAATTAAAACCAAACCAGGGCAGACTTTCAGCAAGGAGTTGCTTATACGCAGTACCCGTGAGATATCGCAATTGGGAAATTTTGATGAGCAGAAAACAGAACCGAAACCGACCAATATTAACCCTGCCGACGGTACGGTTGACATCATTTACAATGTGGTTGAAAAGCCATCAGATCAGATAGAGCTTTCTGGTGGTTTTGGTGGTGGCCAATTGGTAGGTACATTGGGATTGACGTTTAACAACTTTGCATTAAAAAACATATTCCATTTAAAGGATTATAAACCATTGCCAAAAGGTGACGGGCAAAAATTGAGCATCCGCGGGCAATCAAGCGGGCGAACCTATCAGAACTATTCATTTACGTTTACCGAGCCATGGCTTGGCGGTAAAAAGCCCATCTTTTTCTCGCTTTCGGCTTATACCCAGTTAAGTTCAACAGGGCAGTATTATGCTAAGACCGACCCGAGATACAATAATTTACGTATCAATGGTATTGGCGTAACTTTAGGAAAAAGGTTAAACTGGCCGGATAACTATTTCCAGCTGAATTATTCCTTAAATTTTGACCATTATAACCTTGATAATTATCCAGGCTATATATTTACCAATGGTACGTCTTATAATATTAAATTAACACAAACACTGCAACGTAACTCACTGGATGTACCGATATTCCCTACGCAGGGTTCAAATATCATGATCACATTACAGGGTACGCCGCCGTATTCTTTGTTTAATAATATTAATTACAAACTGCCTCCGCCACAGGAAGAAGTATATCATTTTGTGGAATATTATAAGGTGAAATATGATGCGCAATGGTTTCAGAAAATTATTGGCAAATTGGTGTTGATGACACAAGTGAGGTTCGGATTCCTGGGCGAATACAATTCGGTAGTTCCCGCGTCGCCGTTTGAAAGGTTTAAACTGGGTGGCGACGGTATGCAGAGTTACCAGTTTTTACAGGGTAGCGATATCATAGGCTTACGGGGGTACCAAAACTTTTCTATAATTCCGGTAGGCTCTAACTATACAGCCGATACTAATCCGGGGTCTACAATTTATAATAAATATACCTTTGAGTTGCGTCACCCGGTTATTGCAAGCCAGTCGGCTACTATATTTGTGTTGGCATTTGCCGAAGGTGGTAACGTTTGGAATGGTTTTAATCAATTTAATCCATTTAATGTAAGGCGTTCGGTTGGTGTTGGTGCACGAATATTTTTACCTATTTTTGGGTTACTTGGTTTGGATTATGGTTATGGTTTCGACCAGATTCCAGGAATACCCGGTGCAAACAAAGGTCAGTTCAGCTTTTCAATATCTCAAAGCCTGAACGGTGGATTTAATTAATTTGTGCTAAATTACATCGTCCTGGAAGCTTCGTAAAAAACGGGTCAATTAAATGAAAAAGATAATTTTATTAATTTTTTTTACGTTTGCGGGGTTTACTACATTTGCGCAGCGTTTTGCGTTTGTTGATTCGGAATATATATTGAAACATATACCCGAATATGCAGCTGCACAGAAGCAGCTGGCGGCGTTATCTGATCAGTGGCAGAAAGAAGTAGACAGCCGTTCGCAGGAAATTGAGCGCATGTATAAAGCATATGAGGCTGATAAAATATTGATGACAGCCGATATGAAAAAAAGGCGCGAGGCTGAAATTGCTGACAAAGAGAAAGAAGTAAGGAATTTTCAGCGCTTGAAATTTGGTCCTGATGGTGAACTGGCAAAAAAGAGCGATGCTTTGATCAAGCCGGTACAGGATAAAATGATGAAAGCCATACAGGCAGTTGCCGAAAGTGAAGATTTTGATTGGATATTTGATAAGAACAGTGAAATGATCATGCTATATGCCAATCCGCGGTACAATAAAAGCAATGACGTGATAACAAAACTGGGTCTTGTGCCCGGCACATTTGCTAAATAAGGATCTATAAATAAATTTAAACTATCATTAACTTAAGACAAAAAATGAAAAAACTATTGAAAGTTGCTTTAGTTGCCGTGTGTATAGTATTTGCGGGAAATGCAGCTAAAGCTCAGGCCAAGATCGGGTACCTTAACTTTGATCAGTTGGTCGACCAACTGCCGGATACAAAAGTTATCCGCACACAGCTTGAAACCTACAACAAACAGTTCCAGGATCAGTATGCAGCGATGACTACTGAATATCAGTCAAAAGGACAGGCATATGAGGCACAAAGGGCTACAATGACCGACGCAGTTCGTATCAATAAGGAAGCTGAATTGTCAGACCTTCAAAAACGCATACAGGCTTTTCAAACGGATGCTCAGCAAAAGGTGCAGGTTAAAACAACAGAAATAACCAAACCGTTGTTTGATAAAATACGCGCGGCAGCGGCCCAGGTTGCTAAAGAAAAAGGATACGCTTATGTAATCAACTCGGCCCAGACGGACTTAATTGTTTCGCCTCCGGGAGATGACCTGATGGCTGATGTGAAAGCCAAATTAGGCGTTAAGTAAAATAAATCGTAATAAACATTTAAAGCGGCCGTTAATAAGAGCCGCTTTTTTTATTTGACAGGCTATTGGTTGGCAAGCCAGGTTTATAGAAAATTTATACTGCGAATTCAGACGGAAATGAAAAAGATATTAAAAGTTTCTCTATTGCTATTATGCATGGTAATTGCGGGGAATGCAGCTAAAGCACAGGTGAAAATAGGTTACATTAATATGAATCAATTGATTGATCAAATGCCCGAAACTAAAACCATCAGGACGCAAATTGACGCTTATCAAAAACAGTTTATTGATGAGTTAACCTCCATGAATAACGACTACCAGGTTAAACTGAAGGACTATCAAACGCAGCGGCCAACTATGACCGATGCAGTACGAACCCTGAAGGAAACAGAGTTGACTGGTTTCCAGAAACGAATGAATGATTATCAGAACACTGCCCAGCAGCAGGTAAATAACCGTACGAACGAGCTGTCCAAGCCACTATTTGATAAAGCTAAGGCCGCAATTGCCCAAGTAGCGACGGAAAAAGGATTTGTCTACGTCATTAATTCAGCGCAGACAGATTTGATCGTATCGCCCCCCGAAAACGACATGATGCCCGCGGTAAAAACAAAGCTGGGAATAAAATAAAATTTAAATTCAGAACAATTTTAAAAGCGGCCGGTATTTCGGGCCGCTTTTTCTATTTTTACCGGGTGTCAGCAAAACAACCCATAGGTATTTTCGATTCGGGCTATGGCGGCCTTACGGTATTCCGCTCCATTGCAAACCTGCTTCCGGGATATGATTATGTCTATCTCGGCGATAATGCGCGCGCACCATACGGAAACCGTTCGTTCAATACCATTCATCAATACACATTGGAATGTGTTCAAATGCTTTTTGACATGGGCTGCCCACTGGTTATACTTGCCTGCAATACAGCTTCGGCGAAAGCCCTGAGGACGATACAACAGCGCGATTTGCTGCATGAGGACTCAACAAAAAGAGTACTTGGCGTTATCCGGCCCACCGCCGAGGTTATCGGAAATTATTCACAGTCCAAAGAAATAGGAGTGCTGGGAACCAAGGGTACGGTACAATCAGGTTCCTATATGATCGAAATAAACCACTTTTTCCCGGAAGTAAAAGTACACCAGCAGGCTTGCCCGCTATGGGTTCCGCTCGTTGAAAACGCGGAGCATGATCAGGCCGGAGCAGATTACTTTGTAAAAAAATATCTCGACCAGGTGCTGGCACAATCAGACAAAATAGATACCTTATTGCTGGCCTGCACACATTACCCACTGTTGCAAGATAAGATTGAAGCATACTTACCCGCTAACATCAAAGTTGTGCCGCAAGGCGATATCGTGGCGAAAAGCTTGCAGGATTACCTGCAACGCCACCCCGAAATGGAGCAAAAGCTAACCAGGGGCAATACGCAGGAATTTTTTACCACATCAGACGATACACAGGATTTTGATATTCACGCGTCCATGTTTTTTGGCGAGCCGGTGAAGTCTGAATATATCCCCCTGAAGTAATAGGTTTTACCGAAAAAACGGCGTCGACGCTTTACATATATCCACAGGGTTTACATGGTTTACACAATTTCAGCTTTATGGTATTTAAATAATTGATAGTCAATTACTTAATTAAGAAATTGCTATTTTTGTGTAAACCATGATGACCCGTCCTGAAATAGGTTTTACTGGCAAAACACTGTCAGTACTTATCTGAGATTTTATACCGAAATTAGCGATTAACATATATCCTATAAACTTAGTCGAACTTAATCGGCTTGGTAAGTCAATTATTACCCGGCATTTAGTAAGTTTGCAGTTGAAGCAAACTGATTCTTGAACTTTTATCTAAAATATTTTATCGTTGCTGTTGGCCTGTTTGCTTTTTCAGGCTTTTTTGCGTTGTTCGGTGTTTACGCCGAGCGCAAAGTCTCCGCATTTATCCAGGATAGGCTTGGCCCCACCGAAACGGGTAAGTTCGGCGTGCTTCAAACCCTGGCCGATGTGATAAAACTATTGATCAAGGAATTAATTGTCCCGGCTGCTGCCGATAAACTTTTGTTTATGATGGCGCCTGCGATAATTTTCATTGCGGTTTATATGGGTTTTGCAGCTATACCCTGGTCGCATGGCTTAGCGCCCTCTAACCTCAACTTAGGCTTATATTATATTTTTGCGATTCTCTCTATTGAGACGCTGGGTATTATGATGGCCGGATGGGGCTCGAATAATAAGTATTCCATATTAGGCGCCATGCGCTCGGCCGCGCAGATCATCTCGTACGAAATACCAGCTGGTTTTGCCATCATATCTGTAGTCATGATCGCGCAGACGCTTAACCTCCAAACCATTTCGGCGCAACAGGGGATATTATCGGCCGAGCATTCAAAGTTTTTGGGCGTGTGGGATGTATCGGCCAATGGCGGCATATTAGCCTGGAACATCTTCCGGGCGCCACATCTCATTATTGCTTTTGTAATTTATTTCATAGCCTCATTAGCAGAGAGTAACCGGGCTCCTTTTGATATACCGGAAGCGGAATCAGAACTGGTGGCTGGTTTTCATACCGAATTTACCGGAATGCGTTTCGCCTTTGTTTTTTTGGCCGAATATTCCATGATGTTCCTGGTATCGATGATTGGCGTGATCTTGTTCTTAGGCGCCTGGAACACGCCTTTGCCAAATATAGGGTCGGTGCATTTGGCCGACTGGACAACCGGCACTATTTGGGGCGTCATATGGACCGTAGTAAAAGTTTTATTACTGGTAGGCGTGCAGATATGGATACGTTGGACGCTGCCGCGCATGCGCGTGGACCAGCTGATGAATTTATGCTGGAAAGTATTAACACCCCTCGCATTTGTTTGTATGCTGGTGTCTGGTGTGTGGCGCTTGTGGGTGATGTAGTGTTAGTCCGGAGGTCAGAAAGACCGTAAGTTCGGAAGAAAATATATTTAACAAAAATGAAATCATGCTAATCAGTTAATCTGCTTAATCATGGTTCAGACAATTAGAATTTAGTGTTTAAAAACGTAATAACCGGATTAACAACTGCATGGAAAGGCTTAACCCTTACCATCGGGCATCTTTTTGCGTCAAACCGAAAGCGCAAAATAATACCCGTAAGCAGCGATAATTATTTTAAACAGATGGAGGGTACCAATACCATCCAGTATCCCAAACAACAATTACCGGTGCCCGAAGTGGGCCGTTATCAGTTGGATGTAGAAATTGACGATTGCATCGTATGCGACCTTTGCGCCAAAATTTGCCCCGTGGATTGCATTGATATCGAACAGATAAAAGCGACTGAATTGATCGGTAATACCTCTGATGGCAGTCCTAAACGCATATACGCCGCTAAGTTTGATATTGACATGGCTAAGTGTATGTATTGCGGGCTGTGTACTATTGTGTGCCCAACTGAATGCATCATCATGACCAATCAGTACGACCGCACGGTATTTGAAATAAAGGATCTGACCTACGAATTTTCGGATATGACGCCGGAAGATGCCGCGGAAAAACGCGCCTTGCTCGAAAAGCAGTTAGCCGAAAAGCAGACAGCTAAGGAAGCAGCTATGAAAGCAAAGGAGGGCGGGGCATGACGATGGCACAGGTATTATTTTATTTGATGGGATTTATTGCGCTGGCATCGGCTTTGTTTGTTGCGGCTACAAAAAACCTGGTGCGCAGCGTTTTTATGTTTTTTGTCACCCTGATGGCATTGGCCGGCCTGTATGTACTTGCTTTGGCCGATTTTGTGGCGATAACGCAAATTGTGATTTATGTGGGCGGCATTTTAGTGCTTGTGATATTTGCATTTATGCTTTCGGGCAGGGAGACATTAACTAATCTGCAGCACGAGAGCAAATTTATCAGCGTAAGCAAAGTGCCCGCTTTGTTACTGGCGGTTTTGTTTTTTATTGTGATGCTGAACGTCCTGTTCAAAAGCGATATCAATAACCTGCCCTGGGTGCAAAAAGCGATAGCGCAACATAATATGATCAAACCCGATGACGCCATGATCGGGAATATCGGTGTTAATTTGATTACTACCTATTTGCTGCCCTTTGAAGCGATATCTATTTTACTGATGATGGCACTTGTTGGTGCGGCTCATTTGTCGAGAAAGGAGAAAAGCGCATGATAACTTTATCCGACTTTTTGGTGGTAAGCGCAGGGCTGTTTTGTATAGGGTTGTTTGTAATCCTGACCAAGCGAAACGCGATACAAGTACTGATTGGAATTGAACTGATGCTTAACGCAGCCAACTTAAACCTGGTAGCATTCGGCAAATATGATAAACTGAACAACAGCGGGCAGGTATTCGCTCTATTTGCGATAACGCTTGCAGCAGCTACAACTGCGGTAGCGCTGGCTATTATTTTGAATGTGTACAAGCGTTATAAAACAATTGATCCCAATAAAATAGACACCTTAAAAGATTGAACATGAAAAAATTAACCGTTATTTTTTGTTTGTTTCTGTCGGTACACGCTTTGGCACAAAGCGGAGACACTACCCACAAGGCATCAAAAAAGCCTTTCACACTGGCCTACAAAACCGACCCGTTGATCGTAATGGATAATGCGGTTTATAAGGGCAGCATAAACAGTATTAATCCGAGTGATATACAGGATATTACAATTTTAAAGGGTAATCATGCTACAGACGCCTACGGACCGGATGCCGCCGCAGGAGCTGTTGTTATCCGAACTAAAAAATATGCCAATGTTCTGGCACAAAGCAGTGTAGCACATAAGGATACAACTGCCGGATATAAATTAAGCGAGCCTGGTACTACGCCTTTTCCTACCAAGCCATTAGTGGTGTTGGATGGTGTGATTTACAACGGCGATATCAAAAGCATCGACCCTAACACCATACAAAGTATCGATGTTTACAAAGGCGCAAAGGCCGAAGCATTATATGGCTCAAAGGCTGCAGCGGGAGCTATTGTGATAAAAACCAAAGAGCATCAAAAAGCTGATACAACAAATAAGATCAAGGAATAATTAGGAAATGAAGCTATTGGTGGTCATATTTTGTTTGGTGATTTCGGTCAGTGCTTTTGGGCAAACCCGCGACACGAGAAGTACACGCAACCCCACTGAACCTTTGATCATGTTGGATGGTGTTCCTTATTCGGGTATTCCTAATCCCGGTGATATAAAGGGAATATCTTTGCTCGAAGGTAAAGATGCGACGCCTTTATATGGCTCACAGGCTGCTTTAGGCGTTATATTCGTCACTACAAAAAACAATAAGGGGTACTACATTAGAAATAATCCTGATAAGACGAATGATTTGTTTATTGACACAAACGCTTTATACATAATAGATGGAAAGGTGTCGTCAAATAAATTGAAAGGAATTGATCTTAAGAATATTTTGAGTGTAGATATCCTGAAATATACTGCCAAAGATCCATCGCTTAATAATGGTATTAACAGAGAGGTAATTATTGTAACTAAACAAGGAGCCATTAAAGCATATCAAAAAAAGTTAAGCGCCTTTTCAAAAGGATATGAAGACTACCTGTTGGCTAATAGAAATGATGATGAAGGCCTATGGTATATAATTGACGGATTATCGACCAAATATGGCGTGGACCAAATTTCAAAATTATACGCTTTGAAGAAAGAAAAGATAAAAAGCGTGGATTTTGGAAAGCATATACCCGACGACGCGGGATTTACAGGACGGGTTATTATCAAAACAAAAAAATAAACATTGGAAAACTTTTTACAAGCCATAGATACCTTAACCATACGTTTCGCAATGACTGCGGTGGTTTTGCCTTTGCTTGCCTTTATTATCAATGTTTGTTTGCCGGGTAGAACCAATAAGATAGCGGGCTGGGCATCTACGCTGGCTATTCTTACAAGTTGCGTATTATCTGTAATGGTGTTTTCTAAAGTTTGGAACCAGCACGCCGTTCATCAGCAACAGTTGTGGTTTACTGTCGGTAACACAAAAGTTTACTCGGGTATTTTGCTCAATAACCTTTCGGTTTTGATGATGGTATTGGTATCGGCTATAGCCTTACCGGTACACGTTTATTCCACCCGATATATGAAGTTTGACGCGCATTATAAGCGCTATTTTACCTATCTCAGCTTCTTTTGTTTCAGTATGATGGCATTGGTGGTGGTGGATAACCTGGTGCTATTCTATATCTTCTGGGAATTGGTGGGATTTTCATCGTACCTGCTCATTGGTTTCTGGTTCACCCGTCCGAAAGCTATCATAGCCAATAAAAAAGCCTTTATCATGAACCGGATAGGGGATATTGGCCTGCTGTCAGCGATCCTCATCCTTTATATATCTTTTAACACGTTCGATATTACCCGGTTGTTTGGGGATTCGGCGCTCGTAAAACTAAATCAGCTCCCGGTAAATCTGCAGTACATTGCCTTCGCCGGTATATTTTTGGCGGTTGCTGCTAAATCGGCACAGTTTCCATTACATACCTGGCTACCCGACGCAATGGAGGGTCCGACATCGATCTCCGCCCTCATCCATGCTGCTACGATGGTGGCTGCGGGCGTATTCTTATTAGGCAGGGTGTTCCCGATGTTTACAGGAGGAGAGTTAACCATACTGGCGGTTATCGGCTGCTTCACAGCCTTTATGGCGGCAACGATAGCCCTTACCCAAAATGACCTGAAACGGATTTTGGCTTATTCCACTATATCCCAGTTGGGCTATATGGTAATGGCCATGGGTATCGGCGCTTACTCATCTTCGCTGTTTCATTTGATGACACACGCTTTTTTCAAATGCCTGTTATTCCTGGTTGCAGGTGTTGTCATCCACGAAGTCCAGCATATTAAGGACGAGTATCAACTGGATATCGACCCGCAAAACATCCTTTACATGGGTGGCCTGCGCAAAAAAATGCCGATCACGTTTATCGTTTGTGTAATTGGCGGCCTGGCATTGATTGGCTTGCCTTTTACATCCGGCTACTTGTCAAAAGACAGTATTTTAATACAATCCTTTGAATGGGCCGAGGGCAAGAACTGGGTGTATAAATTGATTCCTATTGGTGCGTTGGTCACCAGTTGGCTTACTGCATTTTATGTCACCCGTTTGATAGTAAAAGTATTTTTCGGTGATTTCAGGTTGATGGTATTCAATCCCAATATCAAACTACACATCAGCGATGGCGGCTGGCAATATCGTGTACCCTATATGTTTTTAGCGATTTGCTGCCTGTTTCCCTTGTTTTCGCTCAACCCGGTTCTGTATGAGAAGGCCTGGCTGTTTGGGGGTTTTGCAGAAATTACGGCACTCGACAGGGTGAATATCTATCATACCATCATACCGGTCGGAGTAAACCTAATAGGCATACTGATTATGTACTGGTCATGGTCCGTCTATATGAAGCGCAAAGCTTTACCATTACCCGAAACCACTTTCCTGTTCGGCTTTTCCTACAATGAATGGTACATTGATAAATTATACGATATTGCTATAGTGTACCCGGTAATGGCTTTAAGCAAAACTGCCCGGTGGGCTGACATCAATATCATCGACGGTTTTATACATTTGCTGGCGAATATTGGCCTGGCAGGCTCAAAAGTCGCCGAATGGACGGACCGTTATATCATTGACGGCCTGTTACATTTGATAGTCGCTTTTGTGCAGGCAATAGGTAATTTTGCCCGCCACTTTCAAAACGGTAAAGTGCAATATTACCTGTTTAGCATGCTCGCAGTTATACTGGTTATATTTATAATAAAAACGCTTATTTAGCTATGAGATATGATATTGTAGATATGAGCCTGTTGAGCTTAAAGCGAAAAGCTGAAGGCAGAAAGCTTGATTTGTCTTCAGTAAAGAAACTCACCATTCACCATTCACCATTCACCACTCACCGCTCACCACTTAAATGAATATATTATCACTCCTGGTCTTTACCCCTCTGATTTTTGGCCTGCTCATCGTAGTGCTGCCATCTTCGCTGCGGGCAGGTTTTAAATATATTACCCTTTTGGCTACCCTGGTTCAGTTGGGCATCAGCATTTGGATATATCTTCATTTTCAAACGGGTGCCAGCTTCGGTGGTATCAACCAGGAGGGGCAGTTCCAGTTCGTACAGAAATTGCCCTGGATTAATCTGGGCCTTGGCAGCCTGGGCAAAATGCAGATCGATTATTTTGTCGGGATTGACGGTATTTCGGTTGCAATGCTGCTGATGACATCGGTGGTAATGGTTATTGCGGCGCTTGCGTCATGGGAGATAAAAAGCAACCTGAAAGGCTTTTTTGCACTCTTCCTGTTGCTCAATACAGCAGTGTTAGGCGTGTTTTGCGCACTCGATTTCTTCCTGTTCTATATATTTTACGAATTAATGCTGCTTCCTTTATATTTCCTTATCGGGATGTGGGGTGGCGCACGGCGCGAATACGCGGCTATCAAATTCTTTTTGTACACACTGTTTGGTTCAGTGTTTATGCTCCTCGTGATGGTAGGCTTGTATCTGTCGGTTAAGGACCCGGCAACCGGCAACCATACCTTTAACATCATCCAGATGATGAACCCGGCCAATTACGACGGTAATTCGGTATTCTCTATATTGGCTCATAAAACCATTTTAGGTATGCCTGCGCGAACCGTTGGTTTTGTGGTGCTGTTTATTGCTTTTGCTATTAAGGTCCCCGTGGTGCCATTACATACCTGGCTCCCGGATGCGCACGTGGAAGCGCCGACCCCCGTATCCATCATACTGGCAGGTATCCTGCTCAAAATAGGAGGGTATGGAATTATTCGTATCTGCCTCGGTATATTCCCGGAAGTGGCCTCTTCGGGTGCGTTTTGGTTAGCACTGTTGGGTGTAATATCGATTATTTACGGCGCTTTAAACGCCCTTGCCCAGCGTGATCTGAAACGAATGATAGCTTATTCCTCGGTATCGCACATGGGTTTTGTTTTGCTGGGAATAGCCTCGCTAACAGCCGAAGGTGTAAGCGGTGCGGTAATGCAAATGGTAAGCCACGCATTTTTATCAACGATGTTGTTCTTCCTGGTAGGAGTAGTTTATAACCGCGTTCACGACAGGGATATTTACAATTTCCGTGGCCTTGGCACATTGATGCCCAGGTATACCATTTTTATTATGATCGCATTTTTTGCATCGTTAGGATTGCCCGGGTTCTCAGCCTTTATTGGTGAAGCGTTCTCTTTATTAGGCGCGTTTGGGAGTTTGCCTTACTGGATGGCTATTTGCGGTTCGATAGGTATATTATTAAGTGCCGCCTATTTTTTATGGACTTTGCAGCGTATGTTCTTCGGCACCTTATCATTAAAAGGGGGAGATGTATGGCAAACGGCATTAGGCGACGTGACCCCGCGCGAAACAATCGTTTTGGTATCGCTGACAATTTTGACCTTAGGTTTAGGAATTATGCCTTCATTGGTATTTGATAAAATAAACGATTCAGTATTGGCATTGATCAGTTTTACAAAAACAATAATCCACTAAATGCACGATTTGTTACCATCCCTGCCGGGCCAGTTAAATGAAGTATTTGATAGTTTACCCTATTTCATACCCGAATTGTACCTGTCGGGATTGTTCGTATTGGTTTTGGTGACAGATCTTATTTTCGGTAAGGAATCGGCCTGGATGTGTCGCATACTGGTTTGTGTTGGCCTGTTGGTTGTAATATTCCATGGTTTACTGCAGTTGAAGTTAGTCATTGTAGAAGGCCATATAGAAGGCCGCCCTTTCTTTAACGAGATGCTGCTTCTAACGCGTACTTCATTGATTTTTAAGCTGATCATTGACGTTTTGTCTTTCATCCTGCTGCTGTTTTTTGACTGGGATGATGAGCTAAAGTCGCACAACAAAGGTCTATCCGACCTCTATTCCATTTCGATAGCTGTGATATTCGGCCTGCATTTAATGGCAATGGCTTGCAACCTGTTATCCATTTATTTGTCCGTCGAAATGGTTTCTATCGGCTCATACCTGATGGTCGCTTACAAGTCTGAAAGAGGATTAAGCAGCGAAGCCGGGCTTAAATATGTGCTTTTTGGTGCGGCCTCTTCGGCAATCATGCTTTACGGAATCTCTCTGTTGTACGGCTTCGGAGGCACCTTAAGCTTATTTAATACGGCAATGCAAATAGGATTGTCGCACGTTAATCCTGTTTCAGTTTCTTTTGCTTTGGTGTTGTTTTTTGTTGGCATTGGTTTTAAACTTTCAATCGTACCGATGCATTTTTGGGTGCCCGATGTTTACCAGGGTACTCCGGCGCCAATCGCAGCTTTTTTATCAACCGTTGTCAAGATAGCGGCGTTTAGCCTTGTGGTAAACTTTTTAATCCCTTTCCTGTACCCCCAATGGCATGCTTTTGATTTTCGCCTGTTCTTTTCGGTCATAGGCATCATTACCATGATAGCCGGTAATTTTGCGGCGACTTTACAGCATAACGTTAAACGTATGCTGGCATATTCCAGCATAGCGCATACCGGGTTTGCCCTAATGGCATTGGTTACCTTTAGCAGCCAGGGTTTGTCTGTTATGGCCTTTTACCTGTTTGCATATGCACTGGCTAATATAGGTGCCTGGATGCTGGCAAGCTATTTTGCAGATGCAGCCGGTGCCGAAGATATGAACAGCTATAAGGGCCTCGGTTTCAAATACCCGCTTGCCGGTGTGTGTTTTGTTATCTTATTAATATCGCTTACAGGCTTGCCGCTTACCGCTGGGTTTTATGGAAAATTCCTCACTTTTTCGGCAGTTTACCAGGTGTACCAGCAGGGCCATGATCTATGGCTGTTGTTATTAATGATTACCGGCGCGGTAACCACAGTAGTTTCCTTGTTCTACTATATCAAAATCCCGCTTAATTTATTCCTGCGAAAAACGGATAGAACTACCGGGTTTGCTGCCGCAAATGCTTATTTGCTTGCAACGGTTGCAATAATTACAATATTGGTCCTTTACCTGGGGCTTTTCCCGGATATTTTGACGAAATATTTGTAATTCTCAAAAAAATATGACCTATCTTATAATTTTTTGAATATTTTGCGCATTTTTTGGAAAAATCAGTAATTTGCACTTCGCAAAAATAGACCGATTTTAACCAAATTATGAAACGTTACTTCCCCTTCCTGCTCATTGTAGGTGTTTTGTTATTGACTTTTATTTTCCCGTCCGTTGAACTTCATAATAAGCCCGGCAATCCTAATTTTAATTCGGGAGACATAGCCTGGATGCTGATGTCGACAGCACTGGTTCTGATCATGACACCTGGGCTTGCTTTTTTCTACGGCGGGATGGTCAATAAGAAGAATGTGATCTCGACGATGCTGCAAAGCGTTATTTGTATGGTCATCATTACGATACTTTGGGGCATATTTGGTTTTAGCTTGGCATTTGGCGATAGCTTTCATGGCATCATTGGTAATCCTTCAACTTATTTTATGATGAAAGGAATGCTTGGGAACGCCACATGGCCATTAGCTCCGACGATACCATTGCTACTTTTTGCCATGTACCAGTTAAAGTTTGCTATCATAACTCCTGCACTAATAACCGGTGCTTTTGCCGAACGTATTCGTTTCAATAGTTATATCATCTTTTTGTGCCTGTTTTCAATTTTTATCTTTTCACCATTAGCACATGCAACGTGGCACCCCGACGGTATTTTATCAAAATTGGGAGTACTTGATTTTGCTGGGGGAACCGTTGTGCACATGTCTGCAGGATGGGCCGCTTTGGCATCAGCCTTATACCTGAAACGCCGAAACGAAGCTAACCATGCACCAGCCCGTGTTACTTACGTCATAATCGGCACGGGTTTATTATGGTTCGGCTGGTTTGGCTTTAATGCAGGCTCTGCATTTGGTGCAAACCATTTGGCAGTGAACGCCCTCGCGACAAGCACCACCGCTTCCGCAGCAGCCGGGTTAACCTGGATATTTTTTGATATGCTTCGCGGCAAAAAACCATCTGCTATGGGCACCTGTATAGGGGCCGTTGTTGGCCTGGTAGCTATTACACCGGCGGCCGGTTATGTATCAGTACCGCACTCGTTAGCAATAGGCATTATATCCGCAGTGGTAAGTAACCTGGTTGTTGAGTGGCGCACACGGACTTCAATCGATGATACGCTTGACGTTTTCCCTTGCCATGGTGTAGGCGGTATGGTGGGTATGCTGCTTACCGGAGTATTTGCGCATCAAAATGTAAACCCTGCCAATACCACAGGTAATGGATTGTTCTTTGGCCATACCCACTTGTTTTTTGTTCAGTGTATAGCATTAGTTGCTGCTTCCGTGTTTTCCTTTTTCGGTTCGTTGTTATTATTGAAAATAACCGATATGATATCACCTTTGCGTGTGTCTAAAGAGGAGGAAACCATCGGGCTCGACATCAGCCAGCACGGCGAGAGGTTATAATGTACTACGAAATTTTGACATCAGCCCGGGTGATTTTTATCCGGGTTTTTTATGAATAAAAATTTAAATTGCATACAAATCAGAACCGATCTTATGAAAAAATATTTGCTCTCTGCCTTTCTAATCAGCTTGTTTTTCAATTCTTATTCGCAGCAAACGGCGGCCGATACCGGCACATTCCTGCTCCATAAGTTTCAGCAGAATATTGGTAAGGAAACCTATCAAATTACTACAACCGGTAATGTTATATCTTATTCGGCTAATTTTAAGTTTGTCGACCGCGGCTCCCCGGTACCACTAAAAGCGCAACTTGATATGCAGCGCAGCAATTTTGAACCGCTCAAATTATCCATTAAAGGTAATGTTGCGCGCGGCGCAACTGTGAATGATACCATTAGCATAGCTGATGCGAAGGCACATATTAAGGTAGACGACTCAAGCAGCACCAGAGCTATAAAGGGGCTTGTATTCCCTATTGCCGGGTATGCTCCAACTATCGTGCAACAGGTACTGATACAATACTGGAAAAAGCATCATGAGCCGGCAAATATCAATATCCTGCCAACAGGATCAGTGCAGATACGGAAAGATGGTGCTGATACGCTTGATTACGAAGGTAAGCAGCTTGTTTTAGACAGGTTTACCATTGGTGGCCTGATTTGGGGAAACGAGTTTGTATGGACCGATAGGCAGAGCCAGGTAATTTGCATTATTACCAATGATGCCGAATTCGACAAATTTGAATCGGTACGCGAGCCTTACGAGTCGTTGTTGTCAACCCTTATCGGGAAAACTGCTACTTACAGCATGCGCTTGTTTACAAAATCGGCTTCGGTTAGCAGTGCAGCTGATAAGATAATTGTTGTTAAGAACGGCACCCTGGTAGATGTGGTTAATGAAAAAACGATACCGAATGCTGTTATACTGATAGAGAACGGCGTCATCAAAAAAATAGGCAAGGCAGGGGATGTTGTTATACCGGCCGGTGCAAAAATTATAGATGCAAAAGGAAAAACCATACTACCTGGCTTATGGGATATGCATGCACATTTTGAGCAGGCCGAATGGGGGCCCGCATATCTTGCCGCAGGGGTAACTACTGTACGCGATTGCGGTAACGAATATGATTTTATTAATGCGATAAAGGACGCTATTGACGGCGGAAAGGGGATAGGCCCGTTGATTCTGAAGGCAGGAATTATAGACGGCAAAGGTAAGTTTGCTTTGGGCATTATCCAGGCGGATACCAAAGAAGAGGCCATAAAGGAAGTGGACCGTTATAAAAATAATGGCTTTGCGCAGATAAAGATATATAGCTCGGTAAAACCTGCAATAGTGAAAGCGATCTGTGATGAGGCACATAAGCAAGGTTTAACGGTTACCGGGCATATCCCTAATGGAATGACTTTGCAGGCCGGTGTAGATTCGGGCATGAATATGGTGAACCATGTGCAATATGTTTACTCTATTATGAAACGCAATAAGGACCGATCGATCAATTTTGAAGATTCAGTCAGCATAGCGGCGATAAAGTTTATTAAGGACCATAATGTTGTGATAGACCCTACCGTAGGTGTATTTGAAATGTCTTTCCGGGATATAAAGGATGACATAACTATCTTGGAGCCGGCATTTTACACCCTGCCTCTACCATTGCAGGCATTATTAAAGAATACCGGAGAGGATGCTAATGGTGCTAAGAAGTTTAAACCTCTTTATGAAAGTATGGTGACTATCGTAAAAAAACTGCACGACGCGGGAGTAACTATTGTCGCCGGAACAGACCAGGGATTTCCCGGCTTCAGTGTCCCGCGCGAACTGGAACTTTATGTACAGGCAGGCCTTACACCGGCCGATGCCATACAAACGGCCACAATCATACCGGCAAGAGTGATGAGTTTGGATAAAAGCAGCGGCTCAATTGAAGAAGGTAAGAATGCCGACCTGATTATTGTAGATGGCGACCCTTATAAAAACATAAGAGACATCCGCAATGTAACCATCGTGATAAAAGGGGAGCATATTTATGATCCCGGAAAGTTGCATAAGCTGGTTGGGTTTAGTAAATAGTTTAATAGCGATGGGTTTTAAACCCATCGCTATTAATTAAATCACCGCCCATTCCTTTTTCATTTCCCTGCCCGTCAGTTTATTGGCCTCGGCATCATTTTTAAATTCTTCCCTATGCGGATCCCATTGCAAGGGACGGTTAAGCGCATAAGTGATATTGCCTATGTTGCAAACAGTTGCTGTGCGATGGCCAATTTCAACATCAGCAACCGGCTTGGTGCGGTTGCGCATAGCCTGCAAAAAGTCTTTATAATGATCCATACTTTTATACACATGCTTTTCGCTATCGCCTATTACCTGGGTTGCCAATGAGGTCGGTGTTGTTTCAATTTTGCCTCGTACCACGTGTATTTCGCCTTTGGTGCCTACAAAGGTCACACCCTGGTTGCCCTCTGGCTCATGCGTCATCGTAATGCCGTTTGCATATTGGTAGGTTAAAAACGGATGATCCTTATCAGGGGGGGTAACTAATACCGGCCCGCTTGCGTCCATATCCAAACCCCATTGTGCAATATCAAACATATGGGCACCCCAGTCGGTCATGCCGCCGCCGCCAAACTCTTTATAGTCGCGCCAGTGTGCCCAAAAATCATCTTTTAAACCTGGCGCCAGGTTATGATTGTAAACTTGTGGCGTTGTATTTGGCCCCAGCCAAAAATCCCAGTTCAAATCTGCGGGCATTTGCTCAGCCGGAAGATTGTATGGGATAGGCGGCGGTCCAACGTTCACTTTAACCGTTTTAATATCGCCGATATAGCCATTGCGCACCAACTCAGCAGCCTGCCTGAATTCGGGCCACGAACGCTGCATACTGCCGGTCTGGAAAACCCTTTTATGTTTCCGGGCGGCTGTAACCATGGCGCGACCTTCTTTAATAGTCAGCGATAAAGGCTTTTCGCAATAAATATCCTTACCCGCTTTTGCGGCCAATACTGCTATTGCCGCGTGCCAATGGTCGGGTACTGCGATTACAACTGCGTCAATGTCTTTACGTGATAATATATCGCGGAAATCACCCGTTGTGGTACAACCTGCGTATTGACTTTGCGAAGCTTTAGTAGCATAATATTGATTAACTTCAAGCGCAAACTGCTGTAGCTTACTTCCATAAACATCAGCGGCAGCTAAGATTTTTACCTCATTGGTATCCAAGAATGAGCCTTTCAAACCGAAAGCTTGCTTGCCGGTGCCTATAAATCCGAGTGTAATCAGGTCGCTTGGTGCGGTATAGCCGGGGCCACCCAATACAAAGCGCGGAACAATGGTAAAGGCCGAAAGAATGGCCGCTTTTTCAATGAACTTGCGCCTGCTGATTGCGCTGTCAATACCGTCTTCTTTTTTCATAATTGGTTCAATAATATTTTAGGTTGGGGATCGGGTTGGCTAAATATAGTTGAAAATATTTGGCTTATAATAATTAAATTGGTTGCCTGCTGTAAAGCTTTGGATACATTTATAAACCATTTCCATCATGCTAAAAAAGGTCGTTCTAATTGCAATGTTCATTGTCTTTGCAAGCAATTGTCTATTTGCCCAGCAAGCCGAAACGCTGATCTTTCACCCTATAAAAACTGATAAAAGCGGCAATATTGTTCCCTGGTATAATGATGATCCGGCAACGGCCTACGATCACGACCTGCATATCATATGGAACTTCTGGTTCAACATGCGCCGCGACATGAACGGCCTGCCGTATTATATGAATCACCAGGTGTGGAACAAGAATTTTAACGACCCGCGCGGCATTGGCGGCGACCAGTTTATGATGGCCATCTCATCGTGGCAACTATTATACAACTACACCGGTGATGAAAACATAAAAGAAAATATGTATTTCCTTGCGGGATATTACCTTTCGCACGGTCTGTCACCGGCTAATTGTAAATGGCCAAATATCCCGTTCCCATATAATACGCTCATTTATTCGGGTATCTATGATGGCGATATGCGCAACGGTAAGGATGTGGCGCAGTTGGACAAGGCGGGTTCTTTGGGTTTGGAACTGGTGCATCTTTACAAGATAAAGGACGACACAATAATGTTGGCTGCTGCAATAAAAATAGCCAACACACTTGCGGCAAATGTAAAAATAGGTAACAATGAACATTCGCCGTTGCCTTTTAAGGTGAATGTGTTTACTGGCAAAACGGTGTTGTTGAATACCACCGGTAAACTCTACGGTAACTCGAAGGATACAGCTTGTTATACCAGCAATTTAACGCCGACACTGCAAATGTTCTTTGATCTGATTCAGCTTAAAAAAGGGAATGTTTCCGCCTATAAAACTGCCGCGAATAGACTAATAGCCTGGATAAGAAAATACCCAGCCAAAACCAATAAATGGGGCCCATTCTTTGAAGATGTAGGCGCATGGAGTGAAACCCAGATAAACGCTATGACCTGCGCCCGGTATATGATGGAGCACCCGCAGTATTTCCCCGAATGGAAAACGGACGTGAAGAATATTATTAACTGGGTGCATACTAATTTTAATGACGATAGGTGGAAGAAGTATGGTGTGCTGGTAACAAAAGAGCAGACCATTTATCCGGTTCCGGGTGAAAGCCATAGTTCAAGGCAGGCGGCAGACGAGTTGTTGTATGGCTCGCTTACCGGCGATACTTCATTTTACGCGAATTCGGTGCACCAACTTAACTGGGCGACTTATGCAGTGGACGACGACGGCAAAACCTGTTTCCCTTTTGACGAGCCCTGGCTCACCGATGGCTACGGGGACTATGTGCGGCATTATCTGCGTGCGATGGCTACATATCCCGTGCTTGCCCCGGTCGATGACCATATCCTATCAACCACATCCATTATTCAACAAGCTGATTACAAAGGTTTTTTTAAAAAGTTTATCTACCTCGATTTTGATAAAGTGGATACCAGCAAAGTGCGACTATTTTACCGAACCTTTGACGATTACGGCACCGAAGAAATCAAACTTAAGGCCAAACCCTCGGCGGTATTATTAAATGATAATCCCTTAAAAGAAACAACAGCGGGCGAAGGCTATACCTGGACGGCGCTGGAAAAAGGCGGCGTTTTATGGGTGAAAAGGAAAAATGGGAATAGGGTTATTGTTGTAGAATGACTTGTTATGCCCCATCGGGGCTACCTGTTTGTAGAATTAATTCCAATGTTACATTTTGCCCCGTCAGGGGGCTACCTTTTGCGAATTTGGGTAACCCCTAACGGGGCAAGACAATATATATGTATTTGTACTACAAACAGGTAGCCCCCCGATGGGTTTAAAGTCTATTATTATGGGACAGGGAGACTGAACTTTGAAGGGCCCATAAAAAATGGGGGGAGTGAAAATGATAACCTTCACAGATAATATTTTGCATTTTAAAATTTAAATTATGACCGGGAAAAAATCTATACTAATATTCATTGGGGGCATAGCAATTATAATAGTGTTAATTTTCACTTGGCGAGGGCTTTGGGGAGATAATCCTTTAGGGAGTAATTTTGACCTTTTAACTGGTGATGGAACAAATGACAACGGAATAGTTTACTGTACTGCAAAAGACCTTGGGGTTTGCAAAGGGGGTATCCCTATTATACCGGCAGCTAAAGACACTTTGACTTTATATGTTGAAGGTACAGAGGAAAATAACCATTGGATAATTGCCAAAACAAAAAATAAAGATAAGTCTGAAAGTTATTGGATAATAAATAAAGATTTTAAGGAGGATTTAGATAAACTTGACCAAACTGCTTTTTTTAAGGCCATTTCGACGCATGTTAATGGCCCGTTGACACTTAATGATTTTACAAATAAAGTAAAAGAATCCAATATTAATTTGAGGTTTTAAGAAAATAACAAAATACACGAGGTGGGCGTTTAAAATTGTCATGATACGAATCTTGCTGTGATTAGAACTCACCCTGACGTGAGTTCCTGTCCTAAAAGCAGGTTAAACTTTAAAGGTTAAAAAAAATGTCATTTACTTAGCGGCCGAAAGGATTGGGTGAAATGTAAATGAGCGAGTCCCGTTTGTTGCGATTTGAAAAACCCCGAGTGGTTGCCCGTAGCGCCCAGCAGAACTCATTTTCCTTATCGAAGCAGTTTAAAATAAACATATTTTTTGGATATTTTAGTTCAAATAATAGATTGAAATACGCCAAATTTTACCTATATTTATTGACAGTAGCGTTGACAGCAAAATCAAATATTTCTCATAGATCATTGATTTACAATCGATAACAAAACTATCAAGTGCCCCCGATGGGGCATAGATTTTTCACAGATTGGATTCTTGTTAATTTACAGTTTATTGGTCCTTCAAACTCTTCAAATAAGCGATAGTTACCGGGATTTGGGTTGCATGATCGCCGCTTTCATCTTCGATAAAGTAATGCTTTATACCAACCGTATTCGCTGCCTTCAATATTTCAGGAATGTTGAGCTGGCCTGTGCCTAACGCCACATCGTTTTTGGTGTCAGTACCACCAGTTAAATCGTTGGCAATGCCCTTGCGTATATCCTTGAGATGAACCATTTTCCAGCGGCCCTTATATTTGTAAAGTAATTTAGCCGGGTCAGCGCCGCCATGAAAGGTCCACATCATATCCATCTCGAAAGAAACATATTTGGGATTTGTATTTTTGACAACGTAATCAAACAACGTCCCATCTTCATACGGTCCGAACTCATAACCATGGTCATGGTAACATAGGGTTATTCCGTTTTTCTTCAATATTTCACCTACACGGTTAAAATCATCCACTGCTTTTTTGGCATCATCAATGGTAAAGGTTTTGCCATGTGGTATCCAGGCAACCATAATGTATTTGGAACCAAAAAACTTGGCTTTCTTCACAAATTCTTCCGGGTCCTTGCTTATCATGTTATAATCAGCGCCTATGGATGGCATGCTGATACCACGCTCATCCAGCATCTTTTTAAAATCCTCAGGAGTGGTGTTTGCCGGGTTAGGGCCTTCCATTTCGGTGATTCCAAGCGCCTTGATCGTATCAAGAGTGGCCGCTACATTTAGCGGAAAACTGTTGCGGTAAGTATAGGCTTGTACGCCGATAGGGCGGGTAAAAAGTGATTTCAAGGTCTGCGCAAAGCCATTATTTAATGCTAAAGCCAGCATGAAGCACGCAATTAATGATGATTTTTTCATTAGAAAAGAGATTTATAACCCGGTAAAATGGCGTCACAATATAACAATCACTCATTCAATAACTCACTCATTCACTAATTAATATTAATGCATTTTAATGACATTGTTAATTTAGAGTTTCAACATTTAAATTGTAGTTTTGCGGCTCGTTCCCAATCATGAGTGATCAGATAAAACATGAATGCGGCGTGGCGTTTATTCGCCTTTTAAAGCCACTCTCCTTCTACCAAAAAAAGTACGGCACTGCGCTGTACGGACTAAACAAATTGTATCTCTTAATGGAAAAACAGCACAACCGGGGCCAGGATGGCGCAGGTGTTGCCACCATTAAATTGGATATTGAACCGGGCAAACGCTACATCAGCCGGCACCGGTCAATGGCTTCCAACGCAGTTGCGGATATATTTGAATACATACAGAAAAAGTTTGCTGATATCCAAAAAGAGCAGCCCGAAAAGATGGCCGATGCTGAATGGCTAAAGCAAAATGTAAGCTTTACCGGAGAGGTTTTACTGGGCCATTTGCGCTACGGTACACACGGTAAAAACAGCATTGAGAACTGTCACCCGTTTTTAAGGCAGAATAACTGGCAGACGCGTAACCTGATGATCGCAGGTAACTTCAACATGACGAATGTTGATGAGTTATTGCAGCAATTGTACGATCTGGGCCAGCATCCTAAAGAAAAAGCGGATACAATTACCGTTCTTGAAAAGATAGGCCATTTCCTGGATACAGAAAACCAGGGGCTGTTCGATCAATACAAGAGGGAAGGACACGATGATAATATCGAGATCAGTAAACTGATCGCCCGCGATTTGGACATTGCCAAAATATTGCGCAAGTCGTCAAAAAACTGGGATGGTGGTTATACAATAGCCGGCATATTTGGTCATGGCGACGCATTTGTGATGCGTGACCCCTCTGGTATACGTCCAGCTTACTATTATTATAATGATGAGATTGTTGTCGCTGCATCAGAGCGTCCGGCTTTACAAACGGCTTTCAATATCCCGATTGAAGATATTAAGGAAATACAGCCAGGTCATGCCTTAATTGTAAAAAAGAATGGCAAGATCAGGGAGGAAATGTTCACCGAGCCGTTAGAAAAGAAATCATGCTCATTTGAGCGTATCTATTTTTCACGTGGCAGCGATGCTTCCATTTACCGTGAGCGTAAACAGTTGGGTCGCTTACTTTGTCCGCAGATACTGGAAGCTGTCAACTACGATATTAAGAATACAGTTTTCTCTTATATCCCGAATACCGCAGAGGTCGCTTTTTACGGAATGGTGGAAGGGGTTCACAAATACATCAAAAAATACCAGCACGACAAATTACTGAATCGCGCCGATAAGATAAGTGATGAAGAACTATCCGAAGTACTTAGTTTGGCTCCCCGGGTCGAAAAAATAGCTATTAAGGATGTTAAGCTGCGCACCTTTATTACGCAGGATGCCGACCGCAGTGAAATGGTGGCCCACGTATATGATACCACCTACGGACTTATCAAAAAAGATGCGGATACCTTAGTTGTACTGGATGACTCCATCGTTCGCGGGACTACTTTAAAACAAAGTATCCTGAAAATTTTAGATCGCCTTGGTCCTAAAAAAATAGTGGTAGTGTCGTCAGCGCCGCAAATACGTTTCCCGGATTGCTATGGTATTGATATGTCGCGTATGGGTGAGTTTGTTGCTTTTGAAGCAGCTATCAGCCTGTTGAAGGAAATGGGTAAGGAAGATGTTATCCTTGATGTCTACAAAAAATGTAAAGATAGCGGCCCGTTACCTAAGGAAGATGTTGAAAACTACGTAAAGGCAATTTATGAGCCCTTTACCGACCAACAGGTATCCGACCGTATCGCAAAAATTATCACGCCAAAAGAAATTAAGGCCGAAGTAAAAGTAATCTATCAAACTCTTGATAACCTGCACACTGCATGTCCCGACCATACCGGCGACTGGTATTTCTCTGGTAATTTCCCTACTCCCGGCGGCAACAAGGTGGTTAATCGTGCCTTTGTAAACTGGATGGAAGGAAAGAATTCACGGGGATATATGTAGTCAATAGTGAATGGTCAATAGTCAATAGGGAGGAGGGTTCATTCACTATTCACCATTGACCATTCACCACCTTACGTGCTAAACGGTGCAAAAACATAATGCGTAACCAGTTTATCAAAAAGGATAAGTGAAGCAATAATAAGAGCAATACCCGCGACTTCATTCAAACGGTGCACAAACTTTACCGAAATGCGATCCCGCAATTTATTGGCATAAAAAGCTTTCGTGGTATCTAATCCAAACTGAACCACCAGGATGGTGAGGAACATCACCCCAATTTTAAGTGACCTGTTAGGAACACCGTAGATATACAAGGTACTTGCTGTGGTAATAACGATGGTCCAATGAAGCAATAGCGTTGGGTTTAGGATGCACATCAGGAAGCCTTTCAGGAAATACCCGGTTCGCTCTAATCGGGTTGGCACCTTGTTGCCGTAATTAATTTCGGACTTTTTGAAGATATAATAAATACCTAATGCAAGGAGGACAACGCAGCCAACAACGCCTGCGTTACGCTTATCCTGGTTTGAAATATCAAAATATTGAGAACCGAACAGGATGGCGCCTACAAACACCACATCACTCGAAACTACGCCTAAAGCCAGGGCAACGCCGGCATGGAAGCCTTTTTCGATGCTTGTTTTTATTAATGCAAAAAATACCGGGCCGGTCAAAAACGTGAGCACTAATCCAATACCAATTCCCCTGATTACAGCTTCTATCATTAATTTAGACTTAGGAAGGTTAATTCCATATTTGCCGGGAACGAATATGCGATTTTATATGGGTAACAACCAAACTTAAAATTGCCATTTATTAATTAAAAAAGTATATCCCGATATATAAAAAATAATTTTTATGTTAGTGTTTTGGAAATATCTCACCCAACCTAAATAACTAATGGAACAAAACAAATCAAAAAGCTACGGTACCGCGTTGTATACAATCATTACCGTATTCTTCTTTTGGGGCTTTTTAGCAGCATCCAATGGCATTTTTATACCTTTCTGTAAAGCGCACTTTAACTTATCGCAGTTTGAATCTCAATTGATTGACTTTACCTTTTACGGGGGCTATTTCATAGGCTCACTTGGGCTGTACTTCGCCTCGCAAATCACAAAAGTTGATATCCTAAACAAACTCGGGTATAAAAATGGTATTATATATGGTTTGATATTATCAGCAATAGGCGCCCTTTTAATGGTGCCCGCGGTAAATTCAGGTTCATTTGGTTTGATCCTGGGCGCATTCTTTGTGATTGCATTGGGATTTTCATTACAGCAAACAGCAGCCAACCCATTTGTTATCGCACTTGGTACACCTCAAACCGGTGCTAACCGTTTGAACCTTGCGGGAGGGGTAAATAACTTCGGTACTTTACTTGGGCCGGTTATTGTAAGTATCGTATTATTTGGAAGCGCCAGCAAATTGATTCCCGCAGCCGATGTTAAGATAACCGCCGTGAATAACTTGTATTTTATTTTGGCCGGATTATATATAGCGGTTGCGATTTTCTTTTGGGTATCCAATTTGCCTAAAGTAACAAGTGATGAAAAGATTGAAGCGAGTCATAAAACCAATATGCCTTTATTTATCATTTTTATCGCATTCTGCCTCGTATTGGCTGCCGGACCGCTAAGTGAGGCTACACATGTGGAAAAATCGTGGTACGTATATGCGTCGTTGGCTATAATCCTTATAACATTAATTGCCTCATTATCTGCTTCAAGTAAGAGTAATGAGGGCTGGGGTGCGATGCATTATCCGCAGTTGATCTATGGTATGATTGCCATATTTACTTATGTTGGTGTCGAAGTTACCATTCAAAGTAATATGGGAGCACTATTAAAGACTCCGGAATTTGGCGGGTATAGCGCCTCTGACATAGCCCCTTTTATCTCTTTATATTGGGGAAGCTTAATGATAGGGCGATGGACGGGTGCTATTGCGGTATTTAATTTATCAAAGATTACTAAGAATATACTTACTGTAATTGTGCCCCTATTCGCCTTCGGTGTTGTATTATTGGTGAACTACTTAAGCGGTAAGGACGTAAGTAATTTATACATCTATGTAGTGTGCGTAGCTATACTAATAGTTGGCTTTTATGTGGGTCAGCAAAAACCTGTTCGCACCTTAACCATATTTGGAATCCTAGGTGTATTAGCTATGGTAGTTGGCTTAATGACCACTGGACGCGTTGGTTTATTTGCCTTCATTAGCGGCGGCCTGTGTTGCTCTATCATGTGGCCTTCTATTTTTGCATTGGCTATTGCCGGGTTAGGGAAGTACAGCAGCCAGGGTGCCGCTTTCCTGATTATGATGATATTGGGTGGATCAATTATTCCCCCTGTCCAGGGTATATTAGCCGATAAAAGCGGTATTCACCTATCTTATATTGTTCCGGTAATTGGCTTTGCTTATCTGGCATTCTTTGCCTGGAAAGCCGGCGCTGTTTTGAAAAAACAAGGTATTGATGTTGACGACCTGGAGGCTTCAGGAGGTCACTAAATTTTAGGCATTAGGTACTGGTCATTAGTCATTGTTAAGATTGCTTTAATGACCAATGCCCAATGACTGATGACTAATTACTAATGACCAAACTAAGTTTCGACCACATTTTTATAAACCTGGCAACCGACCTGGCTAAGCGCTCACACTGCGTTAAGGCCCAGGTCGGTGCCGTTTTAACTAAGGACACCCGTATTATTTCTATCGGGTATAACGGTCCGCCTGCAGGCACCCATAACTGTGATGAGGAATGGCCCGACACCGGCTGTCCCCGCGATGCCCGCGGAAGCTGCTCACTTGCTCTCCACGCTGAGGAAAATGCGATACTTTATGCCGTAAAAAATGGTGCAAATCTCGAAGGCGCAACTTTATATACCACTTTGTCGCCCTGCCTGCCTTGCGCCCGGTTAATCTTCTCGGCAGGTGTGAAGCATGTCTTTTATCTCAATTCGTATGCTGAATATAAGGGCCTTCCCAGCGATGAAGGGGTTGATTTTTTGAACCGATTTGGAGTTAACGCCGAAAAATTTATCGTCAAGTAATCGGTGTAATCAAAAAGATAATCGGTGCAATCATCTTTAATAATTGGTGTAATCCCGTTACTCTGGATCAAGAAGGGATACAACCTTGTCCAATGCATATTGCAATTGCTCTTCGGGTGTCATATTGGTATTGTCTAGTACGATAGCATCTTTTGCTCTTACCAGCGGGCTTTCTGTACGGGTTGTATCCTGGTAATCGCGGTGGGCCAGGTTTTCGAAAACATCCTCTAACGTTATATCGGGGTTCTTTACGCACAATTCTTTATATCTTCTTTCAGCGCGTACTTTCGGGTCGGCGGTCATAAATATTTTTAGTTGAGCATCCGGGAATACGGTGGTGCCAATATCGCGCCCATCCATCACGATGTTTTTAGAACGTCCCATCCGTTGCTGCTGTTTCACCATTTCGTGACGTACTTCGCGAATAGCGGAAACTGCACTTACACTATCAGATACCGGCATCTGCCGTATTTCTTCAGAAACCTCTTCATCGTTTAAAGTGATATGGGTCTGATAATCGCGGGAATGGAAGTTGAGATGGATGTCTTTGAGCGCCTCCACCACTTGCTCGTGATTTTGCAGGTCAATATTGTGTCGCAGGAAATAAAGCGTTACGGCACGGTACATGGCGCCGCTGTCGATGTAAATAAAGTGAAGCTTTTTGGCTAATGCTTTGGCTAATGTGCTTTTTCCGCATGAAGAATAGCCGTCAATGGCTATCACAATATTATTGCTCATCGGGTAACGAAATTACGAAAAAATATGTGAGTAGTTGATTGGTTGAATAAGTTGATTGAGTCAAGATGCTCGAATTTACATGCGTTTTTTAATCTGTTCAACCAATTATAACATATATGGCTTTTATAGCCATTCAACTTAATCAACCACTTAACTCAATCAACTAAATTCATAAATTTGGCCATGAATTTCACCAAAGCCGACCTGCAAAAGGAGGTTATCTACAAAACATCCAGGAGCGGGGGTAAAGGCGGCCAGAACGTAAACAAGGTATCCACCAAAGTGGAATTATTATTTGACATCAGCCAGTCGTTGTTATTTACCGATGACGAAAAACAGTTGTTAAGAACAAAGCTTCAATCCAGGTTTAACAAAGATGGCTACGTACAAGTAGTATGTGAAGAGGAACGTAGCCAGTACCTGAACAAGGAAAAGGCACTTGAGAAACTATCCGTTATACTTGTAAAAGCACTGCATCAGCCAAAAAAACGAAAGGTGACAAAGCCGACGAAAGCGATGATCGCCGCCAGACTTGAAAATAAAAGAATCCAGTCAGCAAAAAAAGCCGGTAGAAAAAGGCACTTTGATGATTAGTTAAAACGGTATAACAGGGTGACGTTGGCCCATTGTTCCGATTCAAATTGAGTCGTAACGTCTTTAGTATGGAACACAACTGCCACATCTGCTACAAAGCGTTTGCCTGAATACCCAAGCCCAAATTGATTGCTGAAAACAATTCGTTCTGGGGTCCCCGTGACTTCCATACTCGTCGGGCTGCGTTTACTAAACAAACTTCCCTGGACAGTTGCATCGTAAGCTACCACATTCAATTGCGGCTGGTAGTAAAAAAACAATTCGCGGTCATGTAAGGGCTTAAAATTGGCTGATTTGATCGCGGTACTTTGTGTGCTTTCCGAATTGAACAATTGATTGAAATCCCCAAGGCGAACCATAGGGCCAATCCCTGCCCCTGTAAAACCGTTTCCGAGGTTGGCATAGCTTGTTAGTGAAACATCGGCCCATGAAGACCTTGCGAGCAGTCTATTATATTGGACGGAAAGATTGATCTCGAAGTCATTATCTACCTGGTATTGCCAGCCGCTGGGATGATAAAGGCCAAACAGGTTATGAATGCTTTGCTGCGTTTCTTTCCCCAGCGCAGCCGGGCCAACCACACCAATTTGGGCGCTTAGTTTTAAATTACTTTCGTCTTTATATAAATAGTTCAGATTTGCTCCAACATATAAATAAGCAGCAAATGGCCGGTCAATATACCGCGGATCATCCGGGTTCCCATTGAAAGAAATACTGCCCGACTGTGGTGTATACAGTTTTTGACCTATCTCAAATCCTAACACCTTGTTTTGCAAATGCGTGGTTGAATCAACTTTTAACCCCAACCTGTAATAAATAAATGTCCCGGCTGTATAGTAACGGTCAGAGCCCTGTGCCAGGTATGAATCATCGTCTGTCTCAGCGCCAATTTCTTTGCTGTGCGATTGTGCAGATGACCCGAGCCAGCAGCTAAGGCATAAAATGAAGCAAAATATTTTGTTAGTCATCGGGGCTTATAATTGAATTAACCCCTAAAATAAAAAAAGCCCTGATTATTCAGGGCTTTTATATGTAAATCTTAGTCTTTATTTATTTAAAGGTGTAGCCTATGCTAATAGCTCCGGCCGGAATAACGCCTTCATCGTACAGGATTGGTACAAAAGCTATCCTGAAATTGATGCCTTTATGCTCCGGCTGGTAGCGATAGCCTATACTGGCTGATCCGACGAAGCCTGTGATATTATCAAATTGCCATTTACTATTCCCGACATTGGTACCCTTTGAGTTTAAGAACGTAGTACCCACGCCGACCTCAAGCATACTGCTGTGTTCGCCGATCAGGTAGTTTACCTGGAAAGGAACTGTTTCGACGGTGTTACCACCTGAAGTAAAGAACCCTAAACCTACCCTGTAACCCCATCCATCACGTTCCTTTTTGAAACGAGCATCATAGTTAGCCGATATTGCAAGACCTGCACCGCCAACTTCAACGTACATATTTTGCGCCCTTACATCTTCAGATGTGGTGTCTTTAACCATTAGCGATGTATCAGATTTTTTCACCAAAGTGGTATCTGATTTTTTAGCAAGTGTTGTATCCGCCTTTTTCGCAATCGCCGTATCAATTTTTACTGTTGTTGTAGTTAAGGCTGAATCTGGTTTTGTAGCTGGAGGTGTGCCTGTACTGCTTGGCTGTAAAGCGTCATCCTTTTTAGTTTGTCCTGCATTCGTATCAGTAGGCGTGCTGTTGGTTGTTGCTGGCGTGCTGTTGGTTGTTGCTGGCGTACTATTAGTTGTTGCTGGCGTGCTGTTGGTCGTTGCCGGCGTACTCGCCGCACCTGTAACAACCGCTGCTGCTGTACCCGTAACCGCAGGAGCACCTGTAGTTGTTGCGGCCGGAACCGTGGCTGCAGGGGTGCTTGAAGTTGTAACCGCACTGTTATCCGGTACAATTATTACATCAGGTTTTTTTGCCTGGCTGCTGTCAACTTTTATGACAACCGGATTTTGCTGTGTTTTTACTATTGCAGAATCAGTTTTAAGTTGTTGTGTATTATTGGCTTTTTGCAACGCAGCCTCGTCAGCTTTTTTGGCCAGTTCGGCATTTTGTTTTGCTACAGCTTCATTAAATTTCCTTATGAATGAAGAATCTGCGTTGATTACGAGTGTCGTATCAGACTTTTGAACTAATGTGGCGCCTGCCTTTACAACAAGTGTCGTATCAGATTTGACAATCTTTGAAGTATTAGGCCTTTTGGCTTGCGCTGTATCTGTAGTTTGCGCTTTCAATGCTATCTGGCAAATTAGAAGTCCAAATAGAAGAAAACCGGCTTTAAAAGTAAATAGATTGTTCATTATGGTGTTATTAATAGTAAGCTTAATTTTAGTGTAACTATGGCGTATTACGTGAGTGTTAATTAAAAAGTTTCAGGTTCAAAATTTTCCTAATAAGAAAAAATCCCTGCCAATGGCAAGGATTTTCTAAAAAATACCGGAAATATGATGTGTTATGTATCAGTTCATTACGGGTTTTAACTCATCTTTGACCGTGAGGTCCAGTGCGTTAGCTACTTTTTCGTCCAGGAGAGCCATGCTGATCACCTCGCGCATGTCGGTCACGTAATGAAATTGAAGGTCTTTTATATAATCTTCTTTAATTTCTAAAATATCTTTCCGGTTTGATTTACAAAGGATTATTTCTTTAATGTTAGCCCGTTTTGCAGCCAATATCTTTTCCTTTATTCCGCCGACAGGTAACACGCGTCCGCGCAGGGTAATTTCGCCGGTCATGGCCAAATGAGGTTTCACCTTGCGCTGGGTAAAAGCGGAGGTAAGAGCAGTAAGCATCGTTACGCCGGCAGACGGGCCATCTTTTGGCGTGGCACCAGCGGGAACGTGCACGTGTATATCCCACTGATCAAACAGTTTTGAATCGATACCGAAATCTTTTGCATGAGCCCGTAAATAAGCTAGTGCAATAGAGGTTGATTCCTTCATCACATCGCCCAGGCTACCAGTCATGGTTAGGCGGCCCTTGCCGGGGCTTAAACTGGCCTCGATAAATAGTATATCACCTCCAACGGAGGTCCATGCGAGGCCTGTTACAACGCCCGCTACATCGTTGCCTTCGTAAAGGTCTTTATCATATATGGGAGCACCTAATATCTTTTCAAGCTCTTTTTTATTGACCAGAGGAGTGTGTTCATCGCCCATAGCAATGTTTTTTGCTACGCCCCGCACTACTGAACCTATTTTTTTCTCCAAAGCGCGTACGCCGGACTCACGGGTATAATCTTCGATAAGCTTTTCGATCACATCATTTTTTATCGTGATGTCCTTCGGTTTCAAACCATGTGCTTCGCGTTGTTTCGGAACCAGGTGTTGTTTTGCTATCTCAATTTTTTCTTCGATCGTATAACCGTTAACATCTATGATCTCCATGCGGTCAAGCAAAGCGGGCTGGATGGAGCTTAATGAATTTGCTGTGGCGATAAACATTACGTTAGAAAGGTCAAAGTCGACTTCCACATAATGATCATAAAATGTGCTGTTCTGCTCAGGGTCAAGTACTTCGAGCAAAGCTGATGACGGGTCGCCTCTGAAATCATTACCCACTTTATCTATTTCATCCAGTATGAATACTGGGTTTGCTGCACCGGCTTTTTTAATGGCCTGGATAATTCTGCCTGGCATAGCACCAATATAGGTTTTGCGATGCCCTCTTATTTCGGCTTCATCACGAATACCTCCCAATGCCATACGCACATACTTGCGGCCCAACGCTCTTGCTATGGATTTACCCAGCGAAGTTTTGCCAACTCCCGGCGGGCCAACAAGGCAAAGGATAGGGGCCTTCATATTATGTTTTAACTTGAGTACGGCCAGGTATTCTATAATGCGCTGTTTTACTTTATCAAGTCCAAAATGGTCCTTATCCAATATCTTTTGCGCACGTTTCAGGTCGAAGTTGTCTTTGGTAAAATCATTCCATGGCAGATCCAGCAACAATTCGAGATAGTTTATTTGTACTGAGTAGTCGGCTGCCGCCGGATTGGTTCTTACCAGTTTTTCCAGTTCTTTATTGAAATGATCATTAACCTCTTTTCCCCATTTCTTTTTAGCGGCGCGTATCCGCAGACTGTCTATTTCCAGGTCGGGGCTGTTGCCGCCTAATTCTTCCTGTATCGTTTTTAATTGCTGGTTCAGGAAATAATCGCGCTGCTGTTTATCCAGGTCGATACGTACTTTGCTTTGTATCTGGTTTTTCAGCTCCAGCATTTGCAGATCAAGCGTTAAATGCTCGAGCACCAGCTTAGCCCTGTCGCGCACATTGGCAACCTCCAGTAAGCGCTGTTTGGCAGCCATATCGGCATTCATGTTTGACGAAATAAAATTGATCAAAAACGAAGTGCTCTCAATATTCCTTATAGCAATACCAGCTTCGCTTGGGATATTTGGCGAAAGCTGTATAATACTCATGGCCATATCCTTAATGGACGAAACCATGGCTTTAAATTCCTTGTCTTCCTTGGGTTTTATCTCTTTAAAAGGCTCAACAGACGCCTTGATATAAGGTTCGCTTTGAACTTCCTCCTTAAGCAGGAAGCGTTTTTTGCCTTGCAATATTACGGTGGTATTGCCATCAGGCATTTGCAGCATTTTAATAATCAATGCCACTGTACCTACGTTGTTAAGCTGGGTAAAGGTAGGATCTTCTATAGCAACATCCTGTTGAGCAACCACACCTATCATGCGCTTGCCTTTGTTGGCATCACGTATAAGTTTAATGGATTTATCTCTGCCTACCGTGATTGGAATAACTACCCCGGGAAATAATACCGTATTGCGCAGAGGTAGTATCGAAAGTATATCTGGTGTTAGTTCATTATTCATTTCCTCTTCATCCTCTGATGACATCAGGGGGAAGAATTCGGAATCTTCATTTATAATTGGTAATGTATTTCTTATATCAAACGGATCAAAACTCATCAAATACCCTTTCTGTTAGTAACGTCATAATGTCAGCCTGTAAAGTTACAGGAATAAAATTCTAAGGCAAAACAAGTATTTTGCCTGTGGTTGCACCATAGTTCAAGACCTGTGCCAAGATGCGGCTGGCTTGTATATTTTAAATATAAATATATAATTGTTTCGTTTTATGTGATTTCGTACTTGTTTACGAAAGTTACTTCCTCAAGCGGTATGAAAAAAAGTCAGGCTACTTTACTTAATTGTTAAGCCTGATTTAACGTTATTTCTAATAAAGTAGTACCGGCACATAATATTTTGAAATAAAATAAGTTATAAGCTTAAGGTAAAGTATATTATTTTTGTTACAAAGTAAATGCACCTAATGCGGCTATCGTTTATACTGTCTTTAGTAGTACTATCATCATTCCAGGCAGTTTATGGGCAAAACGCTTATTTCAAGATGGGTCAGCAGGCTTTTTTTGATGGCGACTTTAAGGCTGCGGTAACTCACCTGGAAAAATCGTGTATCATCGATTCTACTAACTCCAGTGCACTTTGGATGCTCGGTTATTCCTACTATCATAGCGAAAATTATAAAAAATCTATTGCTGCTTATACCCGTGTCATATCTTTAAAACCAGCCGATGCTTCCGCTTATTACTATCGGGCCAGGGCAAAGAGCTATCTCGCGAAGGATAACCAGTTATCAGAGGCAGATAAGGAAAAATACCTTTTAGGTGCAATAGTCGACTTTACCAAAGCTATCTCCATTGACCCTAATGATACTCAAAACAATACCAAATGCTTTCAAAACAGGGGTATTGCCTATCGTGAATATGGGGAATTTAAGTTGCAGCCCGGAAGTCGTTTTTATGATAAGGTAAGGGGTATTAACTCCCTTAGGGCCTCTATAGCTGACCTTCAAAGGGTTTTGAACGATGATTCTAACCGCCAGGACATCGTCGCGCTTATCGAAGTTTCAAAACAGCGTATTACTGAAGCTTCTGTTGTTCATCATTGATTAAATAATCCCCTGATAAAGTAATTATTGAAACCCCGCGTGCGGACGTATTGCCTTTTTTGAATTCTATACATCGAGTCGGGTACATAACTTAGCTCTTCTGTAGTCCAATACAGCGCTTTACCTAATAACGTCGTTTTCGTGTAATTATAAATTAGAATAAGCTTTACTTTATCTTGTTGCTTTTTGATAACTACAGAGCGTGTTTTTAAAGTTGAATCAGTAGCAGTATAGGTAGTAATGCCTTCCGACGTTGAAGATGTATAACTTGCCTTCCAGGCAGGTTTATTAATATCCGATTCGGTAAATAAGCTTAACTCTGTTTCCCAGTTTGGTATGTGAAGTTTTTTCGTTTCACTAATTTTATTGTGTACAGCCGTTTTAGTTATCAGCGGATTGATTTTGAGAAGACGGATGGATTCTGCTGTAAAGTATTTTCTCAGATCAAAAAACTGCTTTGCATCCGAACCTGCATGGCTGTCGCTATTGCAGGATTGTATGCCAGCTAATACCGTTAGTCCAATCGTAAAAAGAAAATACTTTTTATACCAATACATTACCGTTCATTTCCGGTGGGATAGGGACACCTATTATTTTTAATATCGTTGGTGCAATATCACCCAGCTTGCCATCTTTTACAACAGTTACATCAGTGTCAATTACAATGCATGGAACCAGGTTAGTGGTATGCGCTGTGTTCGGCGACCCATCGTCGTTTATCATGTAGTCGGCATTGCCGTGATCGGCAATAATGATAAATGAATACCCGTTTTTTATACCTGTTTCCACAACCGCCTGTGTGCATTTGTCGGCCGTTTCAGCAGCTTTTATCACGGCTTCAAATACACCTGTATGGCCAACCATATCAGTATTGGCGAAATTGAGTATTACCACATCCGGCCAGCCGCTTTCCAGTTCGGGAATAATAGCGTCACGTATGCCCTCGGCGCTCATTTCAGGCTGCAGGTCGTAAGTGGCCACTTTGGGCGATGGTATTAAAAGGCGTTTTTCGTTTATGAATTCCTTTTCCCTGCCGCCCGAGAAGAAGAAAGTAACATGTGGGTATTTTTCCGTTTCCGCTATGCGGATTTGATTTTTGCCTGCATCCTGTAATATTTCGCCAAGGGTTTTTGTTAAGTCATCTTTTTTGAATACCACGCGCACATTTTTGAATGTTTCGTCATAGGTGGTCATGGTAACATAATGCAGGTTAAGCGGGTGCATATTTTGCTCCGGGAAAGCCCTTTGCGTCAATGCCATCGTAATCTCGCGGCCCCGGTCTGTCCTGAAGTTAAAGCAGATAACTACGTCATCGTTTTTTATCACCGCAATCGGTTCGCCAGTTTCGTTAACCCTTACAATTGGATCGACAAACTCATCTGTTACACCGGCCTCGTACGATTCTTTTATCGAACCCAATATATCTTGTGTCGGCTTGCCAGTGCCATTAACGAGCAAATCATAAGCCTTTTTCACACGTTCCCAGCGGTTATCACGGTCCATAGCATAATAGCGGCCAATGGCTGATGCCAGTTTCACCGGGCTATCGCTGATATGGTCTTCCAGTTCGCCTATAAATTTTACTCCCGAATTAGGGTCTGTGTCGCGCCCGTCAAGGAAAGCATGGATATATACTTTTTCGAGTTTAAAGTGCTGTGTAGCATCGCAAAGTCCTTCCAGGTGCCTGATATGTGAGTGTACGCCACCATCGGATACTAATCCGATAAAATGTACATCCTTATTGTTCTGTTTGGCGTATTCAAACGCTTCTTTTAACACCGGGTTGGTTACAAACTCGTTATCGTCAACCGCTTTATGGATACGGCCCAATTCCTGGTAAACCACGCGCCCGGCGCCCAGGTTCATGTGCCCTACTTCCGAATTGCCCATTTGTCCCGCAGGAAGTCCTACAGACGTGCCGGATGCTTCCAGCTTTGAGTTGGGATACTTTTGCAGCAGCGAATCAAAGAAAGGTGTATTGGCTGCATAGATTGCATTCGATTTATCATTCCGCCCATATCCCCAGCCATCAAGGATTATAAGAACTACTTTTTTATGTTTTTCCACAATGCAAATATATAGGCAACGTTTTGAGATAAAAAACGTTAAATTCATTACTGGTAATAATACACGCAACAGTACTTATTTGCAGATATGAAGCTTCTTTACTTGACTTTGCTGCTCCTTTCACCATTTGTATTGCAAAATACCGGCGACCCTATTGAAAAAACTGCCGAATTACTCCGAAATGGCAATGTCGGTGAATTATCCAAATTCTTTGCCTCAATGGTAGACATTACAATAAAAGGTGAAGAGAATAATTATTCGGACGTTGAGGCCAAAACTGTATTAACCAATTTCTTTGATCAAAACCCGCCGCAGGCCGTAAAAGCCCTTCACCGTATTACATCAAGCGCTAAATTCCAATATGGCGTAGTCATATTGACAACCACGAATGGTGCATACCGCGTAGCTTTCTCGCTAAAAAACAATAACGGGAAGTTTGAGCTGACGGAAATGCGTATCGAGACCGAAAAAGCGAAATAATCCCTAATTGTTCTTACTTTTGCGCCATAATTAGCTGAAGTTTGGATAAACAACTTATACATCAATTCATTTCTAATGCATTGGCCGAAGACGTTGGCGACGGCGATCATACCTCACTTGCAACAATTCCCGGAAATACAAAAGGCAAAGCAAAATTACTGGTAAAGGATACAGGTATCCTGGCCGGTGTTGAACTTGCCGTTGAAATATTTAAACAGGTTGACAGTACTCTAAAAGTAAATTTGTTTTTGCATGACGGCGATACCATTAAACCAAAAGATGTTGTACTTGAAGTTGAAGGCGACGCAAAAAGTATTTTAACTGCCGAACGCCTGGTGCTCAACTGTATGCAGCGCATGTCGGGTATCGCGACAAAAACACATGAAATAGTCGAAATTTTAAAAGGAACGAAGGCAAAAGTGCTGGATACGCGGAAAACTACGCCCGGCTTAAGGTACCTGGAGAAATGGGCTGTAAGAATAGGCGGAGGTGTTAATCATCGTTTTGGTTTGTATGATATGATTTTGATCAAGGATAATCATGTTGATTATTCCGGCGGGATAAAGCAAGCGATTGATAACACGCATCGTTACTTACA
Organism: Mucilaginibacter sp.; assembly: GCA_043739405.1. Lineage (GTDB taxonomy): Bacteria > Bacteroidota > Bacteroidia > Sphingobacteriales > Sphingobacteriaceae > Mucilaginibacter. The sequence goes on along the minus strand of JAYUEE010000075.1, from coordinate 14,816 downwards.
GGAGAAGAATAAAAAACTGGCTATTGAAATAGAGGTACGAAACCTGGCCGAATTGGAGCAGGTGCTTCAAACAGGCGGCATAGACCGTATTTTGTTGGATAATTTTAATTTCGATGATTTGCGTGAGGCTGTAAGGCGGATAGGCGGACGGTTTGCAACTGAAGCTTCCGGCGGGATTACATTCGATAACATACGACAATATGCCGAAAGCGGGGTCGACTATATATCGGTGGGGGCATTAACGCATTCGGTAAAAAGTTTGGATTTGAGCCTCAAAGCAATTAAAGAAAATGCGTAAAATAGTTAGTGATGCATCATTTTATTAATATTGTACAGAAATGATCACTATCAGTTCCGTCTCAGCATTGATATTGGCCTATTTATTCGGCTCCATCCCCACGGCCGTTTGGATTGGCAAGGTATTTTACGGAATTGATGTAAGGGAATATGGCAGTGGAAATGCCGGTGCTACCAATACATTCAGGGTACTGGGCAAAAAGGCAGGTATTCCTGTAATGTTGATCGACATCGCAAAAGGATTTACCGCTACTCATTTTTTACCAAAACTGATAGGCGTATCTATCACCGGCGGCCATCATGCCCTGCTGATCAATTATGAACTGGCTTTGGGCATTGCAGCTGTTATGGGCCACCTATTCCCGGTTTTTGCAGGCTTTAGAGGAGGTAAAGGCATAGCGACCTTATTTGGGATGGTATTGGCTGTAAACTTACCTGCAGGCCTGCTTTGTGTAATCATGTTTATCATCGTGTTGCTCATTACGCGTTATGTATCACTCAGTTCCATAACCGGGGGCTTTACTTATCTCGTCGGCGTTGCTTTTTTTTATAATAATGACACTAATAACCTTGTAGTTATTTTCGGGATGTGTATCTGCCTGCTGATCCTGGTCACCCATCAAAAGAACATCGAACGGCTCCTTAAAGGAAAAGAATCTAAAGTAAATTTGTTCAAACGCAAAGAGGCGTAATACCGTATATTAAAGTATTGTTGCCTTAATTCGAAATAAATGCCCGAAAAACAATTCCTGTCAGCACGGTGGATCAATTTACTGATGCTTAACTACGAAGTTGATCCTGATATTCTCAAATCCTACATACCACCAGGTACAGAACTTGACCTTTGGGAAGACAAAGCCCTCGTAAGCATGGTGGGTTTCCTGTTTAACGATACCCGTGTGTTGGGTATACAATGGCCACTCCATATAAATTTTGAAGAGGTTAATCTCAGGTTCTACGTTAAGCATTTTGACGGGAACGAATGGAAACGGGGAGCCGTTTTCGTTAGCGAGATAGTGCCTAAACCCCTCATCGCGGTTCTCGCGAATCTGTTGTATAAAGAGCATTATAGGACCATGCCCATGCGTCATTCGATCAATCAATTGTCGAACGACAAAACCCAATACTTATACGAATGGCATTCAGACGGCAGTTGGGATGGCAAACTGGGTGGAACGGTCTCTAATAAGTTATCGCCAATAGTACCCGGCAGCCAGGAAGAGTTCATTTTTGAGCATTATTGGGGATACAATAAGGTCGGTAAGAAGAAGACCAACGAATACCAGGTAGAACATATTAGCTGGAATGTGGGCCAGGTCACCGACACGATTTTTGAAGCCGATATCACCCGGTTATATGGGAAAGAGTTTGAACCTTTTCTTAGAAAGAAACCTTTCTCTGCATTCTTTGCAGATGGATCAGAAGTGATTGTCAGGGCTGCCGAAAAGATCCGCGCTGACCAAGAACCTCCAAGATAGCCTGGGCCTTCAGCAGGCATTCCTCATATTCCTTTTCGGGGTCGGCATGGTAAGTTATGGCGCTTCCAACCTGGAACGACAAGTACTTCGCTGATTCATTATATAAAAGAGTCCGGATAACCACGTTAAAATCAAAATCACCATCCGGGCCGAAATAACCTATAGCACCTGAATACGCGCCGCGCTTGGTCCTCTCGTATTCCTCCATCAACTGCATGGCACTTATTTTTGGTGCACCCGTCATGCTGCCCATTGGGAAAGAATTTTTTATTGCCTGTACGTCGGTGACATCTTCACGTACCTCGCATACCACAGTCGATATCATTTGATGCACATGGTTAAAGCTGTAAATGCCGAACAATTCTTCCGTATTAACCGTTCCGGCTTTGGCCGATTTGGTCAAATCGTTACGGACCAGGTCCACTATCATCACGTTTTCCTGTAGTTCTTTTGAGTGTGCTCTTAATGTTTGTTTTGAATGTTCATCTTCACTGGTATCAGCATAACGTTTCGATGTGCCTTTTATGGGTTGCGAAATGAGCTTGTCGTCGCGTTTAGCCAAAAAGCGCTCAGGTGATGCAGAGAGAATATACTTATCCCGTAATTTAAAAAAAGCGGTGAACGGGTTAGGAGAGATCTCATTTAACTTCAGGAATATTGCTAAAGGATCAATTGTCGCACCCTCAACATAAAACTCCTGGCAAAAATTGGTGACATAAATATCGCCACGGTTAATATGATCTTTTACGTTCTTTACACTTTCGATATATTCATCCCTGCTGAAACGTGAATGCAACCCGACATTAGGATACTTATCGCTGGTAAATACTTGCTGCGATTCTATTTCCTTGAATACCCGTGTAGAATTTGACGAGACAACTTCAATTTCACCGCCTCTTACCAGGATAAGATGCTCGGGAACAAAGAAGTAAAGATCCGGGAAATTAAGCTGGTCAATATTTGATGAGGAAAGGTTTTCTATTTCGTTTTTAAGGTCGTAAGTGAAAAACCCAGTCATCCAGCCCTGGTACTTTGCACGGAATTGCTCCAATTCGTTAAATGCGGAGCCTATATTGGCTATGATCTCATGCTTTGCTCCAACAGCAAGCAGCGTATCAAATTTTGAATAGGGATCAGCGAAGTTATTGGAGTCCAGGTAACAAAAAACATCAAAAGACGATGCCCATTGCAGTGCTTTTTGTTTAAATTCTGATAGATTATTAACCTGTGATATCACCCTGTAAAAGTAATCAAGTAAAATCAAAAGGCCCTTCGGTTACCGAAGAGCCTTTGTGAAATATTATTTAACCGAATTGTTAGTGTAATACCAAAGTTTGTTTCCTGTCCGGGCCTACAGAAAGATATTTAACAGGTACGCCCAATTCTGCTTCCAGGAAATCGATATAAGATTTTAACCTTGCCGGGATCTGTGATAACTCAGTGATACCGGTTATATCCTCTTTCCAGCCGTCAATTTCCTTCAAAATCGGTTCAGGACTGATCGAGCAGATATCATAAGGCATGTAATCAATCTTTTCACCCAAATAATTGTAATGCGTACAAGCATATATCTTATCAAAACCACTCAAAACATCGGCCTTGGTCATCACCAGTTGGCTTACACCGCTCAGCATGATAGCGTATTTCAATGCGGGAAGGTCGATCCAGCCGGTACGGCGCGGCCTGCCTGTAGTTGCACCAAATTCGTGACCGATCCGGCGCAGTTCTTCCCCCATTTCGTTATCCAGTTCGGTAGGGAAGGGGCCACCGCCAACTCGTGTGCAGTAAGCTTTAAAAATACCTATCACTTCGCCTATTTGCCTTGGTGCAATACCAAGACCAGTGCATGCGCCTGCGGCGGTAGTGTTGGATGAGGTTACAAAAGGGTATGAACCGAAATCGATATCCAGCATAGCGCCCTGTGCACCTTCTGCCAGTACTTTTTTACCCTGTTTGAGGTAGCTGTTTACCAAGTGCTCCGAATCAACAAGTACGAATTTCTTAATCAGTTCGATCGCTTCAAAAAATGCCGCTTCGCGTTCCGAAAAATCAGGAACCTCGCCATAAAGCGCCTGTAGCATCGAAGTATGTTTATCGGTAAGTTTCTGGTAGCGTTCTTTAAAATCCGGCAAGGTGATATCACCAATCCTGAGGCCATTGCGACCGGTCTTGTCCATATAAGTTGGACCGATGCCCTTAAGCGTTGAACCAATTTTGCCTTCGCCCATCTTTTTTTCAGATGCAGCATCCAGCAATTGGTGGGTAGGTAATATCAGGTGCGCCTTTTTGGCGATCACAAGATTCTTTTTTGCTAAAAGGTCGTGCCCGGCATCTTTTAATTTCTCTATTTCCTTTTTTAAAGTGATAGGGTCAATCACCACGCCATTGCCAATCAGGTTAAGTGTGTTTGGGAAAAATATACCGGATGGGATGGTATTCAATACGAATTTTTTACCGTCGAACTCTAAAGTATGCCCTGCATTGGGGCCGCCCTGGAAACGTGCGATGAGGTCATACTCCGCACTTAAAACGTCAACAATTTTTCCTTTTCCTTCGTCGCCCCACTGGAGGCCTAATAATACGTCAACAGCCATTTAAATAGTTGGATATAATAATCAAAGGTGGCAAAGTTATACTTTTCTATCGCAATAACCTGCCCTAAGTTTTTCACAATTTCCGTAGAGGTTTAGCGAATGGTGTTTGATTTCAAATTTAAGTAATCCGCCCATCATACTTTGTATTTGCTGTATGCGCGGGTCGCAAAATTCTACCACTTTTCCACAGTCGATACAGATGATATGGTCGTGCTGCTTATAGCCGTATGATTTTTCAAACTGGGCCATATTTTTGCCAAACTGGTGCTTGGTCACCAGGTCGCACGATACTAAAAGTTCAAGTGTATTATATACAGTCGCGCGGCTAACCCTGTACTTTTTGTTTTTCATGTGGATGTATAACGATTCCACGTCAAAATGGTCGCTGCGCGAATAGATTTCTTCCAGTATCGCAAAACGTTCGGGTGTTTTCCTGAGGTTTTTATTTTCGAGATAAGCCTCGAAAATCTTTTTAATCATATCAATGGTTTCCTGCTGGGACATGATGGTTTATTAAAGCTCAAAGTTATTAATAATTGTTTACAGTAGAGGCGATTCTTGCTTCTCCTTAAGAAGCGATTTCAATAGCTGAATCGAAACGGGTAACAGCAGTAATTCCCTTTACAGTTTTTAGCCTTTTTATCAGGTTGTCGAGGTGCTCTGTGTCGTTCACATATACCATAATGGAGCCTTCAAAAATGCCATTATCGCTGTCAACAGTGATCGACCGGATATTTACCTTGAAATCAGTAGAAATAACTGTCGTCAGTTTATTGATAAGACCAACGTCATCAATACCCGTAATACGCAAACCTGTTAAAAACGCCAGTTCCTGCTGGTTGGTCCATCTTGCTTTTACGATCCGGTAACCATAATTTGCCATTAATTTAGCAGCATTAGGGCAGTTTGTACGGTGTATTTTTATGCCGTCGCTTACAGTAATAAAACCAAAAACATCGTCGCCGGGTATCGGATTACAGCAATTGGCCAGTTTGTAGTCAATCTTCTGCATGTCCTCGCCAATCAGCAATATATCGCTGTCTTTGGCTTTCACATTGCGCAGCAGGCTTTGTACCTGGTCATTCTCGATCTTATCCTGCGGTTTATTTTCTACGGTCTTTTCCGAGGCCTGGTATTCCCTCAGGTCCTTCATGTCAATGAAGCCCCGGGCAACATTGAAAAACAAATCCTGGGTGGACGGGAGCTTGAAGTAATAACTTAACTTGTGGATATTGTCAGAATTGTAAGTGATCTTCAACGATTTCATCTTACGCTCCAATATCTCCTTGCCCTCGTCCGCTATTTTACGCTTTTCCTCTTTTAAGGCCGATTTTATCTTGGCTTTGGCTTTAGCCGTAACCACAATGTTCAGCCAGTCTTCCTTCGGTGTTTGTTTACTGGATGTAATGATCTCCACCTGGTCGCCATTTTGCAGCTTATAGCTCAAGGGCACCAGTTTATGATTCACTTTTGCGCCGATACAAGTCGCACCGACGTCGGTGTGTATCTCGAAAGCAAAATCGAGCGCGGTAGCGGTTTGCGGCAATTGGATGAGGGCTCCCTTTGGCGTAAAGATGAATATCTCGTCCGAAAACAGGTTCATCTTAAAATCATCCAAAAAGTCGAGCGCATTTGATTCAGGATTTTTCAGCATGTCCCGTACCTTTTGCACCCATTGATCGAGGCCGCTGTCGCTTGATGACTCCTTGTACTTCCAATGCGCCGCAAAACCTTTTTCGGCAATCTCATTCATGCGCTTGGTGCGTATTTGCACTTCAACCCACTGGCCGCGTGGCCCCATTACCGTTGTGTGCAGCGATTCGTAACCATTTGCTTTGGGCGACGATATCCAGTCGCGTAAGCGGTCAGGATTTGGGCGATATAAGTCGGTAACTATCGAATAAGCTTTCCAGCATTCAGATTTTTCAGTTTCAGGAGTACTGTCCAGGATAATACGAATGGCAAAAAGGTCATACACTTCCTCAAAAGGAATGGCCTTTTTCTTCATTTTATTCCAGATAGAGTGGATAGATTTTGGCCTTCCAAATACATCGGCATGCAAACCCTGGCCCTCCAATACCTTTTGCAATGGTCCAATAAAGTCCCTGATAAACTTCTCGCGCTCCGCCTTCTTTTCGTTCAGCTTATTTTTGATGAGCTGGTACATTTCGCGCTCCATGTACTTCATGGACAAATCTTCCAGTTCCGATTTGATCGCATACAAACCCAGGCGGTGAGCCAAAGGCGCATACAAATAAACCGTTTCGGAAGAAAGCTTAAGCTGTTTATCGCGCGGCATATACTCCATGGTGCGCATATTATGGAGCCTGTCAGCAAGCTTGATTAAGATTACCCTAACATCATCTGCAAGGGTCAGCAGCATTTTACGGAAGTTTTCGGCCTGCAGTGAGCTATTGGTATCAAATACACCCGAAATTTTAGTCAGGCCATCAATGATCAGCGCTACTTTTTTACCAAATTCCCTTTCAATATCATCCAGGGTAACGTCAGTATCTTCAACTACGTCATGTAACAAAGCGCACACAATAGAGGTAGTACCCAAACCTATTTCCTCGGCAGCTATCTGTGCTACGGCTATAGGGTGGTATATATATGGCTCGCCCGATTTACGGCGCATATCTTTGTGGCTCTCAAGAGCCATATCGAATGCTTTGCGTATCATCCGCTTGTCGCCCTTTTGCAGGGTCGACTTGCTGGCGCGCAGCAAAGCCCGGTATCTTTTCAGTATCTCGTTCTTTTCGGCTTCTATATCAATCACTAAATCTTTCATGTCCCCGCTTCCGTATAATATATCATATGTGAGCAACAAAAAATCAAATTGGTAGTTATATAATAAAATACCAAAGAAATTTGCATTATTTTTGTATTACGTAAAATTATGAAATTTATTGGTTTCCTTTTACTGTTTTGCTGTAGTGCAGTATTGGTTAACGCACAGAATGCAATACCCGACCAGCCTAAGCTTGGCAAAAATGATACCATCAGAACTTATGAAACAGTTGTTGATGGTGAGTTGATGCCTATGATCGTAACTGAAGAGGTAAAAATAGTAGATGTACGTATATTCAAAACCGAAGCCGACCGCGAAGCTTATCGACGCCTTAAGTATAATATCTACAAAGTGTTGCCCTATGCTAAGTATGCGGCAGAAAGATACCAGAAACTGCAGCGCGACCTGGCTACAACAGCCGATAAAAAAAGACAGAAACGTATGGTTGACACCTGCGAAAACCAAATAAAAGACTTATTTAAGCGCGAAGTGGAGAACCTGACAATTAGTCAGGGTGAAATATTAATAAAACTTATTGATAGGCAAACGGGTAATACCAGTTACGAAATGGTAAAGGAACTGAAAGGCGGATTAAAGGCTTTTATGTTCCAGTCGCTTGCGCGGATATTCGGACACAACCTGAAGGAAACATACGACCCCAATGAGGAGAGGGACATGGAGGCAATTTTACAGCAGGCGGGATTTTACTCCTCTCAGAACTAATAATGAATGATACCAGCATCTACCAGTTTAACGTTCAAAAGTTAGACGGTGAAGAAATAAATCTATCCGAATATAAAAACAAGGTCCTTTTAATAGTAAATACTGCATCGCAATGTGGTTTTACCCCACAGCTTAAAGATCTTGTTGAGTTAAAGAATGAATTTAAGGATAAAGATTTTGAAATATTGGCTTTTCCGTCAAATGATTTTGGCGGCCAGGAGCCTTTAGAGGGGCGGGAACTTGCAACTTTTTGTGAGAATACAGGAACTAATTACGCTGTCTTTGATAAAATAAGGGTGCGTGGCCCCTATGCTCACCCACTGTACAAGTTTTTTGCTGATAAAAAGCAAAACGGGAAATTGAAGTCGGTGCCGAGGTGGAATTTTCACAAGTTTCTAATTGGGAAAGATGGGGTTGTTACTGATTTTTTTTACCCATTTACCAAACCAACTTCGGGTAAGATCAAAAAGAAAATAGCCCGTTTGATTTCCCCTAAATAATTGCAATTATTACAGTATGATTAAGTTAGATATATTGGTTTTGCCCGTTCACCCTGACGACGCCGAATTAGGTTGCTCAGGTACGATATTAAAAGAAGTAGCTCTTGGAAAGAAAGTGGGTATCGTTGATTTAACCCGGGGGGAATTGGGCACCAGGGGTACACCTGAAATAAGGGCAAAAGAAGCTGAAGCCTCCTCAACAATACTTGGCCTTGCGGTGCGGGGAAACCTGGCTATCCCGGATGGCTTTTTCGAAAACAGTAAAGAATACCAATTGAAAGTAATAACGGCCATTCGCAAGTATCAGCCTGAAATTATAATCACCAATGCCTATCATGATCGCCATCCTGACCACGGCCGGGCCAGCAAGTTAGTGGAAGATGCAGTATTTTTATCAGGATTGCGGAAGATAGAAACTCTGGACGCCGGTAATTCACAGGACGCATGGCGGCCAAAGCTGCTGTTGCATTTTATACAGGATAATTATATACATCCTGATATTGTTATCGACGTAACAGCTTATTGGGGTAAAAAAGTGGATAGCATCAATGCCTTTAGCTCGCAATTTTTTAATCCCGAATGGGAGGGAGAACCGCAAACCTATATCTCATCACCCGAATTTATAGCGGTAATTGAAGCAAGGGCAAGGGAATTTGGCAAAAGTATCGGCGTAAAATATGCAGAAGGATTTACCTCAAGGAAAATTTTGGGCGTAGACAGCCTTTTTGACTTGAAATAGAAGGCCTCATTATTACGCCCTAACGTATTCAAAGCGGTTATTATCGTTGCTTCTTTCGCGCCGCAACTTATCTTCTTTCGCAAGTTTTAATAGTATCCCGGATAATTCAGATGTTTTGAAATCAGAGTCGTAATGCTCCTTGCAATAGTCGGCTATAGCCGAAATGGAATGCCTCGTGTCAAAATAATCTGTGGCTAATAGCTGGTTCAAAACCTTAGTTGCGCCAGGCTTTTTGCGGCCATGCGATATATGCTCGTCATCATCGTTGTTCCGTACCCTACGGCCCCTTTTACTGAATGTTTCTGTGCCCTCTATATCGCTTTTTTCTGTTTCTGCGATGGCATCCAGCAGCCGGTCAATAATCCGCACTTGTACAGCCTCCGACTTAAATGAATTAACAACTTCGGATATCTCCATCAGCTGTTTTTTTAGTTTTTCGATATGTTTACTCATGATAGTTGTAGCGGATGTTCAATTAATTGCCCAAATTAAATATAAAATTAATCATCATAATACCGGGGAATATAGTCTATAGTGGTGAAAAAATAGTATATATTAATATTACCCTGTATAATTAACGTAAATACGCCATTATAGTATATATAAGACGAAAAAGGCGCCCTTTGTTTTAAAAAAAAGGCGCCTCGTAGCGAAAATATTACAAGAATATTATAATATGCCTAATATCTTTTCGAGAACGGAGAGTCCTTCGTCTATATGTGCCTTGTCCATAATCAATGCAGGCCTGAACCTTATGGTATGAGCGCCGCACCCCAGGAACATTACATCCTGCTTCATGCCTTCCTTGATAAAATTATCACGATAGGTTTTGTTAGGGAAATCAAAAGCTGTCATGAGGCCACGCCCCCTGACGTTGCTGATAACCGATTTTCTTTCGGCTATCTTAAGTAACCCGTTTTGCAGGTATTCACCAACCTCCGTAGCATTATCACACAGTTTATCTTCTTCGATGATTTCCATTATTTTGGATGAACGTACCATATCAACCAAACTGCCGCCCCAGGTAGAATTGATGCGCGACGATACCCTGAAAACATTATTCTCAATGTCATCCACTTTTGCACCGGCAAGGATGCCGCAAACCTGCATTTTTTTGCCGAAGGCCAGGATATCAGGACGGGCCTTTTCACCGAAGTGTTCAAAACACCAGAATTTGCCGGTAAGTCCTACACCGGTTTGCACCTCATCGTAGATCAGCATAGCATCGTTCTCATCAGCCAGCATACGCAACTGCTCAAGGAACTCTTGCCTGACATGGTTATCGCCCCCTTCGGATTGTATCGGTTCGATAATAATGGCACAGATATCGTCCTTGTTTACTTCAAAAGCCTTTTTGATCTGGGCTATCGATAAAGCCTCGCGGTTTAGCAGATCTTCATGGTTTGCGTCCGAAAAAGGGAAATTGATCTGGGGTAGCGATACCCTAGGCCAGTCGAATTTGGCAAACCATTTTGTCTTTACTGCCAGTGTATTGGTAAGGCTTAAAGTGTAACCGCTGCGCCCATGAAAGGCATGTTCAAAATGCAGCACTTTGAATCCCCTTTCTTTGGTATAGCCTTTTTCGAAGTTCTTTTGAACTTTCCAGTCCATGGCGACCTTAATTGCATTTTCAATCGCTAAAGAGCCACCTGAGATGAAGAAAGCATGTGGAAGGTATTCGGGAATGCCTACACGGTCGAAAGTTTCCAGGAATTGGGCATACTGCTCGGTATATATATCCGAGTTGGAAGGGTTTGTCAATGCCGCGAGCATCAGGTTCTTTTTGAATGCTTCATCATCCACCATTTTGGGATGATTATAACCTAAAGGCACCGAAGCGAAACAGGTAAAAAAGTCGAGATAAGTGCGTTTATGTTTTGAATCATAAATATAAACGCCTTTACTTCTTTCCATATCAAAAGTAAGGTCGAAGCCATCGGCAAGGATGTGCTTCTTTAACGAATCCTGAACGTTCTCTGGTGCAATCTGAAGGTTGTACATAAGCAATCTGGTTTCTACAAATTTACTAAAAAGTGCCTCAAAACAAGAATTTAAGCACTTTTTGAACCGAATGACCAAAAAGTAACTTTAAATTGTTTAAACCTATATTTTAGACTAAAGCGGGAAATAGTTTTCGAGAATTAATGTGCAGATGTGCAGATTTCGGATGTGCAGATGGGCGAATTTCTGCTTAAATTATGGCTTTGAACTTATCTTTCATCCCCAACAATCCCCAAATACCACCCGTATGGATAGCCAGTATTTTACTATCGGGCTTAAAATAATTTTTAACGGCCAGATCATATACAGCATATAACATTTTGCCGGTGTAAACCGGTTCAATCAATATACCTGTTGAGGATACAAATTGCTTAATAAAATCGATGAGTTCGGTTGTTGTTTTAGCGTAGCCGCCGAAATGGTAATCTACATGAAGATTGTACTCTAAAGGTTGGATTAGAAAATTATCAATTTCTTTCCTCAAAAATTCTCCGTTTTTTAAAACCGGTACACCGTGAAATTGAGTATTAATTTTACGGTGAGTGATCCCATTGATGATACCAGCTGCAGTCGTCCCGGTTCCGCAGGCGCAAAAGATATGGTCGTAAGTTTCGGTCAGCTCGTTAAGCAATTCGCTGCAACCTTTAGCCCCCAATGGAGATGCGCCACCTTCGTCAATAAAAAATGCTTTATAGTCATCGGCGAAATGCTTATCAAATAAAGCCTGCTTATCCCGATAACTTTCCCTATCGGTGAAAATCAAATTCATTCCGTGTAAACGGCATAAGAACAGCGTATCATTATTTACTTCTTCGCCACGAACAAAGCCAGTTGATTTAAAACCGAATTTTGATGCTGCTGCTGCGGTCGCCAGTAAATGGTTGGAGTAAGCGCCACCAAACGTAACCAGGTGCATTTTACCTTCAGCCTGCGCCTGTTTGAGCAGGTATTTGAGCTTGCGCCATTTGTTGCCCGATATGATTGGATGTATCAGGTCATCGCGCTTGATGAAAACTTCCAGGCCCTTTTCTTCAAACAATTGCGCATGTATTTGCTGAACGGGACTATAAATTTCAAAATCAATTTGCATCGGGCAAATTTAGAACAACTATCCGGCAATCGTTAATAGTGTGAAAAAACGAGTACTTTTGCGGCTATGACGATGGAGCCCGAATTAATAGAGCAGGAAGAACAGGATTTATATGAGCACCTGCGATTAATAGTTGACAAAGGGCAGTCGCTGCTGCGTATTGATAAGTTTTTGATGCACCGCATTGAGAATGCCTCGCGAAGCCGCATACAGAATGCGATAGAGCAGGGTAATGTGCTGGTGAATGATAAAGCGATAAAGGCAAGCTATAAGGTTAAGCCTTTGGATGTTATCTCGGTTGTATTACCACATCCGCCGCGCGATACCGAAGTTTACCCGGAGAACCTCCCACTCAATATTGTTTATGAAGACGATGATGTCCTTATTGTAAATAAGGAAGCTGGTATGGTTGTGCATCCAGGATATAATAATTATACCGGCACCCTTGTGAATGCATTGGTTTACCATTTTCAACAACTACCGACTATGCCCGGCAATGATGGCAGGCCAGGTTTGGTTCACCGCATAGATAAGGATACATCCGGCTTACTGCTCATCAGCAAGAATGAACGCTCGATGACTTACCTGGCCCGCCAGTTTTATGACCATACCATTACCCGTAGATATTTGGCGTTGGTTTGGGGCGATATTGAAAATGACGGAACCGTAACCGGCTACATTGGCCGCAGCCACAACGACCGGCGGGTAATGTCCATCTATGACGACCAGGAAAAAGGCAAATGGGCCATAACACATTACCGGGTTTTGGAGCGGTTGGGATATGTGACTTTGATAGAATGCCAGTTAGAAACCGGGCGCACACACCAGATCAGGGCGCATATGAAGCACATCGGGCATCCTTTATTCAGTGATGCCATTTATGGTGGCGATAAAATATTGAAGGGTACAGTTTTTAATAAATACAGACAGTTTGTTGATAACTGTTTTGAAATAATGCCGCGGCAGGCACTGCACGCACAAACACTGGGATTTATGCACCCCTCGTTAAAAAAACCAATGCACTTCGAGGCTCCTTTGCCAGAAGACTTTGCTACCGTGTTGGAAAAATGGCGAAAATATTCCGGCTACATTAATGAGCAAAACGCTTAATTTGTTGTTGATACCATGATGCCATTGTATATCAATTTTAACGGCGAAATATTAGCTGCGGATAGCAAATTGCTTAGCGTAGCTAACCGGGCGTTCAGGTATGGCGATGGTTTGTTTGAGAGTATGCGGCTGATGAAAGGTCAGCTTAAGTTTGCCGAATTGCATGCAGACCGCCTCCAGCGCGGTATGAAGTCTTTGAAAATTGATGGCTATTCGCAAATGGATACCTGGTTTTTGAAAGAAAAGGTAGAGCAACTCGCTTCAAGAAATAAAACCAGGCACGGGCGTTTAAGGTTAACCGTTTATCGTGATTCGGAAGGATTATATACGCCCACTCAAAACAAAATGGGTTATTGCCTTGAGCTGGTGCCTATGGATGAACCCCGTTATTTTTTGAATGACAAGGGGCTGATCATGGATGTTTTTACTGAGTTGAAAAAACCAACTAACTACTTATCCAATATCAAAACATGTAACTCGCTTATTTATGTCCTTGCCGGGATATTCAAAACGCAGAATAAGCTTGACGATACATTTCTGTTGAACCAGGACAGCAATTTATGCGAGGCTGGCAGTTCCAATATTTTTGTCTGGTACCAAAGTCATTTATACACACCGGCTTTAAGCGAAGGCTGTGTGGAAGGCGTAATGCGGCAGGTAGTTATCAAGTTGGCCAAGCAAAGCAATATACCCTTTACAGAGGCCCAGATAAATCCCGATATTTTATACGAAGCTGACGAAGTATTTTTAACTAACGCCGCCAAAGGCATCCAATGGGTAATGGGTTTTGGTGTGAAACGTTATTTCAACCAGTTAAGTAAAGGCTTAATAGGGGAGTTGAATAAGCTATAACCTCACCCCCCTCAAAAACTCCTCAATACCCATACGCTTTTTGCCTTCCAATTGAATATCCGTAAGACTTACATAGCCGTCAGCCGCCGCGAATTTTAAATGGCTCTTATTGTCGCAAATGAAATTGCCGGGTTGTATCCCGGTTTCGGTGATCTCATATTCCGAACTGAATACTTTCAATATTTTACCATTGAGGGTAGTAAAAGCAGCTGGATACGGACTAAGTCCACGAATCAGATTATATACATTTTCAGCGGGTTGATCCCAGTCAATTTTGCATTTTTCTTTAAAAATTTTTGGCGCGTGTTTCAATTCAACGCCTTCAGCCAGGTGCGCTTGCGGGAGCTCGGTATAACGGCCGCTTTCAATTCCTTTTACGGTCTTAACCAGCAGTCCGGCGCCTTTGTACATTAATCGGTCGTGCAATTCGCCGGCAGTTTCATGGCCTGTCAGCGTAACCTTTTCAGTAAACAGTATATCACCGGTATCAATATCATGTTTTAGAAAGAAAGTAGTCACCCCGCTTTCTTTTTCGCCGTTAATTAACACCCAGTTTATTGGTGCGGCGCCCCTGTATTGCGGCAGCAGCGAAGCGTGCAGATTGATAGTGCCAAGCGGCGGCATGGTCCAAACTATTTCAG
>JAYUEE010000074.1:0-29770 GCA_043739405.1 Mucilaginibacter sp. | reverse complement strand
GGTGGCTTGGTTCACATAACCTGATCAAATACTCGTCAATGAGATGATAAAAAAAGGAGGTTTCGGTAATTGAAAATTCAATATCCGACTCCCAGCGGGTGGCAATAACATAGTATTGCAGTGATCGGGCAGACATGGCGGAGGTAGTTCCCATAAAGCAATTTTTTATGAGATAAATGTCAGTAATTGTAAGATTTGGGCTAATGACCCCGGTCAGAAGAAAATATGATATTAAGCATTATAACGCGGGCATGAGGGAAGACTGATTTACCTTTTTGATGCTCTGTTCATTTTTCGATAAAACAACTGTTTAGCTATCTCGGCAGATACCATATAACCTAAAACAATAAGGAGCATCCAGCCATAATATGCTAAAGGGAGCCGCGTGAAACCAAACCATACCACTAAAGGGGTTAACGGTAAAAACAACACGAACAACAAGATGACGATAGTGGCAATTGTCAGGTATTTGCCGGGCAAGCTTTTAAAGAATGGCAACCTTGTGCGAACGACAAGTACAATGAGTATAGCTGATATCACAGATTCAACAAACCAGCCGGTTTGAAATTCTTTTTCTTTAGTATGCAGTATCAACAGTAACACACCAAAGGTAAGGTAATCAAAAACCGAACTTAACAATCCAAAAAGAATCATGAAGCGACGAATGAAACCCAGGTCCCAGCGCTGGGGCGTTTGTATGTTTATCTCATCCACCCTATCGGTCGAAATGGCCATTTCAGGGAAATCGGTCAGCAGGTTGGTGAGTAATATTTGCTTGGGTAATAATGGCAAAAAAGTTAGGAACAGCGAAGCTCCGGCCATGCTGAACATGTTGCCGAAGTTGGCGCTTGTCGCCATAAAAATGTATTTCATGGTGTTGGTAAAGGTTTTTCGTCCTTCAATAATACCATTGATCAACACATCCAGGCCCTGGCTCAATAAAACAATATCAGCTGCCTCTTTGGCTACATCAACAGCTGTATTTACCGAAATACCAACATCAGCGGTATGCAGGGCCGGGGCATCGTTGATACCATCGCCCATAAAACCTACCACATTGCCCGCTTTTTTCAGGATCGTAATGATGCGTTCTTTCTGATTAGGTTCAACCTCTGCAAAAATATCGGTTAGTGCTGCCTTGTGCAGCAATGCCGCGTTGGTCATTTTTTGCATATCGGCACCCGTTAGTACCTGCGGGTCCTTTACGCCTATTTGCAGGGCCAGGCTTCGTGCCACCAGCGCATTGTCACCTGTGATCAATTTAAGTTTCACACCAAGGCTATTCAGTTTTACAATAGTAGCGGCCACATTTGGTTTTGGCGGGTCGAACAGGGCAATAAAGCCTAAAAATATCATCCCTTTTTCGTCATCCCGGCCGAAAGCATGCGTCGTATCAGCCGGTTTATAACATACGCCCAGCGTACGATAACCCTCATTGCTTAATTGCTGGTACTGGTTAAGGATAGCCGGCTTACTATCGGCTATAGTCGATACCTTCCCATTGGCGTTTTCAACGCGGTCGCATACAGAGAGCACAGCGTTTAAGGCCCCCTTGGTGATGGCCAAAGTATCGGTAGTGTTTTTTACAACTATCGTTAGTCTTTTACGGATGAAATCATAAGGTATCTCGGATTTAACTGCAAAAGTGTTTCCCTTACCATCGTAGCCCGAACAAATGGCGTCGTCAATAGGGTTATGAAAACCCTTTTGCATAGAAGCGTTGAGCCATGCATACTGCAATACTTTATCACTGTGCTTACCATCAATATCCAATGTGTCCTTCAGGTTTACCTTGCCTTCGGTAATGGTGCCCGTTTTATCTGAGCAAAGAATATTCATGCTCCCGAAGTTCTCAATAGACGATAAGCGTTTCACAATAACCTGCTGTTTTGCCATCCGCCGCGCCCCGGTTGACAGGTTGACACTGATAATGGCCGGCAGCAATTGAGGAGTAAGCCCTACTGCCAGTGCTAGTGAAAATAGAAAAGAATCGAGAACGGGTTTTAGCAAGTATACATTTATTGCAAAAATAATGATCACCAATAAAAGGGTAATTTCCATCAGCATATAACCGAACTTGCGTGTCCCCTTTTCGAAATCCGTTTCCGGCGCTCTTAATTGTAAGCCTTCAGATATTTTGCCAAACTCGGTATCCTTCCCTGTTTTGATAACCAGGGCGGTAGCCTTACCGCTGATGACGTGCGCTCCCATAAAAAGCGAGTTTTTCCGTTTGGCTAGCGGGGTATCTACCGGCAGCACGCAGCTGTCTTTTTCCACGGGATATGTTTCGCCCGTAAAAGCAGCTTCATCCACAAATAATTCCTGCGAGTCCAATAGCAGACTATCCCCGGGTATGATATCTCCTGCCGATAATACCACTACATCGCCCGGTACTATTTCCTCTGATGGTATTTCTTTTGCCTTACCATCACGCATGGCGGTGCAATGCAACTGCACCATTTTCAGCAGTTCGTGCACAGCGTCGGCAGCGCCTTTTTCCTGCCAGAAACCCAGGCAACTACTGATAAGTACTATGGTGAGAATGATGACACTGTCGGTCACATCGTGCAGACCCAGTGACAACAACGCCGCTATAATAAGCAATAAAGTGACTGGGCTCTTAAACTGCGAAAGGAATAATAGAATAGCCGACGACCTCGTATTGGCTTTTATGGTGTTGGGGCCATATGTAGCTAATCGTTTATGGGCTTCAGTGTCGTCCAAACCCTGTTGGGTGCAGGATAAGTCGCGTAAAGCTTCTTCTTTACTCAAACTCCAGAAGCCGGGGGTATTTTCCAAATTAACTACCGTTTCAATTAATACGGAAAGATAAGCAATGGAACGGTGATGTACAACGGTAATTGATTGGTGATATACATACCCATAATTTCCTCAAAATGAAAACGATGATTAACTATAGCAAGTAAATCAGTATGCAGCCCGTTGATGATAACGTCAACAGCAGTTGGCAGATCCCGTTCCCTAATGTTGTTAAAGAACAAGCGCTCATACTGTGCACCATTGGAAACTTCCTCGCTGAAAACAGTTAGTGCGTAATCCTGGGCCATATGCGGTAAACCCTTTGCCGACAAATGAGCTACTGATAGATCGGCCCCGGAGGCCCCAGCAAGCTCCACCAAGTATCTTACTATCCTAATGCGGCAATAGCGTAAATCGGCTATATAAGCAATTCGTTCTATCTGCTTTAAAGGCCAACTCTCAGGCACCAGCATCAATGGACATTGCACCCTGTTCAATATAGTGTTCAGGTTTATTTCATAAGTACTCTTTCCTGGGTCTGACGGCATTCCCTTTACCACCATCCAGATATGGTCCTGGTTTATAAATTCGATTAGCTGGCTGGCTGATTTATCGGCTATGTCCATTTCGTCAATTTCAGGCTTAAAACCATCATGTGCCCTATTCAGGCCGGTTAAATCCTCAAAAACACGAGATGATTTCTGACGTACCATTCTTCCTGCAATGTTTCCGGCTAAAACCCGTTCAGCGGGTTCAGTGTCAACCGCAGTGGTATGCGCTAATAAGACTCTGGCCGGCAGGCTTTGTGCAATACGTAAGGCAAACCTTGCGGCATGCTCGGCAGCGTTTGAATTATCGGTAATAACAAGAATGGTCTTCATGATGGCTGCGTTTTAAGACGGTTTTTGAATAAGGTAAAGATAAATAACGCTCTTCGGGCAACAAATGACGGCGGTCATAAACGGTTATGTTTTATTGCGCAAGGGTGCAGTGAATTTGAAGCCGCTTAGCAATGGCAAGGCGGAGAAACGCCCACTCCATCTATAAGTACTTTAAAAAGTGAGCAATGTCACTTTTTAAAGTGAAATATGTTACTTTTACCATCAACACCTAAGCGGATATTTGTGAGCAGGATCACAAATATCCCGCTGCTATGATGATCATGGAAAACGCTGCCTTATTAAAAGCCATTATTGAAAATGCCATTGATGGCATCATAACAATTGATGGCCGCGGCAGGGTAGAATCCATCAACCCGGCTGCATGTAAGCTGTTTCAATATTCGCCTGAAGAAGTAATTGGGGCCAATGTAAGCATGCTGATGCCCCAGCCCTATAAAAGCCAGCATGACGACTATATTCATCGATACCAGCGAACCGCCGAGCCCCATATTATAGGCATAGGCCGCGAAGTAACGGGCCTCAAAAAGGATGGTTCCGAGTTCCCGTTCAGGTTAGCAGTAAGCGATGTACCCTTTACCCCCAGGAAAATATACGCTGGCTTTATCCACGATCTGAGTCGCGAAAAGGAAGCTGAGGAGAAACTGAAAGAATATGCCGCTCACCTGGAAGAATTGGTTGAAGAGCGTACTCAAAAGCTAAAAGATATTGTAAAGGCGCTGGAGCAGGCAAAAGAAGAGGTAAGCCTGTCATTAGAGAAAGAAAAAGAATTAGGTCAATTGAAGAGCCGATTTGTATCGATGGCCTCGCACGAGTTTCGTACGCCATTGAGCGCCATTCAATTATCGGCTTCGCTCATCGAAAAATATGCACAGCCTTTCACCAATGATAATATTACCAAGCATGTCAATAAGATAAAAAATGCGGTGGGTAACCTCACCACGATTTTAAACGACTTTCTGTCGCTAGAAAAATTAGAAACGGGCAAAGTGGAACCGACATTTATCGATTTCGACCTGGTTAAACTCGGCGAAGAAATTACTGAGGAGATGCAAGTTGTTGCCAAACAAAATCAGAATATTATTTACCAGCATACAGGCACCAGCAGCATGGTGCACCTTGACCAAAATTTATTAAAAAACTGTATTTTTAACCTGATTGGTAACGCTATCAAATATTCAGGTGAGAATACCTTTATTGAATTTAATACTGAAGTCAACGAAAAAGACTATGTGGTTACCATAAAGGACAATGGCATAGGCATTCCTGAGACCGATCAAAAACATTTATTTGAAGCATTTTTCCGCGCGCATAATACCGGCAATATACCGGGTACAGGTTTAGGGCTAAATATTGTAGCCCGTTACACAGCATTAATGAACGGTACTGTTGAATTTAAGAGCGACGTTAACAGAGGCACATTATTCACCATCACATTCCCTATCTCATGAGCAAAAAAGTATTGATCATTGAAGACAACAACGATATACGAGAGAATATCGTTGAGATACTGCAACTGGCAGGCTATACTGTTTTCGACGCAAATAATGGGAAAACAGGCGTCGAACTGGCCCTAAAACACCTGCCTGACATCATTTTGTGCGATATCATGATGCCTGAGCTGGATGGCTACGGCGTTTTATATATGCTTAATAAAAATCCGGACATCGCAACTACACCTTTTATTTTCTTAACTGCAAAGGCTGAGCGGGTCGACCTGCGCAAAGGGATGGAAATGGGTGCTGATGACTACCTGACCAAACCGTTTGACGACATGGAGCTGCTAAATGCCATTGAAAGCCGGTTAAAGAAAAAAGACCTGCAGGAACAATTCTACAGTAAATCCCTTGATAAATTAAACAGTCTCATAGCAAAAAATAGTGGCCTTGCCGAATTAAAAAAAGTTATCCAGGAACGTAAAAGCCGGCAGTTTAAAAAAAACCAGGTGATTTATTATGATGGCGATAAAGGCAATGGGCTTTATCTGGTCATAGACGGAAAAATTAAAACCGTTAAGCTGGCTGAAGACGGCCGCGAACTGATGACCGGCATTTATAATACGGATGATTATCTGGGCGCTAACGCAATTTTACTCAATGACGTTTATACCGACACGGCCACCGCCATGGAAGACAGCCTTTTATGCCTGATCCCAAAGGACCAGGTAGATCAGCTGCTGAATTTATATCCCGAAGTCGGTAAAGAATTTATTAAGCTTTTAGCCAATGACATCCGTGAAAAAGAAGAGCAATTACTGCAATTGGCCTATCATTCTGTTAGAAAGCGGATGGCCGAAGCCATGGTCAAATTGGCCAAACAGCAAACGGTAGAAGGCGAAAGTTTTAAGATAACCCGCGAGGATTTAGCCGCTATGGCCGGTATGGCCACCGAAACCGTTAGCCGCACCTTGTCAGATTTTAAAGATGAAGGCTTGATCGATAAAAAAGGCAGCTCAATTACTATACTGGATATCAACCGCCTGGCAAAAATGAAAAACTGACGTACATCACTTTTCTTACTGACAACGCTCATACCCTCCCCTGTTTCTTAGCTATATTTTTGTTGAATGACAAATAATATTGCAATATGAAAGCTGTCGCATATAGTATAAAACCTTTCGAAAAAGAATTTCTTGCGAAAGCTAATCAGAAGAAGCACGATATTACTTTGATATCAAACGCCCTGGGTCCGGATACCGCCAGTTACGCTGAAGGAAAAGAGGCTGCAATAGTTTTTACGAACGATGATGTTTCGGCTTTCGTAATTGATAAACTCGCGGCGTTGGGTATTAAGTATATTGTGACGCGCTCGGTCGGCACCGATCATATTGATAAAGAAGCTGCTGCCAGGCACGGTATTAAGCTTTCAAACGTACCCTCCTATTCGCCACAGGCTATCGCCGAACATGTCGTCGCAATGGCATTCGCACTCAACCGGCAGTTATTAAAAGCTGATAGGCGCAGTCATCATTTTGATTTCAGGAACGATGACCTGATCGGGTTTAATTTCGCCGGGAAAACGGTTGGCCTTATTGGTTTAGGGCAAACAGGTCAGGCTACTGCACGCATATTTAATGGTATGGGTTGCAAGGTTTTGGGCTACGACCCTAACTTCCCTAATGATATACCATACGTATTGCCTGTCGAATTAAAGGAGTTACTTGCATCTTCAGATATTATATCGCTCCATTTGCCCTTAACACCCCAGACACGTCATTTTATTGACAATAAAATCATTAGCCAGATGAAAAATGGTGTGATGCTCATCAATGCATCGCGGGGCGCAATTATAAAAACATCAGACCTGCCAAATGCACTGCAATCGGGCAAAATTGGCTACCTGGGACTTGATGTTTACGAATTTGAAAAAGGATTATTTTTTGAGAATCACGAGGATGACACCGCAAAGGACCAGGTTTTAAATAGCCTGATGCGGTACCCCAATGTGCTCATTACCCCTCACCAGGCCTATCTTACCAGGGAAGCACTGCAGGAAATTTCAAACCAGACCATTAAAAATCTCGACCTCTGGCAAAAGAATAAGTGGGTGGGCGCTGCCAGTGCTTCCGACAAAGACAGTGTAAAAAAAGAAGAACCTATTAAAATCACAAAATAAAATGTCTGCCGAAGAACAATATACCGCTGACCTCGCTGCAAAGTATAATGTAGCCGCACCACGCTATACCAGCTATCCAACGATGCCTTATTGGGATACCAATGCATTTGATAAAGGGGCATGGGAAAAATCAGTGAAATTTTCGTTCAAGGAAAGCAATGACCGTGAGGGTATCAGTTTATATGTACACCTGCCCTTTTGTGAAAGCCTGTGTACCTATTGCGGCTGTAACACCCGGATAACGAAAAATCATTCGGTGGAAGAACCCTATATAGCGGCCGTTTTGAAGGAATGGCAAATGTACCGGGAGATAATGGGTGATAAACCTGTTATCCGCGAGATACATTTAGGAGGCGGTACGCCAACTTTTTTTTGTGCAGAAAATCTACACCTACTTATTGACGGGCTGCTAAGCGATGCGATCGTTCATCCTGAAGCTGAATTTAGTTTTGAAGCGCACCCGGCAAATACTACTGCCGCCCATTTACAAACTTTATATAATTTCGGTTTCCGTCGTTTGAGCCTTGGCATTCAAGACTTTGACCCGATAGTGCAGTTTACCATTCATCGTGAGCAAAGCTTTGAACAGGTTGAGGAAGTAACTAAGAATGCAAGGGAGATCGGCTACACTTCCATTAACTATGACCTGATATACGGGCTACCAATGCAAACCATGCAGGGGCTTACCAATACCATGATGCTGGTTGCCGGGTTAATGCCCGACCGGATAGCCTTTTACAGCTATGCACACGTTCCATGGTTGAAACCGGGACAAAGGCGTTTTACCGAGATGGACCTGCCCGACGCGCAATTGAAAAGCACACTTTATGAAGTTGGCCGACGGCTGCTCAAAGGTTACGGTTACCTTGAAATAGGCATGGACCATTTTGCACTTCCCAACGATACTCTTTTAGAAGCAGAGCGTACTGGAACACTTCACCGCAATTTTATGGGCTACACCAACAATCATACACAGTTGCTCATCGGCCTTGGGGTATCATCTATAAGCGACTCCCTATATGCTTTTGCACAAAACGTTAAGGTAGTTGAGGAATACTTAGAACTGGTTAACAAAGGCGAGTTGCCGGTGTTTAAAGGCCATATTTTGACTTATGAGGACCTCATCATCCGCAAGCATATTCTTAATATCATGTGCAAGGGCCACACTGTATGGAACCACCATATCGAACCTTGCGACGCGGTATTTGATGCCCTGGACAGGTTGCAGCCCATAGCTGAAGACGGACTGATTGAGCTTAATTCATGGGGCTTACAAGTTACGCCATTGGGTAAGCGCTTTCTTCGTAACATCTGTATGGCGCTCGACGCCAGGTTATGGGCCGATAAACCATCCACCCAGCTATTCAGCATGGCGATATAAGGTAAAAGTTTACAAGTCATTTCGGTTTTATTTTGATGGGCTCTTTAAGGGCCCATTTTTATTGTTTCTAAATAACCAATGTGACCACGATCATTTTTTATTACATATACGAGTCATTTTTCTCCGCCTCTTCAGGATGTAGTTTTACATCGTATTAATAACCAGGAACATGAAAACATTAAGAATCAACAATGGTCTTTTTCCAAAAAAAGCATTTTATGTTGCAGCCATTGCAGTGACGGTAAGTTTAATCCCGTCAATATCCCTTGCCCAGCAGCATACACCATGGGTTACACCCAAACCTGCACAGGAGGTAAAAAACCCAGTTGTAGTTGATAAAACTGTACTGGCCGAGGGGCAGGCGTTATATACAGCCAATTGTGCACCCTGTCATGGTACTAAAGGTAAGGGCGATGGAGTTGCAGCGGCAGCGCTTAACCCCAAACCAGCCGACCATACCTCAGCGGCCGTGCAAGCCGAAACAGATGGTTCCCTTTTCTGGAAGTTGACGCAAGGGCGTAACCCCATGCCGGCCTATCAAAAGATACTTACCGATAAGCAACGGTGGGAACTGGTATGTTATATCCGGACCCTCTCAAAAGACGGCAATAAAAAAATCGCGGCAAAGTAAATAAACCAAATCAACGACTCTAAAAAAAATAGCACAATGAAAACAAAAGAAAAATTGGCTAAATGGTTAGCTTTTACGCTAGCTCTTTTGCTATCAGCAAATTTAGCAAACGCGCAGCAGGCCACAACTGATACGACAGTTATCAACAGGATAGCAGCTTTGGAACAGCAAGTTGCCGATCAGAAACCGGGTGAGAGCCACTTTATGGTGGTGGGTCTTGCTACATTCGGATATGTAAGCAATAAAACAACTTTTACTGCTCCAGGCGCTTTGGGGCAGGTAATGAGAACCAATAGTCTTGCCGACGCGGACCATTACGAGTTAAGCCCAATGTTGCTGTGGCGTCACGGGAACGATTTCCTGGTTGAGTTCGAACCGTCGTTTGACGGTAACGCCATAGGGGTAAATTGGGCCAATATATCGTATTTCGCGGCACCGGGCCTTATTATTCACGGCGGTTATTTTGTTGTGCCATTTGGTATATATAATAAACGTTTGGCAGCAGGATGGATAGATAAGCTTGCAGGCGACCCTACAGGCCTGGATTTGCCGGGAGCCGATTTTGGCATCGGTTTTAGCGGCGGTTTCCCGTTAGGCGATATGAAATGGAGCTATGATGTGAGCCTTACCAATGGCTTGCAGCTTTTACCTGACGGTGAAGCACAGACCGCGGGAGTAGTGGACAACAACAAAGGTAAAATGGTTAGCGGCAGGCTCTCTTTATTGCCTTTCTCAAATTCATGCCTTGAGGTCGGTGTATCTGCTTTACATAGTAACGCAGGCGATGCCGGTTCAAATTTTACATCTGCAAATGTAACGATGTATGGCGCCGACATTAATTTTGTAAAAACTTTCAATCCGTTTCTTGTCAATATCAAGGGGCAGTACACCAAAATAAATATTAGCGATCAGACTTATATAAGCCCGGTAGATTCTTCTTCATATTCGTTCATCAATAAAACATCCCAGGCATTCGCCCAGGTATCCATTAGGCCCGTAGGGCTCGACAATAAATTCCTAAAGAATTTTGAAGTTGCGTACCGGTATACAAATTACACTACGCCGGGTCAGTCTGCATGGGGTCAGAATTTCCATGAAAATGATTTGGGTCTGGATTATTGGCTCAGTTGGAGAACCGTTCTCAAATTAACCTATGCCATGTCGCACTCGTTGAGTACTTCGAGTGCCGTAGCGGGAGGAACGCCGGGTCTGACAAATATGAACAGTATTTATTTACAATTTTCAATTGAGTTTTAAAAAACGATTGTATGAAAAAGATCAACTTAAAAACCAGGACCTGGATAATGATAGCCGGAATGGTTGTTTTGATATCCATAGTAATGAATAGCTGTATGGAGAGCAAACAAGTCGAATTAAAAAGCGGCGCTCAGCTTTGGGCCGAAAATTGCCAGCGCTGCCACAATACACCTTCGCCTGCAACATTCTCGCACGAGCAGTGGACCACAATAGGTTTGCACATGCAAACCCGTGCGCAGCTTACCGATAAAGAGCGCGATAAAATAATAGCATTCTTATCTCAATAATAGTTTAGTACCCCTTTTCATAACTTCTCCTAAACAAACCAAATTGTAAAATCAATTCAGTTTGTTTAGGAGATTTTCTTTATCCAGGGTACCGGAAGTCCGGCAGTATATGGATTGCTTATCCAGCGGATCGTCAATCTAACTTTGGATTAAAGGCTATTGTTATGTGCCCATAAACATTAGTCTGGCTATCCCGGTCGGCCATTTGATCCCTAAAGTCAATAACACAAAACTGCAAGCGGCCCACCGCTTACAGT
This sequence comes from Mucilaginibacter sp., assembly GCA_043739405.1. GTDB lineage: Bacteria > Bacteroidota > Bacteroidia > Sphingobacteriales > Sphingobacteriaceae > Mucilaginibacter. Next base: position 18,683 of record JAYUEE010000074.1, on the reverse strand, counting down.
CAGAATCACAATTAGGGGAATTAATATTTTACCGGCAAATTGTTGTGCTCGATTGGATCACAGGGCTGAGGTAAGGAATATTTAAGTTCAGGCCACGAAGTATAAACCAAAAGCCCAGGCAAACCATCAGGTATGGCATTACTTTATTAATACGCCGGCGGAAAAGCGGCCCTGCAAAACCCGAGCTTACAGTCGCGAGAAGCATCAATGGGAAAGTACCGGCACCAAAGAAAAACATAAACCGCGCCGAAGCTAAGGGCGACGATGTATTGATGGCGCCAACTAGGGCAAGGTAAACAAAGCCGCAGGGCAGAAAGCCGTTTAAAATGCCAATTAATAAATGGCCCGCACGATGTTGAAGCGCGTAGTTTAACAAGCGGTTAACCGGCGCCAGGATTATGGCCATACCTTTATTATCTTTCAACCTTACTTTGAAAAGTCTCGAAAAACCCGCCATAATGATCAGCAAGCCACTTACCAGTGTCACTCCCTGCTGTAGTCCGGAAAGCCATAACTGTCTGCCTATAATGCCTATGATTAGCCCCAGGAATGAGTAAGTAATGATACGGCCGATATTATAAACTACCTTATCGGTAATTATCAGCCACCATTTATTTTGTGACGACGGAACGGCAAACGCCAATGGCCCACACATCCCGATGCAATGCACGCTACCAAACAGGCCAATGAAAAAAGCGATTGCGTTACTGCTCATTTAATATAAATTTCTTTTTGGTATAGGTATGCTTTTTTGTTGCTCGTCCACTCAAATACCAATTGCCACTCACCTGCGGCTAACGATGCAAGGGGTATATCTGCCTTTGCACTATTTATTTCATAAATCTTGTCAGACGATGCGCTTGAAGGTCGCATAAATTTGATGGTGCCTTTGGCAGGCTCGGCAAATGTAAATTCCATTTTAGTATCGCCAACCTGTAATATAGACGGCTGTGCATGGTCTTTCACTACTTGCTGCTCACGGTTGTAATCATGGTCGAAATCCAACCCTTTTTCGTAATACTCATGGTCAAAACTATCTGTCGGCGACGAAACCATATAAATGCACATCCCGACAATAAAAATTACAAAAGCGGCCATGCCGAAAACAATTCCTTTTCCCCAGTTCATCGTTTTAATCATTTACAGGCCCTACAAAAGTAGTACTAACGGTTTGTATAATTTTATGATTTGAAATTAGCTGCAATCGTATATCTGTTTTTAATGAATGTATAGCCGAAGCCGGAACAATTACAAAAAACACGGTTTTTGTTTCCTCGCCTTTACCCATGCTCCCAGGTGCCTGTATATATTTTATTTTAACGGCCGGATCCTCCGGGACTATAGTAATAGCCTGGCTCTTATTCGTTTTATTAATGATCTCGGCATTGTAAATATTGCTGATTTTACCCCCCGGTTGTTCCTGGTAAAGCATCCCGGCACTGCGCATCACTGTAATATCCATATCGCTCCGGCTAAAAATAAAGTAACATAATACAGCTATCAATACGGCTATTACGGCACTATAAGCCATCATTCTTCCGTTAAAGGTCGGTTTCTCTTTTTCGCGGATCATATTTTCCGAGAAAAATCCGATCAGGTTACGCGGCTTATGGATCTTATCCATTACTTCGTCACATACATCAATACAAGCTGTGCAATTCACGCATTCCAATTGCGTCCCCTTCCTGATATCTATACCAGTAGGACAAACATCAACACACAACCCGCAATCCACGCAATCTCCCTTCACTCTCATCGGGTCAGCCTTCCGGTCTAATTTGCCGCGGGGCTCTCCTCTAACATCGTCGTATGCAACAACAAGGGTATGCTGGTCTATCATTACACCCTGTAAGCGTCCATACGGGCAAAATAAGGTGCAAACCTGCTCGCGTATTTGGCTATAAACCACAAAAAAAAGGCCCGTAAAAACCCAGATACTGATAAAACCGATCAAATGCGCACTAATAGGCTCTGTAACTATTTTTATTAGGGCTTCGCTCCCTATAATATAGGCCAGGAAAGTATTAGCGATCAAAAACGAGATGAAGATAAAAATGGCATATTTAGAGCCTTTTTTAATGACCTTTTGTTTATTCCATGGCCCTGCATCCAGTTTTTTCCGGTTTGCCGGACTTCCTTCTATCCAAACTTCTATCTTGCGGAAAACCATTTCCATAAAAATGGTTTGGGGGCATATCCAGCCGCAAAATATTCGGCCAAAGGCTATGGTAAACAGCACAATACATACCAGGAACACCAGCGAAGCGAGCATAAAGAGGAAAATATCCTGAGGCCAGAAAACCTGTCCCATCAGCACAAATTGCCTGTCGAGAAAGTTTAGCAGCAGCAAAGGCTGGCCGTTGATGCGTATAAAAGGCCCGGCAAAGAAGAAGACAAGATAAAAATAGCTTATCCAGCTTCTCCATTTGTAGTATGTACCCTTCCGGATTAGTGGGTACATCCACCGCCGCTTTCCGCTTTCTTTTTCCGCCACTAACCCGTCCATCTTTTCGTTTTATTTAACTAATGCCGCCTCTTGCTTTTTTGCGGGCTGATTGGAATCGTCCGTTTCCTTCACACCCTGGGGTTCTTTAGGATTTGGCGGATTTGTACCATGTAATGATTTTACATAATTAGCCACGTCAGATATTTGCTTAGCCGACAATTGTTTTTCCCAGGTAGGCATGCCTTTCGCAGGAACGCCATACTTAATGGTTTTAAAAATGTCTGTTATTTTACCACCGTGCAGCCAGTAATCGTCTGTCAGGTTAGGGCCCACCAGACCCTGGGCCTGCGCTCCATGGCAAGCTAAACAGGTCGTCATAAAAACAGTTTTGCCTGATGCCAGTACGGCCGGATCATTAACCAATTTCACGGTATTCTCATCCACCCGGTTGGCCTGTTTGCTTAAATATTCCTTTTGGGCAATATTCGCCTGAACCACCTCTGTCTTATACTCTTCGTATTGCAGTTGTCCCACTCCAAATACATGATAAATTAGCAGGTAAGCCACGGCAAAAACAATGGTGCTGTAAAACAAATACATAAACCATGCAGGCGTTGGGTTATCCAGTTCCTGTATGCCGTCAAACTCATGCTCCATTAACAAGTCTTTCTCTTCGGATAACGGTTTTAAGGACAGCAATTTGAGGAGAACATCGTTTTTTGGTCTTTTCTCGGCTTTAGCCGGACTTAACTCTTCGTTTATCTCTGCTTCCGTCCGGCCTTCGTATTTTAAAATGATCCGGGTCAGCAATTTGAACGTGCGTAATAACATCAGCATCACCACAACAAACAGTAGCAAAGCGAATACAATAGCGCCGTAGCCAATATAGTTCTGGGTTTCTGGTGTCAACATACTATGATCATCTTCAGCAAACACAGGCTGAACAGCGATAGTTAAGACAAGTAATAATAGGGCTCGTAAGTATTTCATAAGTCAAACGATTTAGGTGATTGTGATTCGCTATCTTCCAATGGCAGGTCGCTCATATATTCTACGTGCTGTTTTCTAAGCCTGATCAGCATGACTGTTACCACGATAAAGAACACAACGAATATCCCGAGCGAGGAGATTAGGTAGGCCTGGCTACCTGATAAGTTTTCTGTAAACTGCTTAAACATGATCTGATTATTTATTGTCTGCTGTTTTATTTGCTTTAATATCCGTTCCCAGTCGTTGCAAATAGGCAATGATGGCTATCACTTCTTTATCGCTTTTAACTTTAATTTTATCCTTCGCAAGGTCGTCAGCAATGCCCTGTGCCTGCTTATCCAAATCCTTGTTGGCTATTTTCTCGTAACCTGCCGCATAAGGAACACCGATTTTACGCATGGCGTTTATCTTGGCTACCGTTGTTGATGTATCCAGTTTTTGGGTAATCAGCCAATCATAATTAGGCATGATACTCCCCGGCGACATCAGGCGCGGGTCCATCAGGTGATTATAATGCCACGAATCGCCGTATTTACCGCCAATCCTGGCCAAATCGGGCCCGGTACGTTTTGAGCCCCATAGGAACGGGTGGTCATAAACAAACTCGCCGGCTTTACTATACTCTCCGTAGCGCTCCGTTTCGGATCGGAATGGTCTAACCGTTTGCGAGTGGCAATTGGAGCAACCCTCCCGTATGTAAAGGTCCCTACCCTGCAATTCCAGCGGTGTATAGGGTTTCACGCTGGCGATGGTAGGAATGTTAGAAGAGATAGTCAGTGTTGGCATCAGTTCTACAAAACTTCCGATAAGGATTACTACTAATGCCAGTATCATAAACTGGATTGGGCGGCGTTCCAAAATGCGGTGCCAGGTGCTGTCCTTTGCAGTAAATGTTGCAGGCTCAAGCGGCATAGCCTGGGCTGCTTCGTTGGCAACCAGTTTACCCTGCAACATGGTACGACCCAGGTTATAAGCCATCACGATCACACCCGACAGATACATTGTACCACCGATTGAACGCATCACGTGCATTGGGATAATGCGCAAGGTGGTTTCCAAAAAGTTAGGGTATTTCAAGATGCCTTCTGGAGTAAACTCTTTAAGCATTAAACTTTGGGTAAAACCGGCCCAATACATAGGCACAACATAGAACAAAATACCTAATGTGCCTATCCAGAAGTGGAACGAAGCCAGTTTTTTGGAGAATAGTTCGGTTTTGTAAATACGCGGAATTACCCAGTATAATATGGCAAAAGTAAGGAACCCGTTCCAGCCTAAAGCACCCGTATGTACGTGCGCTATGATCCAGTCGCTGAAGTGCGCTATGGCGTTTACTTGTTTTAGCGACAACATTGGGCCCTCAAAGGTGGCCATACCGTAGGCGGTCAAACCAACCACCATAAACTTCAATGTCACGTCGTCGCGTACCTTGTCCCATGCACCGCGCAGGGTCAGCAGGCCGTTTATCATACCACCCCAGCTTGGGGCGATGAGCATAATAGAAAATGCTACACCTAATGATTGTGCCCAACCCGGTAAGGTAGTATATAATAAATGGTGCGGGCCTGCCCATATATACAAAAATATCAGGGCCCAAAAGTGCAGGATACTTAATTTATAGGAATAGATAGGGCGGTTAGCCATTTTAGGCAGGAAGTAATACATCATACCCAAATAAGGCGTGGTCAGGAAGAACGCCACCGCATTATGACCATACCACCATTGTACCAGCGCGTCCTGCACACCCGCAAAAACCATATAGCTTTTCCAGAAAGTAACAGGTATCTCGATTGAATTAACAATGTGTAATACAGCAATCGTCACAAACGTGGCGATATAGAACCATATAGCTACGTAAAGATGTCTTTCGCGGCGTTTGAATATGGTACCAAACATATTGATACCAAAAACGACCCATACCAGGGTAATAACAATATCGATCGGCCATTCCAGTTCGGCGTACTCGTGCGACGTGGTCAGCCCCAGTGGAAGCGTTATAACCGCCGACACAATGATGAGCTGCCATCCCCAAAAATGGATCTTGCTCAGCACATCGCTGAACATACGCGCTTTAAGGAGGCGTTGTAGCGAATAGTATATCCCCATAAAGATGGCGTTACCCACAAATGCGAAAATAACCGCATTGGTGTGCAAGGGTCTTACCCGGCCAAATGAGGTGTACTGGTTACCCATGTTCGCCGCAGGATGATACAATTGGATGGCGATCAGGAGACCGACGATCATTCCAATAATTCCCCACACAACCGTTGCTATCGCAAAGTTGCGGACGATCTTGTTGTCATAATAAAATTTTTCAGGCTGCATATAATGTTTCTGTTAATGGCGTAAAAATATATAGGGGTTATAAATTGCAGAATGATGACAATCAGCTCAAAAAGGTGATTGTCGTCACTTTTCTGTTGGATTTTCGTTATCCTCATCGTCCAGCAGTATCCGCATGGATGGCGTGTGCAAATCGTCATTTTGTCCCGTTCGCTGCGCCCAAAAAAAGGCAGCTAAAAAGCATATGGCCAGCAATAGGCTGCAACCGATCAAAAAATAAATGATGCTCATAATAATTTTCTCTTTTTAGCCGCCAGGTGTGTGGCAATGCTGGTAAATGAAATAATCGTAACAGTACTTAAAGGCATCAGGATAGCTGCAGTAAGGGGTGATAAGTTCCCGGTTACGGCATAACTCAGTCCCACCAGGTTATAAGTGAGTGAAATAAAGAACGAAAAATGAATGATGTTAACCGTGTCCTTTGAAAACCGTAGAAACTTGGGCAATTTGTCAAATGACCTGCCGTCTAAAATGGCATCGCTGCCGGGGGAAAAATTATTGACGTTGTCTGTGATGGCTACGCCCAAATCACTTTGCTTCAAGGCCCCCGAATCGTTCAGGCCATCCCCTATCATCATTACTTTATCACCCTCATCCTGGAGATCCCGAATAAAATCCAGCTTGTCCTGTGGCGACTGGTTAAAGTGCATCCGGGATGCATTCTTGAAAAATTTAACCAGTTCAAACCGTTCGTGATCGTGGTCGCCGGATAGCAGGTGTAAATTAAGGGAAGGCTCCAGTGCACTTATCTTTTCCATACCTTCCCTGTATCGGTGGTCGAACGCAAAATAGCCAAGATATATCTCGTCTATCATCAGGTGTACTTTAGTTGCATGTATGTCACGTTCGGGGTAACCCAAAACCAATGACGAACTGCCTATACGAATCCGGTGTTTGCCGATAATCGCGAGGATGCCTTTTCCCGCAATCTCGGAGTAGCGTACTACAGAGATTCGTTCTATTCCACCCAGGTAATGGTAGATCATCCGGCACAGTGGATGGATAGAGTTGACACAGGCACTGTAAACCAGTTGTTTCTGCTCGTCAGTCAGCATTGCTTCCAGGCGTATCTTATCGTTGTCACTGGTGGTTATCGTGCCGGTTTTATCGAGTACGATGGTTTTTATCCGGGCCAACTGCTCTACTACAGCCGTATTTTTGAGGTAAAAAAGATTCCTGTCAAAAATACCGAGCGCTGCCGCCATCGTGAAAGGCGTACTTAAGGCCAGTGCACACGGACAAGCCACAATTAGTACCGCAGTAAAAGCGGCAAGGCCCCTTTTATAATCGGTCGGCAGCCAAAAAAATAAAGAAGAGAAAGCGATCAGTAGTAAAACTATGGTAAAGTACTTGCTTACCTTTTCATTAAAGGTTTGCATGCGATTATCCTGTTTGCGGGTAAATGCTTCGTTGTTCCAGAGCTGTGTCAGGTAACTTTGCGATACCGGTTTAATTACTTCCAGTTCGATAGCCTCGCCCGTTTGCCGTCCGCCGGCATAAACTATTTCGCCAAGGGTTTTGCTTACCGGGATAGATTCGCCGGTTACAAAACTAAAATCAACCAGGGCGGTGCCTTTTAATAAAATGGCGTCGGCCGGGATGATCTCATTATGCCTGATCACCATACGGTGATTGACATGTAATTGAGAAAGCGGTATCGGTTTTTCAGCATCATTCTCTATAATTTGAACGGCTACCGGGAAAAACGAGCGGTAATCACGCTCGAAAGAAATATGGTGATAGGTTTTTTTCTGAACGAATTTTCCAATCAGCAGGAAAAAAACCAGGCCGCAAAGCGTATCGGCAAAACCGGCCCCGCTCCTGGTGAATACTTCAACAACGCTTCGGATAAACAGTACTGCAATACCGAGCGCCAAGGGGAAATCAATATTCAAAACCTTATTGCGCAGGTTTTGCCAGGCCGAAGTAAAGTATCCCCTGCCGCTATAAAAAACCACGGGCAGGCAAAGGATCACATTCACGAGGCCGAAAAAGGACCTGAAAGATTGCTCAAACGCCGATATCCCCAGGTATTCAGGAAAGCTTAGCAGCATAACGTTGCCAAAACAAAAACCTGCAACCGCTATTTTCGAAACCAGGTTATCTTTTGTATCCGAGTTTTGTTTTTTGATGATATCCTGCAGGCTTATCAAAGGCTCGTAACCAATATCATACAAAAGTTCGACCAGTTGCTGCAAGCTTAACTTGTGATGGTCAAAGCGGATATTGAGCTGCTTCTTGAGGAAATCAACCCTGCAATAATGTACAGCCGGGTTCATCCGGTTCAGTTGCTCCAGCAGCCACAAGCACGAACTGCAGTGGATATGCGGGATGTAAAATGTGACTGTGCTAACCCTTTCGTCCGTATAGTCAATAAGTTCACTGATAATAGACGGCTCGCTTAGGTAATCAAAACGTTTATCAACGCGTGCGCGGGTAGCGCCTGGGTGCTCATTGTAATTATAGTAACTGCAAAGTTTATTGGCCGATAATATCTCAAAAACACTTTTGCAGCCATGGCAGCAAAAATGCTTATCCTCAATAATATACTCTTTCGTTACACACTCATCCCCGCAATGGTAGCAAAGGGTCTTTTCACTTGTAGCGCTTTGTATCATTTTAAATTGTATTGATAATCCAAAACTGCCGCGTTTTGGCCACCTAAAGAATGATAACCAAACTTTGAAAAAGTGATCTGCGTCAGTTTTTTAAGTTTTATGGGCGGACAACAATGGTATTTGCAAATCGCTTATAGTATGCTTCTTCGAGCGCCGCGCGGTGATCGGGGTGCGCAATTTCTATCAGCGCCCTGGCACGTTGTTTAAGGCTTTTACCAAAAAGGTCAACTAATCCGTATTCCGTAACCACCCAATGCATATGCCCGCGCGTTGTTACTACCCCCGCCCCTTCTTTAAGGAATGGTACTATCCTGCTAATACCTTTATTGGTTTGTGAAGGCAGGGCAATAATAGGCTTGCCACCTTCAGACAAAGATGCGCCATGTATAAAATCCATCTGGCCCCCAATACCCGAGTACTGGTAGGTACCGATCGAATCGGAACACACCTGCCCGGTAAGGTCAATCTCAATAGCGCTGTTTATCGCCGTAACCTTTGGGTTTTGCCTGATAACACTGGTATCGTTAACGAAATTAATCTCCATTACCCTCACGGCGGGGTTATCATTAACAAAATCATATAGTTTCCGGGTTCCGCTTATGAACGCGGTTACAGAGCGACCCACATTTAACTTTTTGCAACTGTTATTTATGGCGCCGCTCTCAATAAGCGGGATGACACCATCCGAGATCATCTCCGAGTGAAGGCCCAGGTTCTTATGGTTACTCAGGTTTTTCAATACCTGGTCTGGAATGCTGCCTATGCCCAATTGAAGCGTTGCGCCGTCCTCCACCAGCGAAGCAATATTATAACCGATTTTTTCAACAATATCACTTACATCAAGCGAGTAATCTACCTCTGGCAGGGCACTCTCATGCCATACCATTGCATTTATTTTGCTGATGTGAATAAAACCTTGGCCATGCGTACGGGGCATTAAGGGGTTAACCTGCGCGATCACATATTTAGCCGTTTCAACAGCTGCACGGGTAATATCAACCGAGGTGCCTAATGAACAATAACCATGTGCGTCCGGTGGTGAAACCTGTACCAGGGCCACATCTATAGGTAATATGCCTTTGCGGAAAAGCTGCGGTATCTGGCTCAAAAAGATAGGCACATAATCGCCATCTTCGCTATTCGCTACCTTTCTTGTAGCCGCAGAAACAAAAAGTGAATTAACGTAAAACGCCCTCCTATGTTCAGGCCGGTCGAAATTAACATCACCCAATGTAGTAATACTTACCAATTCAACGTCGTACAATTCAGCATGCCTGTTTTGTAAGGCTTTAACCAAACACACCGGCGTTGCAGCACTACCATGAATAAAAACGCGGTCACCCGGTTTCACTATTTCAACAGCTTTTTCGGCTGTTATATAATTTGCATCTGACATGTTTATTTTTAATATTTTTGATTGATGATGACACCGTCAATTAAAGTTTTCGCGTAAAATCCTCGCATGCTGCCCTCATCACCTCTTCGGTAAAAGAAAATAACGATTTCTTGAGTTGTTTAACCGATTCGAACAGCGCTTTCACTTCGATCTCAAGGGCTGTGAATTTCTCGATCAGATCCATTCCTATCTCCTCTCCCGTTCCCTTCACAAATGGGGCGATAAACTTCAAAAGGTCCAATATTTTGTTTTTGAGACACAAAATTGTCGCCTCCTGCTGCTTAAGTGTTTTATTAAAAATCACTATCTCTTCCGATACAATACTTCCTTTATGCGTACCCAGGTACTTATTAACTACGTGTTTTAAAAACTTCATTTCATCCTCTGCAAAGTGGATGTCCGATAGCCAGTGGTTACTTAAAATGTATAACTCCTGCAATTCAACGCTGAGTTCAGAATCTTCCGCAATTGTTTTCATAACAAAGTATTTAATGGTTAAAAAAAATGATTCGTTGGATAGCCGGTAGCTGAATTAAAGGCTCCTGGTTTTTCCTGCTTCAAAATTGCTGCGGATTTAGGTTATAAAGAATGACAACCAAACTTCCAAAATGTGATCTGCGTCAGTTTTTACGTGTAACCATAACCGTAGCTTTGTCATTAGAGCGAATGGTGCTTTTACCGTTCCCAATGATTTTATAATGAGTCACACTTTTCATATCCCTGTCTTAGGATTAGGTTTTTCCATTGACACTCCCCTTAAAGTTGCCCGGTATGGTATTTCGTCAGTTATGTCCATTGTAGATGATGAATTGATTGAAAGAATGCGGGAATTGCATTCAAGAAATAATAATGAGCCTTTTGTTCCGATTCCTAAATCAGAGCCGGATCATCGCCAAAAACGCATCACCGCATATCTTAACCTGGTGGATCGCCTTGTGAATGAGCAATTTGAACTGCTAAAAACTGAGTCGTTTATCGAAGGGAACGAGATATGCCGTTATTTTGAATTATTACCCGAGAGATCGCACTTACGGCAGGGTTACGATCTGATGATGGAATACCCGGATAACGCCGAAAAACTCATTTTCCAGGATATTTTGCGCGAACAAATGACTAAGGGCTCGATTGACGTTAATATCATGTCGAAAGTCGATAAAATGAATTTTGATGCCGAAGGCGAATACCTGGGTGATGAAAATACCGATGCCATGACTGCATTGCGCGCATTTGCTGAAAGTACCCTGGAGGCATCTGTGATATTGTCGGCAGGCATGAACCCCCGGTTATACAGCTACGTGGAAACGTTTAAGGATTTCTTCCCGGATGAGTTCGGTAGGTTAAGAAAGAAAATCATACTTAAAGTAAGCGATTTCAGGTCTGCCTTTATACAAGCTAAGTTCCTTGCCAAAAAAGGGCTATGGGTATCCGAATTCAGGGTTGAATCCGGATTAAACTGCGGCGGCCATGCTTTCGCAACTGAAGGTTATTTACTGGGTCCCATACTGGAAGAGTTTAAACTGAAAAGAAACGATATGCTGACCGAGCTTTTGCAGATGTACCACGCTGCACTGGCCTCAAAAGGTATCGAAAGTACTATTAAACCATTACAACGCATTAGTGCACAAGGCGGAATAGGCACCGCGGAAGAGAATAATTTCCTATTGGAGTATTACCAGCTTGATGCGACCGGTTGGGGTAGCCCTTTTTTACTGGTGCCCGAAGTAACCAACGTGGACAACGAAACGCTGAACCAATTGGTAAATGCTTCCGAATCTGATTTTTACCTGAGCGGGGCATCACCACTGGGTATATTGTTTAATAATTTCAAAAACAGCGGTAGCGAAAAACAACGGATCCAGCGGCTGGAAAAAGGGCGTCCTGGAAGCCCTTGCACCAAAAAGTATTTGGTTTCAAATACCGAATTTACTAAAGAGCCCATTTGCACGGCATCACGGGAATATCAGCATTTGAAAATCAAACAACTCAAATCATTACAATTGTCAGAAGACGAGTATCAGCAACAAGTTGAAAAAGTTACCGAAAAGATATGCCTGTGCGAAGGTTTGTGTTCGGCCGCTTATATCAAATATGATATCAGCAAGCCCAAAGAAAACAAGGCGGTAGCCATTTGCCCCGGTCCAAACCTCGCCTATTTCAACGGGATCTATTCGCTTGAGGAAATGGTCAAACACATCTACGGCAAGCTCGACTTATTGGATAAAGTTAAGCGCCCTCACATTTTTATTAAGGAACTGAATCTTTATATCGACTACCTGCAGAAGGATATTCAGAATCACATCAAAGACATCAGCGAAAAAAAGAGAAAGAGCCTGGATAATTTTAAGGGCCAATTACAGGAAGGTATCAATTATTATAAACAGCTTTTTGCCCAGTGGCCTGATGACGCATCGGCAGCTTTACAAACCTGGTATGATGAGCTAACCGCTTCGGAGAGCAAACTGAGCAGTACCATTATTTAAATTGATCAGTCGGCTTGTTTGATCTCGCCGTCAACCATTTCAATTACACGGTCGGCATTTTTTGCAAAGTCAAGGTCGTGGGTAACGGTGAGTATGGTGATGCCTTTTTTGTGGGCCAGTCCGTTAAAAATATCAAAAACTATCCCTGTATTAATACTGTCCAGGTTACCGGTGGGTTCATCAGCCATAATAATGGTTGGCTCGTTTATCAGCGCCCTGGCAATAGCTACCCGCTGCTGTTGCCCGCCCGATAGCTTACCTGATGGTTTGTGAGCAAAATTATCCATTTGCAACTGCGCCAGTTTATCCATGGCGTGTTCTTCAATTTCTTCTCGTTTATATTTACCCAATTTCAATGCAGGCAGCATCACATTTTCGAGCGCGGTAAATTCAGGCAACAAAAAATGGAACTGGAATACAAACCCAATATTCTCATTCCTGAATTTTGCCAAAGCATTCTGGCTTTTACCTGTTACAATTGTATCGTTTATGATGATCTTCCCCTCATAATCTGTATCCAGTGTACTTAAAAGGTATAACAGGGTAGATTTACCGCAGCCTGATTTTCCTATCACCGGTACAAATTCGCCCTTATTAACCGAAAACGAAATGTCCTTTAAGACATGAAAATCTTCAGGTTCACGAAAATGCTTGTTGAGGTTCTCTACTTTCAGCGCTACACTCATCCTCTCAGAATAATTACCGGGTCAATTTTTGATGCTTTAAGCGATGGCATAAGGCCGGCTACAAACGTAGTTACAACCCCGAAAAAAAGGCCAAATAAATAGTGAGATGGCCTGAAAATGACGGGGAAGAACTTGATCGCAATAAAATCACTGTGCGGGAACGGGGTTCTTGATAACGCATAGGCTAACAGGAAGCCCAGTATAAGCCCGATGATCGCCCCCAATAAGCCTATGAAGATCGACTGGCTCAGAAATATTTGTATAATATCCTTGCTGGAAAAGCCCTGTGCCTTGAGTATCGCTATATCTTTCATTTTATTGTTGATGGTCATATTCATGATGTTATAGATGCCAAACCCAGCAACAACCAGCAACGTGATACTGACAACATAGGTAAGCGTATCGCGGATCAAATTAGAGGCAGTGACAGATGAATTAGCTGTTTCCCAATCCTCGGCTGTATAGTTATATTTCTTTGCTAACACGGGCGACTCCGATGATGCCAGTTTATTGTCTTTTAGCTTAATATTAATGTCGGTAATATAGCTTTTATCCTCACCCAGCAATTGCTGCCCGTTGGCCAGGCTCACGTAGCTGCGCACGTTATCAATTGCGCTGATACCAATGCGGAACAAACCCACAACCCGGCAGCGCATAGTTGCCCCGGTTGGAGTCGCCAGGGTTACCAGGTCGCCCATCCTCAGGTTCAGTTTATCAGCCAGCCCGTGCCCCATTAATATGCCTTTGTCAGAGGTAAGCAGATTCTCGGGCACGCCATCGGTCATCTTACTTGCAAGGTCAAACAACCGAGACTCCTCCAGGATATTTACCCCATTGATATAGCCATTGATCTGCACAGGACCGTAATTATAGAACACCTGCGTGCTCACCATGGGCGAGATATCAGCTATTAATTTATCCTTTTTCAGGTCGTTAATGATCCCATCAGCATTTTTAATATTCAGGGTTACCTGCTTGGGTTTGGGATGAGAAACCACCACCAGTGAATTTTTCTCTTTAAAATAGTCGTTGGCTATTGAGACGGAGTAATCGGTTTTGATATCATTATAAATATGAATATCAGGTGTTGAGGATAACATGGTATCTTCCAAAAACTTGTTGACACCCATCATAAAGCTGATCATCAGGATAAACATGGCAATGCCGAAAGTAACTCCAAGCATAGCTACAAGCGTTTGCTTTTTGTTGGCAAGCAAATGTCTTTGCGCAATGAGTGTATCTACCGACATGATTCTATTTTTGAACGGGGACAATCAAATCAGCACGTTCATCCAGGCCGCCAACTATCTCAACCTCGTCAATGGTATGTATACCGGTCTTAACTGCTATAGTTTTTACATGCCCGTCCTGTTTAATTTTTAGACTGTCGCCCGCCAATAGAACCTGGCTCGGGACAACTAAACATTGCTTTTTCTTCTGGATGATAATATTGGCCTCCACCGAACTGTGAATATAGGGCTGGCTATTAGCATTAACGAAAACGGCATCCACCCGGAAAGTTTGGTCAGCTTCGTTCATCACCGGGAAGGTCCTTATCACTTTCGCAGGGTATATTTTATCGCCGCTGATATCGGTCTTCAATAATACCTGCTGCCCGATCTTTATCTTATCAATATCCTGCTGGTCTACTGCCAGGCGGATTATCCGGTCCGTCGATTTCCCTACAAGGGCAACAGGGTCATTCGCTCTCACGGCTTCACCATTCTCCTTCATCATTTGATAAATAGTTCCGGCACTTTCAGTGCGAATGATATAATTGTTCAGGTCATTCTGCGCAGTCGCAAGCTGACTTTGCGCATTCTTTACTGAAACATTTAAGTCGTTAATGGTGGAATAATATTTTTCGCGGGTCGAGCGCTTTTGATTCAGAGACGTGCGGTATTGTACTTCGGCGTTATCAAGACTGCTTTTTGTACCGATATTTTGGGCCCATAGATTTTTTAGACGTACGTATTGCAATGAGTCATTACTAAACTTGATATCAGCGTTCTGCATTGCAATTTTCAAATCGCCTAATACCCTGGAGCTCGGTGACAGGTTTTGTTTTGCATTGTTATAAGCTTCGTTAGCCGCATCAAGCCTTGCCTTCGGGGCGGTATTGTTAATGATATATAATACCTGGTTTTTACTAACAAGGTCACCCTCTTTAACAAGTTTTTTTATTACCGTACCTGGGTTAAGCGCATAAACAGTATACTCGCTATCGGCCATTATTTTGCCGGATGCGTACACGGTTTCGATAATGTCTTTTCGCTGGGGTTGAACCGTATTGCCGTTTTTACAGCCTATGATTAGGATAGGGATTATAAATAAGCCTAAAAATTTATTCATGCTTAAATATAGTGGTATTTAGATTACAGCAGGGAAAATTAAAACAGGAATTGTGATGTGATAGGTGACCTGGGAACCCTGGCCGCGTTTAAAAAACTCCTTTAACTTTTGCTGAGACTGCTGCACCATAACCAGTATATCCGAACGCTTATTATCTTTTAACCATTGCCAGCATGCCTGTTTAGCAAAGGGGATGCAGCGGCAATAAATACGTCCATAATCAACCTTGTTATATATACTTGCTAAAAGTGCCTTTTCGGCGATCTGGAGACTTGTCGGGTTGCAACCCTCTTCCAAATGTGCAACCATAATTTCCGGTGAAAATTTCCCTGTGAGATTTAGAAGAGCGTCAATATAACGGGTATCCGATCCTTCAAATTCACTTACAAAGGCTATTTTCTCGGGGTTCCTGATGCTGGCCGAGTCCGGTACCACCAGCACCGGAACATTTGACCAGTCGACGATTTTACGGCAATCATCACCCTGTATAAATGCCTCAATGCTGTCATTCAAACCTGGCGAGGTAACGATCAGCACGATATCATCGTTGTTGATCAGCGAGGTCATCGCATCTACAATTTCATGTCCGCCACTCTTATCAAATGTAATTTCGGGCAACGTGGCCCCCGGAAAGCTCATTTCTTTCGAGCGATTTGTCAACTTACCAGCGAGCAATGATAAAGCATCTCTATTTTCAGGCCTTACTTCGTGCTCATCGTCCCCTGCATAAACTGAAGATACAGCTACCGGGACTTGAACACGCGAAGTAGAAACATTATACAAGACCACATTGGCCCCGATTTTTTTTGCCAGGTGTAATGCATACATCGCCGCATGTTCGGCTCTTTCTGAGAAGTCTGTTAGTACGGCTATAGTTTTCATGTTATTCATATGGGGTAAATTGCCTCGCTACTTAGTTAATTACGTTTAATTTTTATCGCTAGTTTCCGGGATAACCAATAATGGAATAGTGATATGGCTTGCCATCTTTTGCGTGTGGCTGCCGTTTAGCAGCCTGTCGAAAAACCCATGAGTCCTGTGTACCATTGCCAGCATATCAATATATCCGTGCTTGCATAGCCAATCCAACCCCGATTCGGTATTAGAATCCTTGATGATCCGGTAATAAATATGTGGGTAGTCGGCTTTGTTAGATAAATCTGTCAGGAATTGTTTAAGCCAATTTTGATAGTCATCAGGCTGATATTTTTCCCTGTTAACGTGGGTGATCAATATCTCGGCATTCAAAAGTCTTGCAAATGGCACCAGGTTGTAAATAGACTCCAGATCCTTTTCGGGTTGTTTAAAGTCCGTAGCAAAAGCTATTTTTTTTACAGATGTAAGGTGTGCGGTCTGTGGTACTACCAGTAAAGGCTTTACTGAACTATCAACCATTTGGCGAATGTGGTTCCCCAGTATCAGCGTACTTAAACCATCTTCGGCGTGCGTACCCATAATTACCATATCCACCTCGTGTTCCTTAACAATCACGTTAACTACATCGGTCAATCTGCCGGTTTCATTAATTATTTTCACTGTTGGATTAAAACCGTCGCCGCTATTTTTGCTTTCAAGTTCCATCCTTAAACTTTTCAGTTCGTTGTCGCTGTCCTCCATCAAAATATTGTATTCTTCCATAGGCCATACTACCACTCCGGCTTGCGGTATTTCAGCGGGAACAATAACCGCATTAGATAATATAACATTAGCTTTTATTTGCCTGGCCAGGTTGTATCCATACGCAGCTGCATGGGTAGCAGTTTTTGAAAAGTCGGTTGAAATAAGTAAAGTTTTCATGATCCGTTTCGTTTACATTTTGCTGATGTAAATTTTGGGATTAATGCCCGGGTAAAATATGACCGAAGTCACAATTGATAGTGATTGAAGTCAGAAGGAAGAGCCGAAAAGTACATGAAAAAGGCGTTTTAAATAAAAATACGTACCTTGTACCGTCATATATAACCGGATCAAATGGCCTTTTCTTTCAAGCGAATTACATCCTCGGGTAACTTCATACCAGAAATTGATGGCTTACGGTTTATAGCCATTACAAGCGTCCTTTTATACCATTTGAGTCATTTTCTGACAGTTAAGATGGGTAGTCAGGAAACCTCCGGCAGCTTTTCTTTTGTTAAACAAATCCTGGCTAACGGGAACCTTGGTGTTCCACTTTTCTTTGTTATAAGCGGTTTTATACTGGGAATGCCCTTTGCAAAATTTCATATGCAAAAAGGAAAGCCCGTTAGTTTAAAAAAGTATTTCTTCAGAAGGCTAACCCGCCTGGAACCGCCCTATATCGTTGTAATGACCATTTTATTTTTTGCCACTGTGTTCGTCGCAAAAAAATTGCCTGTTGGCGCAGGTTTGGAAAGCTATTTTTCGTCCATTTTTTACGTCCATAATTTTGTGTATGGCAAAGCGGTTACGCCTTTGCTCAATACGGTAGCCTGGAGCCTGGAAATTGAAGTGCAGTTTTATATTTTGGCCCCGTTGATGGGCTTGATCTTCGGCATAAAATCAGCATCAACCAGGCGACTGCTGATTGCGGGTGCCGCCGGTTTCTTTTTAATTCTTAATTACTTCATTGATCTTCCGTTTATTAGCCTCATCAATTACGTCCAGTACTTCCTGATCGGTTTCCTGTTAGTCGATTTGTATATTTCAAAGGCGGCCATTCTTCCGAAAACTAAATTCGATGGTTTAATAGCGCTCATTTTTTTCATCGTGTTATGGGCTTTTAACAAAAACGATTTTGACACGCCATTTAAACAATGTGCCTGGGAATTAATTGTTTTAGCAAGCATTTTTATGGTGTATTATTATGTGCTGATCAATAAAGTTTTTCGGTTCCTTTCTTTAAGCTGGATCACTAATATTGGCGGCATGTGTTATTCTATCTATTTACTACACTACCCTATTATCAGCATGTTTGGCAATACGCTCATCAAGCATTCATTCTCAAAATATGCGTTTATAAATGTTTCAATCTATTCAGTTGTATTGCTGGCATGCGTAATGGGAATTTCTTCGGTCTTCTTCCTGCTTATCGAGCGGCCATGTATGGATAAAGACTGGTATAAGAAACTCGGCAAAGTGCGCACACCCGGTTTTGAGAAGGCTCCACAGCTAGATTAATAAGTGAATTTTTCTTATTTTTGCAGCCCTGCATTTTAAAACCGGAGAGATGTCAGAGCGGTTCAATGTGCCTGATTCGAAATCAGGTGTACTGTAAAAGGTACCGGGGGTTCGAATCCCTCTCTCTCCGCACATTTCGGTATCAAAACCAAACAAAAGCCTGCAAATCAAATGATTGCAGGCTTTTGTATTTTAATCGAAACCCCTATTAATACACCATTTCCCGACAAAAAAGGG
>JAYUEE010000073.1:0-30172 GCA_043739405.1 Mucilaginibacter sp. | reverse complement strand
TCAAAAGAAAAGGTTTGCTGAAAACTTTGATAGGTCCGCTTAAAAGCAAGCGGATTATTTACCACGACCATATTGAAGGCAAGGGAAGTGAATTATTTAAAAAGGCGCAAAAAGAAGAATGGGAAGGCATCATCGGCAAGGATGCGCATAGCTATTATAACAGTGGCCGGCGATCGGACCGGTGGCTGAAATTTAAACTTCAAAACTCCCAGGAAGCTATTATTTGTGGCTATACAGCGCCAACAGGCTCAAGGAAACATTTTGGCGCATTGATTTTAGGTATCAACGAAGGTAAAAAGATCAGGTATATCGGTAACTGCGGAACGGGCTTTAATGATACAACCATTAAGGAACTGTATGCTAAAATGCACCCGCTTGAAACCGATGAAAAACCATTTGAAGAAAAAGTACACCAACGCAGTAAAGTAACCTGGATAAAGCCGAAATTAGTATGTGAGGTTTTTTATGCCGAGTGGACCGGCGAAAATCATTTACGCCAGCCTGTTTACAAAGGCCTGCGAATGGATAAAGACAAAGAAAAAGTAGTTATGGAAACACCGGATAAGCAATTAGCGGACGAAGAAACTTTGGAGTTTGGGAAGGTTCAATTAAAAGTATCAAACCTGAACAAGGTTTTCTGGAAGGACGAAGGCATCACCAAAGGCGACCTGCTGCATTATTATCGCGATATGGCGGATTGGATCATCCCCTATCTTAAAGATAAACCTATCAGCATGCGACGCCAGCCCAATGGGATTGCAGACCCCGGCTTCTTTCAAAAAGATACGGATTCGGCACATCTGCCATCCTGGATAAAAACCGAGCCACTGCATTCGGATAGTAATAACAAAGACATTCATTATATTATTGGGCAAGATGTGGCCACACTGCTATATATGGTTAACCTGGGCTGCATCGAAATAAATCCCTGGTTAAGTTCATACAAAAAGCCTGAAAATCCGGATTTTGTAGTGATAGACATCGACCCGCATGATGTACCTTTTACCGAGGCGGTTGAAGTCGCACTAAAAACAAAAGAGATTTTTGACCGGATGAAACTGGATGTGTTTATTAAAACATCGGGTTCAAAGGGGCTGCATATTTTCTGTTACGTTGGCGCCAGGTATGATTATGATTTCACCAAAATGTTTGCCGAATATGTAGCGACGCTTGTCCATGAGGAATTACCGGATACCACCAGTGTTGAACGCAGCCCGGCAAAAAGGCCGAACAAAACTTATATCGATTTCTTGCAAAACCGCCGGGGGCAGACCATTGCATGCCCTTATTCGGTAAGGCCTAAACCGGGTGCAACTGTTTCGGCACCTTTGCATTGGCACGAAGTAAATAACAAGCTAAAACTCTCGGATTATACTATTCACAATATGCCCGACCGGGTGAAAAAGATCGAAGATCCCTGGAAAAGCCTGACAAAATCAAAAGGAGATTTGAAGAAGGCGTTAGAATTATTGAAAAAAACATAATAGCCACAGTAAAGTAATTAAAAATTAAATAATTTAGTTTTTAATTAAAACATGGGTGTGTCCTGTTCGTTTTCATCATACATTAAAACATTATAATTATGAAAACGACAAGATCAAATCAATCAGAAATGACGGCGGAAGTGACTGACTCAGATTTAAACGAATTGTTTATTGATGAACTGAAGGACATTTATTGGGCCGAACAACATTTGACCAAAGCCTTGCCGAAAATGGCAAAGGCTGCCACAAAGGACGAACTGCGTAATGCGATTCAAAAGCACCTTTCTGAAACAGAAAATCATGTAACCCGGTTGGAACAAGCGTTTGAATCTATCGGCGAGAAAGCTGTAGCGAAAAAATGCGAAGCTATGGCCGGTCTTATCAAAGAGGGTGATGAAATTGTAGCCGATACCGAAAAGGGGAGCATCACCCGTGATGCGGGCATTATTTCGGCAGCGCAAAAAGTGGAGCATTATGAAATTGCTTCCTACGGAACATTAAAAACGTTGGCATCTGTGCTGGGTTACAATGATGCAGCCGAGTTGCTAGGCGCAACCTTACAGGAGGAAAAAGGCGCTGACGAAACCCTGACCCAAATTGCGGAAAGTAGTATTAACCAATCTGCCCGAAAAGAAAAGAAATAGTTGCCGATACAATTTATCGCAAGGGCTGCCGATTGGCGGCCTTTGTTTGTTTATAGGCACTGGAAAATAAAAAACTGTAGATTTGGGTAAGACAATCTTTCATGGCAAAAGAGCTTTATCCCAAAGTGTACCTCTACCGGCGCATTGTAAAGGCCAAGCTCTTTATTGACGATACCTATGCGGATAACATAGATTTGGATCACATTTCAGATGAAGCATTTTTTTCAAAGTTTCATTTCATCCGTCTTTTCAAAAAAATATACGCCAAAACGCCCCATCAACACCTCACTTTTGTAAGGATTGAAAAGTCGAAACTGCTCCTGCAAACTGACATACCGATAGCGGAAGTCTGTTATGCGGTCGGATTTGATAGTATTAGTTCGTTTACCGGACTATTCAAACGCCTCGCTGGCCAAACGCCATCCGCTTACCAGCAGGAGTACAAAAGAATACAGGAAGAAATCAAAACGGCGCCGCTAAAGCACATACCCAATTGCTTTGCTGAAATGAAGGGCTGGACCAAAAAGAGCAACTTTGAAGAAGTTTAAGCGTAGTTTTCTGCTGATGTTTGTCCTGACAAATCAATAATTAAATCTTTCAAACATGATAACGAAATTAAACCACATGAGTCTTTTCGTCCTTAACCAGGACAGCGCTCACGATTTTTATGTAAATAAACTCGGTTTTAAAGTGCACACCGATGCGCCCATGGGGCCGGGTATGCGATGGCTCATCGTTTGCCCACCGGAACAGACTGACCTGGAAATATCCCTGATGGCTATTGATGAGGGTATGATGTTTAATAAGGAAGCAGCTAAAGCCATGCGCGACCTGGTAAGCAAAGGCACCTTTGGCTTTGGCGTATTTGAGTGTAACGACCTCTTGGCTACCTACGAAGAACTGAAAATTAAAGGTGTTGAATTTACCAAAGAACCCACGCAGGAGTTTTATGGCTTCGAGGCGCTTTTTAAGGATGACTCGGGCAATTGGTTCTCATTGGGGCAAAAAGCCAAGTAAAAATGCCCCCCGCTTCAACAACGGGAGGCATAGCCGAAGGTTATGTAACTAAATTGCTGTGGGCCTTCTGATAATGCCTAAGATTACGGCAATGATAGCGATAACCAGTAATACGTGTATTAAACCGGTTAATGAGTAGACAAATACGCCTAATGCCCATCCTATTACCAGGATGACGGCAACGATATACAAGATTGAATTCATGGTAGGTGATTAAGATGATTTTTTATGTTTTTCAATAATTATAAATCAATTACCGGCTAAAATGTTTTGAAAAAGTCGTTACAAAAAGGAAAGCCGCTCTTTTGAAGCGGCTTCTTAATTGAAAACATTATTTCTTAGAGACGCAAAATCTTGTGTCTTTACAGGCTAAGCCATTTTTTTCGAACCAACAGTTGCTGTTCAGTTGGCTGGGCTACGGTATCAATTTTAAATTTCACCTGTGTTTTTTTGAGTAAGGTAACCGGTAAAGTCAATGGCAGCCCATCACGCAATACGGACACGTTAATTTTATCCCCTGGCTTTTTACCATTGAGTGCGCCGGTCATATCGGTTACTTTGGCGCTGTCAATTGCAGTTATTTCGTCGTTTACATTAATGCCATCCATCCAGGCGGCACTATTGCGGCTTACCCCGGTTACATATACCTTTCCATTACCGGTAGTTGTGGCTACACCGAGTGCTGGATCGTTATTTCCGGCAAACTCATCGGTCAAATGATAGCCGGCGTAGCCCAGATATTTATCGTAATCAATGTCATCAAGACCGTAGATATACTTTTTATAAAACTCATCGAGGTTTTTTCCGGCAAATTTTTCAACCCCCTGTTTAAACTCTTTGTCGGTATAGCCGCGTTTTTTTACCTTATAATAGGTTTGGTACATATACCGCATTACATCATCCAGCGCATACTTACCTTTTGTATCATTGATGATCTCCAAATCAAACATCAGCGCCATAACGGAGCCTTTGCCATAATAGGATATGGTGGTGTTAGCAGAATTTTCATTGGGACGGTATAATTTTATCCAGGCATTAAAACTCGCTTCGGCAAGCGGCTCTATTTTGCCACCGGGCAGATTAACCACATAATTGATATTATTGGCCAGTATCCCCCAATAATTATCTATCGGGTAAAGATTAGTGCGGCGTACGATAATATCCTGGTAATAAGCAGTAAAGCCTTCGGCTATCCAAAGATCGGTGGTGTAGTTTTCGTTATCATAATCAAAGGGGCCTAGTGCTATCGGGCGCAGGCGTTTTACATTCCAGACGTGGAAATGCTCGTGCGAAACCAAGCTCAAAAAGCCCTGGTAACCACGGTCTGTGGCATAGTTATCGCGTGAAGCCCCTAAGACGCAAGAAGCCAAATGCTCCAGCCCGCCACTGCCATGCAAAGTATTATGAACGATGAAAACATAATGCTTATTAGGGTTTTCGCCAAAAACAGCAACTTCGTGCTCAATAACTTTCGGCATGTCCTTAGAAAGTTTTCCCTTATCGTAGTTACCTCCGCCGTACATGGCCACCTCATATTTTGTCCCGCCAACGGCAAAACCAAATACATCCTGGTTACCTACTTCAAGGGGCGAATCATACAGGATATCATAATCAGGCGAGTGCCGGGTAAAGGGGTCATTATTCACCATTTCTAAACTCGTCGATACTTTATCCCATTTTTTGTAGGGAACAATATGAATGGTTGAAGGATGGTGCAGCATCCCGTCAGGATAAACAAATATCCCGGCAGGGGCTAAAAAGGCGTGTGAAGCGTCAATAAAGGCGGTTCGCACCGAAAGTTCAAAGGCATATACCCGGTATTTTACTTTGACTGCCGAAATATTTTCGGTGTTGATATGCCAGATGTTTTTGCGTGTCTTTTTGGCTTCAAGAGGTTTGCCTTTGGCCTCGGCAGTAAACGATTCCACATTTTTTGAATATTCCCTTACCAGGTATGAGCCCGGTGTCCAAACGGGCATTTTCAGGTCGACCGCTTTTTGATGAAGCCCGGTGATGTTCATTTCCACATCAGCATAATGTGCCTGCGCCTCGGGAAAGGTAATGTTGTACGAAATATTTACGGGGCCTGCTGTTTGGCCGATAGCTGAACTCATGGAAAATAATATTAAGGAAAAAATCGCGATAAATAATCGTTTCATGGCGGCAATTTATAAAAAAAACAAAAACTGGTTTGTAACCGCCACTAAATAAGGGTGTAAAATAGCCGATACACAAAAGGGGTAATTCTGGCTGTTGTAAATAAAAAACCGGCACACATTCTTTTTTATTTTTAGAAAAGCTATTTTTGATGTGAATGTCAAATCATTATAAAACCTGTTTGCTGATAGACGACAATTACATCGATAATTTTGTCACACGGCGCATACTCGAAAGTAGCAACTTTGCTGAGCATGTTGTGGTTAGCCAGTCGGCTACAGAGGCTATTGATTCGCTCCGCTCAGGCAACGTAAAACCGGACGTTATTTTTTTAGATATCCGCATGCCAGGCATGGGGGGCTTCGAGTTTTTGCAGGAATACGATAAAATTGATATTGAAGGCAAAAGCAAAGTCAAGATATTCATGCTGTCTTCATCCCTCGACCCTACCGACATGAAAAAATCGGGCAATAATAAGTACATCACCCAATTTATCCATAAACCGCTTACCCAAAAAGCGCTCGACGAAATTGCTACATGATCTTAGTTGCTGACAGCGGCTCATCCAAAACAGATTGGTTGCTTGCTGTACCCCAGCAGGAACCCTTACAATTTAGAACAGACGGCTTAAATCCCTATTTCCGCACCGAAAAGGAAATGGTGAAAATATTGCACGACCAGGGTGCAGGCCTCACTTCGCGCGCTGCCGATATTACCGAAATATACTTTTTTGGCGCAGGCTGCTCAAGTCCAGACAGGCACGAAATCGTATCCAACGCCCTGAGTCAATTATTTCCTAAAGCCTACATCAGTGTGGATAGCGACCTTTTAGGGAGCGCTTACGCTACCTGCGGGCACGAAAAGGGTCTGTGCTGTGTGCTGGGTACCGGTTCTAATATCTCGTTTTTTGATGGCGAGGAAGTGCACTCGGGCAAACACGGGTTGGGTTATGTTTTAGGTGATGAGGGCTCGGGAACCTGGTTTGGGAAAGCGCTTATCACCGATTTCCTGTATGGCAATATGCCCGAGGATATCCACAACCTGTTTAATGCCGATTATCAACTTGATAAGGAAACAGTAATTATAAATGTTTACCAAAAACCAAACGGAAATTTCTACCTGGCATCATTTGCCAAGTTCATCAATAAGATACGCGATTCGCAATACGGGCAGGCCTTGTTAGCCAGCGGTTTCCTGGAGTTTATTGAGACCAATGTCAAGTCGTACCCGCAATACCATAAATACAAATGCAATTTTGTGGGTTCGATAGCCTATGTTTTTGCGGACGAACTAAAGCGGCTCTGCGAAAGCAATGAGATAAAAGTTGGTAAAATTATCCGCCAGCCCATACACGATTTGTTACAATTTATTATCACCCGCGACGCCTGATATTCAGCCCCAAACTGCTGGGTTTAATTCCGCGCCTTCTTTCCAACCCATCCCAAATGTGTATGCTTAAAGTCGTCTGTAAATTTCAGGCCGTAGCCCATCATACGGTCGAATGAAGAGTGTGCGAAAAGCAGCGTACCAATGCTGATGAGCATTTCATTAAGAGTGATCAAACCGATAGCAACCAAAAGCAGCCCAACAGCCCGGTTATGAAACAGATTATAGCCATACGCGCCAATGCGCGTATTCACCAGGTAACCCAGCATGGATATATCAGGACTGAAAAACAACAATACCCAAGCCCAAACAGGTAAACCCAAATTATGTAGTGTTAGAAAGTAAATGGCCATAGCGGTAATTGCGGCTTCTTCTATTTTTAGGGCAAATCCCATTTCTTTGGTACCCTGTGTTTCGTGATTGATTTCTGCGTTCATGATGTTGTGTTTTGTTAGGCCAAAGATGCCACACAAAACAGGGGTTTACGCTTGACAAAAATCAAGAAATCATTTTGCGCCGGATACGGCTAAAGGTCTCGGGTGTCATACCCAGCATCGAGGCCAGGTATTGCAGCGGTACCTGGTTAAACAATTGCCGGTTTTGCTCGAATAGCTTTTTGTAACGCTCTTCAGCTGATAAGGAAATCAGGTCGAACACGCGGTTCTCAATCATGACAAAGCATTTACCAATAAAAAGTTTTTCAAACTCGTTCCATTTTGGTACCAGTTTGCCCAGCGTAAGGTATTCTTCGTGATTTATCGTTAACAATTGTGTATTTGTTAAAGCCTGTATGTTAAACCGCGCAGGGTTTCGGAAAATGAAGGACGCTAAGTCGGTAATGAAAAAGCCATCGGTGCCAATCCATTGCGTAACCTCGTGGTCGGGCAGATCAATGTATATTCTTAATATTCCATCCTGTATGAAACTTAGCTTATTGCATAACTTGCCCGACCTTAGAAAATAATCGCCTTTTTCCAGGGTCTCGATCCTAAACAAGCCCGATACTTTTCTACAATCATCCGGACTGATGCTGAAATAATGGTGGATGTAGTTTTCGAGGTCGGTCATATTTATGCAGCGACTTTTCTCCGTTTCCATTTCGCAACCACAATAACCACCAGCACCCAAACTACTCCTGCAATCGCCAAAAAGCTTCCGCTTTTAGCCAAATAATCGCCGTGCAGCACATAAAAGGTCATGTCCGAATTTAGATTGATATCCTGCTTGATAGCAGTTTTTACCCACCATTTGGTTTGCTGCACAATATCGCCGCGCTGGTTAATGAAGGCTGAGATACCCGTATTGGCTGAGCGGCACACCCAGCGCCTGGTTTCAATAGCGCGCAGTTTGGCGTAATACAGGTGCTGATCCTTGCCCGAGGTGTTTTCCCACCAGCCGTCGTTGGTGATGATAGCGATAAACTGCCCCCCTTTATGTACGCCTGTGCCGACCCACTCGCCCCAGATGGATTCAAAGCAAATAACAGGGACAACACCAATACCGCTTTGCGAATAGAATACGCCCGGTTGGTCCTGTGTGCCATAGCCTCCGACCGCGCCACCAAGGTGTTCAAAAACGGGTTTCATAAAGGATAACGCATTGCCAAAAGGCAGTTGCTCCACACCGGGCACTAGTTTCGATTTATGATAGAACTGCACCTCGGCAGAATTCTCGATATTGACCGCCGCATTAAAGACATCATAAAACTGGTTACCCTGGGGGTCAAGCGGTGTGGCGGTTTCGGTCTTTCGCGAGTTATATATCTTAATATCTTCCGAGCCGGTGAGGACGTTACCGTTTTTGTATTTGCTCAAAAAAAGCTGTACCTGTTTATAATAAGGATTTGAGCGGACCAAATCCTCGTTCAAACCTGTATTATCGGCAATCGCCGTTTCGGGCCAGATGAAAAACTCAGTATTCGGCTGGGCTATCGAGTCGGACAGTTTTGTTAGAATGGCTACCTGTTGCTGCACTGGTATAGCGTGTTCCTTCAGGTAGGGGTCGATATTGGGTTGGGCCACTACGATGTTTGCCGGGTTCTTCTGTTCGTGGTAAGTACGGTAACGGTAAACCGATATGGCGATGGGCAGCAGGATGATGAGGCCGAGGGCCAATATCTGCTTGAGCCGCATGGTTTTTGCGCGCGGCTTATGCAGGCCGCTGTAAACTAAAAAGGCAAAAATATTGACCACCCATATCCATATTGTACCGCCATAAACACCTGTGTATTCATACCATTGTATCCATTTGTAGCTTATTGCGAAGCCGTTGCCCAGGGTCATCCATGGAAAATTGAGGTCCCAGGTTTGGTTGAGGTATTCGTATCCTACCCAAAAGCAGATCAAACCGAAAAACGCCACGTTGCGTTTGGTAAGCCGCCGCAAACGATAATAAAACCAGCAGCAGCCCGACATCATAAACGGCGCTAAGGAATAGGGTATAAGGGAAACGGGTATAGCAGCAATTGGATTGTCTTGCTTTATAGCATTATATACCCAGTAGACAGACAGCGTGTTCCAGATAAAAAATCCCAGGAAGGTGGTCCAGAATATTTTTTTGCCTTTCCTTACCGACTCTGACTGGATGATATTTTCCATTGCCATCAGCATCGGTACAAACGCCACGAACAGGAAAAAA
This sequence comes from Mucilaginibacter sp., assembly GCA_043739405.1. Taxonomy (GTDB): domain Bacteria; phylum Bacteroidota; class Bacteroidia; order Sphingobacteriales; family Sphingobacteriaceae; genus Mucilaginibacter. The sequence goes on along the minus strand of JAYUEE010000073.1, from coordinate 20,847 downwards.
GTAGTATGCACCGTAGGCGGCCATGCTATCCAAAGCAATAAACCCGAAAATACAGACAGGAGGATGTTTCTTTTCATTTATTAATATTCCCTCTCTTTTGATTTGGGTGAGGCACCCGCTACGCAAATAACAAACTCGCCTTTTGCAGGGTGGGTTTCAAAATATGCCTTTACTTCTGTTACTGTCCCGCGCACAGTTTCGCCAAACACTTTGGTCAATTCGCGCGACACAGATATTTGCCTTTCGGCACCAAACCAGGTTGCCATTTCATCAAGCGTTTTCACAAAACGGTGCGGCGATTCATATAGTATGATCGTCCGTTCCTCTTCAGCCAATTGTTTATAACGTGTTTGCCGGCCTTTTTTTAGCGGTAAAAACCCCTCGAAACAAAACCTGTCCGTGGGGAAGCCTGAATTAACCAGCGCGGGAACGAAAGCCGTTGCGCCGGGAAGGCATTCTACCTCGATTTCGTGCTTTAACGCTTCGCGAACCAGGTAAAAACCGGGGTCGGATATGGCAGGTGTGCCCGCATCGGATATCAGCGCTACGTTTTTCCCTTCCTTTAAAAAACGGATGATTTCGTTAGTAGCCTGGTGCTCGTTATGCTGGTGGTGGGCGTACATTTTTTGATTGATGTCAAAATGCTTCAACAGCGGTGCCGAATTACGGGTATCCTCGGCAAGCACTACGTCGGCCTCCTTTAAAATACGTATTGCCCTGAAGGTCATATCTTCCAGGTTGCCTATGGGTGTGGGTACTAAGTAGAGTTTTCCTTGCGGGTTCATAGTTGATGGTTCATAGTTGATAGTAAAATGTGGTTCTTAATCCATGATCAATGAACCATATGCTATGAACTAATTATATCTTTGCCAAAAAATACAACAATGCTGCAAGTTAGTTATATCCGCGAGAACAGGGAAAAGGTTTTAGAACGTTTGGCTGTAAAAAATTTCAAACAATTGGATTTGGTTGATGAAATTATACAATTGGATAACGATCGCCGTTCAGCACAAACATCCAGCGAAGAACTGCAAGCCAAAGCTAACGCCGCCGCAAAACAGATCGGGGACCTGATGCGCGCGGGTAAAAAAGACGAAGCAGAAAGCATCAAGGCTAATACTGCTGCCTGGAAGGAAGAGATAAAAACTTTAGGCGATGCGTTGGCTGCGCTGGAAAATGACTTGAACCAAAAACTTGTTTTATTACCTAACCTGCCCCATTCATCTGTGCCGAAAGGATTAACGCCGGAAGATAATGAGGTGGTATTGGAAAACGGTGCTAAACCAAACTTGCCCGAAAATGCACTGCCGCATTGGGAACTGGCAGCCAAATACAAGCTAATAGATTTTGAACTGGGCGTGAAGATAACCGGCGCAGGTTTCCCGGTTTACCTGAACAAAGGCGCTAAACTGCAAAGAGCATTAATAGCGTATTTTTTGGATGAGGCCGAAAAAGCGGGATATAGCGAAGTAATACCACCGCTCGTGGTAAACGAAGCCTCAGGCTTTGGCACTACGCAGCTTCCCGACAAAGAAGGACAGATGTATTATATCAATGAAGATAAATTATACCTGATACCTACCGCCGAAGTACCGGTTACCAATTTATACCGCGATGTGATTTTAAAAGGAGAGGAATTGCCGGTTAAAAACTGCGCTTATACGCAATGCTTCCGCCGCGAGGCCGGTTCTTATGGGGCGCATGTCCGTGGTTTGAATAGACTGCACCAGTTTGATAAGGTGGAGATTGTAACGGTTGCCCACCCCGATAAATCATATGAAATACTGGAGCAAATGAGCCTGCATGTGCAGGGCTTGTTGCAGAAATTAAAATTACCCTATCGTGTATTGCGCTTATGCGGAGGAGATATGGGTTTTGGATCGGCTTTGACTTACGATATGGAAACATGGAGTGCCGCGCAGCAACGCTGGCTCGAAGTTTCTTCGGTTTCAAATTTTGAAACTTTCCAAAGCAACCGGCTAAAATTACGTTTCCGCAACAGCGAAGGAAAAACGCAATTAGCACATACTTTAAACGGAAGCGCCCTCGCGTTACCGCGAATTTTGGCTACGATACTGGAAAATAATCAGACCGAAAGGGGGATAAAAGTACCTGATGTACTGGTGCCTTACACCAAATTTGAATGGGTGGGTGATAGTGATTAGAGACTAGTTAATTAGAGATCAGTCCTGTCCCATCGGGACAAAAGGTCGGTAGCAAAAATTAAAAAGAAGCGTTAACCAATAAGTCGGTAACGGTTGAATCCAAAATGGACTTTACGTGGCTCATGGTTTCCTTGGTTGGGTTGTGCAGGTCGTCTTTATAGATGACATGATTAACTCCCAAAACCTTTAAAAACTCGTCTATTTTGCGGTTAGGGCTGCTTTTGAAGCAACATATCTTAATTTTATTGTAGTATGGATTGGTGCGGATGCGACGTAATATCTTTTCCATATCCTTGTTTAGATAATCGTAATCAAATACGATCAGGTTAGGGATCATCTCATAAATACAGGGGAAAACACGGTCTATTGAGGAGACGTGCCTTATCTGTTTGTTACTGGCTAATATCTGTACCGAAAATATATTGGGAGCTACCAATAATACCCTTTCGGACCTAAAATGTATCATGCTCAAATTGTTTACGGATACCTAAAGATAATGTCTATATTCTATATTGTCAAGTGCCTGTGAATCAGTAAGTAAAAAAATAGGGTTTTTATTAACAATTGTGGAGACCACAACGTCAACTTCTTTATACGAAATAGATTATTAAAGGTTACGGCACTATTTCAAAAACTGCCTGTACCTGGAAACTTAATTTGATGGTTTTGAAATTAATGTCGGAGTCGCCGATGGAAACTTCCCTAAGCGTAACCCTATTTGCATACATCTGGTTCATGGCGGGGTAATTACTGTTATCAGTTTCATTAATGTCAATAGGTCTTCCCAGCTTTTCATTGAGGCTGTTTAACAGGTAAGTGGCTTTATCCTTTGCCGCTAACAGTGCCTGTATCTTCAGTTCACGTTTTAGCGCCGTTATTTTAGAATAATCGTAACTGGTAATATTTGTGGATTGTATGCCTTTTGGATCAACGCCACTTAGAATCTGGTTGATCTTATTCATGTCGTGCAATTTGAGGCCATATTGCTTTCCGGCTAAAAAGTCAGGGTTTTTCTTCTTTTGCAAGGTGTTGTTCCATGCCGATATATTATTGATCGTAAAATCCTCCTTAGGTATCCCAGCGTCTTTAACCGCTGCCTCCAACTGACTTTCCAACTGGTCAATGGTCACCTTTTTCTTTCCGTCCATATATTCCTGTAATGAGATTGTTACATTTATAATATCCGGGGTTACTTCCTGCTCGGCTATGCCGGTTACTTCAATTTTGCGCCTTAAATCAACATTCTGTCCAAAGGCATACGAGTACAAAAAGCCCAGCAAGCAAACGATAACTAATTTTTTCATGGTAATATTTGTTTAAGTGTTTAGAGTAATAACGAAGGTAAAGGTTAATTTGTGACAACCGTTTTGGAATATAGGCTTTTTGCATTAATAGCAAACTTGGTTACATTTGGAATTGGACTCAATTAATTAATGAAGAACACGTATAACTCCCTGCTCTTACTTGCGGGCATTGCACTCTTTTGTGCCTGTAAACATCAAACTCAACAAAACGGACCTATAACACCGGAAGACATTAAAAGCCACATCGCAGTGCTGGCTGATGATTCACTGATGGGCCGCAAGCCTTTCACTGAAGGCGAAACCAAAACCACCAGGTATATTTCACAGCAATTTAAACAAATTGGCCTTGAGCCCGGCAATAACGGGAGTTATTTCCAGGATGTGCCCATGGTGGAAGTCAAAGGCACCCCATCCGAAACGATGGAAATTACCGGTGGCAAATCGCCTGTCAGTCTGCACAACATGACCGATTTTGTGGCTTTTACCCGCCAGGAAATGGAAGAAGTTGATCTTAAAAATTCGCCGCTTGTATTTGCCGGTTACGGTGTAGTCGCCCCCGAATATCACTGGAACGATTATGCCGGTTTGGATGTAAAGGGTAAGACAGTAATTGTACTGGTTAATGACCCCGGCTTCAAATCAGGCGACCCGCATTTATTTAAAGGCGATACCATGACCTACTATGGCCGCTGGACCTACAAGTTTGAAGAAGCCGCCCGGCAGGGAGCTGCAGGAGTAATCGTTGTACATCAAACCGAGCCCGCCAGCTATCCATGGCATGTGGTGAGCAGCAGCAACACAGGCGCCAGGCTGTATTTGCAACAAAGTAATAAACACATGGACCGTTGCAAGGTTGAGGGCTGGATAAGTGAAGATGCCGCCAAAAAATTGTTAGCCACTGCGGGTATTACCGGCGACATACGTGCCATAGCCCGCAAAAGGGATTTTAAAGCTATCCCCCTTAACCTTAACGCCAGTTTGACTATCCACAATAAGCTCAAATATTCCGTATCGCATAATGTTATTGGCGTCCTTAAGGGAAGCACCACACCCGATGAATGCATCATTTACTCGGCGCATTGGGACCATTTTGGCATAGGTAAACCCGATGCCAAAGGCGACAGTATCTATAACGGCGCTGTAGACAATGGGGACGGCTCGGCGTCGCTGATCAGTATGGCGAAAGCATTTGCTGAAACAAAAGACAAACCGAAACGCTCAATTATCTTCCTTGCGGTAACAGGCGAAGAACAGGGCCTTTTGGGTTCCGAATATTACGCAACGCACCCTATTTACCCGTTGAATAAAACCGTTGCCAACCTAAACATGGATGCTTTGGGCAATTATGGCGAAACAAGGGATGTTTCGATAACCGGCAAAGGACAAAACGACCTGGATGATTACATCGAAAAATATGCCAAAGAAGATGGCCTTACTATTGTAGGCGACAGTAAGCCCGGCGCGGGCGGTTATTACCGTTCGGACCATTTTAACTTTGCCAAGGTTGGTGTGCCGGCCCTGGACATGAATACGGGGATGATAAGCAAGGATCATGATGCAAAATGGGCCAAACAGCACCAGGACGATTATACTGCAAACCATTATCATCAGCCATCAGATAATTACTCAGCCGATATGGATGCTACGGGCATGGCACAGATAGCCAATTTGCTTTACAGGCTTGGATATGAATTGAGCAACGAAAATACTTTCCCCGGATGGAAAAATGGTTCGGAGTTTAAGGCGGTTAGGGAGAAGTCTTTGGGGAAATAGCCTTTAAAACAAAAAGACAACCACACTTACTGTAGTTGTCTTTTCCCTTTTGATAAAGTTTACGTTTTGCTGTAAATAACTATAATATAAATTAAAAAATCAACCCGTGTTTTCACGGTATTTTCAAATATTTCTAAAAACGAAAAAGCGGCTTCAAATCATTGAAAGCGGCTTTTGATTATTTTCTTTAACTAATATTTAATTTATTCTTCCACAACCTCGCTGTTCGGCGTGCTTATTTCCGGTACCTCGTGTTTGAAATACTGTTTTTGATAGATCAGTATCAATATCACACCAACGGATATCGCTGCATCTGCAAGGTTAAATACCGGCCGGAAAAACTCGAACGTTTCGCCGCCCCATAAAGGGAACCATGAGGGGAAATGACCCTGTATAAGCGGGAAATAAAACATATCAACCACCTGGCCATGAAAAAGCGGCGCGTGTTGAAATAGCACTCCATAAAAAGTGGAATCAATGATATTACCGAGCGCCCCGGCAAATATCAATGCTACATTCAATATAAGGCCCCGGTGATATTTATGTTTGATCAGGTAGATCATTCCATAGCCGATGGCAACTACTGCACCAATACGGAAAAGGGTTAAAAAAAGCTTCCCCCAGGCACCTCCAAACTCCATTCCGAAGGCCATTCCGTTATTCAAGGTATAGTGGAGTCTTCCCCTGCTTCCTAAAAAAAATATCTCCTGCTGGAACTCCATATGAGTCCGCACCCAGGTTTTGATAAGCTGGTCGGCAATGATGATTATCGCAGCAAGTAAAAAAGGTTTGGTGTAAGCCGCCTTCATTAATACTGTTTAAGTTTAGCTTCCATGCTCAACGTGGTGTGAGGCACGGCGCGAAGGCGCTCTTTTTGTATCAGCTTTCCTGTCTCGCGGCAAACGCCGTAAGTTTTATTTTCGATACGCACCAGCGCAGCTTCCAATTGCTCAATAAATTTTTTCTGACGCGCCGCCAGTTGATTGATGGATTCCTTCTCCAGCGTAGCCGACCCGTCTTCCAAAGTTTTATAGGTACCGGCAGTATCATCCGTACCGTTCGCGTTAGGCGAACTCAATGATGATGCCAGTGCATTTAATTCCTCTTTTGCTATGCGCAGCTTATCCAATAGCAACTCCTTAAACTCCTGTAGCTCTGAGTCAGAGTACCTGGTTTTTTCTGTTTCTGGTTTCATTTATATTCTTGTTATATAGATCAATACTTTGTTTTCGTCAATTAAGGCTTCTTCTGCTCCATTTAACCGATTATCAAGTTGTACGTAATCAGCTAAAATTTCGGCGCAAATATAGGATAAATTATTTTTTACTGCTTCTATAATAATAGGCGAATCAGTGTGATAGCTAACATTTATCCTGTCGGTGACTTCAAACCCTTTTGCTTTTCGCAGATTCTGTACCCGGTTAATGAATTCCCGTGATATCCCCTCCTGTTTCAGTTCGTTGGATATGTTAACGTCTAAAGCGACAGTTAGTTTTCCCATATTGGCTACCTGCCAGCCGGGAACATCCTCCGCAATTATTTCCACCTCAGTAGCAAGTATCAAGTATTTAGTATCAAGTATGGCGATGCTGCCTTCTGCTTCCAGTTTGGAGATTTCGTCCTGGTTCAAATTTGTAATCGCATCTGCCACCGCTTTCATATCCTTGCCCACCTTTGGCCCGAGTGCTTTGAAGTTGGGTTTCACCTTCTTTTTGATGAATCCCGAAGCATCGGTAATGTACTCAATAGTTTTGACATTAGTTTCGGATAAAATAAGCTCTTTTACCAGCTCAACCTGGTTCTTAAAGTTCTTATTGAGTATTGGCAGCAATATCCTGCTTAAAGGCTGACGCACGTTAATCCCCACTTTTTTACGAAGCGATAACACCAGTGATGAAATATCCTGCGCTAACTGCATACGCTCTTCCAAAGCCTTGTTTACCAGCTCAGCATTGTATTCAGGAAAGTCAGCTAAATGCACCGACTCAAATTTTTCCTTTTTGGTAACCTTATTCAAATCGTTATACAACTTATCCGCAAAGAACGGCGCTATGGGCGACATCAGTTTGGCGACGGTCGTTAAGCAGGTATACAACGTTTGATAAGCGGATAACTTATCATCGGAATCATCCGACTTCCAGAAGCGGCGGCGGCTCAAACGAACGTACCAGTTGCTCAGGTGCTCATCCACGAATTCCTGTATGGCGCGGGCAGCTTTGGTAGGCTCAAAATCAGCATAAAATGCATCTACTTCTTTGCTCAGGGTATTGAGTAGGGATATGATCCACTGGTCAATTTCAGGGCGGTTTTTAAGGTCGATCTCTGCTTCGCTATAATCGAACTTATCGATGTTGGCATACAGCACGAAGAAGGAATAGGTGTTATAAAGCGTGCCGAAGAATTTACGGCGCACCTCGTCCAGCCCTTCCATATCAAACTTCAGATTATCCCAGGGTGATGCATTGCTTATCATGTACCAGCGTGCGGTATCCGCACCGTAGGTCTCAATCGTCGAAAATGGATCGACCGCATTGCCCAAACGTTTGGACATTTTGTTGCCGTTTTTATCCAGCACCAAACCATTCGACACCACATTTTTAAACGCAATACCTTTGTTGCCGACTTCAGCGTTAACCGCTTTTATCTCGTCGCTGGTTTCGCTAAGCATTACGGCGATTGCGTGCAGCGTAAAAAACCAGCCGCGGGTTTGGTCAACACCTTCCGCTATAAAATCTGCCGGGTAGGCATTTTTAAATTCTTCTTTATTTTCAAACGGGAAATGCCATTGCGCGTAAGGCATGGCGCCGCTGTCAAACCAAACGTCTATCAAATCCAGCTCACGTACCATGCGTTTGCCTGTTGGCGACGTTAATATCACATCATCCACAAAAGGGCGGTGCATATCGGTCAGCTTAAACCCTTTCGGCATAAAGCCAACTTTGATTGATTTCTCGATCTCCTGCTCCATTTCGGCAATAGAACCGATACATTTTTCTTCGCCGTTTTCGCTTCTCCAGATAGGCAGTGGAGTACCCCAGTAACGTGACCGCGAAAGGTTCCAGTCCACCAAATTTTCCAGCCAGTTGCCAAAACGGCCCGTTCCTGTTGATTCCGGTTTCCAGTTGATAGTTTTATTGAGAGCAACCAGTTTATCCTTTACCGCAGTAGTGCGAATAAACCAACTATCAAGCGGGTAGTACAATATGGGCTCATCCGTTCGCCAGGAGTGCGGGTAACTGTGCTCGTATTTCTTAACGTCAAACGCCTTGTTATCTTCCTTCAGCTTGATGGCGATCATCACATCGGTTTCACGGAAACCGGGGGCTTCCCGCTCTTCTTTGCTGTAATATTCTGCTTTTACATATAGCCCGGCATAATCGGTAACCTCATCCACAAAACGTCCCTGCTTGTTTACAAGCGGCACTTCCTTGCCGGTTTCATCCAGCACCATTACCGATGGTACGCCATTTTCTTTACAGGCCCGGAAGTCATCCGCACCGAAAACTGAAGCTGTATGTACGATACCTGTACCATCTTCAGTCGTAACAAAATCAGCCGGGATAACACGGAATGCGTTCTTTTCTAAATCTTCATTAGTGACGTAAGGCATCAATTGGTGATAACGCAAGCCAAGCAGGTCGGTGCCTTTGAAAGTAGCGGCTACCTTCCAAGGTATTACTTTATCATTTTCAACATAATCCTCAAACGAGGCGTTCTCGCCTTCGGCCTTAAAATATTTGGTAACCAGCTCCCTTGCAAGAATAACGCTTACCGGCTTAAAGGTGTATGGGTTGAAAGTGCTTATTTTAACGTAATCAATATTTTCGCCAACGGCCAGTGCGCAGTTTGAGGGTAGCGTCCATGGCGTGGTCGTCCAGGCTAATATGACGGTATCCTCAATTGGCGTTTCAAAAACCAAAGGCATCAAAGGATGCTTTTGGTCGTTTTTGAGATGAAACTGTGCTACAACTGTGGTATCCTTCACCATCTTATAAGTACCCGGCTGGTTCAGCTCGTGCGAGCTTAAACCGGTACCCGATTTTGGTGAATAAGGCTGCACGGTATAACCCTTGTACAGCATATTTTTATTATAAAGCTCCTTCAGTATCCACCAAAGGGTCTCGATGTATTCGTTTTTGTAGGTGATGTAGGGGTCGCTCAGGTCAACCCAGTAACCCATTTTCTCGGTCAGGTCGTTCCATACATCGGTAAATTTCATTACCTCTTTTTTGCAGGCCTCGTTATAGTCCTCGATGGATATCTTTTTGCCGATATCGTCTTTGGTAATGCCTAAAGTTTTCTCGACACCCAGTTCAATAGGCAGGCCATGCGTATCCCAGCCGCCTTTGCGTTTTACCTGGTAACCTTTAAGGGTTTTATAACGGCAAAAAATGTCCTTAATAGAACGCGCCATCACATGGTGGATGCCGGGCATACCATTAGCCGAGGGCGGGCCCTCGTAAAAAGTATAAGGGTTGTTTGCAGGGCGACTGCTAATACTCTTTTCGAAGATGTTTTGCTTCTTCCAAAAATCCAGTACGTCCTTGCCTATCTGCGATAAATTAAGCTGCTTATATTCCTTGTACATCAATATGTTCGACCTCAAATTTTAGAGGCTGCAAAAATAGGGATTTTTACCATTAAAAAGTTAAATTGCAGCGATGAAAAGTAAAGTAAGGCGCACTATTTTGTTGATGTTGATCGCTATAATACTCTTTTCCGCCTCTATGGCAATTCCGGCCCTGCAGGGCTCTCAATATAAGGAACTTGTTATGGGCGCCGGAATAGGGTTAATGTTTGCGGCTGTTATCAGCAGCATTTCCGCGATCGTGGAATATCTGAAAACGAACAAAAAAGACTAAACCAAAGGGGAAATTAGCTTGAAAATTTATTTAATAGTAGCGGCGCTTTTGATTAGTAAATTTTGTTACTCCCAAGCTGATAATAATAACACACGACCCGCCTTCACACTAAAATTATTTGTCGACGACACCACTTTCTATACGGCTCCCATGGGGCCGACTTCCTACATAGTTAAAGAAAACGCTGTACAGGTTTTCCCGGGCGAAAAAATTTATGTTGAAGCAGATTTAATAAATGACAGCCTGGTGAATTTTAAAGTGGTGCCTGAAATTTTAAATAAAGGAAAAACATTGGTAATTACTTTCACACAAACACATCAGGATAAGAAACATGACAAGATGATTTTAAACGTCATCAATCCGTTTTCAAAAAGTCTTGAATATAGCGCCCAAATTAATCTTATGAAATACAAAAAGTGGGTTAAGACTTCGGTGGTTCCTATTGAACCTGGTATTATGGGTAATGAGAGTTGGCCCGATATTATTACTACGATAGTTCTATACGATTTACGCCTCAAAAATTGACAATTATCAATTAAAAAATCCCCCTGTTCGAACCACCGTCAATAGATATTGTCGTTCCACTAATATAAGCCGCCTGCTCCGATGCCAAAAAGGCAACTAAAGCGCCCAATTCTTCCGGTTTGCCGATCCGGCCTACGGGTATTGTTTTAGCCCTTTCCTTCATCGCCTGTTCTATGTCCAAATCTTTTGGCAAAACCTCTTTTACTCGGTCGGTAAGGATTAATCCGGGCGCGACATTGTTTACTGTAATTTGATAAGGCCCAAGCTCATCCGCCATGAGTTTGGCCATACCTACTACGCCCATGCGCATCGCAGTTGAAAGCACGGCATTATTCAGCACCGATTTGGCTGAGCTACTGACGATATTGATAATGCGCCCGCTGCCGGCTTTCTTCATATAGGGCAATACCTCGCGGCCCGTACGCGCAAAAGCAAGCAATGTTAGGTCAAACGCGTTTTGCCAGGCATCGTCATCAAAAGTATCAAAATGGGCAAAAGGCGGGCCGCCGCTGTTGTTCACTAAAATGTCTATTCCGCCAAATGTCTCCGCAGTTTTTTTGATAAGGTCAATTACCTCGGCAGCATTGGACACATCTGCCGGAATAGGCACCACCGGGTTACCGGTTTGTTTGTGAATTTCCGCAGCTGTTTTCTTCAACTCATCTGCATTACGCGAGCTGATAACCACTTTTGCGCCTTCGGCAGACAGGGCCAAAGCGGATGCTTTGCCTAATCCTTTGCTGGCGGCTAATACAAGGGCGACTTTATCTTTGAGTTTGAGATCCATTTTGGTCGATGTTGGAGGGCGAATTTAGGCAGACTTTTAATAGTCTTCATAAAGGAAATGTCATTATTCCTAAAAATAGAATAGCGCGGGCTGTCATGTTGAGGCTCTCGAAACATGTGGGCAAAGGCCTTTCGGCGCACCTTTCGAGTCTGATTTTTAATGTATTTTTGAATTCATGAACAAATTCATTCGCGGATTCGGATACGCATTCAAGGGATTAGCGTACGCTGCCAAAACCCAGCTTAATTTCAGGGTGCATTTGGTTTTTGCTGTGATCGCCATTTTGCTGGGTTATGTGTTGCATATTTCAACTGCCGAATGGCTGTGGATAGCGCTTTGTATCGGCATGGTGCTGTTAACCGAACTCATCAATACGGCTATTGAATTGCTGGTCGACCTGGTATCTCCCGAATACAACGAAAAAGCGGGTAGAATAAAAGACATGTGTGCGGCAGCTGTGCTAATTACCGCCATAACCGCCCTGGTTATCGGCCTGGTTATATTTGTGCCGAAGTTATTGTTGCTCGTCAATCATGCTGCATAAAACCCGGGGCATCGTTTTTAAAACCACCGACTACGGCGAAACCAGCGTCATCGTACAGGCATTTACTGAGAAATTCGGGTTGCAGTCTTATATCATCAACGGGGTAAAAAAGCCAAAAGCCAAAATCAGCCGCAATATGCTGCAAGCCCTGCATTTGCTGGATATGGTGGTTTATCATAAAAATACCGGGCAGGTGCAGCGTGTTTCCGAACTCAAAAATTCGCCGCAATTGCAAACGATCCCATATGATGTGATTAAAAGCAGCCTTGTTATTTTCCTGAACGAGGTTTTATATAAAGCCGTACGCCAGCAATCGGCGGATGAGAATATGTTCGATTTTATATTTAATGCAATTGAGTGGCTCGACCATCAAAGCGAAGGGCTGGCTAATTTTCATTTGTTGTTTTTAACCCGCCTTACCCGCTACCTGGGTTTTTACCCCGAACAAATAGCAGCCGCCGGGATGGACTTTTTTGATATGAAAAATGGTGTCTTCAGTCGCTATAAACCTGATGGCTTTTATTATTTATCACCACCACATACGCAGAATTTTTCCGCCCTTTTACAATGCAACTTTGAAAACCTGGGTAAGTTAATTTTTAGTAATGACGAACGCCGTTACCTGCTGAATAAGCTGTTAGAATATTATTCCCTTCATGTAGAGGGTTTTGGGAATATCAAGTCGCATGAGGTGCTGGAGGAGGTTTTAAGCTGATTTTGTCATGCTGAGGAACGAAGCATCTATTCCGGGATGCATACAGAAATCCCTAATCTACTCTTGATCCCGTGATAGATTCTTCACTGCGTTCAGAATGACAAGTTTTTTTTATTGTAATTACTTAAATCAATTCCTCATCATATTTCCTCAAAAACCATTAATTTCACCACTAAAATTTAACACCCTGTTAATACCTGTTTCCGCCAATGCCCGGTAAAGTTTTGATTGTGATACCCTGCTACAATGAAGAGGCTTCGCTGCCCTCGTTATTACCGGAATTACTGTCGACCGTTTTGCCAAACGGTTATCAATTGGAAGCTTTGATCGTGAACGATTGCTCGAAGGATGATACCTCGGCTGTAGCCAAAAAATATAAGGCCACCGTGGTGGACTTGCCTATAAACCTCGGCATCGGCGGTGCTGTGCAGACCGGCATTTTATACGCCCGCGACAATAATTTTGATCTGGCCATACAATTAGACGGTGACGGCCAGCACCCGCCGAAGGAATTGTCTAAACTCATTGATCACCACCTCGAAACCGGGGCCAATGTGGTTATTGGGTCACGGTTTCTGGAAAAGGAAGGCTTCCAGTCGTCATTTGTGCGCAGGCTGGGCATTAATTATTTTCACTGGGTAAACCGCTTGCTGACCGGCTTGCGGGTTTATGACAGCACTTCGGGTTTTCGTTTGTTCGACCGTAAGGCAATTGAACTGGCGGCGATTTATTACCCTGATGAATATCCGGAGCCGGAATCACTGGTCGTATTTTCAAAAGCGGGTTTAAAAGTTGCTGAGGTAGCCGTTATCATGGCTGAGCGGCAGGGCGGGCAATCATCCATACGCAGTTTTGGCTCGTTATATTATTGCTTTAAAGTAAGCCTCGCAATGTTATTTTCATTCATTCGTAAACCCTAATCGTTATGTTAAGGATACAGCTCATCACCATTCTTGTCAACGTTTTGTTCATCCTGTACATTGCACGGCTCATTGTAAAAGGTAAGCTGCGCGAGGAATATGCCATTGTCTGGATCATTTGTACCGTGTTCCTGCTGTTATTTTCTTTCTGGACCGATGGCCTGGAACTTTTGAGGAAATTAACAGGCGTGGTGGTAGCGGCAAACCTGGTGTTCACCGGTTTTATTTTCGCCATATTGGTTTACCTGCTGCACTTGAGCGTCGTGGCATCAAAGCTGCACAATGACAATAAAAAACTGGGACAGGAAATTGCTTTGCTGAAAGAAGAATTTAAAAAGCATTTGGAAAATAAATAATGATGGACCATTCAATTTGCCCGGTTTGCGGCAGCCCGCTAAAAGTACTGTTTAAATTAAGGTTCAATGTTTATCGGTGCGCCAATTGCGGCCTGCTGCATTCGGATGCCGAGTTTGAGCATTCGTTCCAATCGGACCTGGAACCAGAATCACGTGATATCGGGCTAAAGCAATTGCGGTTAAAGAACTTCGCCACAATTATCAAAGAATTAAAAGCGGAAAAAAGCGGAAAACTAACCGGTCTTGAAATTGGCAGCGGCAATGGCTGGTGGCTGGAAACCTGCAAGGCGAATGACATCAAATGCACCGGCATTGAACCGGAGCATATTTATGAGCATTACCATACGGAAAACAAGCTGGATGTAGTTTATGGCTTCTATCCCGACGTAAGCCCTAAGAAAGAAGGCGGTTATGATTTTATTATTTTTAATGATGTTTTTGAACATATCCCGGATATCAACAGCCTGGTTGAAAGTTTAAAAACCGACCTGGCAGACGACGGCATCCTCATCATCAATATACCCATGAGCACCGGCTTTTTTTACCGGATGGCAACGCTCCAGCATAAGCTTGGTTTGAACAGTAACATGACCAGGATGTGGCAGTTTAATTTCCATAGCCCGCACATGAATTACTTTAACGAAAGCAATATGAAAATGCTTTTGGAAAAACATGGGCTCTCATGCAGGCAGGTACTTAAACTTACTACGCTTGATTTTTCGAGCGTAAAAGAAAGGATACTTGCCGATAAGGGTGTAAATAAACTGAAAGCCAGAGTGATGACCACAGCCTTAACGTTAATGAAACCTGTGATACTAAATTCGGAGCCTGATATAAAGGCGTTCTTCTTAGTGAAAAAATAACGTTATTTCCTTCCCTCGCTTTTCTTTTTCCCGGCAATAGCTTCTGCAAGGTTATTTTTTAGCAATTGGTTATTAGGGTTAATTTGCAGCCCTTTCTCACCCGTTTTAATCGCATCGTCCCAATCCTGCATCCCGTTATAAGCCGAGCAAAGATTATTATAGGCCAGGTCGTAGTCGGGCTTTAGCTCAAGCGCGCTTTCGCATGCGGCGATACACATTTTATAGAGCCTGAACTTATAATAAATAAGGCTTTGATTGATATATTCTTCAGGCGTCGGCGTATTCGGCAGGGCCAATTCATGGTGGTTTTCGGCCAGCGACAGGTTGTTTTTTGCCAGCTCATATCCAGGTTTTAAGGTAAGAGCCTTTTTCAAGGCCTCCGCAGCTTTATCAAACTGCTTAAGTGCAATGTAGCCGCTGCCGATATTGTTATACGCTTCGGGATAATCTGGTTTTAAAACTAGTGCCGCCTGTGCTGCGTCAACACATTTGTCGTACCGCCTATCCTGGTAATAATGAAGGCTCAATTGCAGATATTTTTCGGCAGTGGGCGCCAGTTTTACATGCTCAGCTTCCATATCGGTTTTATTTTTACGATTTTCCGCATCTTCCAAAAAGTCCCTGGCATCGGCATTATCGGGTAGCATTTGCAGGGTATTGGTGGCCAGTAGTTTCAGGTTATCCCATTCACCTAATGCGTCAAATGTTTTCATCAGGGTAATGCGGGCATCAAGGTCGGCAGTTGATAGGTTCAGCCCATCCTCAAGCATTACTACCGCCTCGCGATACCGTCTCCTTTCGTACAAAAACTCACCATAAAGTTCATAGTGCGATGGGTATCTCGGGCCAAGAACAAGGCCATTTAGGAAATATTTTTCGGCCTCCTCATAATTACCCTGTTTTTCCTTAAGTATGGCAACATTGACATATATGAACGAGTAATTAGGCAGCAGCAGCATCGCCCGGTTGAAATAATCCTGAGCCTCGGCATACCGGCCTTCTGACACCAGTATATTGCCGTAATTCATCAACCCGCGACCGTTTTTAGGGCTTTTTACGCTTACGTTGAGCCATAAACTCTCTTCGCTATGCCAAACCACATTACGTTTCCATGTGCCGTAGCCACAGGCTAACAACAATAATATTACAGGTAACCAAAGCAGTTTTTTGTTTTTGGCCAGGAAGGAATCCTTGCCTTCAACCAGCTTAAATACCAGTAACCCGATTGCCCAGCCCACGCTAAGCACCAATCCCACAAAAGGGAAAAACATACGGTGATCATTCAATACCTCGCCGAGTGGAATAATACTTGAGGTGGGCGCCAGCGCTATAAAAAACCAAAGAATACCAAAACTGATAGGCCGTAACAATGCTTTGCGCGAAGTATAAAAAGCAATGATGACCATCACCAGGATAAACAGGCAGCCGGCAAAAAAGCGGATGTTCCAAATATTGTCCAGGGGGGCCCAGTCGCTATCAGCACTCAGGCCAGTGGGCCAGAAGAATGTAGCGAAGTAATGCAGTATCACGAACGGCTGGGTAATGAGGTAATGCATCGGCGAATTGCCACCAGGCTCCCAGGTTTTTGGCGTAAGTTTGCTTACCAGTTCATACATGCCACCGCACAGGATAAAGGCAGGAATAGCTTTTCTTACCGCACTCCACAGTTGCTTGAGATGCGCTTTTTTGAAAATACCGGTCAGGCTTATACCTTCTTCAAAAAGCAGGACATAAAAGAAAAAAATCGGTGCAAACATCACCGCAGGTGGTTTAGCCAATATGCCTATACCAACGGGCAGCAGGTAAATAAACGTTTTGCGGCAAAACGGCGAACCCATGTAAAGCGCAAAACCTGCCAGCACCGCCACTGTGGACTGAATATCAGCACGGGCGATGATATAATTTACCGTCTCGGCAACGGCAGGGTGCAGCAAGTACCAAGCAACCGCAAACAGTGCTACATAAATTACATTTTTATTGGACGATGACAGGCCGTATATTTTATTAAAAAAATACAACATCAGCAGCCCTTGCAGCAGGAACAGGATAAAAGTTGAAAGATGGAAGAAAAACGGGTTGTAGCCATTGCCCAGCCAATAATCAATAGCCAGCGAAGCCGTAGTAACCGGCCGGTACGATTGGTTTTGCGGCAGCACACTACTGGTGCTGCCATCCTTAAAAAACAGCGGTATATTTTTAATATTCCGGATGTTGGGATTAGAATATACCGAATGACTATCGTCGAAATGAAAGCCGTTGTAAAAGTGGTTAGAGTAGGCAGCTATAACAGCCGATATCAGGACGATGATGTAGAATAATAGCGTAGTTCTTTTCACAGTTAAGTTTACGTAATAATAGGGCTAAAAATTACTAACTTTTGGGAAATTTGTAAAAAAAACCTTTTGATTACCGGTATCTTTAAACAAAGTGATACCATGGCTGAATCAATCAAATCCCGCGAAGACAAAATCGCACTGTTAGCCAAGCTGGTGGCTACCAACCCCCTGGCCGTGCTCAAAGGGGACACCATACCCTATACCTCCCTGAACGGCCACATGTACAGTTATCTTTCCAAAGAAGGGGTGCTGGCGCTGCGGCTCCCGGAGAGAGAAAGAAAAGAATTCCTCGAAAAATACAAAAGCACCTTAATGGAGGCATATGGCATCGTACAAAAAGAATATGTGGTGGTGCCTGATAGTCTTTTGCAAAATAACGATGAATTGAAACCCTGGTTCGAGAGCAGCTATGTTTATGTTTGCCTGATGAAGCCAAAACAGGCTAAAGGGAAAAAGAAAGATTAGTATCAGTCATTTCCTGTACATTTAAAACAACAGGATATCAGAACCTAACGGTAAACCTGTGAAAAGGTCCGGCAAAAGAATAACTTAGATCAAAAGTATAATTATTGCAGATATTGCGGGCAATGGTAAGGCCCAGGCCCATGCCTTCGGATGCTTTGCCTTTCTCAAAACGTTCAAAAATTTTTGTTTCGTCAAGAGCGGGTTGCGGACTTGTATTCTCAACTACCAGGTGCGATGCGTCGAGTCGAATATTGATGCGGCCGCCTTTGATATTGTGCCGTACAGCATTACTTAGTAAATTATTTAAGAGAATATCCACCAGGTATTGACTGGCATATATATTTTTTGTTGCCAGTTCACAAGTAACGGTAATCTCTTTATTCGCAATCATTTCCTGGAATTGATTTACCTTTTCATCTATCAATTCCTTCAAGTTTATTAAAGCGCTGTCCTTTATCTGTTTATTATCAATTTTCACAAGCAGCAACAAGGACTGGTTGAGCCGCGAGAGTTTATTGATACTAAGGCTAATATTGTAAAGCTGTTCGTAATGCGCGGCATTAAGATTTTCATCCTGTATAAGCGTATCCAGTTTAGAGGCAATCACTGCCAGGGGCGTCATCATCTCGTGCGAGGCATTCTCGGTAAAGTTTTTCAGCGTTTGATAATCGCCCCTCGCCCGGGTAGCCATGGTATCAATGGCTTCACGCAACTCCCTAAACTCATCAGCTTTCACGGGGTATTCCGCATAACTATACTCCATATTATTAGCAACCGAAAACGATTTTAACCCGCCAAGTAATTTATAAAATGGCTGCCACAAGCCGTTCAATATATACCGGTTGGTAAAAAACAATGCTGCAAGCAATATGGCCGTAAGTGCGATAGTAATAAACGCGATAATTTGCGCCAGGTATTCTGTGCCTTCTTTTGATTCTGTGATGCTAACCTGGTAGTTGATGCCATTGAGCCTTATCATATCAATAACGGCCCGGCCCGGCTCAGTTTTCTTACTATGTGGCTCAACAAAAGGCATATTGACGAAGTGCCTTTGAACGGTTCGTTGCCCAATGGGCGCAAAAGCGGCCGCGTCGTCATCAAAATCAACCGGGGTTGGCATTTTGTGATTATGATTAACGTAGTAAGTAACTTCGTCAATTTCTTCGGTCAGGTCGCGGTCGAGTTGGTTATTGGAGATATAGGAGATGGCCACATAATAAATGATACCCGCAAAAAACAAAATGCTGAAGGTGATGATAATACTGGCCCTGGTGTATTGTTGTGCTAACTTCACGCTTTATGAAAATTTATAACCTATACCGTATATCGATTTAATAAAATCTTTCCCGGCTAGGTCGGCCAGTTTTTTCCTCAGGTTTTTAATGTGTGTATAAATAAAATCGAAATTATCCGCCAGGTCAATCTCATCCTTCCACAGATGCTCTGCGATGGCATTTTTGGCTATCACTTTGCCTTTATTGGCGATAAAGTACAGCAGCATATCGTATTCTTTTTTGGTAAGCGATAAGTTGCTTTGATTTATTTTCACGTCCATCGATTGCAGGTTGATAGATATATCCTCGTATTGCAGCAAGTTATTGCCCTTAAACGCTTTCCGCCGGTATACTGCAGAAACCCTTGCTTTTAGCTCAGCGAGATGAAATGGTTTTACGAGATAATCGTCGGCGCCAAAGTTAAGTCCGGCTACTTTATCATCAAGGGAATTGCGTGCGGATATAATGATCACACCCTCTTCCTTTCCTAAAGCTTTGATCTTTTCCAACAGCGTTAAACCATCACCATCCGGCAGGCCCACATCCAGCAGTATACAATCATAGTTGTAGAGGCTTATTTTTTCAAGCGCCGAAGTCATATCGCCACTAGTTTCGCAAATGCTGCCTTCCTCGGTAAAATATTGTTTTATACTTTCCAGCAGCGATGGCTCGTCTTCGATTATTAATAGTTTCAAAATGGGTTATTTTACCTAAAAATACGCTTAATATTCTGTAGTAAATCTAAAGTTCATCCCGATTGGTCGTGATTTCCCAACTAGGCGCATATTCCACTTCGCTTTTTATCCTTAAATTCATCATATTTAGGCACGATGCCCGAGCAGACCCCGCACTTCAGCAAAACAAGGCTAGCGCCCACCCCCAGTGGCTTTTTGCACTTGGGTAATGTGCTGTCATTTGCCATTACCGCCGCAATAGCCGCAAAAACCAGTGCAAAAATACTGCTGCGTATTGATGACCTGGACAGGGACAGGGTAAACCGCGAATACGTACAGGATATTTTTGATACCCTTAGCTTTTTGGAAATCCCATGGGATGAAGGGCCGCAAAATTACACCGAATACGAAAGCGAATATTCGCAGCTGCACAGGATAGGCTTATACCAGGCGGCCCTGCAGCAACTAAAAGATAGCGGACAGGTATTTGCCTGCAACTGCTCGCGTGCACAGATACGCCTTAATAACGCAGATGACATTTACCCCGGAACCTGCCGCGATAAAGCGATTTCATTGGATGCAAAAGACGTCAGCTGGCGCTTGAAAACAGGTAGCACAAAGGAAATCTGCGTTAATACCTTAAATGAGGGCCTTGTCAAAACAACCCTGCCCGCCAATATGCAGGATTTTATCGTGCGAAGGAAAGATGGCTATCCGGCTTACCAATTAACATCGGTTATAGATGACCTGCATTTTGGCGTCGATCTGATCGTGCGGGGGCAGGACCTCTGGCCCTCTACCTTAGCACAGATCTACCTTTCAGCGCTGTTTAGGGCGGATGATTTTCAAAATTGCACTTTTCATCACCATACGCTGCTTACAGAACCTTCGGGCATTAAACTTTCTAAATCGGCGGGTGATACTTCGGTGAAGTACTTACGCGGACAGGGTAAAAAACCGGCGGATGTTTATTCCGAGATTGGTAAAATGTTTGGGTTTAAGCAACCGGTAAGTAATTGGCGGGAGTTGGCGGACTTGTTTTTAGTATAATATATCTCTGGATAGAGTGTAAAAAGCCTCTTTTACGGCGATTTTAAAAAATGCAAATTATTTTTTGGCTAATTGCGCAGACATCCTATATTTGCAGTCCCAAAACAAAGGGAGTTTAGCTCAGCTGGTTCAGAGCATCTGCCTTACAAGCAGAGGGTCACTGGTTCGAACCCAGTAACTCCCACTAAAAGGGAATTCAAAGTTCTCCAAAACCCTGTAAATCGTATGATTTAC
>JAYUEE010000072.1:0-3393 GCA_043739405.1 Mucilaginibacter sp. | reverse complement strand
AAGCACAGGTAACCACAAAACTGCGCACCATCCATTCGCGGTGCTGAACAAAGTTTCTATAGCGTACCGACCAATAAGCCATGCCCGAGGTAAGCAGCCAGGCCAAAGCCAGCAGGGCTAACCCGCTTCCAAAGGTTAAAGCCTTTTCGGTAAATATAATTTTATGGATAGATAAAACTAAAGACACCGACGCTGCGATTGCGACGCTGATCAAATATATTTTACCCATGGTGCGATGGGTTTTCGCATAATTTTTCCTGATGGAGGGCGTAAATTGAAAAGGGCCCAATACCAGCGCAATCATGCCACCCGCGATATGTAGTGCTAAAAAGGGGGCATATGGCCAATATTCTCCGTATGCTTTACTATTGTAAGCAAAATAATGAAAGGCACTATTAACAATAAAATAAACTGATGCGGAAAGGACGATGGCCCATCCTGCATAATTGATGATCCGGGTTGTCATGCAGCCTGTGTTTAATTAGGGAGTGAACTAATTGTGTAAAAGGTTATTAATCTTACAGTTAAAAGTAAATAAATAATTCCGACAATACAAAATCCTCTTATTTAAAACTGCATAAAATAGCGAAAGCCTTAAATCTTCCGACTTAAGGCTTTCGCGATGGAAATTCGTATAATATTGATAACTATGGCAGCTTAGCGGAAATAGATATACTGCTTGCATTTCCATTACTCTGCGCGGTTTGGTTACCGTCAATAAATATTTTACCGCCTACATTACTGCCATCGGTGCTGATTGCTGTAAGTTTGAGCATCTCCCCATGATCTGTGGAAGCAAAGCTTGTTGTCCAGTTCGCATCGGCATTAGATATGGCTTGAATATTCCCGGTTTGATCCGTATACGTAACCGTTGAATTAGCTGTACCCTGTATAGAGTATTTTACAACGTGGGAAGTGCTCTTCTTGCACGAAAAAGTAAAAATAGTGCCTAATGCAAAAAGGGAAAGAAAGATTAGTTTTTTCATAATTTTAGTTTTAATAATGGGGTAATTTCTATGTTATAGAACCAAAAAGTTACCCGATTGTTTCGTTTCATGCTATAAGCGAAGCGTGACTACTTGTTCGAGATTAATAACTGGACGGAGTAACAGTCAACGATTGACTAAAAAACATGCGTTAAATTCGGACTGGTTAATTTACAATGTAATCCAGCTTTGCATTTTTGTAAACCGGTTTTTGCAGATGAACTTTTAACTTTTTGAAGCTCTGCGAAGGACCGTCGGTTACAAATAGATTTGTTAACCAGGCTGGTATGCTGCCTCCCGGATCGGCGTGCAGGGTGTACAAGATTTTTACATGGTCTTTGCCAACAGGCGACAATATCCATTTACCCTTCGAATTAGCGATCCTTACAATTTTGGGCTTTACGGGTACCATATCAGCAACACAGGGGGCGTCAATGGTTACCACCCTGGTAACCGCGTCCTGCGATACTATGAGGTGGGCAATAAAATCGCGGTTGCTTACCGGCCAGGGCATTTCGACAAGCGAATAATAATACAATTCGCCAGGAGATACCTGTTTTACGATATAATTACCTGCGGTATGATAAAGCCATGCCTCGCTGGTTTTGATATCCATCAGCACTGCAACCACCTGGGATAAGGTAGCATCCAGTTCACACTCTACTTTAATAGCTTTTACCTTCGAGTTGACATAATCGCCGGTATAAATCTTTACACCGTCGTTATTTTCTTTAAGCACCCAATTGGTGCCGGTTTGCGCCATAGCACAATTCTTAAACAATAAAAATAGGAGGACGAGCTTTTGATATATGGGTAACCTGCTTAGCATACGTGCTAAAGCTACAATTGAAAACATCAAAAACAAGAAAGCCTCAAATCTTTTGACCTAGGGCTTACATGCTGGAAAAGTATCCCCGTTTAATTATTCCGGCTTGGGCGCCAGCTCACCATACCAATAAGCAGCAGTAACGCCGCCATCCATTAAAAAGTCGCTGCCCGTAATAAATGCACCATCTGGCCCCATCAGTAAAGCGCCCACGTTTCCAACTTCATCGGGCGTTCCGGCACGTCCCACAGCCGAAGCGTTGATCATCCTGCGATATCCATCACCACGCGGCCCACTCAATTCGTCTTTTGCCAGCGGTGTGATAATAATCCCCGGGCTGATCGTATTAATGCGGGCACCACGTTTGCCCCAGCGCACCGCTTCCGCCATCACCCGCAGTGAGTTACCTCTTTTGGAAAGTTGATAGGCGTGCAGCGAGTCTTTGACCTGGTCAGCCTGAAGGAAGTCAAGTGACAGCAATTCATCAGCCGGCGTGGTAGCCAGCGCCTTGTTTTGTTCTGGCGTGACAGCAGGTAAACGATGCCCGGATTGAGATGCAATAACTACACCCGATCCTCCGCTTGCTATGACGTTGCCAAATTCTTCGAGTATAACCGCGTTGCCATATAGATCAACTTTCAGGATCGTTTCGGGCGATGCCTGGGATGGCGAAACCCCCGCGGCCTGTATCAACCCGGTGACGCTGCCGATAGCTGTGGCGGCATTTACCAATGCATGAACCGATTCGCGGGAGGATATATCGACCGAAGCCGTGCTCACTTCAAAACCGGCTTCGCTGAGCACCTTCGCAGCGGCATCGGCGTTTTCGAGGCGAAGATCAGCAAGCAGTACATGTTTGCCGGCACTCACCCTCCGGGCAATGGCCTGACCGATGGAGCCTGCACCGATAACAACTATTACATTTTTCATGATATTTTATTTTAAAACTTCGCCGGGTCGCCTAAGAAGCCCGGGTATTATAAATCAATTGTTTTAATAATTTTTGCAGGCACACCACCGACAACAGTATTGGCAGGAACATCTTTATTAACTACCGCCCCAGCTGCCACAACAGCGTTTTCGCCGATAGTAACGCCGGGTAATATGGTTGCCCCGGCACCTATCCAGGCATTTCTTTTTATCAGAACAGATTTAAGGTCAAGCGATTTCCTGTTAGACGGATCCAAAGGATGGTTCTCTGAGGTGATGTTCACCCTCGGCCCTATCTGCACATTATCTTCAATAGTTATTCCGCCCAGGTCAAGGAAGCTACAGGCGTGATTGATAAATACGCCTTTGCCAAGCTTAATGTGCCGCCCGAAATTAGTATAAAACGGAACGAATACGGTCGTACTTTGATCTATTGGTACCCCGATGATCTCACTTAGCCGTTCGCGTATCTGATCGGTGTCTGTCGAGGTATTCAGCGCGGCTGACAGCATTATCGTGTTGTCAACTGCCTGCGAAACCGGCTGCCACGCCGGGTCGTCGAGCCGGAACACGCCCCCGGCAAGCATTCTGTCAAAAATGTTGGTAGTTTCTTCACTCATGCTCAATTATAAGAATTATTTCCCTACCCTC
>JAYUEE010000071.1:0-30815 GCA_043739405.1 Mucilaginibacter sp. | reverse complement strand
CGCCAGAGCCGATGGTACTGCAGTAAAATGTGGGAGAGTAGGTCGGTGCCCAATCTTAATGAAACCCTGTCAGCTTTGCTGATGGGGTTTCTTGTTTTGGGAATATCGAATCATGAATATCGAACACCGAAGTAACCGTATCACAAAAACTTCATCATTCATTATTCGACATTCAGTGTTCGTTATTCAAATCTTGAGTCTTGATTCTAAAGCTCTTACCCTAAAAAAATAGACGTGTCAAACCAACACAATGAGAAATTTTTACTATATTTGTACCGGGTTGCAACATCCTGTTCAACCCATGATAAGGTTTAGGTTTAAAGCCCCGAGCAGCGAGTGCAAGGGGCTTTTATTTTGGTTTGCAATTTGGGCGTTTCATCTGATTACCAATCTTCCCCGAAACCAAAATAACCCGCCCGGCATAAAGCCAAAGCGGGTTTCCGGTAAAATAAGCCTCAATAGTTAATTTGCTATTTTAGTAAATATAACGTGAGTGTTTTCGGCAGGGTTTACACTGTCCAGGTAAAAGTTGGTTGTTGTCTTTTTGCTGATGAACAGGTTTTTACCCAGCAGGCTCAGCGGGCGCGCAGTACCAAAGCTGATGTTAAACCCATCGGGACTGCTGCCGTAAATAGGTACGCCGTAATAGAAAACCGCATTTACATACAGCCATGTGCCAAAAAAGCTGTTGCCGCCCTGGTGCGCCGTAATTTTGCCCGTCGCGTCAAAATTGAACGTGTAGTTAGCAAAATCGCCGGTACCGTTTTGTACGCCTTCCATGTACGAGGTTACCTTCCAGGTACCAACAGTGATCAGGCTGCCAATTGGCAACGGTGAGCTTACTGTGTCGATAGGGATGGTTGGGGCAGGTGGAGTAACAGTGCCGCCGCCGGTTTTGCCGCCACCGCTGGTGGTAGTGCCACCACCGCCACCCGTGTTTACAGTTGTGCCACCCGTGGTTGTTGGTTTAAGGTACGCACCTTTTTGACAGCTTACAAACAGGCACACAGCCAGCAGCATAGCAGCGGTAATTGATCTTTTCATGATTTTTAGAAATTTGTTTTAATGGTTAATAAATATGTTTATTACCCATTAGTAAACACCGCCCAGGCATATGTAACCCCCTCATAAAATTATTGGATTAGCGCGGCGCATATTTTATGCCCTTAGCTGTGCCCCGTGCCTATATGCCATGCATGCAGTAAAGCCCGGGCAGCGAGTGCAAGGGGTTTTTATTTTACTTTAAATTTGGTTGGGTGTTGCTGGCTGTCACACTGGGCCTGTCGAAGTATAGGTACCCTATCCCTAACACAACTATCCGCTATTGCTTAAATATCAGCTCGCTAACGTACCACATACCCAATCCTTATCACTGCTCCAGGGCCTGTGCTCCACTGCGTGCTATTGGGTGCATAATGGGTAAGCTCGTACGAAACCTGTAAACCAAGCTGTAATTCAAAACTAAAACTGTTCCCAAGCGCCCGTTGTATGCCCCACGAAGGCATAATGCTGGCGACTGCAGCCTTATCTAAATTCCCTGAAGAACTTACAGGCTCAAAAATATAATTAGCATTCATCGCAAAAAAATTCGACCCGTTATTGGCAATGCTCCTGCTTTTGGTAAGCCTTTCCTTAAAGTGATAATAATGTCTAAGTTCAGCTGTAATTGCAGGTCGCACCTGATATTGATAACTGGCGTTATTCACATCGGCGTAATAAGTGCTCTGGTAAGTAAATCCATAGCCTATACCTGCGTCAAAGTACAGGGTATTGCTATTACTCACGCGCTGTTCATAACTTACCGATCCGCCTAAAAAATCGAGGTTGATTTTTACTTGCGCCGGCTTTAAATACGAGGCAGTATCCTGGGAATAAGCCTTAATAGTAGTAAAACAGGAAAATAATAGCAGAATTCTTAAAATAGTCTTCATGGTTAAGGTTGAGTTATTGTAATAATAACGATAAAATCCTAAACATATTGAATGACCCCAAATTCTGCTTGACGCGTCTGAACTTGACGTCCTACAACACCTTATACAAAATCCAGTTATCCGTCTCGTAAATTTTCTGCAGGTTCAGGTTGCTGTCGCTGTGTTTAATGGAGGGCAGGTATTTATTGTTCAGCTGGGTATAACCGTTCAGCGGGTTATTGTCCGTCGCTATCAGGATATAATTAACGTACTTTTCGGGCGCTTCGCTGGCGCTCAGGTAACTTTCCTGGTAAGGCAGGGTAATGCGCTTGATATTGTGGGTAAAGGCAATCACGGGGTAAGCAACGGCATCGTCGGCCAGCACCTGTTCGTTTTTGGGCAGCGTATTGAGGTAGGTCGCCATCTCGCGGTTGTCGGCCTGGGTATCATCGGGTGTTAGGTGGAACAGTGTATTTACAAAGTCGCGTTCTTCGGGCACAAACGAGTTGGCCAAAAAGAAGTAACCCGTAAACAGCTGGAAGATGGTCATAATACCCAGGATGGTTTTCATCATGCGCTGGTTTTCGTGCCGGTGCCCCCGGAAAACAATACACAGCAGCGACAGGATCAGGAAGATCAAAAAGTACTCATGCGCCAAAAAGATCTTATCGTATTTGATCTGCAAAAACTCCACGAAGGCAAAAGGCGCAGCAACGGTTAATATCTGGTAGGTGTTATGCCTGAACAGGTAAATAGCCAGGGCTATCATGGGGCAGTACAGCGCAATGCTTGCCGTTACCAGTGGCGATACCTGCGACGACTGGTAATGCACGAAACTGGTGGCCTGCTCAAAACCTATCTTATCGGCCAGCACCGTCCACGTCGCATACGGACTATCTATGAAGTAGTCAAGGTCATTGGCGTGCGTCAGGTTCAGCAACTTAAAGATGGTGATGGACGCCAGCGGCAGTATAAAAATGATGATGTAAATGGCAAAGGTTTTGTTGATGAGCTTTCGCCGAAGCGCAGGCGTATTAAAGCTTTGCACCAGGCGGAACACGGTTTCGGTTTCGCTCAGGTTGAGGCTTTGTGTAGCAATAAACAGTACCAGCGGGATAAAAAACAGCGTGAGCCAGATAAATTTATAGTCGCAAAAAACCAGCACCACTAAACAAATACTGGCAATAGAAACGTGGAACGTGGTGTTGGACTTATAATACCTCAGGATATGATAAAAGAACAGGAAAAAGAAGATGAGCACCAAATAAATGGATTTGCCCGAACAGGCGGTATATAACAACCCGGGATGAAATACAAACAGCACCAGCAATATCGCTAAATAAAAATCATCGTGACTTCGCTTGGTAAGCGTAGTGGCCATAATGTAAAATAGGATGGCCGTCCCAATTGCCGAAGCAAGCACCGGCGCCAGCAAATGACTGATGGACGAGAATATAAAAGTGCCGTAAAAAGGCAGTATAGGCGCCGTGAGGCCCATAGTTTTGAGCCGGTTGCCCACACCCTCAAACAGTATTTTATTTTTCTCGCTGTAAAACAGCGATTCGAGATTGTGGTAGTCCAGGTTGTGCAAATACACGCCCATAAACAGGTAGTAACCTGCAAGCAGTAAGGATAAAATAATTAAATATAGCGTTCTCTTGTGCATTATTTAATCACGTTTGTTGCGCTGTTTACCTTGCTTAAACCATGCTTTGTTTTTTCCCAGTAAAAGGGCTTCACAATCAATTGGTACAAACCCCTGTACGCGGCAGCCGAGTGCAGCAGCCAGTAAATGGGATTGGCAATGGCAAATAGTATCAGTTCGTAAAAGCGGCGTTTAAACACCGCCATCATATTTACGTAGATCATCAGGATGTTGCCCACCATCAGGTTGAATATCGAAATAAACAGTACCCAGTCTGGAAACAACAAATGAATTGACGATATATTGAATAAAACCGCTGTCAAAAATATAAACAGCAGGATAGGATAAATTAAAAAGGTGATAGGTGTAGCCCCCACAAAAAAGTTAAACCCTAAGAAGCCCTTCCAGCCTACTTTTTTCCATAACCTTACGGGATTGCGCATATGCACCAAATAGGTTTGCATATAGCCCTTTATCCACCTCGAGCGCTGGCGTATCCAGTTGAATGGCTCGTTGTTAGCTTCTTCGTAAGTAGTTGAATTGACGATGGCCACCTTATACCCTTTGGCATAAGCACGAACGCCCAGGTCGGCGTCCTCGGTTACGTTGAACGGATCCCAGGCACCCAGGTCTCTCAACGCCTCTATCTTAAAATGATTGCTGGTTCCGCCAAGCGGGATGGGAATATCCAAAGTATCAAGGCCCGGCAGCATATAATCAAACCAAAAAGAATATTCGAGTGTGAACATCCGGGTCAGGAAGTTTTCGTTGCGATTGAAATAGTTAAGGGCGCTTTGCACACAGATGTAATGTTCCGGCAGTTTATTAAACAGCGTAACTACTTTTTTAAGCTGATCCGTGTCCGGGATATCTTCCGCATCGTAAATGGTAAGGTACTTTCCCCTGGCGAACAGCAACCCGTAATTACAGGCCTTTGGTTTAGTCTTAGGCTGGTGATAGGGTACAATGACCACCTCAAACACCGCCGGAAAATCGAGGTTGCGGACAGCGTTCAGCGTTTTATGGTCATCCTCCTCTATCAGCAGCTTTACATCGAGTTTTTCGCGCGGGTAATCCAGGCTCTGGAGGTTCCATATCAGCTTTTTAATTAACTTGTCTTCCTTATAAACCGGCAACAGGATGGTATAAACGGGCAGGTCATCCTCTTTTAAATGTTTTAGCTCTTCTTTGGTGACGGCCTGGTACAATTCAAACCGCGAGCCCACTAATGATAAAAACAGCTTAAAAATAATAGCCACCAAAAAGAAACAGCTTAAAATAATATTGAGTATAACCAAAACCCCTTTAAAATTGTACACTGCCCCTATAGCCAGCCCGCATGTTACCAGGAAAAAGAAGATCAGTTGCGGGTTTGTAAAAGTAGCCAGCGCCGAACTGTTAGGGTCGCGGTTCAATAATTCAAAAACGGCAGTTTTTACATGCGGTCCGCCAAGTAATTTATGGCTCAGCCAGGTAATCTCCAAATCGTCGGCTAAAATAATTTCCGGCTCAAGGTGGTAGGTTAGCCTCACAAAGTCGATAACCAGCCGGTTGGTAGGATCGGCCATTACCGTAATAACTTTGTTATTCTCGATGCGTAATGGAATAGCCAGGTGAGCATCTGCAAATGCAAGGTCGATTTCCTTTAATACGTCCTCGTCATACTTCAGATCGCGTATGTGCTGAAACTCATAACCGGCATGATTAATGGATCGCCCATAATTCTTGCGCGATACATAACCATAGCTCAGGGCTACTTTTAGAAACGAAAGGTCAAATTGCTTTGCATAATCCTGGATATGATCCCGATCGTGTGGTGACAAGAACCCGTCTTTAACCAAAAGCTCCGGAACCGATATATCCATTATACGTTTATATAAAAAAGTTTTAATGCTATAAATCCCTTTTTAAGCCCTTCTCCTTGCGACACCGCTAAAGCTATAGCGGCAGCGGTTGGAGAAGGGTTGGGATGAGGCCGCGCTATCAATCGTTAAACAATTCCTGCGATTTCTGCACCCTCGAACGTACATACAGGAACGACATCAGTATCAGCACCAGTAAGCCAAGCAGTATGTATAAGTTGTACGTTTCCCAAAACCGTGTAAGCGCGTTCTTGGTGTCAAAATACTCCAGGTTTTCGCTTGATTTATTGATGTTGAACAGGTATTTGTTCCCGTTCACGTCCGAGATACACATATTGCTCGATAGGGTGGATAGTTGCTCGGTAATTGATCTTGAGGCAGCTGTAAACGCTTTCTCTTTTTCGCTTCCTGTTGCAGTTATAACCAATACGGCGTTATTGCTCGGGCCGTAAAATATTTGCGCCAGGCCGTTGGATACTGAATCAGAAAGCCGGTACACCTCGTCGCCGTTTTCATTTTTTAATATGCGGAACTTCTTATTAAACTTGATCGGTGCATAGCGGAAATTATCCATCAACGGGTCATGTTGTGATAGCAATGCAACGATATTATATTTTTTCAACTCGGCCGCGGTTATATCGTCCGAATATTTAAACTCGGGGAAATTACTGCCATTGATGTTATTGTTCAGTTCGAAAATAATTTCACCCATAGCGGCGGCAGCATATTTTGCATACTCCTTGCTTACCACAATTTTGGTTGTGCCAGTATTAAAGGCTTCAGGATATTGATAAAAGCTCAGGTCGTTGGTGATAAAAGGGTTCTTCGATTCCAGGTACGATTTATCTACATCCACTTCGGCAAAGAAATTGGTGAACGAGTTGATACAATTACCACTGCTTGGGTATATCCTGAATTCGGCTTCAACCGTGTTGTATTTATGATGCTGGTAACGGTTTATCGTAACTGATGTATTCAGTTTTCCTGTCGCATCCAGCCTTTCACTGCTGATCAGCATGCCGTTCAGGTAGATATTGAAATACCCGCGGTCGCCAGGGGTTAAGCTGCTGTAGTTGGCTACAAAATGTATCTCAACTTCTTTTGGCGTAAAGCTAAAGTCGCTGTTTTTGAAACTGTACACGTTGGTTAACGAACCAATACCCGACATAAAGTTAGGTGCGCCGCCAACCTGCCTTAAGGTTAGCCTGGTACGGTTTTCTTCAATAGTTTTAAAGAAGTTATTCTGGGCGTTATTGATCAGCAAGTACTCACCGAATGACGAATTCAAAATATTCATATTGCCAAGCGCAGTGATGGCCTTTTCATAACCTGGGTCATCGCCACCGGTTATAAATAGTATTTCACCGGGTACGGTCGCTTCCTTGCCTTTGCCAACCGAATCCAAAGTAACCAGCGATTTTTTCAGGAACAAAAGCCCTTCAGGTGCTTCCGGCTTAACGTTCATCATCGCTTTTTTATCGGCCTGCAGGCTGCCCCATTTACCAACCATAATATAATTCTTGATACTATCCGGTAACACGTCCTCCTGGTAAACCTTAATATCTCGGTTAAGCGTCTTTTTTAGTCTTGAATACGCCCATGCCACGGCTTTCAAATCATGCAGCGTTGGGTTTACCGGGTACACGATGGCCCGTTTCGACTCAAAACAGTTGCTGATGTTTACATTGCTGAAGAAATTTCCGTTGGTCTTAACCAGTGATAAATACGAATTCTCTTTAACCTTTATCCACATGGCCGGGTTGTCCAGGTCCTTACATTTGTCATCCGATACGGTAAGCAGCGTTTTAACCTGTATTTTCAGGAACTTATCAGCCGAAAGATCTTCCGGTGTCAGCGCAATGGTAACCTTTTCAATCGAATCCTTTGTCAGGCGCGCACTGTAAGCGGGCCTGTCATTAATAACTATATTCACAAAGGAATGGTCTTTTATCAGCGCCTGCGACGGTTCTATAAAAAGCACCAGCTTGCTGCCTTTCATCTCAACCAGCGGACTGATCTTCAAATAAAACGAGCTGGCACCTATCATGCCATAAATAGGTTCATCGTCATGCCCCATCGATTTAAACGATACAATGCTTTGTGCCATTGATGCTGTACTTAGGAGTAAAGCAAGAGATAGAAGGCTTAAAAATTTATTCATCGGGTTGTAGGTATTAATTGATCACATTGAATTCTACTCTAAAATAATTGCCATGGTCGTCACTGCGGTAAGTTAGTTCGCCGCCCATTTCCTGGGTCATCAGCTTGGCTATTGACAGGCCAAGTCCGAGGCGGCTTTCCACATGCTCCGAGGCATCATTTAAAGTCTTTAATTTATTAAACATCATATCCAGCTCATCCTCGCCAATGGCAATGCCACTGTCAATAATTTCGAAAACGAAACGCTGGCGCTGCAGGCTGGTAACAACATTGATGCTGTTATTAGTCTGCGAAAACTTGATAATGTTGGATAGCAGGTTTTGAAATATCTGGCCCGTAAATACCCGGTCAAGCTTAACGTTGAGGGGCAATTTCAGGATATTGTCTACAAGGGTTATATTCTTCATTTGCGCAGTCTCAATTAAACCGCGGTAAACATGCTGCACTTCCACGTTGATATCAAATATCTCCATATTGAACTGCATTTCTGACGATTCGATCTCGCGAACGTCCATCAGCTTGCTCAGCATATATTGTATTTTTTCGGCCGATTGCCCTATATAGCTCGAATATTCTTTTTGGTCAGTGCTCAGGCGGTCTTCCTCTTCCTTGATCATGTTATTACTCATGATGATGGAACCAACCAGGTTTTTCAGATCGTGGCCCGCAATATTAATGAAGCTGTTTTTTTGTTCATCCAGTTTGCGCAGGCGCTCGTACTGCATATCAATGATGTGGTTCTTCTCGCTGATGTCCCTGTTCTGGGTCTTCAGCTGCTCATTCGATTTTTCAATTACGATCTGCGAATGCACTTCGCGCAATATTACCTTATGCCTGGCATTGGGGATAAGGCATGATATAGCCAGGATAATAAAAAATATACTGCCGCCATTGCTGATGAAAACATCTATCTGGTATTCGCTGGCACCAAAAAGGGTGTAAAACAGCATCAGTAATATGATGGCGATAAGCCCCTGCGCAATTGAATTGATAGGTTCCCAAAATACCTGCATGTTAAAAAACAATACGACTACCGAGTATAGCAGGAAATAAATATTCAATTCACTGGGCCGCACAAGCGTAACCAAAAGCGCAGATAAAGCCGAAAGCAGGAAAAAAGCAACGTGCAATAATATCCGGTGATTGTATTTTTTGGCATGCATAAAATTGTACAGCATGTAAAGGATAAGCACAATAATAATGCGACCGATAAGAGCTTGCATCCATATATCTTTTGCCCAAATAAAATCAGGAATACTAAACAGCGGAAAAATCAAAATAATCGTCCAGATGATGTTATTCGTCTGGTACCAGGCCTTTTTTGCAACCTCCTTAGAAAATTCCTCTTTGTTAATTTGAACAAGCATCTATTCGGTTTCTTAGTTTATAAAAAGATTAAACCAGTCGTTAATTTACCGTGAATAAAAGTAAAAATAATCGAAATAAGCAACGTTTTCAACAATCGTTATTAACAACCTGTTAAGATTGTTAGTATTTTTAATTTAGTTTAGTGTTTTACACGGGAGGTTACCAAAGGTGCTGTTTTTATAATTAAAAACAGCGTTGCTTGAAAAGTAGCAAGCCCCCTGCTGCCCTCGCGCATATCCAAATCCATGCGAATTTGGTGCCAGAAGTTCTCCGACACACTAACCATACTTCAAAACTGTGTGAATTATACGGGTATAAGCTACTTATTTGTTGCCATTTTGATGATTTAAATGGTAATAATAATTCAACTGAAACTCAGCAGATAATAGATTTGAGCCAATTTTTGCCCAAAAGAAATAAGTAAGATATTGCTTGCAGTGGTTTTAGAATAGGTTTATAATGTCAAATTCGTTATTTTTGAGATACGACCATGTTATAAGCCAGGCCGGTACAGCAAATGCAATTGCTTATTGAACCCAAAACTGATTTGTTAATTACATATATTAAATGATTACCTTTGCACCCTATAATCAATATATGAGATTTTTTGAAGAGAAGAGATGCGAGGTGATGAAGCATATTGAAAAATATATGCTTGAGAAGATCAATGATTTTTTGAAACCCGTTGATACCATCTGGCAGCCTTCTGACTTACTTCCCGACTCAACAAGGGAAACTTTCTTCTCAGAGATAAAAGAACTGCAGGAGAGCGCCCAGGGTCTTTCATACGATTTGATAGCCGTTTTGATTGGAGATACTATTACCGAAGAGGCACTGCCTACTTACGAATCATGGCTAACCATGGTCGACGGTGTTTCTAAAGACGAAGAAGGTGGCTGGATGAAGTGGACAAGGCATTGGACTTCCGAAGAAAACCGCCACGGCGACCTGCTCAACAAATACCTTTACCTTTCCGGGCGTGTCAATATGCGCATGATGGAAGTATCTACCCAATACCTGATAGCCG
The DNA here is from genome assembly GCA_043739405.1 of Mucilaginibacter sp. Classification (GTDB taxonomy): domain Bacteria; phylum Bacteroidota; class Bacteroidia; order Sphingobacteriales; family Sphingobacteriaceae; genus Mucilaginibacter. The sequence goes on along the minus strand of JAYUEE010000071.1, from coordinate 20,843 downwards.
ATGGTTTTGATATCGGTACTGGCACCGATCCTTACCGCAACTTTATATATACCTCTTTCCAGGAATTGGCAACAAATGTATCGCACCGCCGCGTGGCTTCGCAGGCCAAAAAGGACGGCGATACATTGCTTAGCAAAATGTGCGGGGTAATAGCTGCCGACGAGGCTCGCCATGCCCGGGCATATAAATATTTTATCAGTAAGATTTTTGAAGTTGACCCTAACGAAGCCATGCTGGCTTTTGAAGATATGATGCGTAAGAAAATTGTGATGCCTGCGCATTTCCTGCGCGAAGTAGGTTTAAAGGTGGGCCAAACTTTCGGCCACTTTACCGATGCTGCACAGCGCCTGGGCATTTATACCGCTACCGATTACGTGGATATCCTGAAAACACTGATCGAAGACTGGCATATCGAAAGCATCAAAGATCTGAACGAAACTGGCGAAAAGGCACGCGATTATATCATTAACCTGCCTAACCGTTTGATACGTGTCGCCGAAAGGATGAAAAATCCGATGCTGGAGTATAAGTTTAGCTGGATTAACGGGTAGTTGTCATTAGGCATTTGTCCTTGAGTCATTTTCTGACTTCCGACCTCTGACTTCTGTCATCCTATCTCTCCTCACCAAATCCGTCTGTATTTGTCCGACAGGTCATTTTGTTTGCGCAAGCTTAATTGTAGTTTTGCCTCGCAACCATAAAATATCAACTATATTTAACCATGAAAACTAAAAGCGGCTTTGTGAATTTCGCCCTGGTAGTTTTAGGTATATTTTCTGTCGGCCTCGGGTTCAAAGGATTTTTACTGCCAAGTCATTTTATCAACGGCGGTGTTACCGGTATATCGATGCTTTTAGCCGAAACTACCCGCCTGCCGCTTTCAATTGTGCTTTTCCTCATTAATCTTCCCTTTCTTTACCTTGCTTACCGCCGTCTTGGCTTTTATTTTGCCCTCCGCAGCGCGCTGGCAATTGCCGGCCTTTCGCTGTGCCTGGCCTTTGTTACTTTTCCCGAGATAACGCACGATAAGTCGCTTACCGCCGTTTTTGGGGGCTTTTTTATTGGTGTCGGCATAGGCCTGGCGATAAGGAGCGAGACCGTACTCGATGGCACGGAGATAGCTGCGCTCCTTGTTAGTAAAAAAATGCAGCTATTTAAAGTGAGCGATGTGATACTGTTGCTCAACGTTATCATTTTTTCGTCGGCTGTGTTCTTTTTAGGCATAGAGGCGGCACTTTACTCTATTCTCACTTATGTGTCGGCTTCCAAGACCGTCGATTTTATTTTGAACGGTATCGAGCAATACACCAGCATTACCGTTGTGTCGGCTAAAGGAGAGGCCATCCGCAAAGCCATAACCGATATGGGCCGCGGTGTCACAGTATATGAAGGAAAAAAAGGCTACGGCAAGGACGGTCATATCAACGATGTGCGTGATATTATATTTACCGTAGCTACCCGGCTCGAGATACCATCGATAAAAGCAAAAATACTGGATATCGATCCTGCCGCATTTATTGTTCAGCAAAGCATCGAGGATACTACGGGCGGATTGTTAAAAAGGAAAGAACATCATTAAATATTTACTGCAATGAAATACAAACTACTTGGCCGATCGGGCCTTAAAGTTTCTGAATTATGCCTCGGCACCATGGGTTTTGGCACCGAAGCCGGCTGGGGCGCAGATCGCGACACCAGTTTTGCCATTATGGATGCTTACGCGAACGCAGGCGGCAATTTCCTGGATACGGCAAACATTTACAAACTGGGCACCAGCGAAAAGATCATCGGTGATTACATCAGCAACCATGATCGTGATTATTTTGTGGTCGCTACCAAATACACGCTGAAAGATAATACCACCAACCCCAACGCATCCGGTAATAACCGCAAAAACATGATGCGCAGCGTGGAAGCCAGCCTCAAACGCCTGAACACGGATTATATCGACCTGTTTTACCTCCACATTTGGGACGACCTCACACCCATTGACGAGGTTTTGCGCGGTATGGATGACCTGGTAAAACAGGGCAAAATAAACTATATAGCGATAAGCGATACACCTGCCTGGGTGGTTGCGCAGGGCAATACCATGGCCGAGCTGATGGGCTGGAGCCGGCTTGTGGCCTTACAGGTCGAATACAGCCTGATTGCCCGAACACCCGAACGTGAACTGATACCCATGGCCAAACATTTCGGCATGACGGTTACGCCATGGGCCCCTTTAGGCGGTGGTGTGCTTACTGGCAAATACCTTCGCGGAGAACAGGGTCGCATTAAACCCGAAAGCAAAAGACTAAATGACCGGGCCGTTGCCATCACAAAAGCAGTAGTAGAAATTGCCAACGAACTGGGCACATCGCCCGGTAACGTCGCACTCAAATGGACCATGCAGCAGGGTTTTTCAAGCATCCCGATCGTCGGTGCGACGAAATTAAGTCAACTGGAAGATAACCTCAAAACTGTTAACGTGACCTTAAGCGACGAACAATTAAAGCGTTTAGACGAAGCCAGCGCCATCGAACTCGGCTTCCCCGGTGAATTCTTCCGGGAAGAAGGTGTTCGCACCAATGTATTTGGCGGTTTTTACGATAGAGTAGAGAAAAGAGATTAATAATTATATTTATCCTAAAATCATCCTTTATGCAAACCTTCAAACGCGTCTTCGTCGCTGCATTTTTTTCGTGCTTTCTATTCAACGCTATTTCAGTAAAGGCCCAAACGGCCCCCGCCGCTATCGACTCTTTAGTGGCGCGCACCCTCAAAACATTTGATGTGCCTGGCATCGCGGTGGCCGTTGTCAAAGATGGCAAGATCGTTTATGCCAAAGGCTATGGCGTCGCTTCGCTGGCAACAGGTAAAAAGGTGGATGAGAATACCCTTTTCGGTATTGCATCCAACAGCAAGGCATTTACTGCTGCAGCGATCGGCATTTTGTGTGATGAAGGCAAGTTGCACCTCGATGATAAAGTGACCGATTACATCCCCGAATTTAAATTATACGACCCCTGGGTGACTTCTGAGTTCACCATACGCGATCTGCTCACTCATCGCAGCGGCCTCGGGTTGGGCGTAGGCGACCTGGTGGATTTCCCCGACTCAACCGATTTCACACTCGCTGATGCTATCCATAACCTCCGTTATTTTAAACCGGTTACCAGTTTCAGGAGCACATTCGCTTATGACAATCAATTATATAAAGTGGCGGGAGAGGTAATAGCAAGGGCATCAGGAATGAGTTGGGAAGATTTTATCGAAACCCGTATCATGAAGCCGCTGGGTATGACCAATAGCCGGGCGGCGTTCCAACGGATAAAAGGCAATAGTAATTATGTGGATGCCCATGCACCTGTTGACGGCACAGTGAAAGTGATTCCGCGTTTTTTTAGTACGAGCAGCAATGCCGTAGGCGGTATCTATTCCAGCGTTACAGATCTAAGCAAATGGGTCATCATGCAGATGGATAATGGCAAATACGGCGATGGTAAACAGCTTTTCACCCAAAAAATACACCAGGAAATGTGGTCGCCGCAAACCATATTGCCTGTTGGCGGACCGGGCGCCTACAATACACATTTTGCCGCTTATGGGCTGGGCTGGTTTTTGAACGATGCCAAAGGTTATAAAGAAGTGAGTCATACCGGGGGTATCGACGGCATGGTGACCAAAGTGGACCTGATCCCTGAATTGAAATTAGCCATCATCGTTTTAACCAACCAGCAATCCGGCGCCGCATTCAGCGCCATAGACAATCAAATTAAAGACAGCTACCTCGGCGTAACCGGCAACGATTGGGTCAAGAGATTTTCCGACATGGTGGCAGCCGGCAAAGGCAATGCCGATAAGGCCACGGAAGCCGTTTGGAAACAAGTGGAAGCCAGGCTTAAAAACGGACCAAAGCTCGATAACAGCATTTATATTGGCACTTATCACGATAACTGGCTGGGTGATGCCACCATCAGCGAAAAAGGCGGTAAACTTTGGTTTGCCGTAAAACGTTCGCCCAGGTTAACAGGCGAGGTGCTGCCTTACAAAGCCAACACGCTCGTCATCAAATGGAACGAAAGGGCAATGGATGCCGACGCATTCGCCACCTTCTCTTTGGATGAAGAAGGCAAACCAACAGGCATCAAAATGAAACCCATATCCCCGGCAACCGATTTTAGTTACGATTTCCAGGATTTGGATTTTCAAAAGCTGAAGTAGGGGTCAGCGGTTAAATTAATAAAGCGCGGTAGGTGTCATGTTGAGGTTCTCGAAGGATGGGCGTAAAGGCCTTTGCCCGCATGTTTCGAGTGCCTCAACATGACACCCTGCACTTTATGTATTAATCAAATCTCTTTAGATAATTTGGCTTCACCAACTCCCCATACCAAATACTCGGTATCTTATCCATACTGAACCATTCGTAGCCGGGTGCCATTTGCAGCACTTGTAAATTTTGCGCCGGCATAAAGCTTTGCGCCAGCAGGAACTGCTTCTGGTGCTGCGCATTCTCCACCACATCCATCACAATAAAACAATGCCCCGGCGACCCGCCATGAATAAACACATCGCCCGCTTTTAAATCATTGGGATTGCTAACAGGTTTCAATTCTTTTTCTAATGACAAAGTTCCCGCGTAAGCGAACACCAGTTCCATATAACCCATAAAAGTTTTGTAGCCGTAATCCTTTTTGGCTTTTAGCACCCAATGGTCGTTATGATAGCGGTAGCCATTGGCATAATGGATATAATCGCACTTAAACCCGCTCACAAACTTAAAGCTGATATCGTTATACCGTTTCTGACTGTACAGGTATTCGCCGCGCAGGCGCATCACCACATCCGCGCATTGCTGCAGATCCTCGTGGCCGACGCTGATATCCACCACTGCGGCGGTTTCTACATCCGTTGCGGCTACGGCACCTTTATAGGTCAGCGTATGCGTGCCGGTCGGTTTTAATGGCAGGCTTTGCAAATAAGCCGCAAAACTTCCCGGCTGAACGGATGCCTGGTGAAAGCCGTCGGGTGTTTTAAAGCGTGTTAAAACATTATCGGCGAGGTTGATAAATGCGACAAGGAACAGACCAACAATTGCTGCGAAGATTTTCATCGTTTTAAGTCCTTTATCCATCAAATCATTTAATCGTGTAATAACTCGGGCCGGTATTCAAAATGCATGGTATCGTAATGGTACCATTTGCCGCCCCATATAAAGCCGTGTTTTTCAAATATATCCACTATAACTTGCGGAATGCGGTTTTGGTATTTCAGGTCGGCATTTTCGTTGGTGCATTTGCATGCCCATTGCCAGTAATCGGTATAGGTAGTATTAATGTCAATCGTCATCCCGAAACTGTGCATGCTGTGCCGGTGCGTGCCCGCGATATTCCGCCATTCAAAAGTGCCGCCAATATTGGTCAGGAATTTTTTAAGTTCGGGGTGCTCATCCAGTTCTTTTGATATTTCGATCAGTTTTTTATCAACGCCATTTACTTTGGTCACCGTAATTTTTTGCCCTACCAGTTTCGGGCACCAGGTTATTACGGCAAGATTTTGCTTAACTTTTTTTTCTGTCGACCCATACATTTTCAAAAAGAACGCTTCATCCCGTACACGCCCAGGGTCAAAATTTACAGCCGGGGTTGATTTCAACGCACCGACCGTGTATGGTTGATTAAACATATCCTTAACGTCGGGCTTATCCAGTAAAGCCTGGTATGATTTATTTTTGATGCCGTCATCCCACAATAGTTTGCTGCCGTCTTTAAAAATTAAATGGTTATTAGCAAAGCTGGTTACAAAAGTAGGGTAGGATTTGATTAGTTTCCTGGCTGCCGTGGGAATGGAGTCGGTTATTTTATGAGGTAGGTGGGACTTGCTATGAGAAAAAGAGCAGCAAAAAAGCAAATAGAATAAAATGACTGCCGAAAGGATTATTCTTCTCATATAGTTTATGATGGAATAAATCTACGAAAATAGTGGAGCGGAAACCTACGAAGCGTTATCATCGTGAAAATCCTTTAAATCTGCTTAATCCCGGTTCAGACCACCTTAATATCATATTTCATCAACAACCCCGCCAACCCATGCACCGAGAATTTGGCCTTTTTGATGCTGTTATTATCCGGGTCGATAATAAAATTATACGATGTGCTCAGATCGGCATTCGTTAATATCGTCTGGCTAAAAAAGGCGCGGTACAGGTTGCAGTTGTCAAATTTACAATCGGTGAGGTCGGCTTCCGTGAGATCAGTTTCTATCATGGAGCAATCCTTAAAATTGCCTTTCTTGTTTTTCTTGCAAAAAAATACCGCATTATCCAAAACGCAGTTCTCAAAATGCATTTGCATCAAAAAATCAAGACTTTTGCTAAAATCTACGCCGCTGAGTTTGCTATGCTTGAAGCGGATGTTCTGCAAACCAGTATTACTCATATTGGCTAATGACAGGTTGCAATCCTCAAACAGGCAATCGATAAAAAGGATGCCGCTCAAATTGGCATTAGACAGATCACAGTTGCTAAACTTACAATTCTCAAACTGGCGGCTGCTGAAAACAGGGTCAGCAGCTGTTATGCGGGTGTAGGTTTGGTCTTCTTGTATTTCGGATAGCATGGAGCAAAATAAGGAGATCAAAATAAAGGCAAAGAATATTCTCTGATAAAATTTCAACTTTTTATCATGTATATTGCTTTACTATTCCTTAACCAAATGAAAAGACTTATTATTTCCCTATGCCTTGTATTAGCGGTACTAGCAAATGTAAATGCACAATCCTTAATGCTGTCACAGGAGTGGCGCGACTTAATTGACAACCTTCAAAACGAGCAATGGCAGGAGGCTAATACAAAATCGTTGGCGCTGTTAAACAAAATGCAAAATGCCGGTCCGGGCGATCCTACAGCGGCTCTTTTAAGGACGATGTATATCCACTCGGAAGGAGGCTTGCTGAATGCCGGTACGGTAACACAGGAAGAGGCACTCAAAGCGGTCAAGGGATTTACGGGCAAGCTGATCATTTTGCCCGGTCACCGTATTTCTTTAAAGGGCGGCCTTAATACGATCCAGATGATGAATGACAAACCGGATACGCTTTTTGTTAGCGAAACTAACAGAAACGGTACTGATATTTTTGCATTCGAAAATATTATACTTACCGACAAATGGTCAGTTGAGGATTTTAAGGCTCGCGATGGTCAACTTTACAGCATCGGCGGCATCATCAAATCCATTGCCGTTGAAGGGCATATGCTCCCGCGATTTAAAATAATTTTGGAGCAGGGGATCTCTCAGAAATATGAATGATTGATCCAACCTTTCACTAATCTCTGATCACCAGTCTCTGATCACATGTTGCGTCTATACTGCCCCCCAACCTCGTACAAGGCATGGGATATTTGCCCGAGCGAGCAATATTTGCAGGCTTCCATCAGGCTCTCAAAGATATTATCCCCGGCAATGGCCCTGGTTTGCAGTTCTTTTAAAAGGGCAGGGGCCTTATCCGCATTTCGTTTCTGGAAAGCTTCTAAGGCCGTGATCTGGAATTGCTTTTCTTCTTCGGTTGCCCGGATCACCTCCGATGGCGTAATAGTCGGCGAACCTTTTTTATTGAGGAAAGTATTCACACCCACGATAGGATATTCGCCGGTATGTTTAAGCGTTTCGTAGTACAAGGATTCCTCCTGAATCTTGCCGCGCTGGTACATGGTTTCCATCGCCCCAAGCACACCACCGCGGTCGTTAATGCGTTTGAATTCGGCTAAGACGGCTTCTTCTACCAGGTCGGTTAACTCTTCGATAATAAACGCACCCTGTAACGGGTTCTCATTTTTAGCTAAGCCCAATTCGCGGTTGATAATTAATTGTATCGCCATCGCCCGGCGAACGGATTCTTCTGTAGGGGTGGTTATTGCCTCATCGTAAGCATTGGTATGCAGCGAATTGCAGTTATCATAAATGGCATACAGCGCCTGCAGTGTAGTACGTATATCGTTAAAGTCTATCTCCTGTGCATGCAGCGAGCGCCCGCTGGTTTGGATATGGTATTTCAGCTTTTGCGAACGGTCGTTGCCTTTGTATTTATTTTTGATGGCCTTTGCCCAAAGCCGCCGCGCAACCCTGCCGATCACCGCATACTCCGGGTCGATACCATTGGAAAAGAAGAACGACAAATTAGGTGCGAAATCATCAATGTTCATTCCCCGGCTCAGGTAATATTCCACGTAAGTAAAGCCATTTGACAAGGTAAACGCCAGTTGCGAAATAGGGTTGGCCCCGGCTTCAGCGATATGATATCCCGATATCGAAACCGAATAAAAATTACGAACATTTTGATCGATAAAATACTGTTGCATATCGCCCATCATCCGCAGCGCAAATTCAGTTGAGAAGATGCAGGTATTCTGCGCCTGGTCCTCTTTCAATATATCCGCCTGCACCGTCCCGCGAACGGTGGATATGGCTTTAGCTTTTATTTTTGCATAAATATCGGCAGGCAGAACCTGGTCGCCGGTAAGACCGAGGAGCATTAAACCTAAACCTTCATTGCCTTTCGGCAAATCGCCGTCATATTTTGGCGGAGTAAGATTTTTATACGACTCTTTAAACTTTGCTTCAACCAAATGCTCCAGCTTATGCTCGTGGATGTATTTCTCGCATTGCTGGTCGATAGCCGCATTCATAAAATAACCCAGCAGCATCGGGGCTGGCCCGTTGATGGTCATGGATACCGAAGTCGACGGACTACACAAGTCAAATCCCGAATACAGTTTCTTGGCATCATCCAAAGTGGCGATGCTAACCCCGGAGTTACCGATCTTGCCATAAATATCAGGCCGCACATGCGGGTCCTCGCCATACAGCGTCACCGAATCAAAAGCGGTGGATAACCTGTGCGCCGGTTGCCCCAGCGACACATAATGAAAACGCCTGTTGGTGCGTTCCGGACCGCCCTCACCCGCAAACATGCGGGTAGGGTCCTCGCCTTCACGTTTGATCGGGAACACCCCGGCAGTATAAGGAAATTCACCCGGTACATTTTCGGTCAGCAGCCAGCGCAATATATCGCCCCAGGCCTCATATCTTGGTAATGATATCTTTGGAATTTTAAGCTGCGACAACGAGGTATAAAATAGCGGTTGTTTAATCTCTTTATCCCTTACCTTATAAATAAAGTTCTCGGCCTTGTAGGTTTTAACCGTTTCCGGCCATTCGCTAAGTAACCTTTTACAATCTGGATGTAGATGTTCCTCTAATTTCTTATAAATGTCCCGTAGAGACGCAAGATTTTGCGTCTCCTTATCGTTTGAAGATGTATTTTTCAGAGACGCAAAATCTTGCGTCTCTACAATATCCATCACCCCCTTCACCTGGAACATTTGCTGCGCAATCTTGCATTGCGATTGCACCCATTCCCCATATTCCTGGCTGGCTTCGGCTATCTCGGCCAGGTAACGCACCCGGTCAGGCGGAATAATATATATCTTTTCCGATTCGCCCCAATGCAGGGCGGCGGTATCGTATTTCTTACCAATAAAATTAACCCCCGTCTTCACCTTAATGGCCCGCATCAGCGCCTCGAACAAATTGTTCATGCCGGGGTCATTAAATTGCGATGCCATGGTGCCATAGACCGGCAAATCCTCGTCTTTAGCGGTAAACAACTGGTGATTACGTTTATACTGCTTGCGCACATCTCGCAGCGCATCCAGCGCACCCCGTTTGTCAAACTTGTTTAAAGCAACAATATCCGCAAAATCCAGCATGTCAATTTTTTCCAGTTGCGTAGCCGCACCAAATTCCGGCGTCATCACGTACATGGATAGATCACAGTAATCGGTTATCATCGTATCCGATTGCCCGATGCCTGAAGTTTCCACGATGATCAGGTCATAACCAGCCGCTTTGCAGATATCAATAGATTCCTGTACATATTTTGACAGCGCCAAATTAGCCTGCCTCGTAGCCAGCGAACGCATATACACCCGCGGACTGTTAATCGAATTCATCCGAATCCGGTCGCCCAAAAGCGCGCCGCCCGTTTTCCGTTTGGATGGGTCGACAGAAATTATCGCCAGCGTTTTATCTGTTTCCATCAAAAACCTGCGTACGATCTCATCCACCAACGACGATTTTCCCGCACCACCTGTGCCGGTAATCCCTAAAACCGGAATCCCTTTTTTCGCCACGCCCCTTGCGCCACCCGCAACGGCAAACTGTTCCGGGTCATTCTCCGCCAGCGTTATTAGCGAAGCTATCGCCTTCGGGTCCTTTTGTGGCAGGTGTTTTAACTCACCGTTTAATTTGGTTACCGTTGCAAAATCGCATTGCTTAAGCATGTCGTTAATCATCCCCTGCAAACCCATCGTACGCCCGTCGTCCGGCGAATAAATGCGTGCGATGCCGTAATCCTGCAATTCTTTTATCTCGTAGGGCAGTATCACACCGCCGCCGCCGCCAAATATCTTGATGTGTCCCGCACCGCGTTCTTTCAGCAGGTCATACATGTATTTAAAGTATTCAATGTGGCCACCCTGGTACGATGTCAGCGCAATGCCTTGCACATCTTCCTGTATGGCGCAATTCACCACCTCATCCACCGAGCGGTTGTGCCCCAGGTGTATCACCTCGGCACCGCTCGACTGTAAAATGCGGCGCATAATATTAATGGTTGCATCGTGCCCGTCAAACAGCGAAGCTGCGGTTACAAAGCGTATTTTGTTTTTTGCGTGGTATGGGGAAACGGCTTCCATTGGCGTAATTGTACAGCAAAGCTAATCAAAATGTTGTAAAGCTATGCGTGCATAATAATTGGTTCGTAGGTTATCGTTCATGGTTCATGGCCATTTTGGGATTTAGAAAGAAATATCCCTCGCGCCGTTTATCAGGCGAATCCTTTAATCCTAAAATCCTTGTTCAGACAACCTCAAAGCTTCTCGCGTTCCGGCAACCTCGCAGCATCCGTTGTCAGCGGCAGCTTAAACACCCGGTCACCGTCCGATTTGGTTACAATGATCCAAAAGTCTTTGAGTTGCTGCCGATCGTTTACCGGTTTATTATCAATCACGGCTTTTACAGCCGTATGGGCCAAATTATAAATAAATGTGGTGGTAAAATCGGATAAGCAATCATATTCGGCAAGAGGCAGATCGTGCCATACGCCCTTGTGCTTCACCGCCTGGCAAAACAGGGCATCACGCATTTCGCGGTGCAGTAATTCGTAATCGCCCTCATCGGGATCATGCAATTCAACTCTCGTGGTGAAGTTTTCCATTGTCTTGAAAATGAGGAGTTAGCGGTAGATTAAAGGTGAGTTTAAATTCCCGGTACTGCAACATTTTTTTATGGTGTTCCCGGGGCCGCTATCGGGCAAAAAAAACGGGACCCCGTATAAATGCCTGGCCCCGTTCCGGATTCTGCGAGTATAACTTATTGGGTTTTCTTCGGGATAGTTTTCTTTACCCCGGTTGTTTTCACCGTGGTTTTATGTATGGTGTCCATTTTCTTTACGGTGTCTCCATTCATATTTATCGTGTCCTTTCCGGCATCATGTTTTAGCGTTGAATCCACTTTAGTCGTCGAACTTGAGTCCAGCACCCTGGTCGAATCACCGGCATTGGCCGGGCCGCTTCCTTTGCAGGCTCCCAATGAAAAGAATAACGCGATCGCAATGAATGATGGTGGGATGTAAGTTTTCATAGGAGTCGAAATAATGTGTCAGCTATTAAACCCTCCGGTTGTAAAAATGTTTTGGAAGAGTAATTAGAAAATCCCTCTCCCCTGGAAAGGGATTTAGGGAGAGGTCGTGGTGCAATAAAAACGGGACCTGTTCTAAACAAATCCCGTTTTTGGACCTAAAATACTCCGTCAGCAAAAAGCTTACAAACTTGCACCCGGTGGCAATTTAAGAGGGTCGGTTGTTTGCGGCAATATCATCGACCGGTCAACTGCCTCAGTTATAATAAAAAAGTAATTCTTGGGCTGATTTTGGTCATTGAGCGGCTTATTATCGATAACCGCCTGGGCGGCCGCACCGGCATCGCTGTAAATTTGACCCATTTGAGCAGTTGAGCTGCGGTCGTACTCGCCCGGCGGCAGGTCGTGCCACTTGCCGCAAAAACTGATCACCCGGTAAAATTCCCGGTCGCGCATCTCCTGGTGTAATAATTCATAATCATTGCTGTCTGGATTTACTAATTCGACTCTTGTTGTAAAGCTTGCCATTGTTTTTAAGATTTTTAGGTTTAACAAAGCCCAAAGTTGAATCAAATAACCGGCATTGTCACCAGTGTTTCAACGGTATTTTTTGCGTAAAAACCCGTAAAAATATTAATAGGAATGGCTTGCTTTCCGTTTGCTGAGGTAGAACGTAACCACCAGCGATATTAAAAGCAGCATCCCGGTAAACTGGTGGATGACAGAATAGAAGATGGCGATTTTAAACATGCTGTTGATCAGCGCCAATATTCCCAGGGTGATTTGCGCGGCAACTAATAACAAGGGTGCCCAGCGCATTTTGTAAAGCCACGTGCCACGCAAAACCTTCCCGCATTGTACGAACCAAATGATTGTTATTATCCCAATAACATAAGCCAGGCCCCGATGGATAAACTGGATAGTCAGCGGGTCAGAATACAGATTATACCAAAAGTTGCCATTTGCTACCATTCCCGCCGGAATGTAGATGCCATTGATATCGGGCCAGGTGGGTGCATTGAGGGCCGCATGCGTGCCTGCCATAAAAGCGCCGTAAATAAGCTGAAAGAACAATAAACACAGCAGGATAACATTGAGCCTTTTTACCTTCGGTGCCGATTGAATTTGAGTAACCGGTGTGCGCAATCTCAAAATAAACCATACCAAATAGGTAAGTAACAGCAACGCGCACATAAAATGTACCGCCAAACGGATATGATCCACGCGCGTATCGGTATCATTAAGCCCACTTTTTACCATAAGCCAGCCTATAGCACCCTGCAGTCCTCCCAAAAGGAACAGGACGATAAGCGGCAATACCATTTTGCTGTTGAGCTTCTTTTTCAGGATAAAAACGATGAAGGGAATAATAAATACGAGGCCCATCAGTCGTGCCCATTCGCGGTGCAGCCATTCCCAAAAGAAAATGGCTTGATAGTCGGATAAGGTGAAATTGCTGTTCAACTGTTTAAACTGCGCAATTTGCTTGTACTTTTCAAAACTTTGCAGCCATTCAGCGTGACTCAGCGGGGGTAAAGCACCCATCAATGGTTTCCATTCGGTTATCGACAGGCCCGAGCCGGTTAATCGTGTTATGCCGCCTAATAATATCTGTATCATCAGCATGACGGTGCCAATACTCAGCCAAATAATTACGGCTTTATAATTTTTATGTCTTAACGTTGCTGAATAATTGGGGGATGATTTAACTAACACAATACTTCGGTACAGATGCCGCAATTTCAGCAATTGTAAAACGCCCGTAAATGATGAAGGTCATTTTTGAAAATGACGGCACAACCTATAATCCAATCCATGTGATCCTAAAACCGTATCTTTACCCCATCGGTGTAATCAGAAAGACATCGGTGGAATCATAATAGAATCGGTGGAATCATTACTGCAAAAAGGTATCAAGGGCTACAACAATTACGGAGCATGGCTGCGCGAAAAGTATAAAGGCGAGCGTGTGTTTAAGGTTATTGTGGATGGCGGCTTTACCTGCCCCAACCGCGACGGCTCAAAAGGCTATGGCGGCTGCACTTATTGTAACGTGGATTCGTTTACGCCCTCGGTATCGCGTAATGCTCCAACAGTACGCGAGCAGGTAATACAGGGCATGGAACGCGCCGTCAAAGGCAACAAGGCCGATAAGTTTATTATCTACTTTCAGCCAAACACCAATACCTATGCCCCGGCACATTATTTAAAGATGATGTACGACGAGGCGCTGAGCATCAATACCAAAAACATTGTGGGCCTATCCGTAGGCACGCGCCCGGATTGCATTGATGCCGAAAAAATTGCCCTGCTCGAAAGCTATACCGACCGCTTTGATGTCGACCTGGAAATGGGCATGGAGTCCATCTACGACGAAACTCTATTACAGATAAACCGGGGCTGCCTGCACGGCGACCTGGTGAATACGCTTAAACTGGTTGAGAACAGCCCGCTGCTGATTTGCGTGCACACCATTTTCGGCTTCCCCTGGGAAACGAAGGAGATGATGCTGAAATATGCCGCCGAGATCAACCGTTTCCCGCAGATACAATTTGTGAAGTTCCACCACCTGCATATTGTAGAAGGTTCTGTGATGGGCGTCAAATACAAACGCGACCCCTTCAAACTATTCAGCCTGCCCGAATATGCCGACTTTTTATGCGAACTGCTGCCCCTCGTCCGCCCGGATGTGGTGATACAGCGTTTGTTTGGCCTCTCCGATATGGAACTGCTTATCGCACCCAACTGGGGCCTCAAAAAATCGGAGATACAGTTTGTGATCGACAGGACGATTGAGGAAAGAGGAGTGGTGCAGGGATCAGCGTTGATGTAAGGTAGAGGCAAATGTTACTTATTGTCAAATTCGACAATGGCACCTGACTTGTGTTTTATGATTTTGTAAACGGAAGAACCTTTTAACTTTATTATAGAATCCCCTCTTTCTATTTTATATTCAAAATTATACCCCGAAGCCAAGTAATATTTCTCATTATGGACTGTTACTTCCGGAATTCCTTTTACGTCATAGTCTACATTCTCAACAACCCCAGTAAAATTATAGGTTAAATTTTCCTGCCAAGCCAAGTTTGTTCTGTAGAGAAAATAAACTGACACACAGAGCATTAAAATCGCAACAGAAACAAAGAATATAATCTTGCCTTTTGGAACTGTAGATAACTTGACCATTTTATTGCGCTAATGCACTAAGGTTTACCCGAAGATACAAATAAATGGCTATCAAATTTAGGCTAAAGCCAAATCTGTTTTGAACTTTTACCCGTTGGCTGAAGCCAACGGCAATGAATAGGCGTGCATGCCAGGCGCAAGTCAATTCATTGCCGTCCCATTTATGGGGCGGAGAAATAAGGAAGCGTCAATCGGCTTTAGCCAAAAATAATAAGCCGCGTGACAGGCTGCTCCGTAGGAGCTACCGCTTTGTAGAATATTAAAGAACAAGATTTTTGCGCCGTAAGTGCAACCCCCAGCAGATAGGCATAACGCGCGGCCGCATGGCGTACAATGTATTGCACCTACGGCGCAAAACTTTTTTACATGGTTTTTCTAAAAAGCGGTAACCCCGACGGGGTAAGCTATCGGTTATTCAACGATATCCTGTGCGCCAGCCAAACCAGGTCATCCAGTTCCAAAGGTTTTCCCAAATAACCGTCTGCGCAGTTGCCTTTTGTGATTTTTGCAGTTTCCAGCGTCGTCGAGTACACAATAACAGGTATTGGATTGGATTGGTCGTCAGCTTTGAATCTCGAACAAATATCATTGCCCGTCGTACCCTTCAATTGATAGCCGATAACAATGATGTGCGGCTTTAACGCGATGATCTCCTCAACGGTAATTTCTTTTTCAGTCTTTATTACTTCGAAACCATTGTTCTCAAAAGTAAAAACGGCCATGTCGCGGGCATCTTTGTCGTCTTCTATCAGGATTAATCTTTTCACGGTTGGGATATATTGGTAAGGCTAAGATATGTAATTAAAATGTTTTCCCTTAGCTGGAATGAAATTCCCTCCTCGGGGGGCATTAACTAACAAATTTACAGTTTAGTGTAAATTTATATTTAAAACCCAAACAAGTGCTTAGTATGCAAGAAAGTATAAAGCACTGTCAATCCGATAAGGATGTATATAACCCAATATGCTTTTTCTATTGGCGACCTGCTTTGGCTTTTTTCAGGATTGTTTATGGTTGTCTTTGGGCTATTTAAACTGTTGTCTTGTGATAAGTCAGGTTGATAAACCTCGTTACCGTCACCAATAATAATCCCTGCGCTATTATGAATATTATTTGTAGTGTTACGTACAGGATGCAAAGAAATTGGCGGCTTTGGATTCAAATATTCCCTGCCTTTATCTGTTATAGTTGCTTTTAAGCCAGTTTGAGTAGTGCGTGTGAGTACACCAGCTTGTTTATCGCATAAAACATTTTCACGCCCATCAAAATCTATATAACCGTCTTGTTTTAATTGCCTTATTACCAAAACCATTTCGAGCCTTTGTTCGGGCGTTGCTGTTTCATGCAAAATGGGCGTTACAAATTCCAATTTTTTACCATAAACAAAATTATTATTAAGATACTCAAGTATACGCATGTGTAGTTCCTTGTTTTCAGGATTTGGGTTATTATCAATTAAAAATTGCTTGCCTTTTTCGGTAATTGAAATTATTTCGTTTCCTATCTCACAATATCCCTCTGACAGCATTTCGTCGTAAATTGATTTAATAAAGGATTCGTCAATTCCGGTAAGTGTTACTTGGTTTAATCTTAATGGATATTGAGAAGCGTCGATAATTTGCAAGAACGGGTAAAAGTACCTATCAAAGTGCATAACATAATGTTTTACACAAATCTAACTAATTTATAAGCACAAATTTACATAGGTAATTTTGTAGATTTGAGTATGGAAACGGACTTGTATTTCAGAATATTAGAACGCCTATCTAACTACGGAATTGGCGAGGATGGCGACATTACACCAGAATTTGATAATTACCTGTTGCAAGCAAAAGAGCCGGGGGATATGTTTTATGGTGGCGAAAGAATACATAAAATTAAAGAGTATTTAGATAAAATGGTTGCCAATAAACATATTACTTATGAAGACCTTTCACCGCCTACAAACAAAGAATTAACCGAAGAAGAAAGGGAAAAATATAGGAAAGAACCGAGAATTTACAAATGGGTAAAAGATATTAAAATCAGTGGTAAGATAACAAATGAGGGACTTGAGTATTATCACAACTATGTACTAAGGAGTGCTTCCATAAATTCATTTAAAAGTCAAAAATGGAATAATAGAATTACGTGGAGTATTGCTATTTCCGCAATAGTTATTGCTGCCACAACATCTATTTGGTTAGGTATAAATAACAACTCATTAGATACACGGGTACATCAATTAGAACAAGCACAAAAGCCACCCACATACAAACCAAAGGAAAGTCATTATCCCCCCCAACATATTGATATACCTCTAAAAAACGGGGGCTAACCCTCCCGGTGTAAATTCGTATGTTGTTGCCCCTCGGGGAGGGGTGCGGCTGTCTGCGAAGTGGGAGGGAGGGGTAACTTTCAAATATGTACGGCGACTAACCCTTTCCTTCCCTTCCCCAAGGAAGGAATCGCAACACCCCCGCCTTTAATGCACACATTCCCGCTTCAGCTTTAAGATAATTTTTTTATTATTGCTTAAATTGCAGGCAGTTTAATAACCCGGTTCCACTAAACGGCGTAAAAAGCGATAAAAACTTAGTTTTGTCACAACGAGAGCAGCAAAATTACATCCCCGCGCTTACAGGCGTACGTGCTTTGGCGGCCTATCTCGTTTTCATTTCGCACTACGAATATACTTTCGATAAAAACTGCCCCCATTTCATCCAGCGCTTTTTCTTCGAGTTCCATATCGGGGTAACCATCTTTTTTGTGCTTTCGGGTTTCCTCATCGCATTCAGGTATTACGATAATTTCAGCCTGACCAAAGACTGGTTCAAGCAGTACCTCAAAAACCGCGTGGCGCGTATCTACCCCATGTATTTTTTGATCACTGCCGGGGCATTTATCGTCTATTATTTTACCCGCGAACCGAACGTCGTCAACGGATTCCCCAGTGCTATCGGGCTGTTTTTTATGCACATCACCTTTGTGCGCGGTTTCTTTCACCAGCTCAATTTTACTGGCGTGGCGCAGGGCTGGTCGCTAACGGTAGAGGAATGCTTTTATTTTTCGGCGCCCATCGCCTTCTACTTTATCCATAAGTACAAAAAGTTTTGGCTGCAGCCGGTGCTCATAACCGCCTTTGGGTTTACGATGGTATTGATATTCCGCAATGTAAACTGGTATGGTTTCTTTGGCGATTTTACCTTTATGATGCTCTACACTTTCTTCGGCCGCTGTTTCGAATTTTTTGTGGGGATAAAACTCGCACTGATGATCCGCCAAAAAGGCATAGAGCGGACCAATAAATTGAAGTACACTTATATCGGCTTCTTCAGCATCTTCTTTTGCGTTTGGCTGATGTCGTTATTGCCTGTTCCAGCAGGATGGACAGCCGGTTTACATAACCCATTCGGCATTATCATTAACAATTACGTGCTGGCGATATCCATTGCGACATTCTTTTACGGCCTGATAACCGAAACCACGGTAATGAAGCACGTACTGGCCAATCCCTTTGTCGAACTATTGGGGAAAAGCTCGTACATATTTTACCTCATCCATTTAGGCTATATGTATGTGTTTATTTACAACGGTATTAACTGGCTGAACGATAAAACCTTTATCTTGTACGACAAATGGGGGGTCGACTGGCATTCACCATTTGAGTACGAAGGCGTAAATATTTTGTATGCTTTTGTATTGTTGAACGTGGTGTCTGTAATTTTATTTAAATTTATAGAGGAACCTTTAAACCACTTTATACGTAAATCTGACTTCCTGATAAAAGCGAAGCCAAAACAATAAACCGGGTATGTTTGATAAGTTACCTTACAGCAGTGCGAATATGATAAAAAGGGCCCTATGCTTCCTGCCGATGTTGGCATTGTTTTTTATCCCCGGAGTCGGCACTTGCCAAACTACAAAGGACAATAGTGACAGTGACGTAAGCACCGTCGTAGTTGCGCACGACAAAAACGCCATTTTCAGCGGCTCTGCTTATTTTACTTTTTCGGTTAAAAATCCTACCGCTAATGACGAATCGGGCACGGTAAGTTATTTGGTTACGACCGAAAAGGGCGATAAGGTGTTTGACAAAAGCATGAATGTAAGGATTGCCCGCAACTCAAACGACAGCTACGATTTTCATATTCCCGAATTAAAGCCTGGTTTTTATAAAATAAACTTCATGATCAATGTTTCTGATTATGACGATACCACCCGCCGTGCCTTTGGCATCAGGCCCGGGGAAATAGTTTCGGAACATCCCAAGCCTGCTGATTTCGATCAGTTCTGGCAAAAGGCAAAAGATGATCTGGCAAAAGTAAAGCCGGAGTTCAAGATCACGCCGATGCCTAAAATGGATACCAAGGACCGCCGGGTTTTCGAGATACAAATGCAATCACTGGATAATTATACCATCCGTGGCTGGCTCACGATTCCCAAAGTAAAAAACAAAAAAATAAAATTCTCGGTATTGCTCGGCCTGCCGGGTTACCAGGTCGACCTTGACCCAATTTTAGGCTCTGACCCCGATTTGGCTATCATTACCTTAAATACACGTGGGCAGGGCACAAGCCGCGGCCCCATAGATACCCGCCGCGATGAGTTTATATCCCGTCGAATTGAAGATAAGGACAAGTACGTGATGCGCGGCGTAATTATGGATTGTGTGCGCTGTATCGACTTTATTTATGCTCAGCCTAACCTGGTGCACGATAATATTCTGGCCTCGGGCGGCAGTATGGGCGGATACCTCGCTTTGGCGCTTGCCGGGGTCGACAAACGCGTCAATTTATGTTCGGCGCAGAACCCGATTATGTGCGACATCCGCGATTTACCCGGAGCCGTAGAATGGCCCATGAGCAGTATCAAAAGATATGTAGGCACGCAGCCCGGGCTTACCATGGAAAAAGTGTTGGATAACCTCGACTATTACGACGGTAAAAACTTCGCATCAGAAATCACTTGCCCGTCATTGATAGGCATTGGCTTACTCGATCCGTTCGCACCGCCAAATAGCGAATATGCTACCTACAACGTGATACCGGGACACAAACGAATAATGGTATTTAAGGATTTGGCGCATGAGATAAGTCAGAAGTACAAGGACCTTGAGGGCCGCTGGATGCGGGATACATTTGCACTATTTTAAAGGGATATGAGATTTACCAAAACGCAATTCAAATATTTCCTGGCAACAGTATCCCTACTCATCGTAATGCAGCAGTATAGCTTTGGCGACGGTTTTCCCGTGCGTCCAAAAAGGCTGATACTCAATCCATCGGTTACGTACTTTTTCGCTAACCAGGCCTGGGATTCGCTTCGGGTAAAGCACCTATTTCCCTTGAACGGAAAATTCACTTCGCTCACTTATTCATTGGCTGCCGAATATGGCCTAAGTCGCCGCTGGACCTTAGTGGGCCAATTGCCCTATACCATGAGCACTTTCGAGCAAACAGGTTTTAAGAGTACGGCCAGCGGCCTAACCGACCTGGAAACAGGCATCCGGTATTATATCGCCAATATCAATTACCGGTATTATTTTATGATAACCGGAACGGCTATCACACCACTATATACCAATCCGAATTTGGGTTACGCTCAAAGTGGCGCGGAATTGAAGCTGTCATTTGCAGGCAGCGGGCATTTATTTGGGTTGAGCGACTTTTTCCAGGTTGAAAATGCAGTGCGCCAGTATTTTGGCAGCCAGGGGCCTCAGCAGTACCGTTATAGCGGTACCTTTGGTTTAGCTTTGGATAGCACGTTTAAAAACCAGGTCTCGGTTTCGCTGGGCGGATTTTATTCAACCAGTAGTTTCACCAAGTTGGTGCTTAACCCCGCGATAAATAAAAACTTTGCCTTTAACCAGGTATCTTTAAGCTACGGACACACATTTAGCCGCACCATCTCGGCATTTGTAACCGGCGGAACATTTATAAACGGGCGCAACACGGGCGATGGCTCGAGCGTGTCATTTTCATTAATTATAAAGGCATT
>JAYUEE010000070.1:0-3453 GCA_043739405.1 Mucilaginibacter sp. | reverse complement strand
TTTTGTGCGGAAGAAGGGACTCGAACCCCCACGCCGTGAAGCGCCAGATCCTAAGTCTGGTGCGGCTACCAATTACGCCACTTCCGCAGTTAGGATTTTAGAGTTGGCAAAGATAATGTTTTATGTGGATTACACCGATTATATTTTGTGATTACACCGATTTGCGAGTGGATTACACCGATTAAATGACTTGATTATACTGATCATTAATCACTTGCGTCAAATCGCTAAAATATCCGGGTGCATGCAATAACCTGCTCCCATACCACGAAAACAGCTCACCGTCAACCAGTTTAATTACAGCATTAGGTAACAAAGCTTTAAATTCAGTTATGTGTTTTTCTTTGAACGGGTATGGTTCGGATGAAAGAAGCACCACACTGGGTTTTGCTTTTATTAACACTTCATTGTTTATTTCGGGATATCTATCGATATCGAACACGTTCGTCAGGCAACATTTTTGAAGCATAGCATCAATAAATGTTGCCCTTCCTGCAACAATATATGGCTTACGCCAGATAAAATAGGCTACGCGCAAATGGGATTGTTTTATTGTAAGATCCCCGAATTGTTGTTTGATTTTATTGGATAGCGTTGTTGCCTTCTCACTTTTGCCAACAAGCTCTCCTACTTTCTTTATCATATCCAACGCGCTCACAAGGTCGGCAATGTCACTCATCCAAACGGGGAACAGTTGCATTAACTCTTCCACCTGGCTTCGCTCGTTTTCTTCTTTATTGCCTATGACAAGGTCCGGGTTTAGTTTTTTTACCAGTTCGATATCCACAGTCTTGGTCCCACCAACCTTGGTTTTGATTTTAAACTTATCCGTAGGATGGGTGCAAAATTTGGTAATGCCGATTATCTCATCATTCAAACCAAGGTCAAACAGCAATTCGGATTGGGATGGCACAATGGAAATAATCCGTTTTGGGATGGATTTTAGCTCCACCTGTCTGTTCATCTGGTCGGTATAAACAGGCATACACCCCCTTGATTAAGAATTATAAATCTGGTAAACGCCTTTTATTTTCCTTTTATCTGCGGAGCCAACTAATACGGTAGCTATTTTCTTCTCGATCATTAATTGTTCAGCCTGGCTGATATATTCTTCCGGGGTGATGATAACCGGGTGTACGGTCATCATTTCGTGAATATGTAGCTGCGTGGTATCCGGGTTACGTAATAATGCCCTGCGCAGGTCGCCATCGGTTACAACGCCTTCTACGCTATCAGCGTGTCCAACAATTACCAATCCCAGTTTACCCTCTGACATGCGAAGCAATAACTCTGTAAACGAGGCATTTTTATCAATAAATGGCAGGTTGTCCTTGCGCATAAGGTCCTTAACTTTAACTACCAACTTTCTGCCCAAACTACCTCCCGGGTGGAACCGCGCAAAATCTTCATGCTGAAACTGTCTTGCTTCCATCAGCGCAACAGCCAAAGCATCCCCCATCACAAGAGTTGTAGTTGTTGACGATGTTGGTGCCAGTTCAAGCGGGCAAGCTTCGCGGGTTATGCAAACATTCAAATGATGATCGCTGTTTTTGGCGATAGTCGAATTGGGATTACCGGTAATGCTGATAATTACATTCTTGTTCCATTTGAGGAATGGAATGATTTTAAGCACCTCATCGGTCTCACCTGAGTAAGATATGAGTATCACCATATCATTGGCTTCAACCATGCCTAAATCACCGTGGAAAGCCTCACCAGGGTGCAGGAAGAAGCTTGGTGTGCCCGTACTTGCCAGCGTGGCTGCTATCTTCCGACCAATAAGCCCGGATTTACCTACGCCGGCAATAATCAATTTGCCTTTTGAGCATAATATAGCCTCAACGGTAGTAGTAAATTCATCGCCTATGGTTGAGGCAACATGCTT
Source organism: Mucilaginibacter sp. (assembly GCA_043739405.1). GTDB lineage: Bacteria > Bacteroidota > Bacteroidia > Sphingobacteriales > Sphingobacteriaceae > Mucilaginibacter. The sequence goes on along the minus strand of JAYUEE010000070.1, from coordinate 1,568 downwards.
CAGCGATTCAATTTCGATATCAAATACTCTTTTGGCAATTTCTTTCATATCAAAGGCTTGATCACTTCTTCTAATAGATGCAGCTTTACCATGTTTGGCCCGTCACTTAAGGCATTGTCGGGGTCGGGATGCGTTTCCATAAAATAGCCATCGGCGCCAAATGCTTTTGCCGCGAGTGCCATCATGGGCACAAAGGTGCGGTCGCCGCCGGTTTTACCACCTGCTCCACCTGGCCTTTGCACGGAATGCGTGCAATCCATACATACCGGGTGACCAAATTTTTTCAAATCATAAATGTTCCTGAAATCGACAACGAGGTTGTTATAGCCATACATGTTGCCGCGCTCGGTAAGTATCACTTGCTCGTTGCCCGCTTCAATGACTTTTTGAGCCGGGTAAAACATGTCCTGTCCCGAAAGGAACTGCGCTTTTTTTACATTCACTACCCTCCCCGTTTTTGCTGCGGCGACTAATAAATCTGTCTGGCGGCATAAAAAAGCTGGTATTTGCAGTATATCCACAACTTCAGCAGCAATCGAAGCTTGTCCCGGTTCGTGTATATCAGTAGTAACCGGTAGGCCGAAGCGTTCCTTAACGTTTTGCAGCATTTCCATCCCTTTTCCGATGCCCGGCCCACGGTATGAACGGATAGAGGTACGATTAGCCTTATCAAATGACGACTTGAAAATTACGGTTATCGGGTACTTTTGCCCGAGTTCGGCTACTTTTTCAGCAACTGTATAAAGCAGGTCCTGGTTTTCCATTACGCAGGGCCCGAGTATGAAGAATGGCTTCCGCTGTATTTGTTCGAACAATGTCATGCACAAAGATGCAATTTTTTGGCTATACGTTGAACGTATTACGTGATACATACTGACCTATGACAAAAACGTACAACGTCTAACGTAAAACGTATAACTTTGTAAGATGATTAACTATTTCCAATTCTATAACATACCCGAATCATTTCACCCTGACGTACTACATCTCAAGAAGAAATTTTATGAGTTGAGTAAAAAATATCATCCCGATTTTTTTGCCGGCGAAAGCGATGAAAAACAACAAGAAATTTTGGAGTTATCCACCATAAATAATAAAGCCTGGCAAACGTTGTCTGACCCGGCAAAACGTCTCGAATATATTCTCCGTCAGCACGAATTATTGGTTGATGGCGCAAAACCGCAACTGCCCTCAGATTTCCTGATGGAAATGATGGATATAAATGAGCGCCTGATGGAAGTTGATGATGCTGGGCAATTGGCTGATCTAAACAATGAAGTGCTTGCAATAGATGGCGATATTAATCAAAGCCTGGACAGGTTAACCGCTCATTATCATACCCTGGATGACACTGCAAAAGAGAGCCGCCTGAACGAAATACTGGATTTATATTATCGTCAAAAATATTTGTTGCGGATTAAAGAGAGTTTAAATACATTTGCAGCCCGGTTTTGAGCGAATTAATCCGCCGCTCATATAAAACTTGCCCAGATGGCGGAATCGGTAGACGCGCTGGTCTCAAACACCTGTGGTCGCAAGGCCGTGCCGGTTCGACCCCGGCTCTGGGT
>JAYUEE010000069.1:0-10401 GCA_043739405.1 Mucilaginibacter sp. | reverse complement strand
CAAAGTGCCCTTACTGCCTTTTTTCTTACTAACCCTCTCTGCAAATTCCTCGTTATGTAATTTGAAAGCCTGCATCAATGTTTTTTGTAAAATTTGCTTAGGCATATAAGCTTCTTTAACCATATCAGGATGAACGCGCTTATTTACTGCGGATACCTGATTGTAATGCCTTTCCAGTTCTGCCTTAGTTTTTACTATATAGCTGTTGATAAGCTTATATTCAGAGCAACCACTTGTTGCAGTTGCAGATTCTTCATCCCAAAAATCAGGGTGTATTTTTTTACCTGAAGAAAATTCAGTCCGTCCACCTTTTACGGTAATACGAACATAAATCGGTACTAAACCTTCTTTTGTGGCTTTTTGGCGTTTTAGCCAAAATAAAATAGAAAGATCTTCATTTACTTTCATGAGTTTTTTGTTTAAAAATGAAACCATACGTTTTTAAACTGAAAATCAAACTGGTACAAGGCACCAGTATTAATTCGGTGACCTAATATCGGAAGAAAGTATAGGTCACCGAATAGGTCACCGATTACTTTGAATTACATTGAACTAACTTGTATTGAAATTTTTGAGAAAAGCGGAGGAAAGGATTTGAAGAAAGTTGGTTTTAAAGCTAAAAACCGCGTTTAAACAAAAAAGAGCCTCTTTTTCAAGAGGCTCTTACTTCAAAAACCGGCTACGAACTCTGGTATTCTGTTCGTCTCTGTGATCCCGCTGGGATTCGAACCCAGGACCCCAACATTAAAAGTGTTATGCTCTACCGGCTGAGCTACGAAATCAATTTAACGTTTCCGTTAAAAGTGGTGCAAATATAGGCTTTATCAGGATAGCCTGCAACCGGTTTTTTAAATTATTTTGATCGCTTTATTTAGTGCTTAATTGTCAGCAATTTAAGGCCTAAAAATGCCTATCCGGCCATGGTCGCCAGCCAGGAGAATGAGGTTGCCATGCTTTGCTTTGAGACAAACGTTATAACTGGCACCGTCAATTTTGCGCCATGTTTTGCCGCCATCAATGGTGATATTGCTTCCTGGGGTGCCCGTAGATAAGAACGTGTTGTCCTTTATATATTCCACACAGGATTGAAAACCGTTGGGGCCTTTTTCTGGAAAGGTATCCGACAAAAAGACAGCACATGTAACAGAATCTGTTTTTTTATCGTTAGCGTAATCACCACCAACAACAATCATTGCTGTAGAATCGCCTAGCGCAAAAGAAAATGTACCCTGACTTGCTTTTCCCTGAACTAATGGACTGTTATAGTACTCCCAACTGGTATCGCTTACTGAATTGTAACCTAGTATGCGCGAATATATCCCTCCTGTAACTATCCCTATAAGGGTATCCTGAACGATGCGTAAACACGTCCCGCTTGCTGCGAAAGCCGCTTCACCGGGTAACGCGTTGGGAGGGTTTTTAAATGGACTCCATGTCTCACCGCCATCATTTGTTTCCATCAGCACAAACTTGCCCTTAATCGGATCGCCCAAAACTAAACCGTGTTTTGGCGTGCCAAAATCCATTGCATCAAAGAAGTAGGCGGTGTCGGTATTTTTATATTTTACCTGCCAGTTTTCGCCGCCATCAGTAGTTTTTAATATCAGGGCCGGGGTACCCGAACTCATGATAATAGCGTCTTTTGATGAGAACGCCTCTATATCTCTGAAGTCTGACTTGTCAAAACCCTTTACCTGTTTCCAGTCCCAGGTTTTGCCGCCGTCATTTGTAATTGCGATAATTCCCTTGCTGCCGCTTACCCACGCGATATTATCATCCACCACAGATAACCCGCGGATGCTTGTAGGTTTGCCCTGCTGCAATACTTCAATATGCTGGGCCTTTAAAGTGGAAGTGACAAACAATAAATAAAACGCTAAGCTGCATAAGAGTTGTCTTTTCATTTTACTCTTGTCCATGTTTCTGACCGCCCGAATAAGGAAATGCCGATGTACCCACGTATTTTAAGCGTATTCCCGTCCAGCGTCATTTTACAGCTATAGGTTTTGCCATTTTTAGGGTCGTAGATGGTGCCGTCATCGTATACATTGTCTTCGTCATATACGAAATCCTTCAATAACTCAAGCCCAAGCTCCGGCCGGGTTCGTAGCGCCTCGTCGGGGTTGTTCTTGTCGGTTTTTGGTCTGCCTGTTTCATCATTAGGGTATTTTATCCAGTCGAGTTTGCCAAAATATTTATTTCCTTTTTTATAAATAAGGATATGGTCCTCGCCGCTGGGGTTTACCCACGAACCCAAAATGGCATCAGCTTTTTGAGCGAATGCCATGGAACCCGATAGGGCTAAAAATAATATAAGAATGCCTGCTTTGGTAGTCATTGGTCAGTTAATTGGTTGACCGAAATTAACGCTTATAAGCCGATTTAACAAGCTCGCAGATTTTAACATTTATTTTTGAGCGATATACCCGAAAGGATTATATTTGCAGCCTTGTTTGAGCAAACAGTTACTAATTGTTTTGTTCGATCAAAGGCCCGGATGGCGAAATTGGTAAACGTTGCGGTCTCAGAAGCCGTTGAGAATTGTCTCTTGAGAGTTCGAGTCTCTCTTCGGGCACATCCTTTTATTAGTATCAAGTAGTTAGTATCAAGTACCAAGATTTTTAAAATACTTGATACTATATACTTACTACCTGATACCAAAAAGCCCGGGTGGCGAAATTGGTAGACGCACCATCTTGAGGGGGTGGCATTCGTAAGGATGTACGAGTTCGAATCTCGTTCCGGGCACTTCTTAGACTTTTCTTATTAAGCAGCAGCCGTGTACTCATGCTGGTAATACCACTCCAACACATAAACACCATCACTCCAGGTAAGCTTGCCGTCAGCTGCGACTTGCGAGATTAAAATCGACAAATTATGAAGAAATGCACTTTTAACATCGCCATCAAGGCCCTGTAAAACCTTTACTGCGCATGCGGTAATTTCTGCCGGGTCAGTAAGGGCCGAACAACTGTCGGCTAATTTAAGTTCGGTTAAGATAGTTGGCAATTTGGCGCGGAGCCAGTTTTTGATCTCATCATCAATATCGCCGGGGATAATGGCAGTCAGGATATCCGCCGCGGGTGAATCGACAAAGTTTTTGATGTTTTCGGTGATTTGTACCCCTATATGTATTGCGGTTTTTAATTCGGCAGGGATGCCGTCGAACAAGGATTTTACCTCGTTCCAGATCTTAGATAAAAAGGATTGTAAAGTCATGTGTGTTTAATTAGTGAATTAATGATTTATTGAATTAGTGAATGGTGAGTTAGTGAATTAATGGTTGGTGGTTAACAGGGGGTTTAATTGTTTAAGGTTGATATGTTCATTCCTGATTTCGTCGACTTGTTGTTGTAATAATGAAACTTCGCTCTCGAGTACCTTTAACCTGATGTCGTTGACACGATTTTGCGTTTCTTGTGTTAGCTTGAGGTCGTGGATGTCGTTTTTTAATTGCAGGTAAGTGGTCATCACCGAGGCGACGATACTTGCAGTGCTTACCAGGGTTAAAACAAGATTTTTGACCGTGATACCTTTTAGTTCTCTGTGTTCAATTGTCGTCATATGGCTTAAGCAGAAGTTGAAAGAAATAATTGACGTTCCTGACGGCGGCGCACGGAAAGATCAGTGCATACTTCTTTCTCACCGGTTTGCGGGCTGGTTATTTTATTCCAAACCAGGAATTGGTCGGCGGCGCCGTAATAGTCTTTTTCGTTCAGTTTTTTGAGGAGCGTCGACTCCTTTAGGGCCGCCGTGCCTTCGTTATAGGTAAAGGATACCAGCGCGTCAAATTGCGATTGCGTTAAAGGGACCTTTACGTATTGATTTACAGCATCCTCGTATTGTCCAAGCGTATTGCTGAATAATGCATCCGCTTGTTGTTCATCGGCGAGTTTATCGCCGGGCTTTACAGGTTTGCCATCATGGTAGCGCGTTGAGCCATAACCGATGGTCCATATTCCGGCTACGTCGCGGTAAGCTGAGAGGCGCAAACCCTCAAAGCTTTTTATGAGTTTGATGCCTTGTTCACTTATTTTCATTGGTTGTTGTGTTATCTGTTTCGGATTGTTTTACTGCGAATTGGGCTATGGCGGCAACTGCCGTTCCTGCTGTAATTAAAATGGTGGTTAGTTTTTCGGGTACGCCTTGTATGGTAGCCAGGGTGCCGCCTAAACCGGCGACGCCAAGCGCTAATACTTGCATGCGCTGAAAAAATTTGGGCGTAGCGCCACTAATGCGCTGCCAGAGCGAGTAGGATTTTTCCATGATAGGGGAGAATTTGGGGTTAGAATTGTAGCATTTTTTGCTGCAAGCTGGCTTTAAGCAAAGGAATGCAAGTAATTATTTTAGATAGTATCGAAAAATAGTTAGTCGAAAATCGAGGTTAGATATTGAGAAATTCTCAATTCTTAATTTTTTGAAATTTCTTTTTAAGTCCGATGAAGTACCTTTCGTAAAAATAATAAGACAAACAACTTACTATTCCTAAGAAAATCAAATTGTAAGGGAATAGGCTTAATGGCTTTGGCAAAATTGGGAATGTGAAAATTTGTTGCCAAATATATATTCCATAGGATAACACTCCAATCTTCATGATCAATTTATTATTGAATAAGAAATATATTAAATCACTACTTTTTGAAAGGTTGATCCAAATGAAAACTCCAATTAATAACGATATTAATAAGTTAGAAAGCGCGTTTGTGGCATTTACATCCGTTGAAAACTTTAGATAAAAGATCAAAAACAATATTATTAATCCGATATAAGGCCTCATAGCGGCCAAAAATGAATTACTGCGAGTAAATTTAAATGCCAATATTGAAAACAGGCAGCCACAAGATATACCATGTAATTTGATCAGATAATGAATTAGGAAATAGAATATACTGTTAGGTTGAGAGAATGCCTGCGTATATATTAGTATCGGAACGACGAATACAATACCTAAGATTACTATCAAATAGACCTTAAAAGCCCTCTTTAACATCACAGGAAATAACAAATAAAATTGCTCCTCAGTCGCCAGAGACCAAAAGTGTCCAACAGCAAAGCCGTGGGGATAATGTCTGAAAAATGAAAAGTTGTATAAGAATAAACCGGCCCCCAGGAAGTTTACATAATCAAGGTTCAACTTAAGTGGTAGGTTTAATATAAAAAGAACAAACAAGAATAAATAAGCAACCGGTAATATTCTGAGAACACGCCTTATATAAAATCTATCTAACCTCAAATCATGAGTAATTACTTTTTCTTTTATACAAAGCGAGGTAATTAAAAACCCACTTAGAACAAAGAAAATATTGACACCTAAGTCTCCGTTAAAAATGACATTATAAAGCTTACTATTACTCAGATTTAGATGGTAAAAGATTACGATAATTATTGAAATACCCCGCAATCCATCAAGGGTTGGATAATGAGTTGTTTCTAATAAGGAAGGAACGCTTTTGGATTCAGTAAATAGGTTTTTTATAATATTCATTCTTTGATTAAATGATTAGCAAATTAATCAAAGATTTTAAATATCCTTATATAGGCCTATAACTAAAATGGTTGTAAAACGTAAGTGCCTGATGCAGAATTAGTATCCATATTAAAAGGCTGCAAATGATTGTTTTGACCCGATATGTCTTTTATCCCTGTACGCAAATCACTTCCATCCTGTAAAGCTGAAAAATCAAGCGTTTCGAATTTTTCAAAGTTATACCAAGCAAATAGATTTTCTGTTGTACCTGGATTATTACCGACACCGTTGTTATCGTTGGCGACCAATTCCCCTATGCTTAATCTTCTATTGTAAAACCTGACTTCGTCTAACTTAGTATTTGAACAAAGTGTGCCATCAACTTGTCCACAAATCGCCGCTCCTGTAATTTGTAAATTCATTGGAGATGTGATACTTGTTACTGCGCTCCCATTGATCGTATTTGGTAAAAGTGTATCACCCCAAGCATAAAGATTGGATGAATCCCACAAAAAACAATAGTGGTATTTTGTATCGGTGTTATAAATCCCATTTGGTATTGCAGATGGCCCAGGCATTCTAGCAGCGGACTGAACTACTGGATAAGAAGCCGCATATGCGGTTACTCTCAAATTTGATCCGTCATTAAATCTTATTTCGATTTCACGCTGTCCTCTGCTTCCAATAACCGTCGCCCAAAACTCAATACAACCCTCTATTGGCCATGTTTTGCCTACAAGGCCGGGGATTAAAAAAAAATCGTCCACTCCATCCGGGCAAACTCCATTGCCAAAGCTAAATGGCGCGGGCAGGGCCCTGCCAAAGCCTACGCCTTTGGGCCCTCTTATTTTTGGGTTTAAACCGTTTCGTGATGCCATATTATGCTGCGTAAGAGCCCCCGGATGTGGTTACCGTAATGGTTTCGCCTGATGACAGGGCCGAAAGCAATGCCATTTCGAGGTTCATGTTTAAGTTCAGGTCGATAAAGGGGTTGCCATCGCTGTCGATCTGCAACCAGGGTAAATTGCCACGATTCAGCCCGGAAACTACAGAAACCGAACCGTTGGTGCCTGCACCCGAAGGTACCGTGATAACACCCAAAGGCGCTATGTCGCCGGATGTGGTGTTGTGGAGCTGCAGCAATATATAATGCTGTGTTGCTGCCGTGGATGATATCGCCATAAAATTGATACGACTGGCCGGGTCGGCAGGCGCGTAAACCTGTTTTGCCGTGGTTCCGTCGGTACTGGCGAATATGACCGGCCTTACGCCAACGCCTTTTGTAAAAGCAACTATTTCGTTATAATTTGCCATGAGTTAGTTAGTGAATGAGTGAGTTGGTGAACGGGTGAATGGTCAATAGTGAATGGGTGAATTAGTCCGTAAGTCAGAAAGTTCGCGTGATTCCGAAAGATTGTTGTTGGATAATAAGCAAAACTTTCACGTTAAATTTCTTTGGGACTTTCCGTCCCGATAGCTATCGGGACGAGAAGTCCCAAAGATGATTTGAACTGGAAGTTCTTTGTTTTGGTTTACCCGATTGGATATATACAAATATCGGGGAAGTTTTTATTAGAATGGTGACAGTGTTTTGTCAGTACCTTTTTATGATTTCACCGATTCAATTTTGATTTCACCGATTTTGGTGAAATGAATATTATGATGATTGGCATATTCAAATATCTGAATAGTTTTTTAATAAGGTGGTGACAGTGTTTTGTCAGTATGCAGTGTTGCATTGTGAATGAGGTTTTATTAACTTGCTATAAAATAAACGCAATCAAAATCTTATCCAATTATAAAAGCGATACTTCATGAATAACCTGCCTTATTTTTTCCTGTTGCTTAAAAAGAATATTGCGCTTTGGACGTTGATAGCGACAGGCAGTTTCTCGAAAATCGATACTGCGCATATTGAATATTATAGGATGAGTCCTCATGCAATGACCCTAAAGAACTATTCATTAAGCAAGGAAGATACTTTTAACGAGATATGGGTAAGATCCGGCCAAGGAGAGGTATCGATCAATTTCGAAACGTCCAATCCTAAATACCTGGACAGCATGAGATATTATTTCGGCGCTAACTCGTCAAGTGGTTCTTTGGAAAGCGGATATACAATAAACGGTGTTACATTCCATAATTCGTCCGAAATGTTGGATCCGATAGATATTGGACTGGACAGAAAGGCACATATATCTTTGATGCGTTCGGGCGAGCATGAATATAAAGTAATGCTAATGTTCTATTCAAAGAATTACCAGGAGCTTGGTAATAGATTTATGGATAGTGTGAGAAGGGCTGATAGTGCCATGTATGGTTTACGTGGTCAGCCTCCGCCATACCTTGAAAGGATAAAAGATTCAGCTATGAATTGGGGATATGACATGGATAGGAGGTTTACAGAAGACGAGCGTAAACACTTTGCGAGCGGCAGCATCGAAATAATAGATAAAGCCATTAAAGCCGATAGCACCTACCTAGATGGCTATCAGCTAAAGTTCGGATGGGAAACAGAACTGAGGCAATATGACAATATGATCGTAACCGGGAAAAAGGTATTGAAATTGACACCGGACTCGGATGTCTATCGGCCGGAAACGACGTGCCAGATAGGGGAAGCTTATGAACTGACTGGCAAAGCGGATTCTGCCAAAGCATATTATCAAAAAGCTTTAATGCTTTATGACCAACAGTTAAGTAAAGAAGACAACGATAATATAATTCACGATGAAATGTATCATAAGGCGATAGTGCTGATCCTGTTAAACAGGGAACAGGAGGGAAGAACTATTCTTAAAGAACTGTGTGAAAATACAATGATAAATAAATTTGAGCGGCAGCTATACCAGGAATATTTTGAGACCCCGAGAGCTAAATTCATCCAAACGCTAAAGCGTTAGATCATTTCTCTTCAAAACAGTTTAACCCAAACAGGTAATAAAACCAAATCATTAAAAATAAGTATTCACTGCAAATTCAAACTGATCTATAAATATCTTTTTAAAGGCGCTGATGTTATGTTGTTCATAAAATAATAATAACGCTTTTTTGTAGTCAATTGAATCAACCGTTCTGAAGGAGATAGGGCAATAATGGTGTGCCATTAATATGGCATTACTAACAATTCGTGCCGTTCTTTTATTCCCATCAGCAAAAGCTTGTATGTATGAAAGCAGTATTAAGGTAAGAAGTGCTTTTTCAAATACATTTTCTTTCCTGTTCACAAGGGCGCACATTGCATTTAAAGCTTCACGTATCTGGTATTCATTGTCCAATGGCGTATAGTTAGTACCCGATATACCGACTTTTCTCTGCCTGATATTTCTGTCTACCCCCAGATCCTTTATCAGTAAACTGTGAATGTCCTCAATAGCACGAATACTTAAGGGCGCCACATAATCGGGATGTTCAACAATGAAATTTATCGCATCTTTATGGTTTAATAACATTATGGCATCATCCTTTGGTTTGCCGGCAGCTGTTTCTTTGTCCTTTAATAATCGTTCGGTTTCCAAAAGTGAATAGGTATTGCCTTCAATTTGAGACGATTTCCAGCTTAAATCGATAGCCAAACGTTCTAACTCTTTGTTGTATGCGGATGGTGAAAGGTGCGATACATTATCACTAAATTTTAAATGCAGGGCCTCAATACGCTTTTCTTCTTCTGTTGTAAATACTTTAGCATTATTTAGAATATCAGTAATGAGCTCAAAATCAAAGTTATTTTTTATCTGTCTTTCGTCCTGTTCCTTTTCAAAATATTGATCGAGATTGTTTGGATAGAGCAACCGGAAGGACGAACTGATAACATATTTGGTTGCTTTGCCTTTTCCCTCTGTATTTACCAGACCATCTAATCGAAGTTTATTTAAAATACGTTTGACTGTAGCATAGCCTATTGTGGCATTAAAGCCATCATGTATTTCCTTGGATGATTTTAACGGGTTGGCTTCGATATACTCTAATATGCTATCATTTGCGTCACTTTTCATAATTGCAGCTCAATTTATTATCGAATATAGCTCAAATAAATAGAATAATGAGCTCCAAATCAAATATAATTGAGCTTTATTTTATATGGAGCTCACCGGAGCTTTGTTTTAAGCTCATTTTTGCCTGTTCATTGAGCTGCAAAATGATCTTGATTGAGCTTAACACATGACAAGTTGAAATTCACTTTATTACAACATAATTTTTAACTTAGTTCTGTGAACCTGAATCGGATGAAGAAACTTCTCGCAATATTGACCTTGGTATTAACTGGTTTTTCTGTTCAAGCACAGAATTGTAATTGCCCACCAAATAATTTCGGTCTTTCAAACGCAAAGGCAGATACGGTTTTTCATTTGTCGGATGGCAAGTCAATAGCTTTATGCGGTTACAAGGATACCGAAATAGCAAAAGGCAAAACGTTTTATTCTGAATTTGTGCTTGCTGTTTGCGGCGAAAACCGTGTTATCAAATTCTGGGGCGCTGTCTTGCATTGCCAACTGAAAGTTAAAGAAGACACACTGATCGTAGAAACGCTGGATAGTTTGCCTACGGGTGAAAACATGCGATACAAGTGGACTGTCTGGACTATTGAACGGATTTATTTTAAGAACGGGAAGGCAGTAAACGATTTCCAGGTTAACCGGCGAATACCTAAATATAATGAAAAGGAAATACAGGCTGCACTAAGACAATATGAACAAGCGGTGAAAATTGACTTGACAATAAAAAATCCCAACCGCGTCAATAGTGTTAATATGGAAATAGCGGACAAGCTTTTCATAAGCGCCACATCAGGTAACCAGAAAGCCAGATTATATCTAAAACAGTTTAAAAACCATTTCGGCGGATTAAGCGGTGAATATCTGGAATGGTGGGTGGATGATATGCGAAAGCTGAAATTGTGGGATACCAATGTGGAAAGTGATTCGGATTTCTTG
>JAYUEE010000068.1:0-31033 GCA_043739405.1 Mucilaginibacter sp. | reverse complement strand
ATTCGGATTTCTTGCAAAATTAATCCTCCTCAAAACAATTTAAAGCGCGCAAGTTTTTTTTATAATAAACAGCTAACAATATTTTAAAAGTGAAACGTTATACATGCAGTTGTCCAATCTGATCTGAAGATATACCTAATACTTTAACCATTAAACACTTAGATATGCTTTGCAATTTCAACAAGAATTATGTTTTTGTTTTCCTGTTCATATGGGTAACACAAACAGCAATGGCCCAGAAAAGCCTGATCATCAGCGACAGTCTCAAGGCCAATGCGGAAATGCTGAAGGTAAAAATGGGCATGCAGACAACAGGAAAGATACCAAAATTTAAAGTCGGGGACTATGCCGTTGTTTCCAGTAAAATGGGATGGATCCATTCCAGCAGTACCAGCAATTTTTTCGATACCAAATCAGACAGCAAATCGTCCCAAAAATTTTCATTTGTTCTCGCCGGCCAGGGAGTTGATTCTGCAAAAGTAGATGCCGCAACGAATACGCAATTGCAAACGCATAACTCCGTCCAGGTGTCTGAGCATTTTAGTTGGGGTGATGACGAGTTACTAAAGCAATCAATCAATTTTTCGGCTTACATTTCGTTGACCAGCGACACAAGCAAAGTGTGGGTTCTGGTGATGCAAGAAGAAACTGGTTCGCAAGCTAACGGAAAAAACAAAGCTTTCTTAACCGACGGCGCCCGGCGAATACAAATTTTCCCGGTTAGTTCAGATAGCAACGGGCAACACTCTATGTCGCCGGCGCTGGGCTATGAATTTGTTGAAATCGGCAAATCTGTTAGTGCGCTTCAATACTCGGGAGGTGGTATGTTTCCGTTGAATCATAATATCATATGGTTACATAAGGATACTGATCCTAAAATGAAATTGGTGCTTACAGCTGCGATGATCGCCATCCTCGAATTAAAATTCGGTCAACAGGTGGGGCAGTAGTTTTATTGTAAAATATTGAGTCGAAAGTCTGTTGATCCTATTGCTCTTCAAAGCAATTTAATGCCCGCCATATAGTGCGTTCATCCTTATCGAATTTGCCGCCTGCTTCCAGCACTGCCTGGTTTTTTGTAATGCCACGTGTTTTCATTTGGCCCTGTACCCACAGGTAAATTTCAAGATAAGTAAAAACCTTGCCGGTTATAAAACCGGCCCTATACATTTCGGAAAATATGCCGTCGTCAAATAAAGTGTTGGCAAGATTGATGTTCATTAAAGGAGGTTGAATAAGTTAGATTGAGTTGATTAGGTTGCGCTGCTTATAGCTTAGGTTATAAGGTAACCCTGTTTACCGTTTGAGCCAGGATATTTTGCTGGTTATTGATATCCTTTACGTCCACATATACAGGCGGGAAGTTATTTACCATCTGGTAGGCAATGGTATTTGCCAGGTTTTTCTGATCGTTAACCGGTTGGTTATAGTAACGGTTGGTATTGCCGCCATCGGTAAAAATACCGCCAATGGCGTATCCACGGGTTGGATTAGGTACAGAGAAATCGCGGCCGCCAAAGGCAACATTAATGGCGCTGACGAGGTTGCGTGCCCAAGGGTCGCGCATGGCTTCGGACACTACTACCGCTTCACCCGAACGCAGATGGGCATTGGTATCGTCACTACGGCTGTAACCTGAAAGAACTGAGCCTTTTCCATCAGATTTGAAATACCCGCCTTTAGCCATGCCGGGTGGTTTTTGTTTGGAAATAGTGGCGATTTGGGTCGCCGTTTCGGCAGCAAGTACAGCGCTCATGGCTATTGCAACAGGGAAGCCGGGGTCATCCCATAGCTTTATTTCTGCTGTGGCGGCATTCATTAATGTTTTAGCGATATTTATTTCCTGCTCCTGCTTAAACGCCTTTGCCTTTATTGCGTCCTCCTGCTTTTTATATTTATTTTGGATGGCCAGTCTTTGTGCGGCCGTAAGATTTTTATTATTCAGTTCGGCAGTTTTATCTTTTTCAAGAGCGGCAATTTTGGCTTGGCTTTGCTGCTTTATACTATTGGACAGTATGTTTAATCCATCGGCTGCTGTTTTGAGAGCTAATTTTTTGGCGTAGTCCTCAACTTGCTGAATCGCAGTTTTTTTAATCTCAACAACCTTTTTTTCTGTTTCTTCTGCACCCTGGGTTTCTTTTAGTCCAGGCAAAGAATTTGTAAGGTCGTTGGTGTTGGTTACCCCCGCAGATTTGCCGCCAGCTAAAAGTTCCCTTTGTGATTCTTTATTTTGTTCGGCATAAACTTTTTTAGCACTTTCGGCCAAATCATTATAGTAGCCTTTTTGCCTATCTATAGATTCCTTAACTCTTTTTTCATGGTTATCCACGTGTTGTCCTGCCTTGTTGTAGCCATCTTTATAAGCAGTTACCATTTGGGTGGCCGTGTCTTCGACCCCTTTTTTTACAGTTTCAAAAGCACCAGCAATTTTATCCGTAGCATGTGTTATCCCTGTTGCGGCCTGGAGCACTCCGTCGCCAATTTTTTTAAAATCAAGATGAATTATGCCGTCTAATATTACACTAAACGCTGTGAACCGATTAATGATATTTTCCATTATCATCTTGCCGAGGGCTTTTATGCTTTCGACAGGATGTGTAAGGGCATCAATTATTATCTTTTTAAAATAATCGATGATACCTGTGACTTTTTCGACTACTACGCCTACAGCGGAGAATACTCCCTGCAATATTTTTGTCCCTTGTGTGGTATTTGCTAAATATTCTATTACCTGTTCTAATATCTGTAACAGCCAGCCGAAGCCTGTTTCCTTTATCGCAGCACCCACACCTTTGAACCCTGTTTGTGCTATATCAAGGCCTGTTTTTAAAAAATTAAAACCCTGTGACGCTTCGGATAATGCCGGACCAAATGTTCCTGTCAAACCTTTTAATTTATAGAACTCTGAACTTAAGGCTTGTAATGTTGTTTTGTGCGCTTCAATGGCCGTTTTGCTGCTCTTAGCTTGTGATTGTTGTTTTTGCAAACCACTATTTACATCGCCTATTCCTTTTTTGAGTTGTTTGGCTTGTTTCGCGCCATCGGCCACACTTTTGTTGTGTGCATCCTGTGTCGTTTTACTCTGATTAGTCTTTGCCTGTTGACTTTGAGCTGATGAAGCTAATGCCTTTGTGCTGTTGTCCAGATCTTTTAGCTTAGCTGAAGCCCCTGAGAGCGATTTCGATAATTTGTCATTGGTTTTTGCCAATGCATCAAGTAGCGATTGATTTTTTTGCAATGATGTGCCTGAGGCCTGCAAGCCGGAAATAAATGAACTGAGTTGTTTTCCTGCTTCAGTCAACTGTTTTTGATATTTATCAATTGCTGCTGCTGTTTTTTCAAATGCGGCTGAATTTTCATTCCCTGCAGCTGTTAACTTTTGCTGATTGGCTTGCAATTCATTAATGATTTGATTGAGGCCCGCTATATTTTGTTGGAGTTTATCCGTTTGTGCCTCAACCTCAATGGTGATTTTTTTGCTGATATCGTCTGCCATAAATTGGTCGGTTTGATTAAATGTTTAATATGCCAATTGGCATATTTTAGGTGAAAAAATAAGCCCAGGGAATGAGCCTATTTTGTGGATCTATTTTTATAAATCTGATTTTTGTTGTGCATCCTGCTTAGCGATAGCTTCATCGGTAAGTGCGCTATCCTGATATTGAAGGTTTACTGTCATGTTTGTTGTAATGCTGACGAGTACAGTATTCTTCTTTGCATCAAACCAAAGCGTATGAAAATCTATATTGCCAAGTTTTAATCCTATTATCTTATCGCCCTCATCATTATCTTCCGTATACGGTGAAGTGTATTTTGTGGTAGCCTTTCCCTCGCCGTAAATCTTGGTTATGTCACTGACCAGGTCATTATAGTCGCTGATAGTATGGGGCTCCACATCGGGCTCAAATACGTAATCAGCTTCGTAAACTTTATCATTGACAAATTTTACAAGAAAAGCAACAGGCTTTCTAAAACCCAGTTTAACATTGGAAAATGCAAGAGCATCCTTACGTCCATGCTTGGCGTCAAGTATGGCGCCTTTAGCTTTCATAGCAGCAAGTACAACCGCTCTACTACTACCAAATTTTATCCCCAAAAAGCCTTCTATGGGTTTGGTTGTTTGGGAGAAGCCTAAAAATGGCATTAAAAATAATACAGCTATAAGTAAATTTTTTTTCATTTTAAATAAGATTTAGGTTACTAAAAATTTTAGTAAATATAATTATTGAAAATATTACTTGCAAATTTTTTTAATATTTTTTTTATCCCAGCTTCACTAATTCTACTTTACAGGGTTGTCCCTTGCGCCAGCTATCTATTTTATTGATGTAATAATAGGCGTTATCCTGCTGCAAATAGACGGGGATAAGCAGGTCAAGTTCCAATATGTCACGCGGGGTAAGCAGCAAGTATCTCGTTACCTTTTTAGTTTGTGTCAATAACTTTTGAAATTCAGGATAGTAGTTTGTTTTGAGGCCGGGTAAGGTAGCGCCGCCTGCTCCGGGCACATCACTAAAGCATAAATTGTAATCGCCTTCGGGTTTGTAAAAATAGGGGGTTGAGATGAGGTCATTTATAACAACTGTTTTGGTACCGTCGGTGAGGGTTACGGTCTTCCCTTCGGGTAGCCTGGTTTTTTGGTCAACCAGTATACGCGGTGAAACACTGATAGTAAAGTTTGTATTGTCAGTAGTATTATCAATCATCCTGATTTGTGCGATGTTACCTGTAAGATATGGCCGGTTAAGTGATGGTGCAAACTGACTTTGAAACAAGTCGGCACTTGCAGGTAAAGTGGAGTCGTTTATGTTTATCTTTGAATTGGCAAAATTAAGCGGCAATACATTTTCATCCTCTTTATACTTCATGTTATTCACCTGCGCATAGTTGCCCAATTTAAACGAAACTTGTTTACCCTGGTCAAGGCATTTACTGCTCCAGTCTTTAGCGACGGGAATGTTGTTGATAATGTCCCGTAAGGAGTTAAAGCTTAAATTCCTGTTTGCATTATCTGTTTGACAGATCACACCGAAACGCTGTAAGGTGTCTTTTAAAAGATCCTTTTGACTGATATCAGGAAATATGCGTTCACATTGTACGGTTTGGCCATATTGTACGCTTGTATTTTGACTTTGTATCAGCAATGTGGCTCCCGGATATATTTGCGCTCTTGAGCCGGACTTTCCATGCCAGGCATAGGCTATATAAACGCCGCCATTTTCGGGCAAAGTAGTGTCACATGAAAGTACGTAATTGTACAGGTTCTGGTAACCTTTAATGCTTGCACCACTTGTTCCGGCATCCCGCACCCAACCATCGGGATTTGTGGGGCTTTTTTCGCCACCTGTAAAAGCAAAATCAAGGGATGCAAGCTGCGTATCCGGCGTTGAAGGATAGTTGGGGTCGCGATAATATATATAGGCAGTCAGTTTACTTGGGTCATCGGCTGGAGTTATGCGGCCATATAGATATACGTGCGGGAATGTTACGATCACCGTAACCGCGTTGATATTCTTCGACGTAAACACGGTACCCGAAAATTGGTCCGATGGGTCTGATGTAATGGAATCCCATCTAAAAACACCGCCGGGGTTACTGTCATTAGGGTGATTAAGAGCTGTTCCCAAAAGGTTTGCCGCGCTCATGCCTCTAATGTTAGGCTGGTTTTGATAGTCGGTACCATGCTGCCAACTGCCGTTGCTGAACTGGCAAATAAGCAGGGGATACAGCGGGTCGTTCAGTAACGATCCTTTTCCCTTATACCGGGCTGATTTTAAAAGCAGGTCAATTGCTGTTTTGATGAAAAAGCCAGGCCGCATGCTGTGAACATCGATAGCCGGGGTAAAGTCATCGCCATCAATATATCCATAGTCGACAATTGGGTAAATCCAGCCATCTGTTTTATTTTGTGATGTTGCCACATTGTCAATATTCCAGGTATGGTCGTATAGTTTCCAAAATGAGTTTTTCCCATAGTTGGTCCATTGGCTGGTGCTGTCGCCCATCTCGTAAAGCTTGCCGTCAATAGCATCAAAGAAGTCTACATTTCCCGATAGCACTGTAATATTTGCATTATTCTGCTCAATACTGCTAAGTTCGGCAACTCCAAATGGAATGATCTCTAATCCATCCTGCAAAAGCTTTGCCTTATATTGCTGGTAGGGTTGATTTGTTGCAAAGGCAATGTCATCCGGGAAACCGAGTATCATCCGGTTGCGCCGGGTAAGGGGCAGCTTAAACTGGTTGCTGGTATTTCCCTGCTGATTTTGTACTTCGGCCAGGTTACTGATCTGGAAGGTAAGGGCAATCGGGCTGTCATCGCTTAGGTCGACCAATTGATCGTTGATATATAGTTGGAGTTGGTTCATGTTAATAATGATTTGACATTTTGGATTCCTGCATATATGTTTTATTTTAGATCGACATTTATCTGAAGAAATTTGCCTAACCTTTTATGAAAACCTTTTACTCGTTATCAGCTATCGCATTTCTTGTTTTTAGTTTATCCGCCTGTAAGAAAGACGCCAAATCTCAAATCCCGACTTCATTATTGGGGAAATGGTATGTCAGGCAGTACACCCTAACAGCATCTACAAGCGTAGATACGGGCACCCCCTATACTTTTTTTCGTTCAGATACGGCTACTAATATTTATTACCAATTTAACAGCGATGGTACAGGTGTTGAGCAGACTAATTTTGACTATGCA
Organism: Mucilaginibacter sp.; assembly: GCA_043739405.1. Taxonomy (GTDB): domain Bacteria; phylum Bacteroidota; class Bacteroidia; order Sphingobacteriales; family Sphingobacteriaceae; genus Mucilaginibacter. The sequence goes on along the minus strand of JAYUEE010000068.1, from coordinate 24,324 downwards.
TTCGTTATCGTACCACCTACCAGTTTCACCTATCATGTGTCCGCATCAAATATTACTTTTTCGAATAATTCAACCATATTGATGGCCCCTACTTGTTCATTCGAAATGCCAACAAGTCAAATCCTGATTATACGAAGTACTTATAGTTACCAGCAGGGAGCGTATGTCGTAAATAATTTACAAGAAGTATTTTTGAGTAGGCAGTGATTACTGCGTCTGTATATTAATTGACGGCATATTAAAGGTAATGCTGAATGGAGCGTGTCCGTTCAGCGTTTCATATTCGCTATAAGTAGCTGTATTGATTACGATGGTTTGCCATTTTACCGGGTTTTTGTTAACCAGCATTTGCACTTTGGGCGAATATTTAATGGATTGCAAACCTTTAATATCATTAACCGGTAAATCTTCGGCGACTACCTTCATCTTTTGACCCGCGTCTTTGGCTATTACTTCTTCTATACTATCCTGGTTTTCCCAGTCGGATACGTAGTTTTTGATGATAGTAGCGTTTTGGACATCGAGCGAAATTTCCTGGTTATAAACGAAACGGTAGTAGTTCCATGCGCCTGATAAACCTATCCAGCGCAGGTAAACGGAGTTTTCATCCACGGAATCATCAATGCGTATGGTTTGGGTTTGAGTGATGGTATGGGTAGTACCACTATCATCATACTTTAAAGCAATGGTAAAATAATTGGCATCAGAAGGGAAGGTATTATTGATGAGTAAGCGGTTTAAGCCTAATTGCGCAGGCAATGTAGCATCTGAAACCGTTTGACCCGAAATAATGAACTTACTGCTATCCTGGTTTAGCAACCATGAACCATCTTCATTTAACAGGTCTGTTGTCAAAGCATCGCCAGTCAAAGGATTTCGGTTAATATCCAGTGGGATAATTTCGCAATAAATATTAAGGCCCAGCAGGTATTCGCTATAAATAAAACCGATGTCAAAAGGGTAGCCAGTTGAGAAAGCGGGTTCTTTAAAATCAGTTATCCAATGTGCCAGTTGCCCACTATCGGTTACTGAGGCAAAGGGTACATAAGCAGCGAGGTTTCCACCATAACGCTGTCCCAATTGTTTGGCTGCATAAACCACATAATAGGGGTTGGTAATTGTTATGTAATCGGAGGTATATCCGTTTATCGTGCCATCGTCCCAGCTTTCGGCATATTGAATTTGATAACTGGCGGCCAGGTTATCATCGCGGAAATTTGTTTGGGTATAGTCGCTATCATCTTTCGCCAGCAACAAACTTTGCAAAAAATTTGAAAAATCAGCTTTTACCAGCCCGGTATTATCGGGCCGGTTGGTTGCAGTTATTCTTTGTTGCTGGCCACTGAGTTTATCCTGGTAAGTTATTTTAGTGATGATCTTATAATAGGGGCGAAGGGTGTTAATGTTCATGAACCCTGTACTACTTGTTGACGAGGCATAGGGGGCATCAATCAGCAGTGAGTTTTCAAAAATCTCCAGTACCTTGTAAATCCCTTTGTATGCGCCGGCACTAATGTAAACCATTTTGCCAACAGGCACTTCGCCAACTACGGCATTTAATCCAATGATGGTTTTTAATGTTTCGCTATCCTGTAAAATGGTAATTACTTCAATGTCCTTGCGCTGATATTTAAATACAATGGGGTTAAAGGCAGCGCTCCACCGGGAGGTATTGCCGTTACCTAAATCAACGGACGGGTCGGTAACGAGCAGGTTGTTCAACACTGACATGGTGAAAGCCAGGCTGGCGGAGCAATCATTGGCATCGGTAATATAGGCTACGTGCGCACCACCGGTTAACCCTGTAAAAATGGGTGAGCTTTGATATGAACCGCTATCAATTTTGTATAGAATTGGTCTATAGCTGGATGAAGCATTGACGTTGACCTGCCCATCTGCGGTACCCAGGGATGATTCTTTTTTGTCTATCGAAACGGCACTAATGGTGGCATCACAAACTGTTGGATTGGGTGTTGTTCCGGGGGTGGTATAATAAACAACCGAAAACAAGCGGTAATCAAACGGTGTACTATCCGTCACATTTTTGCGGCTCAATATCCCGCTATATATTTTCAGGCTCTGGCCGGTTACTGTGTAGCTGCTATTCTCAACCTGACCAGTATCATTATAAGCTACCGTAACTACAATATTGTCGCCATTGGCAGGGTCGCCATTTTCATCAGTGATCAGAATGTACACATCGCCTGTTGTGTAAACGATTCCGAATGATGTGGTCGAAGCCTGGTTAACAATGGATATCTGGGGGAATAAACTCATGTTGGGTTGATTAAGTTAGATTAGGTTGATTGAGTCGATTATATTTTGCACAATAGTACTGGCCATTTCTTCCGTTGCCGGGCTAAGCCGTCGGTTGATGTTGTCTTCACCTAAAGGTCCAGACAATATTCCCGGTGTACCTTTATAGCCATTTTTGTCGATTGATTTTTTGATGGCCCATGCTGCTTTGTCGGGGATTCCTTTTGCTGCACACCATTCCTTGATCCGGTCGATCATTGGTGGATTGCCGGCAATTGGGTTGGGTCCGGTGGGGGCGCGGCCGGTTTCCAAAATATGTAGAGAGCCGGGTAACTGGAGCTGTGCCTTGTCGCAATCATTGACAACGGTAATTTGCTGGGCACTTTGCCCCGTGGCGATTTTACCATTTGCTTGTAGGGAATGGATGACATCGGTTTTTAGTGATTCTAAAAAGTCGGTAAGGCCCCCCGACCCCCTAAAGGGGGAGTTTGAATTAGCGTTGAACATGATTGGGTTATTGGAATTAATTTCCCCTTTAGGGGGTAGGGGGTTAAAACGACTCGTAATACATTGTAGAGAGGCTGATGGTCAGGTTAACACCCGTAGTATTAACGTCGAATTTATTATACACCGGTATGGATTTGGCTTTGTCACCGGCTTTAATTTTGAAATACCGGCCTTCACCTTCGCGATATTTGGAGGCTTTGACAATGAATTCATTAGCCATTCTAAGAGCCTGGTTAACATAGGTTTCATTATCTGAAGTGAACTGGTCGAACTCGGTTTTGTAAAGGAACTCCAGGTAAACTGAAAAACTATTGTCTACTGAGCCATTTATCTGCGGTGAAATACCGATTGGTTGTAAGGGGTACATGAACACTACAGGGAAGGATGCAGCATCATCTGCGAGCAAATTGAGTTCATTTGCAGTACCATAAATAAACGCGGGTTGTTCCGTAAGTGTTTGTGTTATCGCTTCGATTTGGTTACGAATGGGCATAGGTGTGCAGTAATTAGTTAATTGGTGATTAGAGATTAGTAAAACTTCTTTAGAAATTTGTTAGCGTTGAGCGCTAAGAAGTTCATTGTATTTTCTTTGATATTCTGCTTCCGTTTTATTCAACAATAGCTTGGTAAGTACGCGGTCGTAGGGGAGATTTAGTATCTCGGACCATTTGGTTATGTCGCCGCCTGCAAGGGCGTTTACTGTATTGATATATTTGAACTTTTCAAACGCCTGGATACCAGCTTTCCTCTCCAATATTGACGGAGGCGCTGCGAGAAGCTTATCCTCTGTTTCAATAAGTTGGGATAACAGGAAAAAAAATGTTTGGCTATGGGCAGTGCCTCCGTTACCCGTAGTTTTTTTATTTCTTCACAGAATTCGTCTGCTTCGTATTCATCATATTTTTTACCCGTAGCGCGGCAGAAAAAGTAATGCGCCAATACCTGGCAGCAAGACTTTAATGACGGTTGAAAATGTTCTTTCCAGTCCTCTTCGCCGTACAAGTTGATATGTTCATTTATTTCATCCGCAATGATATCCCGTGCAGCTAAAAACGCACCTGCAGGTTCCATAGAGAGATTGCGGAGCACCCCGACTGTTACCTTTGTGTTATTCAATGTAAAGGTTATCCGGTGTGGCAAAATATCACTGTTATACAAATAGGCTATCTGCTGTGACAAGGATATTACATAGTCACCAAATACCTGGAAATCATTGATATTTCTTACTGTGTACAGATCTTCCTTTGGTACGCCCGACAGGATGCTAATAGCGTCCATATCGTCCAGGTGGCGTTTTTCCTGCATGGCCATCATTTGACCAATGGTAATTTCATTAAGGACGGTTGGTATCCTTACCCGTATTTTGCCGTCTGTGGTTTTAAGCGTTTTTTCTATCATATAGTTATTAGGCCTGATAGTAATTCATGCCGGCTTTGTTCCTTAAATGGAAATTTAGTTTTGGGTAACGCTAAGTTACTGATTTTTAATTTATTCAATGCAATATATCGCAAAGGATCTATTAGATGGTTCCATTGGTCCACAGGCTGATTTATTGTTTTGCCCGATCGGTCTTTTGTCCATTGGTAACGGGCCAATTCATTTCTCAGGTTGATGCTGTTTCTGGTGATGTTCAATTTATATCGTTTTAAAATATCTATAAATAATTTTACGCTGTCGGCGCCTTTTTTCGCGGGCACTATGCTCCAGCCCATGCGTCGTAACTCTTCAATCGACTTTGGTTCTGCGCTATCAGCAATGATCTCAGTATTTTTACTTAAGCCTGCGTCTGCCAGTCTTTTGGCTATGTCCGGGTTAGTTAAACCAGTTTCGTAAAGTAGCTCATTTATCCACAGTTCGCCGTTTTGGCGGTATACTTCAATGCAGCCCGTTTCGTCGTTAGTGAAGCCAAAATCCAATCCTACGGCTATTAATTTTGCGCCCGGCGGGATAGCGTCACACAGGTGCCAGTTGTTTAATATCAACCCGGTTACTTTTCCCGTAAGCCCTCTCGCGTAAACCTTCCACAATTCTATATCGGTGTTTTTTAGTCCCTCGATCTTATCCCGAACACTTTGTTCCAGGAAAGGGTTATGGCGATGGTCGGAAATGATGAGCTGAACACCCTCGCGGCCGAGCAGATTATCATGTACCCAGAACCCTGAATTAGGGTTATAGTCAATGTAAATTCTCTTTTTCGTTCGTAATGCAAGTTCATTATAAACACTCCAGGGAACACCGTTTGCTTCATTCACAAAAAGATAATCCCTTTTGCCCGACTTTGCGTCCTGTGCATCAGCGTAGCTTTTAAATTCCATCAAACTTCCGTTGCTAAACTCGAAGATGCGCTCAGATTTATTGTACGACCTGACGCTGGCCTTAAACAGTTTAGAACTTTCCCAAATATTTAAAGCATCGCGTAAAGCGCCTGCTTTAAGGTTCGGTATATCCTGGCCAACAACGGTTAGTACCTGTTTGGGATTTTCGTTAGCTATATAAAATAAGGCTAGCATTATGGCATGTGTCTTACCTGAATTGGAACCGCCCTGGTTGATCACAATATGGACCTCACTGCAGTAATTTTCAAAGAATAAGACTGATGCTTGTTGGACGAATGACATAAAATATTACTTTAATCAAGCCGAAGCATGATTTGTGTGAGAAAGGCCAGGGTTATAAAATAACCTCTTTCTCGTATGCAGCCGGTACATTTCCTGAATGAATAATTTCCACTTTGGACGGATTATTATCGGTAGTGCCCGCACTATTCTGAGTGTTTTTTTCACCTCTGCTACATATCTTCAAGGCAACCGCTGCGCCACCGTATGAGTGTGTATGTAGTTTCTTTTCATAAATAGCTGCCATGCGCAGCCTTGCACGTTTAAGCGGTGCGCTAAACCTGGGCCTGCCCTCGTATTCCTCAAACTCATCCAGGCTTACAAAACCAAGATAATGGGCCAGTCCGTTAAAAGTAGGAAATCCCGGCTCGTGGAGCCGGACTTTTTCTTCGATACTTTTTGTTTCGCGGGCTGTAGTTTTCTTACTGCATTTTCCAGGTTGGTCGTCGCTATCGGTAAGTTCAAAATACTGCGCTATTACCTCATCCAAAGCCTTGGCTGAAGCAAATAATCTTTTCTTGGTCATGAATGATGGGAATGCCGTTTGGCATAATGGAATAATCAAAGTTACTAATATTTTTAGTTTTATGCAAATTTATTTTGAAAATATTGGGGAATTGTTTGGGTGTTAACACGTTAAAATTTCGCGAGGATACTTTGCGGATTTAGCGCAATTGTCATCCGGGAATAATCTTTGAAACTTATTGGAACGATTATTCCATAATGAATATACATTTGCGGAACGATTATTCCAAAAATAGAAAATTAATTAAGAAATAACATGAAAAAGTTAGAAAACAAAGTAGCAGTCGTAACCGGGGCGTCAAAAGGTATTGGCGCAGGCATTGCTAAAAGTTTGGCTGCCGAAGGCGCTTCGGTAGTGGTGAATTATTCATCAGCCAAAGATGGCGCAGATAAGATAGTCGCTGAAATTATAGCTAATGGCGGCAGGGCCATAGCTGTTCAGGGTGATGTATCTAAGACCGCTGATATTGACCGCCTGTTTGCCGAAACTAAAGAAGCATTCGGCGCATTAGATATCCTGGTAAATAATGCCGGAGTTTATAAATTTGGCGGTATAGAGGAAGTTACCGAAGATGAGTTTCACCGTCAGTTTAATACCAATGTATTAGGCTTATTGCTTGCTACCCAGGGCGCAGTTAAAAGCTTTGGAGAAAACGGTGGCAGCGTGATCAACATTGGTTCGGTTGTTAGTCGCATCACACCTGTCGGCAGTTCGATATATACTGCTACTAAAGGCGCTGTGGATGCCGTTACACATGTCTTATCTAAAGAATTAGGTCCGAAAAAGATCCGTGTGAACTCGATCAACCCGGGAGTAGTTGAAACTGAAGGCACTCATACCGCAGGTTTCATGGGCAGTGACTTGCAGAAGTGGGCAGAACAGACATCGCCGCTTGGCCGTATCGGTCAGCCAAATGATATCGCACCAGTTGCTGTATTCCTTGCCTCTGATGACTCAGCCTGGCTAACCGGAGAAACTATTTTGGCCGGTGGCGGTGTAAGGTAAGTATCGGTGACTGGTTATTCGTGATTAGTTAACTTGTGTAATTACCCGGTTAACTAATCAAGGGTAACTGATCACTAAGTAAAAAAATGATAGCTTTGCCTTAAACAGGCAAGGCTTTTCTGCTATGGCGAGAACTAAAGATTTTGATGAGAATGAGGTACTGACAAAAGCCGTGCACCTTTTTTGGCGTAAGGGCTATAACGGCACCTCCATGCAGGATTTGGTTGATGGGTTGGGCATCAGTCGTTCGAGCTTGTATGATACCTATGGCGATAAGCATACGCTGTTCATAAAAGCCCTGGAAAGTTACAGGGAATCGGCAACCAATAAAATGTGCGATATTGTTACCAATGCCATTTCGGCTAAAGAGGCTGTCAGGCAATTGCTTGAGATGACTACGCTTGACCTTGTAAGCGATTGTGAGCACAAAGGCTGCTTTATGACCAATGCCGCTGTTGAGGTGGCCCCGCATGACAAAGAGGTAAGTGACATGATTTGCCAGAACGACCAACAAATTGAAAGCGCCTTTACCAAAGCTATAGAGAAGGGTCAAACCAGTGGCGAAATTTCCAGCACACAGGATGCCAGGGCGCTTGCCCGGTTTATTCTGAATAATGTGAAGGGAATGCGGGTATCGGCAAAATCGACTACAGACAAACGCATGTTTGATGATATCATTAAGCTGACATTATCCACCCTGGATTAACTTACCCTAAATCATTTAGAACATCATTTGCAGAGACGCAAAATCTTGCGACTCTACTTTTTAATGGAAAATATTTGTTAATTCAAATTTTCCATTACCTTTGTCGGAAAATATAAACTCATTAATATTTTCCAATTGAAGGATAAAATTACAGAAGTAGCACTGGAGCGTTTTATGCAGTATGGTATCCGCAGCATGACCATCAAAAAGTTGGTTGAGCCTTTAGGAATATCTACCAAGACCGTCTATAAGTATTTTGCAAGTAAGGAGGAATTGCTTTCGGCATGCCTTAAATTGTTCTACGACGGTTATTCCAATGAACTGAGCCTCATTTTAAGTACAAAAGATAACGCGGTCAACAAGTTACTTATTCTGTTTCGTTCTGCTTTCAGTAAGGATTTTGGTGTAAGCCATAACTTTTTCCACGACTTGAACCACTATTATCCCGAACTGCAAAATGTGGCCATAAACCGCACAAAAGAAAATTATGGCGACCTGATGATCCCGCTCATTCAAAACGGCATAGATGAGGGATATTTCATTAGCTATATCAAACCGGAATTAGTTCTAACTGGTATCGCGATGTTATATACGTCTATCACGCGAACGGACAGCTACAAAGAACTTAACAGCAACCCTCATGAACTCTTTAAAAACCTGGTTGAAGTGTACTTGCGCGGTATGTGCACTGAAAAAGGGATCAAAATAATTGAAAACAATCCATATCATAAAGATTAACTAAATGAAGAAGGTCACATTTCTGGCAGCTCTCCTTGCTTGCCATTTTGCGGTTACCGCCCAGCAAAATACTTTGAATTTGATGCCTATGCCGAAGCTGGTAAATGCCAAAACGGGCAATTTTCGTATCTCGAATAAGTTTACCATCCGGGTTCAGGGCAATGCGGATGATACCATTTTGTATAATGCTGTTAACCGCGCTTACCAGGCGTTGAACCGTAAAACAGGCCTGGTATTTGGCCAGAAATATATTACATCTACAGACACAATAACAACGGCTTCAATGACGGTAACGGTGCATGCAAAAGCAAGCCCTGAAATTGGTGCTGATGAAAGTTATTCCATGCAGGTCAGCGACAAACAAATTGTGCTGAATGCGTCAAATACTATAGGTGCCTTGTACGGTTTGCAAACATTGGTTCAGTTATTGGAAAACGATGATAATGGCTATTATTTCCCTTGCGTCACCATTGATGATTCGCCGCGATTTAAGTGGAGAGGATTGATGATAGATGTTGCACGTCATTTTATATCCCTTGATGAAATGAAGCGGAACATTGATGCCATGGTTGCGGTGAAGATGAACGTGCTGCACTGGCATTTGACGGATGACGAAGGATTTAGAGTTCAATCGAAATTATTTCCATTGTTACATCAAAAAGGCTCAAATGGCGATTACTATAGCCAGGCTCAGCTAAAGGAACTCGTATCTTATGCCAAAGACAGGGGCATCATTATAGTGCCTGAGTTTGATATGCCGGGCCACTCCCAAAGTTGGTTTGCAGGGTATCCCGAGCTTGCCAGTCAGCCTGGGCCATATCGCCCGGGCCCGAGAACCCAATGGGAGACGGAACACCCTTTTCCGAATAAACCGAAAGCGACTTCGATAATGGACATGATTGCCAATATGGTATCGCCAACTTTTGATCCGACTAATGAAAAAGTGTACAAGTTTCTTGATCGTTTTATTGGTGAAATGGCAGAAATATTCCCTGCAGGCTATATGCATATTGGCGCTGATGAGAATAATGGTATGGCCTGGAAATTAAACCCGGTAATTATGGCCTGGATGAAGGATCACCAGATGCAAAGCACAGATGAACTGCAAAGGTACTATGTGCAACGCGTGCATGATCTGCTTAAGAAGCACCATAAGCAAATGATAGGATGGGAGGAGATATATAACGACAAATTGCCAAAAGATGCCATTGTACATAAGTGGATACCGGGCGATCAGCCTATGGTAAAGTCTGCTGGTAAGGCCCAGGACTTTGCGGCGCATGGAAACCCCGTGATCATTTCGGAAGGGTTTTACCTCGACATATTTTTGCCGGCATATATTCATTATAACAATATAGCATTGCCGAATACAGCCGATGCAAATATATGGGGTGGGGAAGCCGCGCAATGGACCGAACAAGCCGATAATGAAAATATTGATGGCAGAATTTGGCCCCGGGCCGGCGTTATTGCCGAGCGCCTATGGTCACCAGCACAGGTGAATGATGTCGACGACATGTACAGGAGGATGTTCGCATTGAATATTCAGCTTGATCAGCAGGGATTACCAAATATTGCGAAATATGAACGGGCACTGCGCAGGCTAACGGATGGTGCACCAACTGTAAATCTAAAGATACTGACCGATGTGCTGACGCCTGTAAGGGGATACAAAAAACTAATGGCCATTATGTTTAAAGCGCCCGCAAACGCTTATCAGACTACTCCGCTGACGTCGGTATCGGATATTGTATTTGTTGATTCGGAAACAAAAAGGGAATTCAGAAAACTGGTAAAATCATTTTTAGAAAGCCACGATAAAAATGCAGAAAACTCTATCAGGTCCTATCTTATTGCCTGGCAGCAAAATGATGCGCAATTGGAGCCGATGTTTACCGGGAATAAACGCCTTATCGAAATACAGGATCATTCCAGAAACCTTTCGGCGGCGGCAGCAATTGGCCTGGAGGTTTTGGACAGGATTGATAAAGGTGCTCCGGCCGATGCAAACTGGATTCAGCAAAAATCGAACGCCTTAGATGCGCTTGGCAAGGCACATGCGGAAACAGAAATAGCTGTGATACCTGAGATAGGGGAACTCGTAATAGGGCACGTTGTAGCGGAGCCGGCCTCTTATCCTGCGTTTTGATCTATGCTTCGGCCCGGGCAAAACCTACGGTATCCCTGTATAACTGTGGGGATACCTCTGCATTGTTTTTAAAGAAACGACTGAAATAAAATTCATCATTAAACCCTAATTCATAGGCTATTGACTTCACAGGTTTCGAAGTTAGATAGAGTTCGCGTTTGGCTTCAATAATAATACGCTCGGCAATAAGATTGGTGAGGGTGGTGTTAAAGTGATTTTTCGCGATTTTCCCCAGGGCCTTTGGCGATATATTTAGCATATCTGCATAGTCGGCGGGCGAATGTTTTGTTTTGAAGTGTTGCTCGATGGCATCCTTAAGGTTTTGCAATACAAAAGGCTCTTTCAAGTCGGATAGACTGTTTTGAATCTCTTTGCTTTGGCTGACTTTAATGCGCGAAGCCGTGATCAGAAATATTTTGAGATAGGAGATCAGCAATTCGTATTGCGCCATTTCGGTATTTTGCATCCCGATACGCATTTGTTCAATAATTCCCTCAAAAACACCAGCTTCTTTTTCCGAAAGTGAAATATAAGGCGGCTGGTAGATATTGTTAAAAAGCACCCCGTTGCAAGCTACCTCTTTGTGGTGTAAATGAATGCAAAAGAAATCAGGGTGAAAGTTTATTGCAATCCCGCTCAGGCCTTCGCCGTTGCTTATCATGAAGGGCTGGTATGGGGAAAAACACATCATATTTGCCCCGCTGAAATTGTAGGATGCAAAATCTGCTTTTAGCTTTCCATCACCGTGTAATATAAGTACAATGGTGTAATAGTTATTTCGCTGGATATGGTCGAAATAACTATTGTCCTCAAAAGAGAATATCTTAAAAGCAAGATTGCCGTTTTTAGGGTCGACGAGGGTGAGCGGCTTTTGGGTTTGCATGGCTTACTTTAATTTCCTGTCGGCTTCATCAATCAGCAGATCGTTAATACTGGCGAAGCGTTTTTGCATATAGCCATTTTCATCAAATTCCCACAACTCGTTGCCGTAACTCCTGTACCATTGCCCGGCTTGGTCATGCCACTCATATTCAAAACGTACAGCCATGCGATTTTCGCGAAAGCCCCATAATTCCTTTTTGAGCTTATAATCCAGTTCCTTTTCCCATTTACGTTTTAGGAATGCAACTACTTCTTCGCGCCCGTTTATGAAATCGGTACGGTTACGCCACTCGGTATCCACGGTATATGCAAGTGATACGCGTTCAGGGTCGCGCGTGTTCCAGGCATCTTCGGCCGCCTGCACTTTTTGCAAGGCTGTTTCCATATTAAAGGGTGGTATGGGGAATCGTTTTTCCATAGGAAAGATTTTAGGTTTTAAAGTAAACCGAACAAATATAGCTTAAGGCTTTGTTTTGTTCAGTTTACGATATGTCAAAATAAGGTGTTTATAATGCAGGTGCTAAAGGAAAGTCAACCGGGATTTCAGTCAGGTTGTGCAGGTAATTCATAATTACCTTGTCACCGACAATAATAATCGCGTCAACCAGGTTGCCTTCATTATAGCCTGCTGCGAAAAAATTATCCACTAAAGCGGCATCAGCACGACCCTTATTTTCGGTAATGCTTTTTGCCAGTTTAACCAGCGCATCCAGTTTGGCGTCAAAAGGGGCACTTCCTTTGCGAATATCAATAACCTGCTCATCTGTAAAACCGTTCATCTTGCCTAAAACTGTGTGTGCACTTTGGCAATAAATACAACCATTTACCTGGCTAACAACCAGATTGATGGCTTCTCTTTCCTTGCCGCGAAGCGAGCTTTTGCCGTTTTGTAAAGCTACATAGTTGCCAAGGCCATTTTCGGACCAGGCCATAGTAGCGTAAAGATTTGGAACCATGCCAAGTACTTTTGTAAAATGATCAAAAATAGCCTGGTTGGCGGGAGAGACTTCGTCCCTGGTTGGTACTGTGAAAGTTTTCATCTTTTTATATTTGATTTTCTATATTGAATTAACAATACAAAGGTGCGCTGTTAAGTGCCGGTACGGAATGGATGATGGGAGCAAGTCCATGGACAATTGTCCTCAAAAGCGAAAGGGTTTAATTTCTTTAAGCAGAGATAAAGTTTTATTATTGCAGGGGTTGATCTTATTCAAAAAAATGAGGTAAGGGATGCCCCCTTAGCTATATTTATGAAGCGTATTTTCGCTGTATGCCTTTTTCTTGTAGTATCTATACGTCTTGCAAACAAGCTTTATGCACAGGACAAAAAGCTTATACCCATCACCCGGTATCCCGCCAAAATAAAGGATACTTCCACAACCGTGCAGAAAGATACTGCGGAGCAAAAGGATTTTAATGATGTTTTGCAATCCATCTTTACCAAAAACTATAAACCGGCTAAAAATGATACAATAGGGCGTAAACCCATTATTTCATTTATACCTGCGGTTGGGTACTCATTACAAACGGAAGCAGCTATTACATTAACGGGGAATATTGTTTTCAGGTCATCCCCCGATTCTAAAATATCAGCCATCACTACCAGTATGGGCTACACGCAACGCAGGCAGTTTACTCTCCCAATCGTTTCAAACATCTGGACGGCTGACAACAGTTACCTGTTTGTAGGCGATACCCGCTTTTATATTTACCCGCAAAGCACGTATGGATTGGGGAGTAATTCTGACATAGAGGATAGGCAACACATGCGGTATAATTTGCTGCGCGTTTCCGAAGTGGTACTAAAACGCATCAGCGGCAACTTCTTCCTTGGGGCAGGGTACAGGCTTGATGACCATTGGAATATTACCAATAAAGAGCGTGAGGAAGGCGGAATATCGGACTATCAGTTATATGGACCATCGGCCAGGTCGGTCTCATCGGGTCTAAGCTTTAACGCGTTGTTTGATAGCCGTGATATTTCTGTTAATGCATCAAAAGGCTTTTATGGGGCCATACAGTATTATAATTATATGAAAGGGTTGGGCAGCAGCAGCAACTGGCAATCCATCGTGATAGATTTGCGCAAGTACTATAAACTGCCTGCAAGCTCGGATAACGTAATCGCTTTTTGGTCGTATGACTGGCTGGTGTTGGGTGGTAAACCTCCTTATCTCGATCTGCCAAGCACATCGTGGGATCCATATTCCACCACCGGCAGGGGGTATATTCAAAGCCGCTTTCGCGGAGCTCAAATGCTGTATCTTGAAAGCGAATACCGTTTTAAAATAACCAGCAATGGACTGATAGGCGGTGTAGCATTTTTAAACGGCGAATCTTTCTCAGCAGCGCCTGGCACTAAGTTGGAGTCGATACAGCCCGGCTTTGGTCCCGGCCTTCGTATCAAATTAAGCAAGGCATCAAAAACAAACCTTGATATCGATTATGGTTTTGGTAACCAGGGCTCAAGGGGTTTGTTTCTGACCGTAGGAGAAGTGTTTTAATTTCGTTCTTCTAATTACAGGGGTAATCTATTCCAACCCTTTTCTCCCGTCATTCTCATTCGTCCCTTTATTCAACACCGATAATCTACAATTGTTAATAACTCAGCGAGTTGTCAACCCATTTCAGGCAACAAACGATGTCATGCTAACGTAAAAAAAGGTTAAGTACCAGGCTTTTGCCATTGTCGGAGAGCCGGGGCTAATTACTAAAAATATGTTAATCAGCTAAACATTGTCATGATACGTTGCGGGAGATTTACTTTACTGATTTTAAGTGTGCTGTTATACGGACACGTTTTTGGAGCCCCTGGGGCAGATACTACTACCCATAAATTAGCCATTACCAGGAAAGATAGTACACGGCAAATTGATTTGATGGATGTACTCCATTCGCTGCTTCGCACAGGAGGGGCATCCGCGGCCAAATCTGATGTTGTTGGTCTAAAGCCCGTGGTCTCAGTTGTGCCCGCCTTTGGGTATGCATTGCAATCGCGTATGGCAGTTTTGCTTTCGGGGAATGTTGCTTTTCGTACAGCTCCACAATCCAGGGTATCCGTCATTAACTTCAGTACCTGTTACACTCAAAATGCGCAGTTTACATTGCCACTTTTGTGGAATATATGGAACAAAAACAACGACTACAATTTTGTTGGCGAGTTGAAGTTTTATAGCTATCCGCAAAGTACATATGGCCTTGGCAGCAACTCTTACGTTGGCAACCAGGACCCTATGAATTATAACTATGTCCGTTTTTCAGAAACGGTATTAAGGCACGTGGCAGGCGGTTTTTATGCGGGTGCAGGGTATATGATGGATAACCATTGGGGGATATCGCACCAGGAAATAAACAGCGCTGTTGCTGATTTTGGGAACTATGACACCGGGACACATACTGTTTCATCAGGACTGACCGTTACCGGTATTTATGATACAAGGGATGGTACTATTAACCCAACAAGCGGATTTTATGTGATGTCGCAGTTTCGCGAAAACTTAACGGCGCTGGGAAGTACTTCTGGTTGGAATTCTATCATCGTGGATGTACGCAAGTATTTCAGGTTCCCGGCAAATTCACACAATGTGCTGGCCTTTTGGTCATACAACTCCCTTACACTTAGCGGTAACCCGCCATATCTGGACCTTCCAGCAACCTTATGGGATAGCAACACTAATACCGGCAGGGGATATATACAGGGCCGCTTCCGTGGCGCGCAAATGGTTTATGGCGAAACAGAATACCGTTTCAGGATTACTGCTAATGATTTGCTTGGCGGAGTGCTTTTTGTAAATGGCCAGTCATTTTCGGCAGCGCCGGGAACCCGTTTCCAAACAATACAGCCCGGTTTTGGTCCGGGAGTTCGCGTTAAGCTGAATAAAGTATCACGAACCAATATCTGTGTTGACTATGGTTTCGGCAAAGAAGGTTCAAAGGGACTTTTTGTAAACGTGGGTGAGCTGTTTTAAGATATAAGACACCATTTCCCGCCATGGCGCTTCTTACAAGTTAAGGCAAAGGTTAATTTTTGTTAAATTTAAACTTTAAGCAACCGAGCTTGTCTATAAACCGTAATTAATTGTATAAATTTAATTAATCTTTTACAGGTTGCTTATGGTGAGGTTATCTATACGCTTTTTAGGCCTTATTGTGTTGCTTACAGCTTTCCTTTCTTCTTGTCAAAAAGATGAGAATGTAAAGGTAGCGCAACCTGTTTTAGACAGTGCCCAAAAATTGAATGCCGCATCCATCCCTGGTAATTATCTTGCAAGTAAGGGCACCTTGAAAGTTAAGATAAAAGACTCCACTTATACTTTTGATGCTTCGCTGGATTCTATCGCTTTTGTAAATATCAATATCGACGGTAAAGAATATTATGGTATCACTGCCATCAATAAAGCGCATACGGTGAGCTTTGGTATCAGTTCGTTAGGCGCGCCAATTGCCGAGATGCCCGGTAATGTAGCAGGATGCCAGTTTTTAATGAGTGCAATAGGCAGACCGGACATGGCATACACCCTTACGCGCAATGCGACTCCTGAAGATTACGGAACCTTGTCTATTGAGAAATATAACCAGGATGCTATACTGGCCAAAGGTACTTTTCATACCTACCTGGCTAAGGATGCCAAAAAAAGCTCGCAGTTTTATATCGCGGATGGTAGTTTTGAGTTGAAAGTGAAATAGATGTCAGAGGTCAGAAGTCCGAGGTCGGATGAGTTGAAAGACTTCTTATGCTAGCGTATTCCATTTTTCTGACCTCCGACATCAGTCATCCTCCTTTATCTTAGTCGCCATCCAAAATATAAGTAGGCCGAGCAGGGCAATTACCCCAAAGGCCCACTGCAGGTTAGCAGCTTGCGCCACAAATCCCACAAACGGAGGTACAAACAAAAATCCCAAATAACCTACTGTTGATACGGCTGCAATTGCCGGACCACCGCTCATGGTTTTTGATTTGCCTGCCATGCTATAAACCAGTGGCACTATACAGGACACACCAAGGCCCACAAGGCCAAAACCTGCAAGTGCGGCAATGACATTAGGAAACAGGATCGCCACAGCAAAACCCGACATAATAAGTACGCTACTGTTAATGAGTAGTTGTTTGATACCCCAACGCCCGATCATCCGGTCGCCGATGAAGCGTCCGATAGCCACGCAGACCATAAAAAACAAAGGTCCGTTGGTCACCGTCCTTTCGCTCGCATGCACGGCTTCGCGAATGTAGATGCCGCTCCAGTCGTACATCACATTTTCGCAGGCCATGGTGGCAAAGCAGATAAGCGCGAATTTGAGCAGTGCTTTATCCGGGAGGATAAAAACAGGTTTGCGTTCATGAGGCTCGGGCTGTTGATGCAGGGTATTTGGAAAGGCCAGGAATGAAAATGCACACAAACCAATACTCACTACCAGGAAGTGTACGTTGGTGGGAACATTGAAATACACCATTATCCAGCTTGTGGCTACGCCGGCCAGGCCAGCCAGGCTCCAAATGCCATGAAAAGTGGTGATAATGCTTTTGCTATAAAATTTCTGCACACCAACTGCCTGGGTGTTGGTAGACAGGTTAAGGAAATTTCGCGACGAGCCAAAAAAGAACAGTATGATGATAAACTGCCAGTACATATTGGTGTAACCCAATATCGCCAGCATGCAATTAAAGGCCACCGCTCCGATAAGCATGATACGGTTGCTGCTGAACGTGGTGAGCAACCGGCTGGTAAACGGAAGCGTAACGATGAGGCCTATGGGCAGGGCAAATAATGCCGCGCCTAATTGCGCTTTATTAAGATGGAGCTGTTGTTGCTGGATAGATGGTATGCGCGATGTCCATGTGGTGTAACCGTAACCCGAAACAAAAAAGAAAACCGCATTGGCAATGCGCATTTTTCGGGGTGATATGGCGGGGGCGACTTCCTGGTCCACTTGCGGATTTTAGAGACAGCTAAAATAGGGAAATTATGATGGACGACAAATGTTTCACCTGGTAGTTATCTTTCGTAACCACTAAAATATAACCTATATTAACCACATTAAACCATTATCGTTATGCGACTTAGCCTTGCTTTATTGATACTTCTTTTTGCCGGGCAAGTTTGCCATGCGCAGCAGTACTGCAATAACTTCTCGTTGGTATATGTTACAACTTCTACGTCGGTTGCCACTATAGGCAGCCACCCGGATGATCAGCATTATAATTATAACTACAATTATACCGTAACAAGCGGCCCCAGGTTTGGCTTAGCGTATACCCGCTACATTTTTAAATGGTTCGCCGTTGAAACAGATGTTTTGTATATGCGTAATAATGTCACGGCACTGAGTACATATAACAACGACATTATTCATAATTCTGTGAACCAGGCATCGATACAGGGTTTTGTTAAGATCAGTTTTTTGAAGTACCTGTTCGTCGATGCCGGTATCGCCGCTGATGCCGGGCTAGATCAGGGTAGTAACATTACATGGGCCCAGGAAGGTGTGGCCGCCGAAGCAGGATTAGGGGCGAAGCTAACTTTCAATCATTTCACATTATCAGTGAATCCTTACATGCGCACTCATGGTGATATAACGCTGGACAAAGTTGATTCAAATAATAAACTAAACGAACAAGGGATAAAATTTTCGGTGGGCTACGACTTTTGAAAATACGTCTTTCAATAATATTTGTCTATTTTCAAAAATTGAAATAACCTTTTCACATGGATGACGAATTTGAGGGCATAGCTAAAAGACAATATAACACTATCATCCTGGCTGGAATAGCCATAGCAGTTTTGTTTGCGCCTATTGTCGATACCCTGTTGTTCTTAAAAAACTTCCTCCCTTTATGGCGGCTGATTATTTCAACGGCCGTAACCTGGATCACTTTGCCGGTATTATACCAGTATGCTATTAAAGTGGAGGATAGACCCTTTTTGCTTTGGGAAGAGCAAAAATTCAATGTATTCTTCTTCATTATCAGCATCATTGTTTTATTTCTCCTTGTTTTTTGTGCCCAGCTCATTGCCATTATACCCTTTAGACTGGGATTTCATGATGATTATACCGTGATGCATTATTGGAACAAGATCATCAAGCAGAATATGTTTATGGTCTTCTTTATTTGTATGAGCGCCGGCATAACAGAAGAGTTATTGCTAAGGGGTTACATACTACCCAGGCTAACATTGATCTTTAAATCCAATTATGCGCCGGTAATATTATCGGCACTTGTTTTTTCGCTTCTGCACCTGGGATATCACAATGTATCGGAATGTATATTTACTTTCCTGTTTGGTTTAATATGCGCAGTTTACTATATCAAATATCAAAATTTAACGGTACTCGTCGTATTCCACTTTTTGTTCGATCTTTTTGCTTTTACAAGGTAAATACCTAAGCTCTCCATTTAAAAGCCTTCTCGTCCACAGCCCGCATCGTACATAAAATACCGTCCAGGTGATCGTACTCATGCTGCAGCAACTCTGATAAGCTATCCTCCATTTGCCATTGTTTAGGCTCCCAATTCTCGTCGAGGTATTTGATGGTTAATGATTTGTGACGAGATACTTTTACCAACAGGTTTGGAAAGCTCATGCAATCGTCCCAAAGCTCAAATTTCTCCTCACTCAAATCGTATAATTCGGGGTTTATGAAAACGACGGGTTTGTCAATGTTCATATAAACCAGCCTTTTCATAATTCCCAATTGTGGCGCGGCGATGGCGCGACCGAAATGGTAACGCTCCCGTATTTGTTGCATCACGTTGTGCAAATCTGCCACCCACGTTTTCACCAATGGCAATTCGTTTTGTTGTATAGGTTCGCATACCTGGTAAAGGCGCGGGTCGCCGAGGAGCAGGAGGTCGTCAATGGTTTTCATTCGGGTGTTCAAGTTAGTTAAATCATAATAAATTTTAAGTTCTAAAACTATAGGTTTTAAACTTGGTCATTTTTATTTCAAACTGCTTAATTTCAAGTATTCTGAATATATTTAAGCTCTAAACTATTAGCCGGTCACAAATGAAACAACTGATACTTTCCTTCATAGTATTCTTCGCCATTGTTTCTACAGTTTTCGCTCAGTCCCACCAAACCCAAAAACAAAGACAACAAGCAATTTTCGACAGCTTAAAAGATGTAAACCGCTTGTGGTTTTTGGCCAGCAAGATGGACAGCATCCCTGCCATGAATAAGCGATTGCTGCAATTGGCCGAGGAGATAAAGGCAGACAGTAACTATGCCACTGTTTATAACCAGATCGGCAACTACTTTGCGGTAAGAAGCAATTTTTCACTTGCCCTGGAATATAATTTTAAAGCCGTTGAAGCTGCAAAAAAGGGTGTACCGGCGCGGTTGTCATTATTATACGGCAATTTAGCCAATATGTATACCGGTTTGGGAAACTATAAGGTAGCGTTATATTATTCGGACAAGGCACAACAGTATTTACAACTCGATAAGCATCATGGCAGCGTAGCTGTATCGACAATAATTGCGGGAGTGTATAATGACATGGGCCAAGCGGATTCAGCTTTATATTATGTACAGCAAGCTTATCAACGGCAGTTAAAGGTAAAGCCCCATACCGCTGTAGAAAAAGGAAACTTCAACCAAAGCATGGCCTTAATTTACCGAAACTTTGGCCGGGTGTATGAGCAATTGAATGAACCGGAACTCACAAACTATTATTATAAAAAAGGCATCCGGTTTTGCGATTCGGTAAACATGCCGCGCCTGCGGGTATCAATAGCAATATATTATTGCAAGTACCTTGGGAAGGGAAGGAAATACGGCGAAGCCAAAAACTATGGAGTTTTGGTATTTGAAGCAGCAAAAAAAAACGGGTATAAACAGCTTGTCGCAGATGCTGCCGACATGCTTTACATTTTAAACGAAAAGCAAGGCAAGGCTGACAGCGCCTTTTGTTATCTGAAGATGAAGAACCTTTACCTGGATAGCCTTGCCGCTGAGGAAAAGACTGGTCAGATGCAATCTTTGATCATCAGTCAGCAATTGCACGAGGCCGAACAAAACGCCGTTGCTGTACATGCTGAGGAGCAACGCAAACACAACATACAGTATGCAGCTATCGCGCTCGGACTGGTTTTGATGGTAATGATCTTCCTTTTACTCAGCCGAAGCATTATAGTAAATACACGCGTTATCGAGATAGTAGGGGTTATAGGCCTGCTTATCGTTTTTGAATTTATCAACCTGGTCATTCACCCTTATTTGGCCGATCTTACCAATGATTCCCCTATTTTAATGCTGCTGATACTGGTTTTGATAGCCGCTATCATCGTGCCACTACATCATCAACTGGAGCACTGGATAAAGCACAAACTGGTAGAGAAAAATAAGGCGATAAGACTGGCGGCGGCTAAAAAAACGATTGAACAATTAGAGGGGGAGAAATGAAGAAGAAGTCGGAAGTCGGAGGTCCGAAGTCAGAAGTACCGGAAGAGGCGAGATGTGAAAGGGAAAAGGCGAAAGGTGCGGTGGAGTCAGAAGAAGAGCGCTCCGCACTTGACATTTCGCATTCCGCAATAAAAGAAGAACTGCAAACTGAAAAAATGGAAGTACACCACCACCCCGAAGTAGAAAAGAAAGGCTTTAAGGAATATATACTTGAAGGCCTGATGATATTCCTGGCCGTGTTAATGGGTTTTATTGCTGAGAACATCCGCGAAAGCATCGCCGAAAACAGGCGCGCCGCGGAGTTTGCCAAATCTTACTACGCCGATATAAAAAAGGATACTTTACTGCTGCATCAGGCACTACGGTTTAGCGCCCACAAGATAGCTGCGATTGACAGCATCGTCACAGTGCTTCATCAACCCGAAACACCCTCCGGCGATACGATCTTCTATACGAAAGGGTTAGTATCAACGCAGGTGTTGCCTTTTGAGCCTACGACAGGCAGCTATGAACAGATCAAATCTGCCGGTGCAATTCGCGACTTTAAACAGCGTATAGTCGACCTGATGAACGAATATGATTTGCAGGCGCGGAACGTAGTTCGCCGCGAGGATATCACGCAGAAGTTCACAACGGATCAGTTTATACCATTCATTATCGACCAGGCTAATTTAGAGGTATCTTATGATATCATGACAAAGGGTAAAATAACGCACGAGGTACTGACAAACTGGAGCCCGCCGTTAAGAAAAAAATACCTTAACCTGGTTGTTCTGATCAAAATCTCGACCGTCCGGTCGGTACAAGAGTACAAAAAACAATTAGTAGTAGCAGATAAGGTTTTAACCGAATTAAAAAAGGAATATAAACCGGAGTAGTTCCGGAGATAACTTGCAGTCGCCCGTGTGCAGTTTGCAGGCAAACGATTAAAAAATGACTTAATGAACTGATAACTGCCAACTCAAAACTATAAACTAAAAAAATGGAAGTACACCACCACCCCGATGTAGAAAAGAAAGGCTTTAAGGAGTATTTGCTGGAAGGGCTTATGATCTTTTTAGCCGTAATGATGGGTTTTTTTGCGGAGACAATAAGAGAAAATATTTCGGAAAACAAGATAGCGCGGGAGTATGCGGAATTAATGACGGAAGACCTGAAAAAGGACACAGTAGAATTAAATAATCGTATCAATGAGCTCAAATTTGTTTCGGCTAAGCTGGACACTTTTGTAACATTTGTACATACAAAAAAGCTAAGCGATCTGCCGGGAGGCACCTGGTACTATTACGGAAGATTCGGAACAAGAATTAACCTTTTCCAAAGTGTTAATGCCACGTTGGACCAATTAAAGAGTTCGGGGTCGCTGCGCCTTTTTAGAAACACGGCTTTGGTTAATGCTATCGCACAATTTGACGCTGCAAGTCAATATGTACTTCAATTGGCTGACGGGCAGCAGAGATCCGACCAGGCCAATGTACTCCAACTGCGCAACAGGTTGTTTGATGCTTATAATTTTATCCGGATCATGGATTTGAAAACCCCACAGCCTGTGATCGATTCATTTAAAAGACAAAATATTCTTCTTCTTAATGACGACCACAGTTTAATGGTTGAATATGCAAATTATTGCCAGGGAAAATCCTTTAATAATAAGTTATTAATTGATGTAGAAGCAAGCTTATTGAAAAAGGCAACGGAACTTTTAACAGTATTGAATAAACAATATGATTTTAAATAATAATGGAAGTACACCACCACCCCGATCTGCATCACAAACCCAAACCCTGGAAAGAATACCTGCTGGAGTATTTTATGATTTTTTTAGCCGTAATGACCGGTTTTTTTGCGGAAAGTATCCGCGAAAATATTTCAGACAACGCGAAGGGGAAAGAATACATACGGTCGTTTGTGGAAGATTTGCGTTCGGACACCGCCCAGTATGATGCATCGATAAAAGAACTCACAATAAAGGATTCGGTACTGAACCAGCTATACGCTTGTCTCGATACTATCAAACAGAAGCACCATACCCCAATTTATATGCGAGCTATCATTGCTGAATCATCTGGGTTTACCGATTTTATTTACACCGACAGGACTATTCAACAGCTAAAGAACTCGGGTGGTTTGCGAATGATACACGACAAGGCAGCGGCCGATAGCATTATTAGTTATGACGCATTGGTGAGGGCCGAGCTCATTCACCAGGGAGCAATGGAAGAATGGCAGCAGATAGCAACGGAAGCTCATTTAAATATGGTTTCGGCCCAGCATTTCAAGAATATCGGTATGAATGCAGGGTCGAATCATCAAGCCGGCCAGATCGTTTTGCTCAGCAATGATCCGCGCGAACTGGATAGCTATTTTAATAAAATGTGGATGTTTAAAAGCACCTGCCTGGGGCAGAAAGAAAGATTGCAGCGGCTTAGGGCCAAAGCCGTGCGAATAATTACGTTCTTAGAAAAATAAGTAAATTGAACGAATAAACAATGAATGAGATGAGTCCGAAAGACCGGAAGTCGGAAAGTCCGGAAGTTAGCCTCGATAATGCCAAATGACTCAATGCCCTAATGACTAATGACTAAAAAAATGGAAGTACACCACCACCCCAACCTACATCACAAACCCAAGCCATGGAAGGAATACCTGCTGGAGTATTTTATGATATTCCTGGCCGTAATGACCGGTTTTTTTGCCGAGAGTTTCCGCGAGCACCTGGGTGAGCGCTCAAAGGAACGCGAGTACATAGTTAACATCCGGAAAGACCTGTTAGCTGAAAAGAATAACCTGGAGATTTGGATACCCTCCATTTATGCAAGGGCAGTCAAGTTTGATACGCTTATTTCATACCTGGAAACGCCGGGACCCGCAAAAGACGGCAGCAATATGTACTACCTGGCCAGGCTGTCCACACGCAATGCCATATTTGAGCCAAGTGATAATACCATACTTGAAATGAAAAGCTCCGGTAACCTGAGGCTTATCCGCAATCGTGACATTGTAAACAACTTGATGAATATAGAACGGTCACTGGAGCAATACCGCAACCTGGTTGATATTGAACAGAAGGAAGACGTGTTGAGTTACCCCCTGATAGGTCAGCTTTTTGACGCCGCTATATTTGATTGGATGACAAAAACGGGTAGAAACAAGATACTATCGGAGCGGGAGTATGCCGATCAATCGATAAGCATACTTGCGAAACCGCCGGGCAATCCGCAACTGATTGAACACGATAAGGAAAAGCTGAACTTACTGATCTATTACCTGCATCAGCGCAAAACGAGTTTTTTGGGCGAGCGACGCCAATTGATGGGGATCAGGGTACGGGTTGACGAGCTTATAAAACAGATCAATAAAGAGTATAAATTAGAAGATGAGTAATAAAACCAAAACGCTGTTAATAAAAGCGGTGATATACCTGGTGCTAGGATTTGGCATTGCTTTTTGCTGGCATTTGATGAAGGGATGAAGAAGAAGTCGGAAGTCGGAAGTCGGAAGTCGGAAGTCGGAAGTCAGAGGTCGGAAGTCAGAGC
>JAYUEE010000067.1:0-85577 GCA_043739405.1 Mucilaginibacter sp. | reverse complement strand
CCAATACTTATGCGCAATATCTTAAATATGGTTCCTATGTAAATCCTTACCGCGCCATAATGTCATGGGTACTTAATTGGTCATTCTGGTACCTGGCTTTTTATTTAATAGGTAGCTACGTACTTCCCATTGGCGGCCATGCACTTGCCTGTACCATGTTCGGTTCTGCCGGTTTTTGGGCCATTGGCGTGCGTACTTTCAATTACGAAGGTCACGGCAAAGGAAAAGATAAAAAACGCGAGGGTACTGATTTTAATCAAAAAGATAATTCAATAAACCAATTATGGCCCGGGTTTGTGGCAGGCGAATGGCACAATAATCATCATTTGTTCCCAAAAAGTGCGCGCAGCGGCTTTAAACCTCACCAGGTAGATACGGCATGGTACTATATCAAGTTTATGAGTATGATTGGCGCCGTAAGCAAATACAAGGATTCTAAAAAGGATTTCTATAAACAATACCAGTTGCCATATGCTCAAACAAAAAAGGAATCGGCTACTGAACAGTTAACAATACCAAAGGGTGTTCTGAAGGAGCAACCGGGTGTAAGTTAAGCCACTTTTCAGGAAACTTATAAAGACAAAAGGGACATTCCTGCAGAGGAGTGTCCCTTTTTCAATAAATAAGAAATTTATACAGGTTATTTTTTTGCAGTTTTATCGTGCGTCGAAACGAAATAAAAGGTGATGCCTACAAATGTGGTTAACAGACCAATAAACAAAGGCCATTCCGATGTTTTGGCGCCGCTTGAACCGCCGATAGTCATGGTTTCTGAATCAACCGCGTCAAGTGCGGGCTTAAAATAAACAAGACATGCTATGGTTATGATGATGCCTGCAATAGTGATGAATATACTGGTAGTTTTCATTATTTATTAGTTTGGCACAAATGTAAAATAAATTTTTAATCTGTGTAAATTCAGATCACTAACTTATTGACTTAATTATTGTGTTAAAACAAGCAATGGTGAAATACCTTGAGGAATTGGGTAAAAAGAAAGAACAGATCATAATAGAAGAATAATCCTTATAAATTAGCGGCCTGATCTATCAGCATGGCCGTTTTACATTATCTGCCCGTAGTTTTAATTATTGTAGCCGCGGCTATCCTTAGTGTTATTGCTCAAAAGCTAACCTTTTCGGGCGCCATTGCCGCTGCTGCTGTCGGCCTGCTGGTATTTGCCGGTGGCGGATATACGGGGTTCATCATGCTTATTGCTTTCTTTTTGGTCGGAACTTTGGCTACCGGTTGGAAGAAACGCGAAAAACACCGTTTTAAGGCAGCATCCGACCGGTCGGTAAAACGCAATGCCGGACAGGTGCTTGCAAATGGGGGCGTAGCAGCTATTTTAGGCCTGTCAGTCCTGTTGGTGCCACACCACGCAGGTCTATTAAACTTGATGATGGCGGCTGCGTTGTCCTCGGCGATGGCTGATACCTTATCATCCGAATTCGGGATGCTTTACGGGCGTTGGTTCTTCAATATCCTCACTTTCCGGAAAGAACGTAAAGGACTTGACGGGGTGATCAGCATTACGGGGCTGCTATTTGGTATTGCCGGCTCGGCGGTGATCGCTTTTATTTATTGTTTGAACTTCAGCAGGACATTTTGGCTTATCATTTTTGCGGGTGCCATCGGCAACATGGCCGATTCGATTTTAGGCGCTATGTTCGAACGAAAGGGTGTAATAGGCAACAATACTGTCAATTTCCTTAATACCTTGATAGCGGCTTTGGCTATATGGCTTTGCCATATATTGTTGAGGTGGTGATCATTTTACCACCATTTGGGCGGTGTTGCGGCTAACCTGCTCAAGCAGCACGGTTTTATCAGCAACCAATTCCCGTAAGGCTCCCAGTTTATAATGCCGTACAGTATATAGTGTAATGCCATCATTGTATTTCACCTTAAAGTTGGGCGCAAGGCCGGCGAGCAGTTTTTCGAATCGTTCAGGTTTCAGGTCAAAGCAAACGCTGAAGCTCAATGCCGACGTTTGCATAATATTCACTTTTACGTGGTTTTGAGCAAACAAACCAAATATCTCGCTCAAATGATCTTCGGATATAAAGGAATAATCCCTTGATGAGATAGAAAGTAAAACCTGGTTTTGTTTAAGGATGATGACAGGCTTTTCAAAAACGGTATTAGCCGATTCACTGATAATGGTACCGGCTGCGTCCGGGTCGTTAAATGATTTCACCAGTAAAGGTATCCTGGCGTTTTGCAGCGGCTTGATAGTTTTGGGGTGTATCACACTCGCGCCGTAATAAGTCATTTCGATGGCTTCTGTATAGGTAAGCGTATCAAATTTGACGGTATCCGCAAAAAACTTAGGGTCAGCGTTTAATATGCCTGGAACATCTTTCCATGTCGTAACCGACTCTGCCTGCAGGCACGAAGCAAAAATAGATGCGGTATAATCAGAACCCTCGCGACCCAGCGTAGTAGTAAAATTTTCGGATGTGCCGCCTAAAAATCCCTGGGTAAGCACGATGCCTTTCTCCAGTAGTTTGGGTATATCCTGGCTGATGCTTTCTTTTGTTTTGTCCCAATCCACATTGCCTTCCCGGTAGTTATTGTCGGTATGGATATACCCGCGTACATCCAGCCATTGTGTTTTTAAGCCGGTTTGGTTTAAATAAGCGGCTACAATGCGGGTCGAAACCAGTTCTCCAATGGACACAACCTGGTCGTAAATAAAATCATAATCATCGTGGGGTTCGTCTTCTATCGTCCAGTCGATCTCAACAAAAGTGTTGGCGATATCATTAAAAACCGGGTGATTAGGTTCGAACAGATCTTTTGCAATATTATAGTGATAATCTTTAATTTCTGTGAAGATGTCATTGAGCTCATCAGAGCCGTCGACATAAGCTTTGCTTAGTCTCTCCAGGGCATTAGTTGTTTTGCCCATCGCCGAAATAACGATCAGCAGTTGCTCGCCGGTGTATTTTTTGACGATGTTTGAAAGATTAATTACCCCTGCGGCATCCTTTACCGATGCACCTCCGAATTTAAAAACGAGCATTATTTTTTGATATATTGACTGATAACGGTATTTGGCCGCAGCAGTGGTTTAATTTGAACGTATGGTATTAATAGTGTGGTTTGCCCTTCTGAATAAGGTTTCAACTCATATTCGTTATACAAAAAGCTTAAACCTATTGGCGTTACCAGGAAGTTAGAAGTCAACGCAAGCTTACCATTCTTCACCATGGAAAAATTATTATCAAGTATAGTTGTGTCCTGGTCATGAAATATTTTTTCTGCAATAGGGGCGAGCTTGTCGCGATAATCATCTACCAAAATATCATCAAGTTTGATGCTCTTATTTGCTTGGCTATCCCAGTTAACAAACCCGGTATAGGTGCTCCCATGTGCCCCGCCTGCAAACAAGTACCTGTCGATCTGTATAGTAGTCAGGCTCGAATCCTGCCGAACTACCGTAGCGCTTGACTCAAGCGAGTATACCATATCCGGATTTTCTTTGCGCAAACTGTCGTTCACGTAAGCCTTTATGAAGCTTTTGGCTTGTTCATGCAGATCCTTGTCCGGCTTTTCGCCGATGTTGTCGATCACAAGCAGCTTGTTGGTTATTGTATCAGTAAGTGCACTTTCAGATGCAAAAACGGGGTAAATAACCTTCGTAACCGTACAAGAGGAATCGGGTTTACTCCCGCAATCTGCCGCACGTTCCTTTATAACCTGGTAGCTATATACCAGCGTGTCTTTAGCGCTCGCCGTAGCTTTTGCCGTTTCATTCTTTTGCGCGTTTCGGCTACAGGAGAATAAACATCCGGCAATTGCGATCCAAAGAATACACTTTATGGTCATTATTAGTAGTTTAATACCTGTTCTTTAGATAACGAACCATTCAGCCAACCCGCTTCAATAGCTGCCTCATATTTTTTATAGAAATTTATCGCGGGTTCATTCCAGTCGAGTACCTGCCAGGTCATCCCATTAAAACCAAGCTCCCGCGCTTCCTGTACGGTCCGGTCAAACAGTATTTTTCCGATGCCTTTACCACGCCAGCTTTCGGTCACGATTAAATCCTCCAGGTACAACCGGCAGCCCTTCCAGGTCGAATAACGGACATAGTACAAGGCAAAACCTGCAATAAACCCGTCAACATCAACAACAAAGGCCTTCCATACCGGTTTATTGCCAAAACCCGCTTCTTCAAACTCTTCCAAAGTTACGGTTACTTCTTCCGGCGCTCGTTCAAATAAAGCCAATTCATGCACTAATTCTAGCAGTCGCGGGCAATCTTCTTTTTTTGCTATTCTTATATTGAGTTGGTCATTAGTCATTTGTCATTAGGCATTGGGCTTGCTCGGATATGCCTGATCCTGTTTAATTTATAAAATCCTTAAATCGTGTCTTAGTTATTCTTCCAATGTTTTATCACGCGCTCCCCGAAAATAGTGCTGCCAAGGCGGACCATATTGCTCCCTTGTTCGATAGCAATTTTATAGTCGGACGACATGCCCATGGACACCACATTAAAGTGACTTTCCTTTCGGAAATAGCTTTGTTTAATACCATCAAAAAAGGTCTTCATTTCATAAAATTCCTCCCTTATTTGTTTGATGTTATCTGTGTTAGTCGCAATACCCATCACACCCCTTATCCTGACATGCTTCAGGGCCTTAAATTCGTCCGAGCGAAGTAACTCGATCACTTCATCAAATCCCAAACCGTACTTAGTTTCCTCGTCAGCAATGTAAACCTGCAAAAGGCAGTCAATAACACGGTTGTGTTTTTGAGCGTGCTTGTCAATTTCCTGCAAAAGCTTTAAACTATCTACCGATTCTATCATGCTGATGAACGGCGCTATATATTTTACCTTATTGCTTTGCAGGTGGCCAATCAGGTGCCATTCAATATCTTTTGGCAGGTGTTCGTATTTTTCTACCAGTTCCTGCACCATATTTTCGCCAAATAAGCGTTGTCCTGCTTGGTATGCCTCCATTACTTCATCTTCGGATTTTGTTTTGGATACAGCTATAAGCGTTACATTTATAATGTCCGTTTCGTTTTTTAAACTTTTGATGTTATCTGCAATGCTCATTTATGCGTAGTTTTGCCTAATAATGCCGCTAAAATAAATAATGCAAAAATATAAAAGCCTGTTTTTTTCACTATTACTTTTCGTCTACGCTTGTAACGGCAGTAATCCACCTAAAGGCATTATCAATGAAGTCACAATGGCTGGCTTGTTAACCGAGATACATATCGCCGATGGCAGTATGTTTAATACAGTGCAAATTCCTGATAGTCTGTATAAATATGGCACCGGCCGTTACCTTGTAGTTTTTAAAAACTTTCACACCGATTCGGCAACTTTCAGAAAGAGTTTGAAGTACTATGCTAACAGGCCGGAGGTACTTCAACAGATTTACTTGCAGGTAAAAGCCAATATCAATCAGAAAACCGATTCGCTGAATAAATTAAACCAGGCGCAAATAGCCCGGGACACTAAAAGAAGAACCGATTCATTAAAAAGGCTTCCCCAAAAACCTGCAGGTCAGGCTCTGCCTCCCCAGGTTACACAGCCTGCACAAGCCCCTGCGAAACCTTTTGTAAATAAGAGGTTTATACCCGTAAAGCGTAGAAAGAATGTTATTCCCAACTAATAGCGTAGACAAGCTTGGTTTTTCCGCAATAAAGGAACTGATAAAAGCGCATTGCCTGAGCGAAATGGGCCGCCAGATGGTGGATAAGATACAGGTAATGAACGTTTATGACCAGGTGCACAAGTTTTTGAGCCAGGCCAGCGAGTTTAAAAATATTCTGCAAAATGATGAGGCCTTGCCAATTCACCATTTCTTCGATATCAAATCGCTGGCAAATAAAGCCAAAATAGAAGGCGCTTTTTTAAGCGAGGAAGAGTTTTACCAGGTGCATACTTCGTTAACAACCGTTTTTGCGGTAATTGCCTATTTCAACGAGCGGGAGGGGCAATACCCAAACCTTGAAGCATTATTTGAGCACTTGCCTATTGAAAAATCTATCCTGAAAAAGATCGATGCAGTAATTGATCAGAAAGGGAAGATCAGGCCCAATGCCTCACGCGAACTACAGGATATAACCTCGGCTATAGCCAAAGCAGAACAAGAGGCCCGGAAGAAAATAGACCAGGTATTCAAGAATGCCGCATCCAACGGGTGGACCGCCGATGGCTCGCTTACCATACGCGACGGCAGGTTATGTATCCCATTATTAGCGGAAAATAAACGTAAACTGAAAGGCTTTATTCATGATGAATCCTCATCCGGCCAAACTGTTTACATTGAACCAGAAGAAGTTTTTACGCTTAACAATAACATCCGCGACCTTGAATTTGAGCGCCGGCGCGAGATTGTGCGAATTTTGACCGCGCTTACAGATGAACTGCGACCCTATGTACCGCTTTTGTTGTCTTACCATGGCTTGCTGACCAAAATAGATTTCGTACGTGCCAAGGCGCTCTTTGCCATTGATATAGAGGCCGAAATGCCAGTATTGGTAAATGAGCCCAGGCTAAGATTACTGAATGCAAGGCATCCCTTGCTTTTTCTGAGTTTTAAAGCCGAGAAAAAACCGGTTGTACCCCTGAATATTACCATTGATGAAGGCGCACGCATTATTGTTGCATCCGGCCCGAATGCCGGCGGTAAATCGGTCTGTATGAAGACTGTCGGCCTGTTGCAAATGATGGTGCAGGCGGGGCTATTGATACCAGCCGCGGATACCAGTACGGTAGGAATATTCAAGCAGATATTTGTAGATATCGGCGACGATCAATCTATCGAAAGTGACCTGAGTACTTATAGTGCCCACCTTTCCAAAATGAAAAGTTTTGTCGAGATGGCGAATAACAAAACTTTGGTGCTGATTGACGAATTTGGAACCGGTACCGACCCGCAGTTCGGCGGCCCCATCGCGGAAGCGGTATTAGAAACACTGAACCAGAAGCAGGTAAAAGGCGTTATCACAACCCACTATTCAAACCTCAAACTTTTCGCAGGCAATACGCCTGGCATTGAGAATGCTTCGATGTTATTTGACAACATAGAGATGCGACCGCTTTATATGCTGGAAGTTGGTAAGCCTGGCAGCTCTTATGCTTTTGAGATAGCGCAAAAAATAGGCTTACCTCCGGCGGTGCTTAACCTCGCAAAAAATAAAGTCGGTGTAAACCAAAAAAAAGTGGATACTTTATTGGTTGACCTGGAACGCGATAAGAAAGAAATATTCGATACCAAACTCAAACTGGAAAAACAGCAAAAGCGGGTTGATGAACTGCTTGGAGAAAATGAAAAGCTGAAAAGCTACCTCGAGGAAAATAAAAAGGCCCTTATCCGCGATGCAAAACAGGAAGCCAAAAACATCATCCTGAATGCCAATAAACTGGTTGAAAACACCATCGCCGATATTAAAAGCAGCAATGCCGATAAGGAAAAAACACGCCAGTTGCGTGAGAACCTGAACGTCGAACTGCAAAAGAATACCGTTAAACCTGAACAGGCTAAACCCGCGGTTATTCCTGATGAATTAAAACCCGGAGATTGGGTGAAGTTGGTTGATTCGGAAACTACCGGGCAGGTAATGGAAATTGCAAGGGATAATGTGATCATCGCCATTGGCGACCTGCGAACAGTTGCCAAAAAGAATAAGGTACAGAAGGTAACCAGGAAGGAAGTACCAAAAGAAGTCAGGAAAAGCTTCAGTTCGCACACAAATGATTATGCGAATTTCAGTCCCGAAATTGATGTGCGTGGAAAACGTGGCGACGAGGCTGTTTACGAAATAGAAAAGATGCTAGACAGGGCATTGATGATGGGGTTAAATAATTTAAAGATATTGCATGGTAAAGGTGACGGTATTTTGCGTAAATTGATTCGGGAATACCTGAAGAAATACGATGCCGTTGACCGCATAGAAGATGAGCATGCCGACAGGGGTGGGGATGGGATAACGTATGTATTTTTGAAATAGTAAATATATCCTGTCACAAAAGAAATTGTTGCAAGGGAATAATGATAACGATAAGATTAGTTATGTATATTTGAGGTAACCGCTTAAACCATGAGAACCAAATACTTTATCCTATTCGTAATTTCCCTGGCCTTTGCGAGGGTTTCTGCGCAAACAGCAGTCATAACAAGCCACGACCCGCACATTCGTTATACGGGCCGTATCAACATGCTTGATGAAGCTGCCGAGTTGTCCTGGTCGGCGTCATCCGCGAAGATCAATTTTTATGGAACAGGGGTAAAGGCCACGATAAAAGATGAGCGTGGCGATAATTATTTTAATGTTATCGTGGATGGAAAAGTTATTTCGGTACTTCACCCGGACAGCGTCCAAAAGGAATATATATTATCCTCGGGACTTCCGGCAGCTAATCATACACTTGAATTATTTAAGCGTACCGAGTGGGCCATGGGTAAAACCTGGTTATACCATTTCACACTCGAAAAAGGATACGCCCTGCCCGCAACTCCGATCCGCAAACGCAAAATGGAGTTTTTTGGCAACTCTATTACCTGCGGATATGCAGATATTGATTCAACAGGTAAAGACAGGGGAACCAGCCCTTACGAAAACGGGTACCTGAGTTATGCCACAATTACGGCACAACATTTTAATGCGGAATTTAATCTCACAGCTCGCAGCGGTATAGGGATATTAGTAAGCTGGGCCCCGCTCATTATGCCCGAAATGTATGACCGGCTGGATGCCACCGATAGCGAAAGCAAATGGGATTTCTCAAAATACACGCCCGATGTGGTGGTTATCAACCTGTTTCAGAATGATGCCTGGATAACCAAACTGCCAACTAATGACCAGTTTAAAGCCCGGTTTGGTACTACCGCACCAACTGATGACCAGATAGTAAAAGCTTACCGCGAATTTGTGAAAACCATTCGCGGAAAATATCCAAAGGCGCAGATCATCTGTGTGTTAGGTAACATGGATGCGGTAAAAGATGGCGCTCCATGGCCGGGATATGTTGAAAAAGCAGTTAAGGAATTAGGCGACAAGAATATATTCTCACACATTTTCGCCTATAAAAACACGCCGGGCCACCCTAATATTAAAGAGCAGCAGGCCATGGCTGATGAGTTGATCGCGTTTATTGACCAGCATATTAAATGGTGACACGGTTAATGGCGCCGTCGTAAATGACATCTCAAATTTTTTAGGAAATAAGACGATAAACATGAATTTAAAGTATTTTTTTATAGGGATTGTATTTTTGCTATGTTCAATTGTCTTTTTTAGGTACATAAGAGGGAGAGAGATAGGAGAGGGCGTAGGTAAGACTTTGCCGGGAGATTCTATCAGGTTTTGGTTTGCTATTATAATAACAGCAATCGGTGGAATAGTTTTTATCATCAAATCACTCCCTTTGTAAGTAAACTTTAGAGAATTGATAGGTATAAAACAGCGCATGGTCGCCCAATCGCTTTTATTGATCAGCATATTAAGTGGTGACACGATTGTGGGATTTTAATGATTAAATAAGATGGTACTTTCCATTCCTTAAGTATTCGCGCAGGTTGCAGTAAATAAATTATGAAAAAGTATTTAAAAATTTCCGTCATTTGTTTAGGAGTGCTAATAATTTGCACTCAGTTGTATTTCGACTTAAACAAGTTAGAATCTGTTTATTGGAACCACATAAGAATTATTTGCATGTTTCTAATGCTTATTGGTGTAATATTTACGTCTGATAACAAAAAACATTCTTAGCCCTTATTGCTGTTGTCACCAACAAGTATTCCTGCTATTTTTGCTGAACCAATTAATTAACTGAACGAATTAAGGTTTGGGCCCATATCCATCTCTTAAATCATAAAATCCTGATATGAATAAAGTTGTTAGCAATGCCGACGAAGCTATCCGCGACATTCAGGACGGTATGACCCTGATGCTCGGCGGCTTTGGATTATGCGGCTTACCCGAAAATTGCATTACTGCCCTTGTAAAAAAAGGTGTTAAAGATTTAACCTGTATATCCAATAATGCGGGTGTCGATGATTTCGGCATCGGCCTGATGCTGAAACAGCGACAGGTTAAAAAAATGATATCATCCTATGTTGGCGAAAATGCTGAATTTGAACGCCAATTGTTAAGCGGCGAACTGGAAGTTGAACTGATCCCACAGGGAACTTTAGCTACCCGTTGCATGGCTGCCGGTTACGGTATGCCGGCTATTTTTACACCTGCCGGCATTGGTACCGAAGTAGCTATCGGCAAAGAAGTCAGAAACTTTAACGGTAAAGATTATTTAATGGAAATGGCTTTTGAAGCTGATTTTGCCATTGTGAAAGCCTGGAAAGGGGATACGATGGGGAACCTTGTTTTTCGCTCCACAGCGCGCAACTTTAATCCCATAATGGCTATGGCAGGAAAAGTAACCATTGCTGAAGTAGAGGAATTGGTTGAACCCGGTGAACTGGACCCGGACCATGTACATACCCCGGGAATTTATGTGCACCGTATTTTCCAGGGTGTAAATTATGAGAAACGAATAGAGCAACGCACAGTAAGAAAAAAATAACAACCCTGTCATTGCGATCCGCTGGCTAGCGGAGGCAAACTCGTCGCCAGGTTTGCGAAGAGGTTGCTTCGTCGTTCCTCCTCGCAATGACATAGAGTAGAAAAGATATGTTAGATAAGGATGGTATTGCAAAGCGAATCGCAAAAGAAATAAAAGACGGGTACTACGTAAACCTGGGCATCGGTATACCTACTCTTGTGGCTAACTATATCCCGAAGGACATGGATGTGGTGCTGCAATCCGAGAACGGACTTTTGGGTATGGGGCCCTTCCCTTTTGAGGGGGATGAGGACCCGGATACCATCAATGCGGGTAAACAAACCATAACTACCTTGCCCGGCTCTTCTATTTTTGACTCGGCGATGAGTTTTGGTATGATACGCGCTAAAAAAGTAAATCTCACCATTTTAGGCGCTATGGAAGTATCGGAGAACGGCGACATAGCCAATTGGAAAATTCCCGGCAAAATGGTGAAGGGAATGGGCGGAGCGATGGACCTGGTAGCATCGGCCGAAAATATCATCGTCGCCATGCAGCATGTCAATAAAGCAGGCGAATCTAAACTACTCCCAAATTGTACTTTGCCATTGACCGGTATTAACTGCGTTAAAAAGATCGTTACCGAACTGGCTGTATTGGATGTGCTGCCCGATGGTGGGTTTAAGTTGCTGGAGCGCGCACCTGGCATCAGCGTAGAAGAAATAAAAAATGCCACGGCCGGTAAATTGATTATCGAAGGCGATATACCAGAAATGACTATGTAATTATTTGCCCGGTTTCATCGACCAGTGCTCGTCACGAAATTTCCAGCCTTTTTCAGTGTGATGGACTGTTCCTGTAAAATAACCATCGTATGGCGTTATTTTGCCTGTTGGATCCGTTACATCCTCATGAAAACCGGCTCCCATTGCTGCAATCTGCGATGTGAGCGGGTCTACGCGAATATCAGACCATTTTAACGTGATTTTCGGTATCACTTTCACCAGCGTCCCTTTGATAAATGTATCTGCTGTATGATAATCCGGCAAAGCCAAACTACCGCCCGACGCCATAAAAAAACCGGGTGAATCCTCAAAATAATCCAGCCAGGCAATGGGGCCCTTGCTTGAAATACCTTTTGCCGTCGCATCAGCTAATTTCAAAACATCAGCTTTTACCTCTGCTGATTGGCTTTCTGAAAGCGATGTGTCACCTTGCTTACAGGAAAATAAAAATGCCGACAGGAAAGCGATACAGGGTAGGGAGTAATACTTTTTCATATTACGTTCTTTTTGGTATCTAAAAGTACCAAAAAGGTGACATATTCGAAATGGTAATTTGATAATGCTGAATGTAAAACGAGCTACCTGGGATAGGAAGGAAATAAATATAAAAAGCCTTTTAAAACGAACAG
Organism: Mucilaginibacter sp.; assembly: GCA_043739405.1. Taxonomy (GTDB): domain Bacteria; phylum Bacteroidota; class Bacteroidia; order Sphingobacteriales; family Sphingobacteriaceae; genus Mucilaginibacter. The sequence goes on along the minus strand of JAYUEE010000067.1, from coordinate 73,629 downwards.
GAATACTATAATAAAAAGTATCAACAAACCAGTGCGTTTTGTTTTCAATTGAAATGCGACAAATAATGAAATTATTGAAAAAAATGCGACTGTTGCAATAACTCCAGATAGAAAGTGATAAACCTTGTTATCATCAAATGAAAATACCCGGATAATTTGAAACCCTGTTTCTGCGATAAGAATAATTGCCGCGCCGACAAGTGTTAATCTGATAATGCCTGTCGAAGAGTCCAATTTTAAAATCCCTTTTTGAGCGAATATTAACAGCGCCACGCTTACACAAACTATAAGCAATCCATTAACCTTGATTTTGGTTGTAGGAATATATTCAGGGATGTAAAAGGTGAGCACATAAATAATTACGAACGATAAAAACAGAATACCACTGTATTTTATAATTAAAAAGGTGATAGGTTTCATTTATCTAATATAAAAATATTAGTTGAAATGTTTAGAATAGAACCTTTTGTCGCAATTCCTGTGAAATGACCTCAGTTAAAGCTATAATGTCATTTGCTATATGGGTGTTATTGACAATCACCTGTTCACACTCGTTCTTATAAGGTAATAGGTACTCTTCGTAAGCCGGTACTACATGGTTTACCCACTTGTACATAGCGTCGTCGTGCGAATAACCGCGTTCTGTGAGGTCGCGTTTCAAACGACGGGCTAAAGCCACATCGTGGTCTGCTTCAATAAATATCTTCAGGTCCAGTAAATCAGCAATTTCGTCAAAATGAAAAATAAACAGGCCCTCGATAATTAGTATTGGGGCTGGTTTAATCTCCATCATTTTAGGAACGATGTCCGGATTATTGAAGGTGTACTCTTCCTTATAAACCGTTTCGTTACGGATCAGTTTATCGATGTCAGTATAGAATTGCTCCCGGTTAATGGTCTCGGGGACATCAAAATTATAGAGCTTATTTTCTTCCTTGGTCATATTATGGGCCACCGGGAAATAGTAATCATCCTGCGAAACCAGGCTAACTTCCTCGTTGGTAAAATGCTCCCGGAAACATTTCAGGAAAAAGGTTTTTCCCGAACCGCTTCCACCTGCAACACCAATAATGAAGGGCTTTTTGTTCATACCAAAATCAATAATGCTCTGCTAATAGTTATTGTTCGTTTGGAACGCCGTAGCTGATGTTTACCTGGAAACGTTTGTCTAAAGCACCCAATGCTTCCGCAACGTTTTTGGTCATTACAATAACCACATCTTTGGTTTGTTCGTTATCGGTAAAGCGGCCAACCACTTTGGCAAAGGTGGTCCGATTAGTCATAACATTGGTGATCTTAATTACGGTACCGATTGGAGCGGTGCGGTGCAGTACCAATTTTTTATTGGGATCAAGGCCCTCATCTTCTATCCAGGTAGCCACGCCCTTTTCATCCTTCTCAAATAAGCCGTATTTGTTGGCATTCATATGATAAGCCGAAGAATTGCTGCTGTCCTGCGGCGAAACCATCGTTGTAGAATCGCGCTTCGCAATAATTGCGTCAGCATGTTTTTCCTGTGCAGGTATAACGGCAGGGGCAGAGGGCGTGTTAGAACCCGCCAATAATATTTGCCCCGGACTAATCGTATTGGATGTCAGGTTATTCAGTTTCATAATATTATCAACCGTTGTATTGAAACGTTTGGCTATCGAATACAGGGTCTCATGAGGAGAAACCTTATACTGGGTTGGCGGCGTATTATCAACCGGCTGGCTTTGTGGTTGTGGTTGGACAGACGCCGGTTTTACTGCCACGGGCTCACTTTGTTGCGGCTGTTCTACAGCAGGCTCTTCATCCTCGTGCGATTTTTTCTTCTTATCGTGGTCTTTCTTCTTCTTTTCCGCCTTTGTTAGCGCCTTTTCGTTCTTAGGCTCGATGTATGGCTTACCGGTAGGTACTTTTATGGTATGACCGATACTCATTTTGGCGTTATCGTTATAGCTCTGCAGTTCTTTGGGGTCAATATGATAATGCCGGGCTATGGCGTAATAAGTATCTTTTTTCTTGATCTTAAAAATGACTACTCTTTTGCCTTTGTGATTTTCAACACCAACAGAATCAACAGCAGAACGGGCAAAAACGTTTATGGAAAAGGTTATTAGTAGTGTAGTTAACAGGAATAATTTAAATTTCATCGTGCTTTAAAAGTATTTACAGGTTCAAAACTTTTAATTGTGACTGGTTCTTTAGGTAGATCAATTTGTCCTTACATAACAGGAACGACTCAGGCTGTAACTTTTGTATATTGGTATTTAACAAATCTTCAAAAACCACATCTTCACCATCCATAATATACAAATGCTGCTGCAACGTCCCCGCTGTAAGCGCGTGCAAAGATACAATTCTCAAATTATTGTGCTCAAGATAATGAATTGTATTTTCCAATGGGCTTAGGGGAAGGTGTAATGACAGCGAAAACTCATCAGAACCAGCGGCTGGTAACTCAAGCTCATTGGTCAATTCAAGGTCAATTAGCGGCTCATATTTCCTTACCGTTTCGCCGGTCTTGATGCCAGCAAGCAATAATTTACGTGGCTGCATCCTCGTATCGTAAATGAGCGGCCCATTAATTGTAAGATGATCAAAAGCCGAATTAAAGTTATTCCAAATGGTTGCACCGGTAAACACATCCAAAGCTATTATGCCTTTATGGGTGGGACCTGATTCTGACTCGTAGTTATGCAATAGTAACACCCCATTATAAGCTGCTTCTATCCCCGTGAGCCATCTTTCTTCAGTTTGGAGATCGTCAAAATAAACCGCGCCATCGTCAAGGTTAATGGATGAGAAGGACACCTTTTTATTGGCGACATCCCTTACTTCAACCAAAATTATTCCCGTAAGACCGTCTATTTCTAAACGCCAAACCGGTGATTTAAATTGATGACTGATAAACGGTCGCAGCATAAGGTCACAAATATGGCATTTATAGGTATTAAATTCCGGCATCAGTAACGTTTAAATTTATAAATTTGGCGGCTATAACAATTTCAATTCAGCTACGACAATAATTTATGAGCAAAGGAATAATAAGTAAAGAGGAAGACTATTCGCAATGGTATAACGATTTGGTGATCAAAGCCGACATGGCCGAATACTCGCCAGTACGCGGCTGTATGATCATTAAACCCTATGGTTATTCCATTTGGGAAAAAATGCAATCGGTATTGGATGGTATGTTTAAAGAAACCGGCCACGTGAACGCTTATTTCCCTTTATTTATACCAAAATCTTTCTTTTCCAAAGAAGCCAGCCACGTGGAAGGTTTTGCGAAGGAATGTGCAATAGTAACCCATTACCGCCTTAAAAATGACGGCAACGGTAATGTTGTAGTAGATGAAGATGCTAAACTGGAAGAAGAATTGATCATCCGTCCGACATCCGAAACCATTATTTGGAACACCTATAAAGGCTGGATACAATCCTACCGTGATCTGCCGCTTTTGATAAACCAGTGGGCCAACGTGGTAAGGTGGGAAATGCGTACGCGTATGTTTTTACGCACCAGCGAGTTTTTATGGCAAGAGGGGCATACCGCCCATGCTACTGCCGAAGAAGCCATAGCCGAAACTGAACAAATGCTTGGCGTTTATGCTGATTTTGCCGAAAACTGGCTTGCCTTGCCTGTTATCAAGGGTCGTAAAACACCCAATGAGCGTTTCGCAGGAGCTTTGGAAACCTATTGTATCGAGGCATTAATGCAGGATGGTAAAGCTTTGCAGGCAGGTACTTCGCACTTTTTGGGGCAGAATTTCGCCAAGGCATTTGATGTGAAATTTACCAATAGAGAAAATAAACTGGATTATGTTTGGGCAACATCATGGGGTGTGTCAACCCGCTTAATAGGTGCTTTGATCATGGCGCATTCAGATGATGCCGGCTTGGTATTACCTCCAAAACTGGCGCCAATACAGGTGGTTGTCGTTCCTATTTATAAGCATGATGAGGAATTAGAGAATATCACCGCCTACGTAAAAGAGCTGACAAAAGAACTAAAGGCGAAAGGCATCAGCGTTAAATTTGATAACCGCGATACGCATCGCCCGGGTGCTAAATTTGCTGAGTACGAATTGAAGGGTGTACCATTGCGTGTTGCGATAGGTAGCCGCGATATGCAGAATGGTACGGTTGAGCTTGCCCGCCGTGACACTAAAACAAAAGAAACGGTAGAACAGGCCGGTTTGGCTGCGCGTATTGAACTATTACTGGAAGAAATACAGCAGAATATCTATAAAAAAGCGGCTAATTTCCGGGCTGAAAATACAAAGGAAGTAGATACTTACGATGAATTTAAGCGCCTGCTGGATGAAGAACCAGGTTTCCTTTCGGCCCACTGGGACGGCACCGCCGAAACAGAGCAGAAAATCAAAGATGAAACCAAAGCAACCATCCGCTGCATACCGTTAAATAATAAACAGGAAGAAGGCAAATGTATCCTCACCGGCAAACCATCGAGCCAAAGAGTGTTATTTGCGAGGGCTTACTAATTTTAAGTTGATTGGGTTGATTAAGTGAGTGGTTGATTGAGTTAACCACATATTAACTTAATCCAACTTAATCAACCTAATCTAACTTAATCAACTAACAATGAAATTCGCAACAAAAGCTATACACGCAGGGCAGGAGCCCGACCCATCAACCGGCGCTATTATGACGCCCATATACCAAACCTCTACTTACTGGCAAAAATCGCCGGGTGATAACAAAGGGTTTGAATATTCGCGAGGAACCAATCCAACCCGTAAGGCATTGGAAGGATGTTTGGCTGCATTGGAAAATGCCAAATATGGCTTGGCTTTCTCCAGTGGTATGGGTGCTACTGATGCGGTAATGAAATTACTTAAGCCGGGGGATGAAGTGATTACCGGTAACGACTTATATGGCGGTTCATACCGGATATTCACCAAAATATTTGCCAATTACGGTATCAAGTTTCATTTCCTTGATTTGTCGAATCCTGCCATTATTAACGATTACCTCAACGAAAATACAAAGCTGGTTTGGATTGAAACGCCTACCAATCCTACCATGCAGATAATTGATATTGAAGCTATTGGAAAGATTACCAAAACAAAAGGTTTACTACTTGCAGTTGATAATACTTTCGCCTCTCCCTACCTGCAAAACCCGATGGATCTGGGTGCCGACATCGTAATGCACTCGGTTACCAAATATATCGGCGGGCATAGTGACGTAGTGATGGGTTGCCTGATGCTGAACGATGAGGACCTGTATAAGCGCCTTTGGTTCATCTACAATGCCTGCGGTGCTACACCAGGGCCAATGGACAGCTTCCTCGTATTGCGTGGTATCAAAACACTGCACCTGCGCATGAAAGCGCATTGCGAGAACGGAAGGATAATCGCGGAATTTTTGAAAACTCACCCAAAGGTCGATAAGATATACTGGCCGGGCTTTACCGATCATCCCAATCATGATGTTGCCAAAAGCCAGATGCGTGACTTTGGCGGCATGATCTCCATTACCCTTAAGGGCGCCGACCTGAAAGAAACCTTCCGTGTTGCTTCATCATTCCACGTGTTCTCGCTGGCTGAATCGTTGGGCGGGGTAGAGTCACTCATCAATCACCCGGTAGCCATGACACATGCGTCGATACCTAAAGAGGAACGTGAGAAGGCTGGTGTAGTGGATAACCTGCTGCGATTGAGCATAGGTGTGGAGGATATTGATGATTTGCTTGAAGATTTGAAACAGGCATTAGGCCCCCTAACCCCCTAAAGGGGGAACGAAAGTTTATGAAGTCTTGGGTTCAGGAAGTTATATCGAAATGGAAGTCGGAGGGGGTTAAATTAAACCCTCCGGCTACTATCGCTGAAATTGAAAAAACTGAGGCGATCTTAAATTTTAAATTTCCGGTTGATTTTAAAGAATTTTATTTGCAAGCCAACGGCTTTAACGATTGGGATATGTTGCGCAATAGCTATATATCGTTATGGCCGTTAGATCGCATCATAGTTGAGTGTAACGATTGGGGAGAACCTGAGTTTATCGGTATTTGTGATTGGGCAGTACGCTGTTATGCTATCGGTTTTCATAGGCATAAGGCAGGTTTCTTTAAGTTACACGATAAACTGGATGATGCCAGATGTATCAATATTGCTTTTGCTGAATTAATTAGTGCTATAGATAGAGATGATAATATGATTTATTAGCATGACTAAAAACGCTAATCAAAAACTCTCCCTTCAGGAGGCGGGGGGGCTAAACCTCAAATCCTTCCTCGATTCCAAAGTAGCGCAATACAACAGGCCGGATTTTATAAAAAACGACCCGGTATCCATTCCGCACCTGTTCAGCAAAAAGCAGGATATCGAGATCATGGGATTTTGGGCAGCAACTTTAGCCTGGGGACAACGCATTACCATCATCAATAAATGCAAAGAGCTTATTACGCTGATGGATGGTGCGCCTTATGATTTTATAATGAATCACAAGGAACCCGACCTTAAAAAACTGCTGCATTTTAAGCACCGTACTTTTAACGATGTGGATACCTTATACTTTATTTCATTTTTCAGGTATCATTATTCAAAGCATGATTCATTGGAGGATGCATTTGCACCTCAGGGTGTCATGCTGAGGCACTCGAAGCATGAGGGCAAAGGCCTTTCCGCTCACCCTTCGACGGAGCTCAGGATGACACCCGACGCACAACAAGACAGTGTAGTTGAAGATGTCCTAAATCACTTTCGTTCCTATTTCTTTTCATTGCCCGATTATCCTCGTCGTACCATAAAACATGTATCCTCGCCTTCACAAAAATCCACCTGTAAACGGTTGAACATGTTTTTGCGCTGGATGGTACGCAAGGATAATTGCGGTGTGGATTTTGGCATCTGGAATAAACTTAAACCATCAGAATTGATCATGCCCTGCGATTTGCATGTCGATCGTGTGGCGCGCAAGCTAAATCTCATCGCCCGCAAACAAACCGACTGGCAAACTGCCATTGAATTAACGGATCGCTTAAAAGAATTTGATCCAATGGATCCTGTGAAATATGATTTTGCCCTGTTTGCGTTGGGGATCGAAGAAAAATTCTGAAATTGCTGAACATGGACATTAACAAGTATAACACGGATGATTTCGAACATCTGGCCGAGTTCCTATCAGGCAAATCCGAATACACTTTAGCGCTTTTCGATCATTTTATCAGCGAATTCCAAAAGATAGGTCCGGTTACCATTCATCCCGCCAAAACCATGATAGGCATAGCCAATTCGCATAAGCGGGTTGTTTATGTAACCCAATTGGGCAAAAACTTTATCCACGTGGTTTTTCCTTTTAAAGAGCCTTATCCGGATAATTTATGCTTCCAGAAGATTGCGCAGGTCCCCGGTGATATGCAGTTCAACCATCATTTCCGGATGTTGCAAAAGGAGGATATAAATGAAGAAGTGCTGGAGTTTATGCGATTGGCATATAATTCCTGATTTATAATGTCAGGCCTTTCTTTGTTTCCTTGCCTATGCGTTTGTCGCCATGTGATATCAATTCGCATACGCGTATCGCAGCGTCTTCAAAATCTTCATCATTTGCTTTGATCAGCCGCCAGTCTGAATCGTGCCTGTCGCCGTTATCCAATACAAAATCAGCTAAAGCCGGTATTTCTTGTTCAAGGCTTTGGTGATGCTTTTTCGATGTGGCCACCCAAACACCATTCATATCAAGGTTCTTACTTGCTTTGCGCAGTATTAGCACGATCTTTTTGTTTAGATAAATATAGTACATGCCGAACATTGGCTTAACGATCACATTACGCGGTAAGTAATCAAACACAAAATCGAAAGGAGCAGCCGTTTCCATACACGAAGTTATGGCTTAATATTTTACATTATGCGCATAAAAACATTGGGCTTAAATAGCGACTTTTGCAGTTGGTTCATAGTTCATGGATGATAGATCATAGCCACTATGAACCATGAACTATGATCTATGAACTAAATGAGCAAAGAAGAAACTATAGTTGCACTCGCCACACCTGCCGGAACCGGGGCCATCGGCGTTATACGCCTTTCTGGTCCTGATGCGATACTGATTGCGAATAGTGTTTTTAAAGGCAAGGATCTGACTCAACAGGATTCCCATACCATTCATTTCGGGCAGATTATCGATGGCGACATTATGCTGGATGAAGTATTGGTTTCTCTTTTTATAGCGCCGCGTTCCTATACACGCGAAAATGTGGTGGAAATCTCCTGTCACGGCTCAAACTATATTATTGAATCGATCATTAAGTTGTTGATGAAAAATGGAGCTCGGGCAGCCAAACCAGGCGAATTTACGTTAAGAGCTTTTCTCAACGGTCAACTCGACTTATCACAAGCTGAAGCGGTTGCCGATCTGATTGCCGCTAACTCCAAAGCCTCACAGCAAGTGGCGATGCAGCAGTTACGGGGTGGGTTCAGCAACCAGTTGCAGCAGTTACGCAGTCAACTGGTACATTTTGCGTCCTTAGTTGAACTGGAACTTGATTTCTCTGAAGAGGATGTTGAATTTGCCAATAGGGGGCAATTGAAACAATTAATTGTAGACATACTGCAAATTATAGGCCGGTTAGTTGAATCCTTTGAATTGGGCAATGCCATCAAACACGGCGTCAACACCGTTATTGCCGGCAGGCCGAACGCCGGTAAATCGACGCTGCTGAATGCACTGTTAAATGAGGAACGGGCGATAGTGAGCCATATTCCCGGCACCACGCGTGATACTATAGAAGAAATACTAAACATAAACGGCATTAATTTCAGGCTGATTGATACAGCCGGCATACGTGAAGCTACAGATGCCATTGAGCAAATGGGGGTGGAGCGCACCATGGAAAAGATCAGCCAATCGGCACTTTTGATTTATGTCTTTGACGCCTCAGCAATCACGATCGATGAATTGAACAGCGATCTTAAAAAACTGGGAAAACCCGGTATTACTATGCTGGTCGTTGCAAATAAAGCCGACCTCCTAAGCGAAGAACAGCTATTGTCGTTGCCGCACACCCAGAGTGCCATCATCATTTCAGCCAAACAAAAACGCCATATCGACGAATTAAAGCATAAAATATATAGTTCAACCGTAAAACAGCAATTTGGCAGCGACGAAACCTTGGTTACCAATGTTCGTCACCTGGAGGCGCTAAAGAAAACAGAAACGGCGCTATCCGGCCTGTTAAGAGGTATTAATACACAAGTCACCTCTGATTTTTTGGCGATGGATATTAAGCAAGCGCTGTACTATTTGGGTGAAATCACGGGAGCAGTTACCACAGACGATTTGCTGGAAAATATTTTTAGTAAGTTTTGTATCGGCAAGTAATATTATAAATATCGGTCAAGGGAGATTTTAAGAAGCCAACCTTTAAGTGTCTTCAATGCTTTTATAAATCTTACAGCGCAGAAAGCTTGAATAATGCGGCGCCGTGGGTCTTGATCGTTTGCTCGTAGTTATTCTCGAATAAACCAATGTTTTGTTTTTTCCAAAGGTCCCTCACCATAACTTTACCTTTCAGATGCAATGAACTGAGGTCGATTCCAATTTTTTGTTCGTGGTTTGATAGGTTGAATAGCGCCACATATATATCCTTTGAATCAGCGGATTTAGAATACCACGCCAGGCGGTCGTCTTTTGTAAAATACAGTTGACGCGGGTCGTTGCCATGCTGATTTACTGCCAGCACTTCTTCATTAGTCAGCAGTTTTAAATCGAGCGGACGGTTCTCGGGCAAATTGCCACCCATCAATAAAGGCGAACGATAAATACACCAGAACGTCATGTGCGTGTAAAGCTCGTCTTCGGTAAGCCGGGTATATCGCTCGGGCCCTACAGGTCCGCGTTTTGATAACTTGCCTATTTGCAGCATGTCACAATCAGGCCAGTGCCCGCTAATGCCTTTGCCTTCCCACGCTTTGGCGTAGGTAAACATGTGCAGAATTTCTTCCCAGTTGTCCCAAAAGTCATCCGCCATTCGCCACATATTGGCAAATTGTGCCACATGCCTGGCTTCGTTAACAGGGGTTTCACCGGGTGAAATGCTCAAAACAACGGGCCTTCCGCACTGCTTTATAGACTTGTGATATCCTTCGATTTCGGCTGTACGATAAGGGCGCGCAATATCATCAACCTTGATAAAATCTACCCCCCAGGAAGCATAGAGCTTTAAAAGCGAGTTGACATACTCCTGCGCCCCTGGTTTATTCATATCAAGGCCGTACATATGGTTCATCCACGAACATGTAGAAGCTGTATCGGCAATCATATCTGCGGTAATATTTTTTGTACCTAAAACAGGCGTTTTTGCCCATACTGCTTGCCGCGGGATTCCACGCATAACATGTATTCCAAATTTTAGTCCCAGGCGATGAACATAGTCAGCAAGCGGCTTAAAACCCTTGCCACCAAAAGCAGAAGGAAATTTATTAATTTGAGGAGTCAGTCGGCCCCATTTGTCCATAGCTAACCATGGAATATAAGAACCGTCCTGCAGTCTTTTCTGAAAAGGATTGCCTATGGTACTACCGGGCGGATTATCATACGCCCATAAAAAATCTACCACAATATATTGCCAGCCATACTGTTTCAGGTTTTTAGCCATATATGTAGTGTTGGCTTTAACCTCGTTTTCATGGACAGCCGAACCAAAGCAGTTATAACTATTCCACCCCATAGTAGGAGTCGCTGCAACACCGGTTGTTTGCGCACAAGCGTTAATGTATAACGAACCAAAAATTAAGAACAGGTATGCAAATTTCATGTCGTATTTAATTTTCTTCAAAACCTGGTGTCTGTGGGTCTTCGGAGTAAATATAGTAATCCTGGTTCACCGTGCCATATCGACGACGGTGGCTTATCGGAGCGTCCCAAGCTGGTTTAAAATAGGCTTAGCCAACGTGGAGAGGGATTTGCCGGGCTTAAGCAATTCGAGTACCACAATTTCATTCTTGCCTTTTTTGAGCCATTCAACGGGTACATACAGCGTTTGCTGCGGGCCGATACTCCAATACTTGCCTAAATTATGACCATTGACCCAGGCTGTGCCTTTCCCCCACGTGCGCATATCTAAGTAAGTATCACCTGGCGTATTGAGCTGAAATACACCACGATTTATTGACGGATGATTTTGCGCAGCAGAATAGTGGCCGAAATATTTGATGGTATTGATCTTATCAAAAGGGAACCGGTACATTTTCCAGTTGTTAATTTCTTTTCCATTAAAAAGCACTTCACCGGTAATGCCCTTTTTATTTTGCAGCAAATACTTGCCAAAATTTATACGTCCCATATTTTCGACCAGGACGTCCAGTCTTACCTTACCCGCAGGTAAATGAAGCAACAAACTATCCTGTTTTAAACGGCGGTCAAGTGTACCAACGGTTTTGCCATTGATCATGATTACGGCATAATCTCTCAACCCTTCAATTTTTAATGAGCCCGTGGTGCCACCCTTAACTTCAGTTCGGTATAATACATAGCCATAAGCCTGGTTTAGATCCTCAAACGATAACGGCCTGGCATTGACTTTTGGAGCTGGGAGGTTAACCAGCAGATCAGCGGAGTTGGTCAGCCTGATTGATTTAATTGCAATTGCCGGTTTCGCAGCAGGCACGGCAGGCAGTGTTTGCCCTTGTGGTAAATGTTTTTCGATTATCTTTCTGAACGCCATATACTTTGCCGTGGCATTACCGGCCTCATCCAAAGGGGCATCATAGTCATAGCTGCTGATCTGGGGCTCGAAGGGGCTGGTATCTTTAAAATTAGCCCCGTTCATAAAACCCCGTGTAGTGCCGCCATGAAACATGTACATATTGATGGACATACCTGCTGATAATACCGAGTCTAATCGTCCGGTGTATTTCTCAGCCGGTACGGTGTGATGGGCAGTTCCCCACCAGTCAAACCATGCCGGATACCACTCGGCAATGAAAAAAGGCCCTTTGCCATCGTGTAGCTGCCGCACCAGCTTTTTTACCTTTTCAGGGTTATCGAGTGCGTTAACCGCCGGCAGCAAACCCGGTAAATACCCCTTTACTATATCGTCAGGAGGATCGCAGGTATACAATAATCCATCAAACCCCGCTTCTTTAAACATTTTTTGGTTGATTGCCAGGTATTCCTTGTCACTGCCATAAGATCCATACTCATTTTCGATCTGGACCATTAAAATATTACCACCATGGTTTACCTGTAAGGGGGCCAGCTGCCTGCCAATTTCTTTAATGTAAGTTTCATATTCTTTAAGGTATTGCGTTTCCTTACTGCGTACTTCAAGTCCTTTTTCATTTTGTAACCAGTAAGGATAGCCTCCAAACTCCCATTCGGCACATACGTATGGGCTGGGGCGAAGAATAACCCAAAGACCCTCTTCCTTGGCAATTCTCACAAATTCAGCGATATTGTTATTCCCGGAAAAATCAAACTTGCCTTTTTCCGGCTCGTGCAGGTTCCAGAATACATAAGTGCCGATGGTGTTTATACCCATAGCTTTTGCCATTTTCATCCGTGCCCGCCAGGCTTCGCGGGGTACGCGCGGATAGTGCATTTCGCCGCTTATCATCTGGAACGGCTTCCCATCTAACAGAAATACCGAGTCGCCCAAAGTAAATGAGTGGTGCGTTGTTTGAGCGCGCAGCGCCGGTATGGTGAAAGTTATAATTAGTAGAAGGCAAAAATATTTTATATTCCTCATTTTTCAATTTGTGAGCTATTCGTAATTTGAACTTATATTATTGGGGAAATATTGATATGGTACCCGGCTTAGGGGAGGTTTTAGCGATACGTTTAGCGTTGTAAATAGGGACAGCCAGTCACTATCTGTTGTGATTTGTATCAGCTGCGTTATATTAAGTCAGACCAGGGACTACCCCCGGCCTGACATTAAATCAACTAACTCAACTAATAGCCTGCATTTTGCTGCAACTGATTCCCTGAGGCCTGAATTTCAGTCCGGGGAATTGGCAGCCAATAATGTTTTGGTAAGAATAAACGACCATCCAATGCTACTTTTGGTGAGTAGCTAAATGAGCCGTCTGCATTCTTGGTTATGATGACACCGCCGGCAGGTTTATTTTCTGTCACATCGGCGATCTTCCAGCGACGAACATCGTAAAAACGGTGCTCCTCGAAAGCAAGCTCAACACGGCGCTCATACCTAACGGCATCCCGCATCTGTGATTGCGACATACCCACCGGAAGGTCGGGCATATTAACTCCTGGACGTTCCCTGATCATATTAATTGCCTGCCTTGCCGAGAAAGTTGCACCTGCTGGAATTACATCAGGGCCGTTGGCTTCATTCGATGCTTCAGCAAAATTTAATAATATTTCGGCATACCTGAAATATATCCATGGATGGAAGCCCGCATTACCCCATGGGTTTTGTAAAGGGTAGGCATCATCCATATATTTCCGCAGGTAATAACCAGTTTTAGTGGTGTTCCAGTTACTCGGACCATCTTTGCTGTCCTTGCCACCCGGAATGAAAGCCTCAACAACGTCTCCTCTGTACGAAGATTCGTTGTGTAAGACAGTAAAGTCAAATCTTGGATCGCGGTGATCATAAGGATGCGTCGGATCATAACCCGATGTTGGGTCGGTTATAGGCTTACCATTATCCATCTCATAATCATCCACAAGGTTTTGAAGCGGGGTGTTTCCGGCCCAACCACCATACCCATTAGGGCCGTTGGCAATTTCCATGTGCGTATGGTTGGCATTTTTGGTGTACAAGCGTTCAAATATGACTTCATTAGTTTCATTAGTCAGAAACATGTTATCATATCCACCCTGGTAAATGCCATATTTATTCAGGTTGATAACAGCCTGTGCGGCAGTAACAGCATCGGCCCAGGTACCCGCACTATAAAGCGGACTGGCAGCGTATAACGCCAGGCGCGATTTAAGTGCAAGCGCGGCGCCCTTGGTAGCACGGCCCAATTCCCAGGTACCACTATTGTCTGAAGGTAATTTAGAGGCAGCATCGTCCAATTGGCCGAGTACGTAAGCCATACTTTCAGCAATACTTGCACGTTTAAACAAGGATGGGTCCTGAAGGTTACTCGTCAAGCTCGTTACTTTATCGCCCATTAACACCACACCTCCATAGTTACGGATCAGATCCTGGTAACGGAAAGCGCGTATGAATTTCAGTTCACCCTCAAGATGCATTTTGTGTCCCGCACTGAAATTAAGTTTAGGCAATATACTTAACCCATAGTTACAGTCCCTGATACCGCGATAACTGCGGCCCCAAAGCACCCCGGCACCACCCAGGTTTTCGGGAGCAAGCTGCCCGCGCTGTACCAGCCAGGTTGCATCGTCATTATTGTAAATAGATTCATCGGTTACTGAACTCCACATAGAGTACTCAAACCCGCGGCCGAAGCCGGGGTTTGAACCATCGCCCTCTTTGTCCTGTAGCTTAACACCTATGTATTTATTGGTAACGTAAGCCTCAAACACGGCGGTGTCAGTCTCAATTGACGACGTCGATATCCTGTCGGTAGGCTGTACATTTAAAAAATCTCTCTTGCACGCCGTCATTCCCAGCATTCCGCACAGGATAATATATAACGGCCTTTTATGTTGTAATTTCATTTATCTTTTATGATTAAAATTTCACATTAACGCCTAAGTTTATAATTCTCTGTTGCGGATAGAACTGGCCGCTGCCGCTTGTTCCCTCTGGATCGTAGTCCTTAACTTTGGTTATGGTGAACAGGTTGAACGCGCTGGCGTAGATCCTCAAACCCGAAACGTTTATTTTTGATAGAAACGCCGATTTAACGTTATAACCTAATTGAACGTCCTTTAAACGTAAGAAAGAGGCATCGTTGAGCCAGAACGTGCTTGGATACTGGCCACCACTGATGGCGCTTGATGCACGGTCCGGAACACGCGGATAACTTCCGTTTGGATTAGACGGGCTATAACGGTTATTGGCCCAACTGCTGTAAAAGTTACCAATAGTGCCTGATTCCGGAAGTACGTACTGGCTAACTTTTGCTTGCCCTGCAAGCAGTACAGACAAGTCAAATTGTTTGTAAGCAGCGTTAAAAGTAAAGCCGTAAGTTATTTGAGGTATGTTGCCATATTTGCTTCTAACCTGGTCGTCGGCAGTGATCTTTCCGTCTTTATTATAATCCTGTAAAATAAGATCGCCTACCTGGGCGCCTGTTACATGCGGTGTTGCGTCTAATTGTGCCTGCGATCTGAAAATACCAATTGCATTATACAATAGGTAAGTGTTTAACGGCTGGCCGGTTTGGCGTTGGTAAGCTAATGCTCCGCTGGCTTCGTCAACAAAGATGACCTTGCTTTTTGCATAGGTAATGTTGCCGCTCAGGCCCCAGCTAAAGTCCTGTCCGCTATGGCTGTAACCTAGTGTGCCTTCAAAGCCTGAACTGTTTACTTTACCGATGTTTTCAGACGGTACAAGCGGATCAGATCCATAAGGGTTCACAATGCCCGATGTTGCCGGCAATGACGCGTTCCTGGTAGCCAGGATGTCTGAACGTTTTTGCTGGAAGTAGATAGCCTCAATAGTAAAATCATGCAAGAAGGTTGCATTGATACCAATATCCAATTTGCGGGCAACTTCCCAGGTGATATTAGGGTTAGCCAATTTTGAAATTGTTACGTTTGGCTGTATGACGTTTGAACCGCTACCTGGTACACTGGCCACAAAGCCATTGCCTACCAGTACATAGTTGTCAAAGTATTGGAAGCCGTTTACGTTATCATTACCCAACGAGCCGTATGATGCCCGTAATTTCAGGTCGTCAATAAACTTTACACTATTTTTAAACCAGTCTTCTTTTGATATTCTCCAACCCGCAGATGCTGATGGGAAATAGCCCCATTGTTTGCCGGTAGGAAAGATAGAGCTGCCGTCTGCACGTAACTGACCTTCAAAAAGGTATTTTTCATCGTATGAATAAGCCAAACGACTGATGACGCTTCGGCGGGCATAGTTTGAACTATATCCCGAGTTTAAGTAATCCGTAGCCGCACTACCACCCTGCGATAGCTCGGGCAGTGTAGATGACAAGTAATTATAACGGGTTGCGTCAAAGTAATCAAGATGACTCTTGCTTTGCTCATAACCTACAAAGGCGCTTATATCATGCAAGCCAAATTTGCGGGCATAATTTAATTTGATGTTTGAAGTAATAAGAGACTGGTTGTTTTGCGACTCAAACAGCATTGGATTGCTGTTATTACCACCTTCAATAACAGGTGAATAAGTGTTTGAGCTTGATGAATACTGATAAACATTATAAGGTTTACTGAAACTCTTATCAAACGCATCTGATTTATCGACAGAGAAGAAACCATCAAGCGATAGGCCCTCAACACCCGGAATAGCATAGCTGGCTTTCAGAATACCGTTAAATACCTGGGTGGGGTTGTTGTTTGTACCACCTATATCAGTTACTTGTAAAGCCGGGTTATTACCTTCGATGCCGTAGCTTGGTAAACCATTAGGGTAAAAAGCTGCAATTGTTGGATAAGCACGATAGATGGATCTGAAAACACTGCCTGCGCCGACCTGAGGGAAAACCCTGTCTTCTTCACGGCCCGATAGTGATAACCCCACCTTTAACCGTTTGGTAATGTTTGCATCAACATTTGAGCGGAAATTGTATTGATGATATTTGGTTGCACCATTTTTATATAAACCGTCCTGGTATATAGTTCCTGTCGACAGGAAATATTTTACATCTTCGTTACCGCCTGTTACAGAAAGGGTCTGCTGGTTTTGCATGGTAACACTTTTCAATACCTGCTTTTCCCAGTTGGTGTTAGGGTAGTTAAGCGGATCAGAACCATCTTTAAATTTCTGTATCTGAGCGTCCGAGTAAACCTGGTTTAAACCACCCGCAGTATTATCATAGTAGTTTATTTCATTAACTATCTGGGCATAGGTTGCAGCGTCGGCCATTTTTGGTAAACGTGTAGGCGAGCTAAAGCCCTGGTTAAAATTGTAATTAATGGTTGGTTTACCGGTTTTACCATGTTTGGTAGTCACCAGGATAACGCCGTTTGCAGCGCGGTTACCATAAATGGCGGCCGATGCATCTTTTAATACCGATATGCTTTCAATATCGTTAGCATCAAGCCTTTCTAAACCACCTATCTGGCCCGGCACCCCGTCAACTACAATAAGTACGTTGTTGCTGCCCGTAGTAGCTAAACCGCGCACAGTGATGTTTGAGCCATCGTAGCCAGGCTCACCGCTGGTGTTGTTTAGAATTACGCCCGAAAAACGGCCGGCAAGTGAGTTGGATAAGTTCGGTTGAGGGCTTTTCAACAGATCAGAGCCTTTTACCTGCGATATGGATCCTGTCAAGGTTGCTTTTTTCTGAGTACCGTATCCCACAACAATGATCTCATTTAAGGCTTTTGTATCCTCAGCCAACCGGACATTTAACACACCTCCGGCTGGAACGGATAATTCCTGCTGCACATATCCGGTCATGCTAAATACAAGTACGGCTCCGGCATTGGGCGCAATAATCGAAAAATTACCTTTTTGGTCGGTAGCAGTTCCCTGGTTAGTTCCTTTCAGTAATACCGTTACGCCAGGTAAAGGAGTGCCTTTTTCATCTGTTACTGTCCCGGTTACGGTAACATTTTGCTTTGTGATGTGATGCACTAGTTCTTGTTTGCCGCCGATTTCCCCACGCGCCGCCGCACCTGTGCCCAGCAACAAGGCAGCAAGCAACAGGCAGAACAAACGTTTTTCTTCTCTCGGCGGAGAGAATTCGTTTAGTAATTTTTTCCTCATTTTTTTTACAATAAAATAAATAATTGGTTGCCCATCTTTAGTTCCTGCCAAATAATTTGAAAAGGAGATGGGATTGGTTGGTGCTAATCTCAATTATAAAAGATTATTCGAAGAGGGGATATGTCGCAAAATAAAAGGGGTAAATAAGTATTTTTTGAAGGAAAATCAACGTTTTAGGCGAAAAGTCGGATTATCGGGTTTATCTCAAACAAATTTATTGTCACCATTACATTAAAAAAATCACGCTATTATACAGGTGACAGTTAAGTTGCTTCTTATTAAGAAGGCTTTCCAGTCTGAAAAGGGTACCGGTAAATTAATTTAATAGAAAAACATTTCTCCGAAAACAAGCTTATTTACGATTTTCTATTAGATATTACTTGTTTACCCCTTTCACATTGCGAAGTTCCCCCGCTTCGGTTAATGGTTTTTGCCTGACCTTAGCATTTCGTCTGCTGGATCTGTTACCAATTGAAGAAACCAATTTATACCTAAGAATAACATCATGAAAAGAGCAATTTTTTTGATTGCAACGCTATCCCTGTTTACGCTGGGGTGCAAAAAAGAGACAATACAAAAATCATCGGTGGTAGTTACCAAAACAGACACAAGTAGTATAAAAAATTTGGGTACTACACCTGCCAGTGCGCTAAAGGGTGTAAATTGGGCTTGTACGGGAGATAATTTCGCTGATACGATACTTGTGTTAAGCGGATTAACATCAACTGATACCTACGTATCAGTTTCTTCAAAAACAGACGCAATACTTTCGGGAATAATAACCAATACGGGGGCAAATACAATTCGCATTCCTATTAATTACGCAACGGTTTCGCAAAGCTGGTGGAATTCCTATATGGCGGTAATTGACAAGGCTACAAGCAAGGGGATGAACGTAATTTTAGGATGCTGGGAAGGTAAATCATCGGAGGATGGTATGATAGATAATACAACGCAATTTTGGTCAATGTGGCAAACTGTAGTCAACAAATATGGAAGCAATTCCAAGGTTTATTTCGAGATATTCAACGAGCCGCATGGTTATTCTTTATCCGCCTGGACAACCATTTGTGCGCAATGGCTTAGCAACTACCCATCTGTACCACAAGGACGTATTTTAATTGATGGAACTTCGTACGCCCAGGATGTTAAAGGTGTCGGAGCGGATAGCCGTTTTACAGGTTGCCTTTTGTCTATTCACGATTATACATTCTTTAGCAATGGTACCCTTGCAACCGCAGCGCAGTGGGAAAGTAGATTAGCGGGCAATGTTGGCGACTATGGCAGCCGAACTGTGCTGACTGAGTTCGGAGATACAATGAACAGCGGTATAAATTATACAGGCGCTATTGGCGGTAGCCAGGACATAGCTTACATTCAGGGATTAACTAATGAAGTAAGAAACCTTGGTATGGGAAGCGTTTATTGGCCCGGCATACGAAACGGGGACGGTTATGCGATTGAAGTATTGGGCGGCAGTAGCAGCAGCCCGACAGTTTCTACCACAAACTCTTCAGGATTAAGCCGGATAAAATATGGCTGGGGTGTAGGCGCAGGGGGTACCAATGTATTTTATACAGGCGCCTATTACCGCTTCATTAATCAAAACAGCGCCCTGGCGATGGATGTTAATGGGGCCTCATTAGCTAACGGCGCAAATATTATACAATGGCCGCAAAATGGGGGCAATAACCAGCAATGGATAATTACGGATAACGGGGGTGGGTATTATAAAATAACTAACCGGAATAGCGGGCTGGCATTGGATGTCACAGGTGGCTCAATAACAAGCGGTGCAAATCTAATTCAATGGCCCTGGAATGCTGGCAACAATCAGCAATGGCAATTAACTTACACAAGTACTGGTTATAAGGTACTTAACCGAAACAGCGGAATGGTTATGGATGTTAATGGCGCTTCAAAAACTAACGGGGCAAATCTAATTCAATGGCCATGGAATGGTGGCGCAAACCAGCAATGGCAAATAGTACAACAATAATTTGGATGACGGTACCTTAATTATGAAGTGCCGGCGTTACTTTTGAACAGTTTATGTCAACTTATCTAAAACAAACTTTTCTGGCCATTTTATTGGCAACAGGTTCAGTTCACTTTGCGACCGGACAGGTAAGGCCAGCCGTAATCAATATTGATCTGTCGAAAACCTACCAGGTCATTGATAACTTTGGCGCGTCTGATGCCTGGGCATGCCAGTTCGTGGGCAGCTGGCCTGCGGCAAAAAAAAATAAAATATCCGACCTGCTTTTCAGTAACGATACGCTTGCCGATGGTTCGCCGAAAGGCATAGCCCTCTCGTTGTGGCGTTTTAACATTGGCGCCGGAAGCGGGCAGCAGGGCGAAAGAAGCGGTATCAAAGACGAGTGGCGGCGTGAAGAGTCATTTCTGGACAGTCCGGCAGTTTATAACTGGAACCGGCAGGCTGGGCAGTTGTGGTTTTTGAAAGCGGCAAAGGAACGCGGCGTAAAGCAGTTTCTTGGATTCTGCAATAGTCCGCCTATTCAATTTACCAGGGACCATAAAGCCTATGCTGATAGCGGGCACACCAATATCGTAGCAAGTGAATACCCGGCATTTGCATCTTACCTTGCTCATGTAGTAAAAGGTGTTGAAAAAAATTACGGAGTCAGATTTAATTACATCAGCCCGGTTAATGAACCACAATGGGGCTGGAGCGATGGCGGTCAGGAAGGTTGTCCTTATACTAACAAAGAGATAGCTGAATTAGTAAGTAGGATCAATTCGGCATTTGCAGCTTCAAAAGTGTCCTCAAAATTAGTAATCGCTGAAGCAGGAAGTATTGATTATTTGTACTCTAAAAGCAGTAAGTCGGTTAAGGGTAACCAGGTGAATGATTTTTTTGAACCCTCATCAGTTAATTACATTGGCAATTTAAGAAATGTAAAGAAAACGATTGCCGCGCATAGCTATTTTACCACATCGCCATTGGCGCAAGCCGTGAACATGAGAAAAACTTTAGCTGAGAGTGTGTCCAAAATTACTAACCTTAGCTATTGGCAATCTGAATATTGCATTTTGGGCGATAACGCAGGCGAAATTGATGGCGCCAAACGCGATACAGGCATGGATGCTGCCCTTTACCTGGCTACAGTGATCTATACCGATCTTACTGCGGCAAATGCTTCTGCATGGCAATGGTGGACGGCGCTATCACCTTACGATTACAAGGATGGCCTGATTTATATCGATAAGAACAAAAGCGATGGCAATTTCTATACAAGCAAAATGCTTTGGGTCCTGGGAAATTACAGTCGGTTTGTGCGGCCAGGGGCTGTAAGAGTAAGCGCTTCCATTGCAACGGATAGTACCAGGCCGGTACTTTTATCTGCCTTCAAAAATGGCAAGGACTTTACCGCTGTTATCATTAACTTAAACAGTGAAGCGGTTCCTGTAAATCTCGATATCGAATCAGCCAAAGTTGTATTAAAAAAGTGCTATGCCACATCCAGTACAGGAAGTTTAAAAGCCAAAACACTCATCAATAATCAGAAGAATTTAATGATAGGCGGCCGTTCAGTCGTAACCCTAACCGGTACTATCCAATAAAAAGGTTGCGACATATTTTTAATCGGTCACAACCCGCTCTATATATAGGCTGATTTTCCACACTCATTTATTTAATATTCGTATTGCGCTAAGACAAAGGCAGGTATAAATATTTTTAAGTGTTTCTTTAACAGTTGTAAAATTAGTGTTACCTTAGTTTTATGGCAGCTATGAAAAAGCGTCAGCCTATATAAACCTGGTTTAGTATTTTATTTTACCGATTAACATAGTACCTGTTGCAAACGATGCGTATTTCAAAAGCGTTTTTTTTATGTTTTGGCTTTTTTATTTTTCTGCATCCGGCATCGGGCCAGATATGGAAAAAGAATAAGATAGACAATGTTGAGGCAGAAAACGATGCTGTCACCAGGTACACCATATCTAATGGTTTACCCTCGAGAAACACAACCACAGTAATCAAGGATCGAAAAGGTTTTATATGGGTTGGAACAGAAAACGGCCTCTGTAAATTTGATGGGTACACCTTTAAAACTTATATCAATAAAAAAGGCGACAGCACCAGTATCTCCAATAATTTCATTATTTGCCTGATAGAAGACAAAGCAGGAAGAATTTGGGTGGGTACGATGGACGGCCTCAATATTTTTAATCCGAATACGGAGAAATTTACCAGGTTCTATCATAATGAGCGTAATAAGACTTCGCTCAGCAATAACAAGATTTGGAGTTTACTGGCCGATCACGACAATCGGATATGGATAGGTACCGATGATGGTTTTAATCTTTTTGTTGAAGGCTCAGGGTCCTTTAAAACATATCACCCAAACCCTGCCGATAAATATGCCTTGAAGGGTAAATCAGTAAATGCGATAATTGAGGATTGTGGTTACTTATGGCTCGGGAATTGGGGAGAGGGGTTAAACAAATTCGACGTTAAGGCAAACAGATTTTACAATTTCAAACAGGTATTTCCCTCAACCGAAAAGAGTCCTAATGATATCTGGACACTTTGCAAAGGCGAAAACGGCTTGATCTGGATCGGAACTTACTGGAAGGGTTTATACGCGTTCAATACTACTACCGGGGCATTTAAATCCTATAATAGCCAGGTTACAAATAACATATCAGTTTTTAATCTGTTAAACCTCGGGAACAACACCTTGCTGGTGGGGGGTAATGAAAATTTCTGGTGGGTTAAAACTTCAACCAATGTATGGACCAAAGTCGCCGGCATCGAAAATAATATGCATGGCTATGCAATCCGGGACCGGGATGGCTTAATTTGGATAAGTTCAAAAAACGGGTTAAGTAAAATTGATCAGAAGCAAAATAAATTTAGTTTTTTGCCCTTAGCCGATAAACAAACCGATGTCACCGGATTGCTTATTGTAGATTCAGCACTATGGTTGGGTACAAATAAGGGACTGGTTGAGTATGATTTTAAAGCAGGCAAAACGACATTATTTAAACATTCAACCAACCCCGTGAGCATTGGGAGCGACCAGATAAGAAAGCTTTACAGGGACGATGCCGGTAAAATCTGGGTATTAACAGAATATGGATTTGATGAATTTGATCAAAAGTCACAGACATTCAAACACCATTACCACCATTCGTCGCTTGGTCGTTTATTTAATGAGGATGTTTTTCGGGACATGATTGAAATTGAGTCCGGAATTTACGGACTGGCGACGGACGCCGGCTTCAAAATTTTTGACAGTAATACCGGGCAGTTCAGGCATTATTTTAATCGCAGTGATCAACCCTTTAGTATCAGCAATAATCACTTGAATTGTTTGTTTAAGGATAAAGACAATAATATCTGGATAGGAACAACAGGTGGTGGCTTAAACAGGTTCGACCCTCATACTGGAAGATTTAAGGTTTACTACAACAATGACAAGGTAAAAGGAGAAATCAGTGATAATTCTATTCAAAACATTTTCCAGGACACCCGCGGCAATATCTGGATATGCACGCCCGATGGACTTAATAAGTACGTCAAAAAAACAGATTCATTTGTTACCTATTCTAGAAATGACGGATTCGCGAGTAATGTCTTTAATAGTATTGTAGAAGACAAAAATGGTAATCTTTGGATCACTACAGAAAAAGGTATTTCAACGTTCAATCCAACAACGAACGTCATCAGAAATTTCGACGATGCAGATGGCACCTTTGTAAACAGCGAGATTTTCAGGGATAAAGATGGGAGTATTTATTTGGCCGGCGCTAAGGGGCTCGAATATTTTGACCCCCTAAAAATGAAGCAAAACAAGGAGATACCACCGATATTCCTTTCTGATTTTCAAATCTTTAATAAATCTATTGATGCAACTTCAAACGGGCCGCTAAAGGAAAACCTCAACAACGCAAAAGAGGTTACTTTAAATTATACCCAAAGTGTATTTTCAATCGAGTTCGTCGCCTTAAACTACACGTTACCCGAAAAAAATCAATACGCATACATGCTGGAAGGATTCGATAAGAAATGGAATTTTGCCGGAACGCAGCATAAAGCGACTTATACCAATTTAGATCCGGGCACATACACCTTCAGAGTTAGGGCCGCCAATAACGATGGCTTTTGGAACAGGGAAGGTAAAACGCTGATCATCGTTATTACCCCACCCTGGTATAAGACATGGTACGCCTATTCCTTTTACCTTCTGATGATTGGTTGTGTTATTTATGGCTATGTTAAATACCGGGAAAACCAGGCAAAATTGAGGTACGAGATTAAACTGGCACACTTGCAAAGCGAGCAGGAGAAGGAACTTAACGAAAAGAAACTATCGTTTTTTACCCATATTTCGCACGAGTTCCGCACGCCGCTCACCTTGATCATTAACCCGCTTAAGGAATTACTTTATAAGGAGAAGGAAGTAGATGCATCCAGCATCAACATTATTTACCGCAACGCGAGGCGGCTATTGGGTTTAGTAGACCAGTTATTGTTATTCAGGAAAACCGAAGCCGGAGCCGAAAAGTTAAAAATCAGCAAACTGAATATCGCCGATTTAAGTAAGGAAGTATTTTTATGCTTTTCTTACCAGGCTAAATCAAAAAACATCCAATTCGATTTTCAATCCTGTAGCGAACAGTTGGAACTGTATGCAGATAGGGAAAAACTGGAAATAGTTTTGTTTAACCTTTTGGCAAACGCATTAAAGTTTACCCCAGAAAACGGTAAAGTTAAGCTTGCCATTGCTGAAGACAATAAGCATATCGGGATTGAAATTAGTGATTCGGGCTGTGGTATACCCGAAGGAACCGGCGATAAATTATATACGAGATTTTACCAGGAACACAACGCGGCAAAAAATGGCCAGGGTGGTTTTGGGATCGGATTGTTCCTGGTAAAGAACTTTGTTGAACGCCACAAAGGCACCGTCAATTATGAGAGCGATCCGGGAAAAGGAACGGTATTTCATATTCAGCTTTTAAAGGGCGCGGATCATTTTAGCCGAGAAATTCTTATAGATGATGAGATAAGCATTTCTAATGGGCTTAAAGAACTGATCGAAGATGAGATCTCGGTCAATTCAGTTGTTGAGGAAGCTAACGAATTATTAGCCGAGTCGGATTTAAACTCCGAATTGAAATCCATTTTGATCATTGATGATAACAAAGATTTCAGGGAGTATCTGAAGCAGGTATTTAAGATCGATTACCGGGTTTATGAGGCTTCAGACGGTTTGACCGGCCTGGAAATGATAAGGGAGGTGTTGCCTGAAATTGTCATCAGCGACGTGATGATGGATGGGATGAGTGGTATCGAGTTATGCGCCATGGTAAGAGAGGACATGTCTATCAGCCATATTCCGCTCATTTTGCTAACATCCAGTTCTTCATTAGAAATAAAGCTCAAAGGATTAGAAGGTGGCGCCGATGACTACATCAGTAAGCCATTTGACAAGGATATTCTGAAAGCGCGGGTAGCCGGTATATTAAAGAGCAAGAACAACCTGCAAAAGTATTTCTACAATGAAATTACGCTTAACAAAAACCCGCACAAGATATCTATCGAATATAAACGGTTCCTTGAAAATTGTATCAACGTGGTTGAAAGGCATTTGACCGATCCTGATTTTAACATCCAGATTTTGGCTTCCGAACTGGCAATTTCTCACTCCAGTCTTTACAAAAAGATCAAGTTTATCTCCGGGCAATCGGCAAGTAGCTTTATACGTTCCATCAGGCTGAGGAAAGCGGCCCACATATTTATAAATACTAACTGTAATATATTGGAGACATCCTACCAGGTAGGAATAAATGACATTAAATATTTCCGTGAGCAGTTCAAAAAGCTTTTTAACATGAACCCCTCGCAGTATATTAAAAAATACCGCAAGACATTTTCCAGCGAACTGGTTCACCACGAAGTGGGCAGAAATATTTAAACGCTTCAGGATCGCCGATTATGTGTTTACCCCTCTAACTTGGCAAGTTAACCCCTCTTCTGTTTAGTGTCAAATGGTTTTCTTTGATCGTTTATGGAATTGCATCTCGCAATTTCATTTGGCGTAGTCCGTGCTTATAACCAATTGCTAATGATGAAGATGTTTACCAGGGGTACACTTGGTTCAATTGTAGTATTAATGCTTGTTTGCTTGAGTTCGTGTGATCACAAAACCCCTGCGGTCCCGCAAACAAATTCGCTGTTTCGCCAGCTTCCGGCCGAAGAAACCAATATCCACTTTGAAAATACACTCACGGAAGGGCTAAACACCAATGTATTGCTGTATGAATATTTTTATAACGGGGGCGGTGTTGCGGTAGGGGATTTAAACGGAGATGGGCTTCAGGACCTTTATTTTACTGGGAACATGGTTGATAATAAACTATACCTGAACAAGGGCCACATGAAGTTTGAGGATATGACGAACAAATGCGGTCTGGCCGGTAGAAGCGGCCCCTGGAAAACCAGCGCAACTTTTGCCGACGTAAACGGGGATGGCAAACTGGATATTTATATCTGTTACTCAGGAAAACTCCGGCCCGAAAAAAGGGTAAATCAATTATTCATCAACCAGGGTAACGACGCGAATAATGTTCCAATATTCAAGGATATGACCAAAGAATATGGTTTGGATTTTCCATCCTATTCTACCCAGGGTTATTTTTTTGATTATGACGGCGATGGAGACCTCGATCTTCTTTTAGTTAATCACAGTCCGGAGCGTTTGAATAATATAGATATCAATCAATTGCCTTCATTGGTTAAAAAGGAAGATGCAGAACGTGGAGTACGATTATTTGAAAACAAAAACGGGCATTTTGTTGAACGCACGAAAGAGAGCCACATCGAAAATGGTACGATATCCTATGGCTTATCGGCCGGGATAGCTGATATAAATGGCGACGGCTGGCCCGACATCTACATCAACAACGATTATAATATTCCGGATAAGCTTTACATCAACAATAAGGACGGAACTTTTACCGACCGCTTGCAGGAATTCTTAGGCCATACCTCATTTTATTCGATGGGCAATGATATTGCTGATATCAACAATGACCTGAAGCCCGACATCATTACCCTGGATATGCTGCCTGCAGATAACCGCCGTCAAAAGCTGCTGGCTGGCCCCGACAATTATGAGCTTTTCGACCTCAATGTAAAAGCTGGTTTTTACTATCAGTATATGCGCAATATGTTACAGCTGAATAATGGCGATGGAACCTTTAGCGAGGTTGGCCAACTGGCCGGCATTTCTAATACCGATTGGAGCTGGTCGCCATTAATTGCTGATTACGACAATGATGGCTGGAAGGACGTTTTTATTACCAACGGATTTCTGCGTGATTATACGAATATGGATTTCCTGAAATATATGGGCGATAGCCTGCAGGACAGGCGCGTGATGCGCCAGGATCTTTTAAATATTGTTCAAAATATGCCGTCCTCAAAAGTCAAAAGTTATCTTTTCAAAAACAATGGCGATTTGACATTCAGCGACGTATCTGCCGCCTGGGGAATTAAAGATTTCTCAAACAGCAATGGCGCCGTATATGCAGATTTAGACAACGACGGAGACCTTGACCTGGTGGTCAATAATATTAATCAACCGGCATTTATTTATGAGAACCAGTCTGAACAACAAAAAAAACCTAATCATTTTCTGAATATTTCACTAAAGGGTATAAATGGGAACACTGAGGGTATTGGGGCAAAGATTGCTATTTATGGCGGAGGTAAAAGCCAGCGCCTGGAACAAATGCCGGCCCGGGGTTATCAGTCATGCGTTTCGCCGGTGTTGCACTTCGGCTTAGGTAAAACCAGAGATATCGATTCCTTAAAGATAACATGGCAATCAGGAAGCTCGCAGGTTATTTATCACACCAAAGCCGACCAGCAATTGTTGCTCGAAGAAAAAAACGCAGTGAAACAATTGGCGCGGCCATTAGCAACATCGCCAATTTTTACCCCTGTCAAATCGTCTCTTGATTACGCTGATAAACCCAACAACATTAACGATTTCAAACGACAGCCACTTTTAGTAAACCCGTTATCGTTCAGCGGTCCCTGCATGATCAAAGGCGATGTAAACGGTGATGGTGTAGATGATATTTTCATTGGCGGAGAAAATGGCGCGGCTTCAACCTTATATCTCGGGCAAAAAGATGGGCGGTTTATAAAGAAAGCAGAGCCATGTTTTGACCAGCTCAAAAACAAGCATATCGTCAGCGCCGTATTCTTTGACGCCAATTCCGATGGAAAACCGGATCTGTACCTGGCCAGTGGAGGGTATGAAGATATAACGCCCGAGGACAACGTTTTGCAGGACGAACTTTTAATAAACGATGGCAAAGGTAATTATCACAGGGCTGAAAATGCTTTACCACCTATGCTAACCAGTAAAAGCTGCGTAAGGGTAGCCGATATCAATGGCGACGGTTATCCCGACCTTTTTGTGGGCGGGCGCGTAGTACCTGGAAGATATCCGGAAACGCCCCATAGTTACCTGCTTATTAATGATGGAAAAGGCCATTTCTCCGATCAAACTTCAAAAATATGCCCGGCATTAACCAAACCGGGGATGGTTACCGATGCTGCATGGGTTGATTTGAACGGGGATAAAAAACCTGATCTTATTGTTGTGGGTGAATGGATGCCGATACAAATTTTTATCAATAACCATGGCGATTTTACCGATGCTTCCAAGCAGTATTTAGGCAAAGATTATTCAGGCTGGTGGAATTGCATAACGGTAGGGGATTTTAATCATGATGGCCACCCCGATTTTATTGTCGGCAACCAGGGCCTGAATACCCAATGTAAGGCAACCGAAAATGAGCCTGCCGAAATGTATTATAAAGACTTTGACGGCAATGGCTCGGTAGATCCTATTTTGTGCTTCTACATTCAGCACAAGAGCTACCCCTATGTTACCCGGGATGAACTATTGGAACAGATGAGTATGATGAGAACACGATTTCCTGACTATAACAGCTATGCCGATGCGACAATTAACGAGGTATTTACCCCGGAGGAAATGCGTGGAGCCGGGCACTTAAAGGCTACCACCCTGGCCACAACCTGTTTTTTAAGCGATAATAAGGGTAGGCTGCATGCTTCTGTTTTGCCCATGCAAGTTCAGTTTTCACCGGTATTTACAATCAATACATTGGATTTTAACCATGATGGCAATACTGATCTGTTGATCTGTGGGAATATGAATAAAGCAAAGCTTCGCATAGGTAAATGTGATGCTAATTACGGCGTTTTGCTAAAAGGGGACGGTTCGGGTAATTTCTCCTATGTAGATCAATCTGCCTCAGGATTTAAGTTAAAAGGAGATGTGCGAAGCGTGATCAATATAAGTAACACCTGGTTGTTTGGCATCAATCAGCAGCCTCTCAGGGCATATCAAATAGGTAATCAATGAATAGAAAACTAATATTTTTTGTCTGTTTGCTGGCAGTACTTTACTCAAGTAACAGTTGTAAATCTTCCCACACAAAGCCGCAGCTTAACACTCATGATATCAGCCGTGTTGTTGAAACCATGACGCATATAATGGTGCATGATGTTACAAATCCTCCGCTGGCAGCCAGGTTTTACGCTTACGCCTGCCTGGCAGGTTTTGAAGTGGTGACAGAGAATGATTCCGGGGAAAAAGCTTTGCAGCCCGCTTTAAATGCTTATCCACATTTTAAAGCAACATCTGTTAAGGGATATGACTATCGCCTGTGCACTTTGCTCGCCATGATGGAAACAGCTGCAAAGCTTCAACCTTCGGGAAGTTTAATGTTGCAATATAAAAAGCAGTTTCTGGATTCATGCCGTTCAATGGGATATGAACAAGATGTTATAGACAGCTCTGAAAATTATGCCCTGTCAATAGCAAAAGGAATACTTGCGTATGCTAAAGCAGATGGTTATCGAAAGATCAGCAATTATAAAAGATATATCCCTTTAGGGAAAAGCGGCACCTGGTATCCTACGCCGCCAGCTTACCTGCAGCCTGTGGAGCCTTACTTTAAAACAGTGCGTCCTTTTACGCTCGATTCAAGTTCGCAATTTAAACCGGTGCCCCCGGTCGAATTTTCGACGGATAAAAATTCCTCATTTGGCAAGCTCATGCGCATTACCTACGAATGTGACGCTTCGCGGTTATCAGTTGCACAACATGAAATTGCAGCTTTTTGGGATTGTAACCCCTTTGCAGTACAGGATAACGGGCATATGCTTATCGGGCTGAAGAAGATATCGCCGGGCGCCCATTGGATGGGGATAACTTCTATAGCCTGCACCAAATGCAACACAGATTTTTCTAAAGCGATGGAAATACACACCATTGTTGCACTGGGGCTAATGGACAGCTTCATTTGCTGCTGGGATGAAAAATACAGGAGCAATAGAATAAGGCCCGAAACAGCGATACATCAATTGTTAAACCTGGATTGGAAACCTTTATTACAAACGCCCCCATTTCCCGAATATTTGAGCGGCCATTCATGTATATCGGCCACTTCGGCCGTGTTGCTGAGCCATTATTTTGGAGAACATTTTGAGTATACCGATACGATTGAGAATGGGTACGGAATAAAACCCCGCACTTACCATTCATTCAATGAAGCCGCTATTGAGGCGGGTATTTCAAGGCTATATGGCGGTATACACTTTAAAGATGCCATTGACAATGGACGGCAGCAGGGGATTGCGGTAGGTAATTGGATCATTAAGAGGATAGCACATTAGCCAGGCAAAGGTCTTTGGAGGGTTTTTATTTATGAGATTCGAATCTCCTGTTCGAAAAGCGGTACAAACGATTAGTGATGACAAAATAATTGAATCATCCGGGTTACCTGCTGCCTCAAATTTTAAAAAAAATATTGACGGTTGCCGGGCAAACCTTTTCACCTTGAAAAACCAAAATAACTTCCAGGTCGCGATCACTAATTACGGCGCAAGGATAGTGGGCATATTGGTAAATAACAATGAGGGAACACCGGTTAATGTTGTGCTGGGTTATGACGATTTGAAACCCTGGCAAAAACCTGGCGAGCCTTATTTGGAGGTAGTAGCAGGCGGGCAGAGTAACTTACATTCGAGTGTTTGGGATGCAATACAAATATCACCTCAAGTTTTGGAGCTATCTTATTCTTCAATAGATGATGAAGAGGGGTATCCCTGTATCATGAAAGTTAAGGTCATTTACGAAATAACAAACGATAATTCCCTAAAAGTTGAATATAAAGCTACAACGGATAGGTTGACGATAATAGACATGGCTAATCATACCTGTTTTAATCTGAACGGCAAAGGCAGCGGAACCATATTGAATCACCAGTTGCAGATAAGGGCGGATAATTTTATTACCGTTGATCAGAGGCAGATCCCAACCGGAACAATAACAGGCGTTAAAGGGAGCCCGTTCGATTTTAGAAAAGGTGGTACAATTGGCTCACGCATAAATGATCACCACGAACAGTTGAAGAATGGGAATGGCTACGATCACATTTTTGTTTTAAATAGACATAGCGTAAGAACACCTGTGGCACGGGTTAGGGGTGACAAGAGCGGGATTGTGATGGAAATATGCACCAATCAGCCAAGGCTGCAATTTTATACAGGTAATTTCTTAGCTGAACAGGAAAGCAATGTCAGTGACGAACCTGCATATGGTTATCGCTCAGCATTTTATCTTGAACCACGATCCTTCCCTGATTCAACCAACGATCCAGCGTTTCGGGCAACAATTTTGAAAGCCGGCGATATCTGTTATACCGTCACGAGATATAAATTTTTTAACGCCTAAGTTTCATTAAATTATTAACCACTAAAAAAATAACATTTTGAAAAAGTACCTTTTTTTACTACTGGCCAGCTTGAATTTTTATTCATATGCACAAAACAAGGCCAATTTAACTATAAGCAATGATTCTAAGATAACCATAAGCAAACATATCTATGGCCAATTTGCAGAACATTTGGGGCATGGAATATATGGTGGTTTTTGGGTAGATAAGTCCCTTCCGGTACAAAAACAAGACAGGATAAGGCTGGATGTAGTCGCCGCACTCAGAAGGATTAAAATACCAAACCTGCGCTGGCCAGGTGGATGCTTTGCAGATGAATATCATTGGCGGGACGGCATTGGTCCATCTACGCAAAGACCCAGGATGGTGAACACTAATTGGGGGGGCGTAACCGAGGATAATAGCTTTGGCACGCACGAGTTTTTAAAACTATGCAGCCTACTTGGGTGTGAGCCCTATTTTGCGGCAAATGTGGGTAGTGGTACTGTTGAGGAAATGTCAAAGTGGATAGAATATGTAAACTCAAACAGCACAAGTACCGTAACGCAAATGCGGGTTCAAAATGGCCACCCCGAGCCCTATAAAGTAACTTTTTGGGGTATAGGTAACGAGAGCTGGGGTTGTGGCGGCAATATGACCCCGGAGTTTTATTCAGATCAGTTTAGGAAGTATGCGTCATTTGCAAAGGATTATCCAGGGGCGCCGCTAAAAAAGATCGCAAGCGGCGCCAATGCAGCAGATTATAACTGGACAGAAGTCTGCATGAAAAATATACCTCTTTATATGATGTGGGGTATTTCTCTGCACTATTATACAATTCCGACGGGCAATTGGGGTCATAAAGGTTCAGCTACGAATTTTAGCGAATCAGAATATTTTAATACCATGGCTAACTGCCTTAAAATGGATGAACTGGTAACTAAGCATTCGGCTATAATGGATAAATATGATCCGGAAAAGAAAGTGGCCCTGGTAGTTGATGAATGGGGGGTATGGACGGATGCTGAGCCTGGCACAAACCCCGGGTTTTTATATCAGCAAAATAGTCTTAGGGATGCTCTGATAGCCGGCTCTACATTAAATATCTTTAATAACCATTGCGATAGGGTAAAAGCCGCCGCGCTGGCACAAACGATAAACGTATTACAATCGCTTATACTGACGGATGCCGAAAAGATAGTGTTAACGCCTACTTATCATGTTTTTGATATGTACAAGGTGCATCAGGATGCTAAATACCTTGCTTTAAAATTAGAATCGCCCGATTATCTGGTGAACGGTAAAAGCATCCCTGCCGTAAACGCTTCTGCGTCTCAGGACTCATCAGGCAAGATACATGTCTCACTGGTTAATCTGGATATTCATAATACTATAACCTTAAGCGCCAGTCTGAAGGATATTCAATGGAATTCGGTAAAAGGGCAAATACTTACATCTGCTAATATTACTGATGTAAATACATTTCAACAGCCTGATAAACTTCATTTAGTAAATTTTACAGGCGCCGGGAAAAGCGGCGACAAATTAGTGGTTGTCATGCCCCCAAAATCAGTCGTAACGCTCGAACTGGAAAAATAGTAACTGAGAAAAGACTTTACTTTAATATGAAAAAGGGCCATCCAGGATTATGGTTCGAGTCCTAATGGGATCATGCTTTTTTCAGATGCCTTTGTAAATCATATATTTACAGAGGTATTTTGTTTTGCTGCCAAAACAGCTGTCATTAAATATAGGTGAAAATCGGGATATTTCAATCTGAGATTCTAATTAAAACACCACTAAAACACTGTTTATTTTCAATCTATTTCGATAAGGAAAGACAATTTTGGCGGTGGTTAATAACAGCAACTTGAACTCTTTCGAATCGCAACAATGGGGACTCGCTCTTTTAAATTTCGCTCTGAATCGTATTACGCTAATCGAATACCATTTTTTTAACCTTTAATTTTAAGCTTTATTTACATCACACCTAAAACGCCAACTCAACCCCACTTTTTAATCCCTCTTCATACTTTTCTCTATTGAATTTGTAGAGATAAGGCGGCCGATGACCGCTAATTTTTCTTTTTTCATTGAGTTTCACGATGATTCCTGTCGCCAACAATTTTTTTGTAAAATTCCGGTCGTCAAGCTGTTTGGCCAGGATCGTTTCATAAAGGCTGTGTATTTCCGGCAAAGTGAACTTTTCTTCCAATAATTCATAACCTATCGGATAGTGTGCAATATGCAGACGAAGCGCTTTCAATGCTT
Source organism: Mucilaginibacter sp. (assembly GCA_043739405.1). Classification (GTDB taxonomy): domain Bacteria; phylum Bacteroidota; class Bacteroidia; order Sphingobacteriales; family Sphingobacteriaceae; genus Mucilaginibacter. The sequence continues at coordinate 39,767 of JAYUEE010000067.1, read as the reverse complement.
CCTTTATAATTAGTTCATGATCGAACATCATGGGCGGCAACTCATCCACGGGCCACCACTGGCAGGCGGCTTCGAACTCAGCTTTCTCGACTCTCACCTTGGAGAACTCGGTGAGCGTGTAAAATGCGACCGAAACGAAATAATCAAATATCCAGGAATCTTCAGGAACTTCATAGCCCGTTACCTCAGCGATATGTTTTGCGGTAAAACCACTATCAAGCACACGCTTTGGATTACCGAATGATCGAAACTGTTGGAAGAACAAACCGGTCAAGCCAGTTCGCGTGAAAGCCACCCTGGCTGCCGCTTCTTCGATTGATTCAGTTCTTTTTATGTAACCACCCGTTACAGTCCATTTATCCACGGTAAAAGGCTGTTGCAACAAAACCTTTAGTTCTTTTTCATGATAGCCGAATATCACATTGTCCACAGCAACATTTAAAAGGTATTTTCCTGAGTCGTTCAAGATATCATCAGCCATGTCACTCTCCTTAGTTTTAAATAATCCTAGTTGATACTGAAAAATAAAATCCGAGCAAATATACAGTTTTAATCTTTTCGTAAAAAATACGGATTGAAATTTGGAATTGTTTTTTCTTTTTCTATACCTTTACGTAAAATATACGAAAAGGTGATATGAGAACTCTACTCCAAATAGTATTATTAAGCTGTTTACTTACGCTGACATCCTCCTTAGTTTGTCAGGCTCAAGATTCGAGGGCAATATTATTCGATAAAAACTGGCGCTTCCGTAAAGACACATTAACGGGTGCTGAACAACCTCAATATTCAGATAAAGGCTGGAGGCTTTTAAATCTGCCACATGACTGGAGTATTGAAGATATCCCAAATCAAAAAGAAGGTGAAGTCCAGGGACCATTTACCAAAACATCTGTGGGCAAAGCCGCAACAGGATTTACTGAAGGCGGGATCGGTTGGTACCGGAAGACTTTTACTTTAAACAATACTTATAAAGGGAAAAAAACATACATCCTATTTGACGGTGTGTATATGGATGCAGATGTCTGGATCAACGGGCACCATTTAGGCAATCATCCTTACGGCTATACGTCATTTTCTTATGACCTTACTAATTATTTAACAACCAATGGCAAATCAAATGTAATTGCCGTACGGGCTAAGAATTTAGGTAAGAATAGCCGCTGGTATTCCGGCTCCGGTATTTACAGGCACGTATGGTTATTGCCGGCAAATCCGGTGCATACCAAACTTTGGGGAAATTATATCACCATACCTGAAGCCTCAAAAGACAAGGCAACAATAGATATCCAAACATCGGTTGAGAATAAATCTTCAAAGGTTAAGAGTATTGGCGTTAAAGTCGAGCTGATGAATCCGATGGGCCAGGTCGTCGCATCAAAAAAAGAAGCCTTATCAATCCCGGCAGATTCCAGCGCAGATCTTACGCAAAAGTTATCCGTAACCAATCCGTGTTTATGGGATTTAGATCACCCAATACTGTATAAGGCCAGGATTACGCTGATTGATGGTGATCAAACCATCGATCAGACAATCACGCCATTTGGTATTCGTAGCCTGCAATTTGACGGACAAAAGGGGCTCTTATTGAACGGAGTTGCCATCAAATTGAAAGGCGGCTGTATTCATCACGATCTTGGCCCTTTGGGAGCAGCGAGTTTTGACCGTGCTGAAGAAAGAAAAATAGAACTGATAAAAAACGCAGGGTACAACTCAATTCGCCTGAGTCATAACCCGGCTTCACCAGCATTGCTTAATGCCTGTGACCGCTTGGGCATATTGGTACTCGACGAAGCCTTTGATATGTGGGAACTACCAAAAAATCCACAGGACTATCATCTTTATTTCAAAGATTGGTCGCAAAAGGATTTGGCCTCCATGATCCTACGTGACAGGAACCATCCATCAGTGATGATGTGGAGCATTGGTAATGAAATTTATGAAGCCCCTGACTTATTAGGTTTTCAAAATGCAAAGCGCCTTTCAAATGAAGTTAGAAGACTTGATCCAACAAGACCAGTTACTGATGCCATCGTTTTCCTACCACCCTACACCAAGAAACCGTGGAAGGATTACGAGGCGCATGTAGCCAACCTCGATGTTGATGGCTACAATTACTTCCTTGACCCATCTATTTATTTTCAAAGGGACAGCGCGACCCTCCACAGGTTCGAGACCGAACGGGCCAAACACCCCAATAAGTTGTATATGTCAACAGAATATCTTCCAAATGCAGCATTGGAAAACTGGGATGCGACTGAAAAATATCCCTGGTTCCTGGGCGGGTTTTGCTGGACGGCTATGGATTATATAGGTGAGGCCGGAATAGGTAAATCGATATTGGTTCCTGAATCTCAAAAGCCACCAACGGGACTGATGGGGATGGGGTTGTTCTATCGCAACAACTGGCCGGTATTTAATGCCTATTGCGGCGACCTTGACCTGATTGGCGACCGCAAAGCAGAATCCTATTATAAAAATGTGGTATGGCGCAACAGCGCGATAGAACTCCTGGTACATCGCCCGATCCCTGAGGGACAGAAGGAAGTGATAGCTACCTGGGGAATGCCGGACGAAATCAAATCATGGACCTGGCCCGGCCTGGAGGGCAAGAAAATGCAGATTGACGTATATACGCGTAGTAAAACCGTAAAACTTGAACTAAACGGCAAAGTGATCGCCGAGCAGACTGTTCCTGAAGGATCGGTTACAGCGACCTTCCAGGTCGAGTATCAACCCGGAACGTTGGTAGCTAAAAGTTATGACAATGGAAAGGAAACCGGTTCAAGCGTATTATCGACCACTGGGAAACCAACTGCAATCCGGCTTATTGCTGATCGTAAAATAATAAAGTCAAATCAGAACGACCTTTCATTTATAAGTGTCCAGATTGTTGACAGCAAAGGCAATGTTGTTCCTTCAGTTGATGACACAGAGATCAATTTTAAACTTTCAGGCAATGCGACGATTGCTGCTGTGGGGAACGGTAACCCATCGGATATGTCTAGTTTTCAGCAGCCGCATAAAAAGGCTTACCAGGGCAGGGCACAGGTGATCCTTAAGTCATCATCGAAACGAGGCCTTGCGACTTTAACAGCCTCGGCTCCCGGATTAAAAGAAAATACTATTCAAATAAAAATCAATTAAACATAAAAAATAAAAAATCATGAAAAAGGTAAGCTTCATTTTTACAGTAATCATCGGACTATTTATCTCCGTAAATGTTAACGCTCAAACCAAACCGGATTATTATCCAGGGAAGTGGAATATACTTGTGATGAGTACTCCCAATGGTGATTCTAAGATGACTTTCATTCTCGAAAGGAAGGATGGCAAGTTAACAGGCGCCGTGCAGGATTCAACTGGTAAGGAATTAACTAAAATTACTTCTATAGAAGAGAAAGATAAAACCATAACAGCGGCATTCACCATCCAGAGCTATGATGTTACACTTTCGCTTGACCCGGTAGATGACGACCATGTAAAAGGCAGCCTGATGGGCATGTTTGATGCAAAAGGCGTACGTGTAAAGGAAAGTAAATAACCTGAATAATTTAACCATATTCCTAAGTAGTTAGCATGAAGACTGTACAGTTTCGTCAAGTTATTGCCCTTGCCTTTTTATTGGTCGGCCATACCGCATTTTCACAGGAAAAGTTACCTCAACTGGGGCATGCCCCGGTTAGTGAGATCGTTAAGTTAATGACACTTGAGGAAAAAGCGTCTGTCGTCGCCGGAACCGGCATGCGCTTCCAGGGCCACGGCACTGTCATTGGAGAAGCAGACGGACGTGTACCGGGTGCTGCGGGAAATACCATGAGCATTGCTCGTTTCGGCATTCCGGGTACGGTTCTTTCTGACGGGCCTGCCGGAGTACGTATCGATCCTTTTCGCAAAGGTGATAGTACGAAATCTTATTATGCAACGGCCTGGCCGGTTGGCACCTTACTGGCTTCTTCATGGGACACAGCTTTGGTTAAAAAGGTTGGCGTAGGATTTGGTAATGAAATTAAAGAATATGGCGTAGATGTGATCCTGGCACCAGGTATGAACATTCAGCGCAACCCATTGAATGGCCGCAACTTCGAATATTTTTCGGAGGACCCCTATGTTTCCGGATATATGGCTGCGGCTATGGTAAATGGCATCCAATCAAACGGGGTAGGAACCTCTATAAAGCATTTCGCAGCCAACAACCAGGAGAGCAACCGTAATGCGGTAAATGCAATCATCAGTGAGCGGGCGCTTAGGGAATTATACTTGCGCAGTTTTGAGATCGCTGTTAAGCGGTCGCAGCCAATGACGGTGATGAGTTCTTATAATAAAATCAATGGAACGTATACTTCTGAAAGCAATGACTTACTGACAAAGATACTGCGTGAAGAATGGGGATTTAAAGGCATGGTAATGACGGACTGGTTCGGCGGTAAAGATCCTGTTGCTCAAATGAAAGCCGGAAATGACCTGCTTGAACCAGGTACACACGGGCAGCAACAAGCTATTATTGACGCCGTAAAAAATGGAACCTTAGACGTCAAAGTGCTCGATCAAAATGTGGAACGTGTATTATTATACATCCTTAAAACTCCTTCGTTCAGAAAATATCAATTTTCTAACACACCCGATCTTAAGTCACACGCAACCTTATCCAGGAATGCAGCGGCAGAAGGTATGGTACTATTAAAAAATGACAATGGTGCGCTTCCGTTAAATAAAGGACAGAAAGTGGCGCTTTTTGGCGTAGGTTCTTACAAACCGGTAATTGGCGGTACAGGAAGCGGGGCAGTTGTGGTAGCTTATACCGTTGCACTTGAAAAAGGTCTTTCTCAAATGGGCTATATGCCTGATACGACTTTAAAAACGATATACATTGCCCAGATCAAAGCTGACCTGAAAAAATACCCCGAAAAAAATATGGTATTGGGAAGTCCGCATTTGGTACCGGAGCCCGAATTAAAATCAACGGATATCAGCTCAGCTGCTGAACAGGACGATATCGGTATTTTTACCATCAGGCGAAATGCTGGTGAAGGGGCGGATAGAAAAGTGGAAGATTTTTATCTTTCAGATGCTGAAAAAGCTCAAATAAAAGCTGTGGCTGACGCTTTCCATGCCAAAGGCAAAAAGCTGGTAGTGGTATTGAATATTGGCGGCGCAATAGAAATGGAAAGCTGGAACGGCAATGCTGACGCCATCCTGTTAGCGTGGCAGCCGGGCCTTGAGGCCGGAAATGCCATTGCCGATGTTTTGAGCGGTGGGGTTGATCCATCGGGCAAGTTGGCAACAACTTTCCCGGTAAAATACGAAGATGAACCGTCTGCGAAGAGTTTTCCCGGTACACCGGCTAACCGCCCGACAGAAAGTGTTTATAATGAAGGCATATATGTTGGCTACCGGTATTTTAATTCCTTTGGTGTAAAAACAACGTACCCATTTGGGTATGGTTTAAGCTATACCAAATTTACTTACAGCAATCTAAAGTTAAGCGCGGTGGCATTCAGCAAAAAAATGACTGTAACAGTTACTGTCACCAATACTGGAAAAGTTGCAGGTAAAGAGGTTGTTCAACTTTATTTAAGCGCGCCACATAAAACGCTGGATAAACCAGCCGAAGAATTGAAGGGGTTTGGCAAAACAGGTTTACTACAACCTGGCGCATCGCAAACACTAACCTTTACGCTCGATCCAAAAAACCTTGCTTCTTTTAATACTGAAAAGTCAAGCTGGATAGCTGATGCCGGAAAGTATACCGTAAAGATCGGGGCTTCGAGCGAGGATATCAGAATGACTAAGTCCTTTGCATTAGCTAAAATGCTGGTAGTTGAAAAGGATCATAAAGCAATTGTTCCACAGGTCACCATCAATGAATTAAAAAATTAAAAAAATGATACCATCAAAAAAATTATCACTCAATATCCTCTTGCTTTTATGCGTCTGCGGATTTTCGTTATCAGTTCGGGGACAGCAATCGACAAAGTTGCCACAGTTGGGAAAGTCGTCTGTAAAGGCAGTGATTGCCGCTATGACACTTGAGGAAAAAGCCTCGTTGGTTGTGGGTGGAGGAATCAATATCCCTCCTGCGATGAGGAAGAATAAAATGTTTGCTGGCATGGTTGCACAACCGGGTACTTTAGCAGCAAATACGGTTAATCCCGTACCGGGTACTGCCGGAAACACGATTGCTATACCAAGGCTGGGCATACCCTGTATCGTGGTAAACGATGGCCCGGCAGGCTTACGCATGATAGGGGGCTTTGGGGGGCAGAAGTATGAATGCACGGCGTTCCCGGTAGGTACGCTGTTAGCATCAAGCTGGGATAAGGATCTGATCTTTAAGACCGGGCAGGCCTATGGAAATGATGTATTGGAATACGGCGTTGATATATTACTCGCACCGGGCATGAACATTCAGCGTAACCCTTTATGCGGCAGGAATTTCGAATATTATTCTGAAGACCCATTGTTATCAGGTACCATAGCGGCAGCTATGGTGAATGGCATTCAATCGCAGGGAGTAGGCGTATCAATAAAACATTTTGCCGCGAACAATCAGGAGACAGACCGTCAAACCGTAAATACGATTGTAAGCCAACGGGCACTTCGCGAGATATATCTTGAAGGTTTCAGGATCGCATCCAGGGAATCACACCCATGGACCGTCATGTCCTCCTACAATTTACTAAACGGGAAATACACATCCGAAAACTACGATTTGCTGACTACTGTATTAAGAAAAGAGTGGGGCTACAACGGGCTTGTGATGAGCGATTGGGGTGCTGGAAAAGATGCTGTTGCACAGATGAAAGCAGGAAATGATCTGCTAATGCCCGGCCCTAACCAGGTTAGCACCATAATACAAGCTGTTAAAGATGGTAAATTGAATGAGAAGGTGCTGGACAGAAATGTAGAAGATATACTTAATCTTATTATTAAGAGCCCGCGTTTCAAAAATTATAAGTATTCAAACAAGCCTAATACAGTTGCGAACGCGGCAATGTCGCGAAAAGCAGCTACAGAGGGCATGATCCTACTGAAAAATACGGATAGCGCGCTTCCGTTTACAGCAAAAATGAAAAGCGTTGCCCTATTTGGAAACACCTCATACCAGGCTTACCTGGGCGGTTCGGGTAGTGGTTATGTGGCCGTAGCCTATTCGGTAAATTTAATTGATGGCTTGAAAAATGCGGGTTATGCGACCGACGAATCCCTGAAAGAAAAATACAAAACCTACATGACCGAAAATGCGCCCAAAGGCGGCGATATGATCGCCAACATAATGGGTGGCAAGAAACGTGCGCCTGAAATGGCTATAGCCGATTCGCTGGCTGAAAAAATGGCTGAAAAATATGATATAGGAATTTTCACAGTCGGACGGAACTCGGGCGAAGGCGAAGACAGAAAGCTGGATAACGATTTTAATCTTTCAGCTACTGAAACGGCTTCAATAAACATTATTTGCAAGGCGTTTCATGCCAAAGGGAAGAAGGTTGTTGTAGTACTTAATATCGGCGGGGTTATCGAAACAGCCAGTTGGAAAAGCAACCCTGACGCCATATTGCTCGCCTGGCAGCCAGGTCTTGAAGCGGGAAACGCTATAACAGATTTACTCATTGGCAAAGTAAATCCTTCCGGTAAACTGGCGCAAACATTCCCGGTATCATATGCCGAAGTTCCATCGGTGAAGAACTTTCCCGGTATAGAAATAAAAGGTGATTCTACCATAAAAAGAGAGGTGGTTTATGAAGAAGGTATTTACGTAGGTTATCGTTATTACAACACTTTTGGCGTAAAAACTGCCTATCCGTTTGGATATGGTTTAAGCTTCACCAAATTTGCATTCAGTGACATAAAGCTAAGTTCAACTATATTCGTTAAGAAACTTACTGCCACCGTAACCATCACCAATACCGGCAAGGTCGCTGGGAAGGAGGTTGCAGAACTTTACCTGGCAGCTCCGAAAGGACAATTGGATAAGCCATCGGAGGTACTTAAAGGATTTGCAAAAACACGATTACTGAAACCGGGCGAATCACAAACGCTAACTTTTGCGATAAGTGCAAGGGACCTGGCTTCGTTCAATACTAGTCAATCGGCGTGGATTGGAGATGCGGGACAATATCAGGTAAAGATTGGTTCATCGAGTGAGGACATAAAATTGACGCGACCATTTACAATGGCTAAAACGTTGGTAGTCGAAAAGGTCAACAAAGCTTTATCGCCACCGACGGCAATTGCTGAACTTAAGAGCAAAAACCAAGAATGAGGGTATGAAAGCTGAAAATAGAACAATTTTGGTCACAGGTGGTGGCAGCGGTATGGGCCGTGAGTTGGTGCTGAACCTGCTCACAAAGGGAGCAAAGGTAGCAGCGATAGACATTAATGAAAAGTCGTTGCAGGAAACCGCCGTATTGGCGGGTGACAGGAATGCAAACTTAAGCTTATTTGTGACCGATATTACTAATAAAGCGTCGGTGGAAGGCTTATTAGAGAAAGTGACCAGCAAGTTCGGTGCGGTGGACGGCATTATCAACAATGCTGGTATCATTCAGCCATTTATAAAAGTTAATGACCTGGGTTACGAGGTGATAGAACGGGTAATGAATATTAACTTCTACGGCACCCTTTATTTGATTAAGACTTTTCTTCCACACCTGCTTACCAGGCCTGAAGCGCATATTGTAGACATATCCAGCATGGGTGGGTTTTTACCTGTGCCGGGGCAAACCATTTACGGCGCATCGAAGGCAGCTGTAAAATTGCTGACAGAAGGACTTCATTCAGAGTTGTCGGGCACGAATGTAGAGGTGACTGTAGTATTTCCCGGCGGTGTCCGCACCAATATCATGTCCAACTCCGGCCTTGCCGACCGAATGTCTTCTTCCACCGAAGGGGCGCAAAAGATCCTTTCTGCCGATAAAGCCGCAGCGATAATTATCGAGGGGATGGAGAAAAACCGTTACCGTGTATTGGTTGGCAAAGATGCCAGAATGTTGGACCTGCTTTATCGCTTGAATCCCGCGTATGCGGCAGGACTGATTGCAAAGAAAATGGGTACATTACTTTCCTCGAAATAAGGGGAATAGCGTATCTGACCAATACCTGTGGAGTAACCTTTTATAGCGGGAGGCGGCTGATGATTACTCGATACAAAATTGTAAGTTTAGGCATTGGTAGCGGACAAATTAAAAAAACAGCAAATGGCCAAAACGTTAAAAAAAACTGCTCATAAAATAAAAACTGCAATTATCTGCAAAAATTGCGGTAACCAAGTGTCGGGCAATTTTTGCAATAATTGCGGGCAGTCGGCAAACACCCACAAACTGACCATGCATTTTATTTTGCATGATCTGCAACATGGACTGTTTCATTTTGATAAAGGGGTTTTGTACACTACTAAGCAGCTTTTGACAAGACCTGGTCACACTATCCGCGAGTTTTTGGAAGGAAAAAGAGTCAAGCATTTTCAGCCACTATCCTTTGTTATTGTGCTTGCCACTTTTTATGGATTACTCTATCATTACTTAATTTTCGACCGCCTTCACGCGAGTCTAATTGAGCCCAGGGACGACATCACCAGAGCTTACGGGAAAATCGTTACCTGGATGACTGAGCATTTTGCTTTTAACGGTCTAATCTTGATCATAATTAGCACCTTGGTTTCCTATGTCATTTTTAAAAAACGGAAATATAGTCTTGCAGAACACCTCGTTTTGAATACATACTTAATGGGATTGTTTTTAATTGTTAGCCTACTCGTTTTCCCCATTGTTTATATTTTCGGTATCGCAGTAACTCTCCAATATGGCATAGTTCAACAGGGTTTTCTACTCATTTTAATGTGCTGGTGTTATGCCCAGTTCTTCAACAATACTTCGAAAGCTAAGACAATCGGCCTCACTTTTATTGCCTTTTTGGTCATTTCAGTTCTCTACTTGGCTATTGGATATTTTGCCAGTTGGATAGTGATGCAATTTTAGCGAGATTAAACGCCTGATCAATAAACCTGCAGGTTTTCAAAAGAGGTCGGGCGCGGACGCCCAAATGAAATAGGTGGCTCGTCGGGCCACTAAAAAAGTCTATGAGGTTCGCCCGAATTGTCTTTTGGCGCTGGGCGGTATGAACAAGCCTCCTGTTTATTTTTTCGCAGCTTGAAGCCTGAGCGGGGTTAATTTGTCAAAAGCTGTCATTTTTACCTGATTTTAATCTCTTTTGTTTTTAGCATTTCGACATTCTTAGAAAAGGGAAGAATGTTAAGGCTAAATATCGACGAATTACGACAAGAACTAAGTTATCCACAGGAATTTGATGTTTATTAATTATCAGTATTCTGAATTTTTCTGACACTATTTCGTAACTTGTGAAATACAGAACATTGATTGTCAGGTAATAAATGGAATTTGTATTGGAAAGTAATTAACACAGCCAGTCCAAATAATTCCTAAACCGCAAGTGACCAAAATCATTTGCATTAGTGACCATGCGCACGGATTTCATGGGAAGGGCTAACTAATTTTATCCATATTTTATAATATGGACGATATCACTTCTCCACCCGATCTCAAAAGCCATGGCGAAGGGACCGGTGCCATCAGAAAACAGCACCCCGTTTATACCGATCTTTTACCACCCTGTAACATGACATGCCCTGCCGGCGAGAATATCCAGGCATGGATGGGTTTTGCTCAGGCAGGTAAATTTGAAGAGGCCTGGCAGGTGTTGATGCAGGACAACCCCATGCCAGCCGTATGCGGCAGGGTATGTTACCACACCTGCGAAGACCAGTGCAACCGGGCGCATATCGACACGACGGTTAGTATTCATGCCGTTGAACGATTCCTGGGTGATGAGGCTTTGAAACGAGGTTGGAAAATCAATGTTGGCGCCTCAACGGGCAAACGCGTACTTATTGTAGGCGCCGGGCCAAGCGGCTTATCGGCTGCCTATCACCTGGCGCGATTGGGCCATTACGCCGAAATACGCGAAGCCGGACCGATGGCCGGTGGTATGATGCACTTCGGGATACCTGCATACCGGTTGCCGCGAAAAGAACTGGAACAGGAAGTTGAACGGATAACCCAAATGGGCGTTCCTATTATTTTCAACCATAAAGTATCAGAAGTTTTAAAGGAAAAGAAAGAAGGGAATTTTGATGCAGTATTCATTGCTATCGGCACCCAACTTTCAAAGAAAATAGATATACCGGGCAGAGACGCGGGAAAGATATTGGATGCGGTGACATTTCTCAAACAGGTTGAAGCAGGGGATGCTCCCGTGTTGGGCCGGCGGGTAGCTATATACGGAGGCGGGAATACCGCTATGGATGCTGCGCGGACGGTAAAACGCCTGGGAGGTTCCGAAGCGATGATCATATACCGGCGCGACAGGGAGCATATGGCCGCACACGATTTTGAAGCGCAGGAAGCACTCGACGAAGGCGTAAAGATCAATTGGCTTCGCACAATCAAGGAAATTGATGGTGGCAGCTTTACAGTTGAGGTAATGGAACTGGTAGACGGTAAGCCTGTACCAACCGGTAAGTACGAAACGTTGGAAGCAGATAACCTTATCCTTGCGTTGGGGCAGGATGCGGATACCGGGTTTTTAAATAATGTACCTGGCATCGAATTTAAACCCGACGGAACTGTGGTTGTTGGCCCCGATATGATGACCGGTAACAAGTGCATATTTGCCGGAGGCGATATGGTTCCTGGCGAGCGTAGCGTAACCGTTGCTATAGGTCACGGCAAAAAAGCAGCCCGTTATATAGATGCCTTTTTGCAGGAAAAGAACTACGATCCGGCAGCAAAACACCAGGTTGTGAACTATGAACGTCTGCACCGTTGGTATACAACTCATGCACCGCAAAAAGAACAGCCAGAGTTGCCGACCGAATTGCGAGCAGGCAACTTTGATGAGGTTAAAAGAGGATTAACAGAGGACGAAGCAGTGTTCGAAGCACAACGGTGTATGTCCTGTGGTAATTGTTTTGAGTGTGATGGCTGCTTTGGTGCATGTCCGGAAGGGGCCATCATCAAGCTCGGTACCGGTAAGCGCTATAGTTTTAATTACGATCAATGCACAGGCTGCGCCATATGTTATGAACAATGTCCTTGTCATGCAATAGAAATGGAACAGGGCGTATTAGTATAACCCGGTTTCTTTAATACGAAATAAAATGTCAAACAAAACACCTGTAATAGCCACCCTTGACGGAAACGAAGCCGTAGCCTATGTGGCTTATCGTATAAATGAAGTATGTGCCATTTATCCAATTACTCCGGCATCCACTATGGCGGAGTTTGCCGATGAATGGAGTTCGGCCGGCAAAATGAACATTTGGGGCAATATCCCCGAAGTGATCGAAATGCAAAGTGAGGGTGGGGCCGCAGGTGTGGTACACGGGTCGCTACAAACGGGCGCGCTTACGACAACCTTTACAGCTTCGCAGGGGCTTTTGCTCATGCTGCCCAATATGTATAAGATAGCGGGTGAACTTACATCCACAGTCTTTCACGTAGCCGCCAGGTCACTTGCAGCACAGGCCTTATCTATTTTTGGCGATCACCAGGACGTAATGGCTGCCCGCACCACTGGCTTTGCCATGTTATCCTCTGCTTCGGTTCAGGAGGCGCATGATATGGCCCTCATCACCCAGGCGGCAACGCTAAAGTCAAGGATACCGTTCATTCATTTCTTTGACGGTTTCCGCACATCGCACGAGATCAATAAGATCAAATTGCTTTCTGATGAGCAGATAGGTTCAATGATTGATGACGAGCTTATTTATGAGCATCGGGCACGCAGCCTGAATCCTGACAGACCATTTATAAGAGGAACAGCTCAAAACCCGGATGTTTACTTCCAGGCTCGTGAAACGGTGAATCCTTATTATAATGCTACTGCGGGAATTGTGCAGGACACGATGGATAAATTCAATATCCTTACGGGACGTTCTTACCATATTTTTGATTATGCCGGTGACCCTTGTGCCGAAAGATTGATAGTCGTAATGGGATCAGGTGCCGAGACTGTCAAAGAAACTGTTAAAAAGGTACAGGCTGGCGACGAAAAAGTTGGCGTGGTTCACGTGCGCCTTTTCAGGCCGTTCTCATTGGAACATTTACTTGCAGTGCTACCCAAAACTGTCGAAAAGATAGCGGTATTAGATCGCACAAAAGAACCCGGCGCTGGCGGAGAACCGCTTTACCAGGATATTGTTACCGGTTTGTATTCGGCCTTCAGTGATGGAAGCATAGCCCACATGCCTAAGGTAGTCGGCGGCCGTTACGGCTTGTCGTCCAAAGAATTTACGCCGGCTATGGTAAAAGCTATTTTTGATGAACTTAAAGCCGGTTCGCCAAAAAATGGATTTACTATCGGTATTAATGATGATGTTACGCATACCAGCTTGTCTTATGACGCCAGCTTTAATATTGAGCCGACCGACAGGGTTTCAGCTCTTTTCTTTGGCCTTGGTGCCGACGGAACAGTGGGTGCGAATAAAAACAGTATCAAGATCATAGGCGAGGGAACCGATCTTTATGCACAAGGTTATTTTGTTTACGATTCAAAAAAATCTGGTGCGCAAACGGTTTCGCACCTGCGTTTTGGTAAGGATCCGATTCACGCGCCGTACCTTATTGAACAGGCCGATTTCATCGCATGTCATAAATATAATTTTGTTGACAAAATAGATATGCTCCGGTATGCAAAACCGGGTGCTACTTTTTTACTCAACAGCCCATATGATAAAGATGATGTGTGGGATACACTCCCGGGTTCAATGCAGGAGCAGATCATCCAAAAGAAACTCAAGTTTCATGTGATCGATGCTTCAAAAGTTGCCGAGGCTGCGGGGTTAGGGTCACGTATCAATACCGTGATGCAGACCTGCTTCTTCGCGCTTTCGGGTGTATTGCCTTTTGACGAGGCCATCAACCAGATCAAGAAGGCCATCCGCAAGTCATACAAGGCAAAAGGTGAAGCGGTGGTTCTCAAAAACTTTAAAGTGGTCGACGATAGCCTTGCACATCTATTTGAGATCGAAGTTCCGGAAAATGCGACGAGCACCACTGCACTTTTAGCGGCAGTACCAGCCGGCGCACCTGAGTTTGTTCAAAATGTTACCTCCGTGCTATTGGCTGGTTACGGCGATTCACTGCCGGTGAGTATGCTTCCTATTGACGGCACCTATCCCAGCGGTACCACAAAATGGGAAAAAAGGAACATCTCGGACGATATAGCCGTTTGGGACGCCGAGAGCTGCATACAGTGCGGCAATTGCAGCTTTGTTTGCCCCCACAGTGTTATCCGCTCAAAATTCTATCATAAAGATCATATCAAAACCGCGCCTGAACAATTTCAGTCGGCACCAATAAACGCACGTGGTTTTCCTGAGACACGTTATACCTTACAGGTCTATTTTGAAGATTGTACCGGATGTAATCTATGCGCGCAGGTATGCCCTGTGATCATTCCCGGCGAGGGCAACAAAAAGGCCATCAACCTGCAACCGAAACCAGATGCTGTATCAGAAAGAGAAAATATTACCTTTTTCGAGCAGCTTCCGGTAAACGACAGGGCTGCAGTCGATTTTTCATCCGTACGGGGCGCACAATTCCTCGAACCTTTGTTTGAATTTTCGGGCGCCTGTGCCGGTTGCGGCGAAACACCTTATATCAAGGTACTGACACAATTGTTTGGCGATCGCCTTTTGGTAGCAAATGCAACAGGATGTTCGTCAATATACGGAGGCAATCTGCCTACCACACCGTGGACCGTAAATAAAGACAATAAAGGGCCGGCCTGGTCAAATTCCTTGTTCGAAGATAACGCAGAGTTCGGGCTGGGAATGCGCGTCTCTACAGACAAACAATTGTCCATTGCTAAAATACTCGTTGAGGAACTCAGGCCATTATTAGGAGCGGAGTTAACGGATAACTTACTGTATGCACCGCAGCAACTGGAGTCACAGATAGCGAGTCAACGCAAACGTGTAGCAGAGCTTAAATCAAAACTATCGAAAATGGAGGAGCCTTTGGCTGCAAAACTATTGTCTGTAGCTGATCAATTGGTCGAAAGAAGCGTTTGGCTGATAGGTGGCGACGGGTGGGCGTATGATATAGGCTCGTCGGGTCTTGATCATGTCCTTTCAACAGGGCGTAACGTTAATGTATTGGTACTGGATACCGAAGTTTATTCAAACACAGGCGGCCAAATGTCAAAAGCTACGCCAACGGGAGCCACAGCCAAATTTGCTGCGTCCGGTAAAAAAGTCGGCAAAAAGGACCTGGCCCTGCAAGCCATATCTTACGGAAACGTTTATGTGGCCCAGGTAGCAATGGGTGCCAACCCGCAGCAAACCCTACTCGCTATGCGGGAAGCCGAAGCCTATGACGGGCCATCGCTGATATTAGCGTACAGCCATTGCATAGCACATGGCATCAACATGGAAAAAGGCCTCGATCAGCAGAAACTGGCCACGGATAGCGGTTACTGGCCATTGATCAGGTATAATCCTGCTTTGCGCGAGGCCGGTAAGAATCCTTTTGTACTGGACTCTCCGCGTCCTACTGTTGCATTCAGAGACTACGCGCGCAATGAACTGCGTTATACTGCCCTGGAGGCCAATCATCCGGAAGAAGCCGCTCATTTACTCAAAGTAGCACAGCAACAGGTTAACCTTCGCTGGAAAACCTATGAGGACATGGCATCATGGAACGCTGATGCATTTATGCCGGTCGGTTAAGTTAATTGTAACGAAACAAAGACAATGGATAAGACAACACAAATTGACATAACTTGCGTATACATTTTAAGATTGGAAAGTATATGAGAATACATTCCGCAGCTTTCCAGCCAAGACATTTAACAAGTTTACTATGATCATAGGTATTTTAAAAGAACCATCATTTGAATCAAGGGTCTCCATGCTATCGGGAGAAGTGGCGGCGCTAATAAAAACCGGCGTCAGTGTCTGGGTTGAAAAGGACGCTGGCCTCAAGGCTTTTTGTGTTGATGAAGACTACAAGGCGAGTGGCGCTGAAATAAGACCAAGGACCGATATTTTGAACGGTGCAGATTTGCTGCTGAGTATCCATGCCGACGATTGTCTTCTTTCAGCAAAGAACAAAGCAATCATCGGTGTTTACCAGCCTTTATATCATCTGGAAGAGATAGACAGTTGGACCCAGCAGGGAAATACAGTATTTAGCCTCGATTTGCTGCCGCGCACTACAAGGGCGCAAAGTATGGACGTATTGAGTTCGCAGGCCAGCATTGCTGGTTATAAAGCCGCATTGTTGGCTGCCGCTTCTTATTCCCGTTATTTCCCGATGATGATGACTGCCGCCGGCAGTATCGCACCGGCGAAAGTATTGATCATAGGAGCCGGTGTTGCAGGCCTGCAGGCTGTTGCGACCTGTCGCCGCCTCGGATCTGTTGTAGAGGTTTTTGACACCCGTCCTGCTGCAAAAGAAGAAGTATTGAGCCTGGGTGCAAAGTTTGTTGAAGTGGAAGGCGCGGCCGACGCTTCAAAGGCAGGTGGTTACGCTGTAGACCAAACTGCTGATTTCCAGGAAAGACAAAAACAAAAGATCGCAGAAAGCATAAAAAAGGCCGATATCGTTATTACAACCGCACAGATATTCGGCAAAAAAGCGCCTGTGCTCATCACTAAAGAGATGATCGCCACCATGCGCGCCGGATCTATTATCATCGATCTCGCAGCCTCAACCGGGGGCAATACCGAAGTAACAAAAGATAACGCCAATATTATTTGTGGGAATGTTATTATAATCGGTAATTCAAACCTGGCCGCATCGATGCCATCTGATGCCAGTAAATCTTATGGCCGTAATGTTTTGAATTTTCTAAAGATGCTCATCAATAAAGAAGGCGGCCTTTTGATAGATTTTACAGACGATATTATAAACAGCACCTGCATTACAAAAGACGGCGAGATCATTTCACCAATTGTTAAAAAGAACCTTATTCATGGAAACGTTACTCAACTTCATCCAGAGCAATCTTGAGCTATTGTATGTCGTAATACTCTCTGTTTTTTTAGGCATAGAGGTGATATCAAGGGTCCCGTCGGTTTTACATACGCCCCTGATGAGCGGTGCAAATGCCATTCACGGGGTGATCATCATTGGGTCGATAATCGTAATGGGAGAAGCCTCGCCGGATAATTACCTGGTATTAGCCTTAGGCTTTATAGCAGTGATCGTTGGTACCATCAATGTTGTCGGCGGTTTTGTTGTGACCGATCGAATGCTCGAAATGTTTAAAACAGGAAAAGACGGAGCCTCTAAATCAATAAAGAAAAACTAATATGCAAACTAATATCCTCGCTCTCTGCTACCTACTCGGCTCGGTTTCATTTATTATAGGCTTAAAAATGTTATCACACCCGGCAACGGCGCGCCGGGGAAACCTGGTATCAGCGGCAGGAATGGGCATAGTCATTTTGGGAACACTCTTCCTATATAAACCTGAGGGCACAGCTTTTCATAATTATGGGTGGATAGCGGGCGCAATAGTTATTGGAACGGTTATTGGTTCCATATCGGCGCGCAAAGTAAAAATGACCGCAATGCCCGAGATGGTTAGCATATTCAACGGGATGGGTGGCTTATGCGCCGCGCTTATTTCAATTGTAGAATTCGGCCGTATTGCGCAGGATCATTCCGACATGCACGTCCTGTCCATCCTGGCTGGGATGGTCATCGGCTGCGTTTCTTTCACAGGAAGTATGATTGCATACGGAAAACTTAGCGGCAAAATAAAGGACCATACATTCCCGGGTCAGCATATTTTTAACCTGGTAATATTATTCGTAATCATTTTGCTCGGTGCTTATATCATTCATGGTAATGGAACGGCTCCTATCTTTATTTTCTATGGTATCCTTGGCTTATCCGTTTGTTATGGAATTTTCTTCGTGATGCCTATTGGCGGAGCAGATATGCCGGTAGTTATTTCGTTATTAAATTCCTTTACCGGGATAGCAACAGCATGTGCCGGCTTTTTATACAATAACCAGGTGATGCTCACAGGCGGTATCCTGGTGGGTTCTGCAGGTGCTATCCTCACGATACTGATGTGCAAGGCCATGAACCGGTCCTTAAAAAACGTGCTGATTGGCTCATTCGGAGGTGCCAAGACATCATCAGTGCAGGCTGGAGGTGATCAGGGCGCTTACAAAGAGATTAGCCTGAATGACGCGGCAACTTTAATGGCATTTGCGCAAAAGGTGATCATTGTACCTGGTTATGGGTTGGCGGTTGCCCAGGCGCAGCATACCTGCCACGAACTGGAAAAATCACTTCATAAAAATGGGGTTGACGTAAAATATGCTATACATCCTGTGGCTGGTCGTATGCCGGGGCACATGAATGTATTGCTGGCAGAAGCGGACGTATCTTATGATGATCTTTTGGAACTTGAGCCATCAAACGAAGAGTTTGCCAATACGGATGTCGTGCTCGTCCTCGGTGCAAACGATGTAGTTAATCCCGCGGCAGAGAATGACCCCTCAAGTCCGATCTATGGTATGCCGGTGTTGCAGGTGTGGAAATCAAAATTGGTGATCGTAAATAAACGCAGTATGCGCCCTGGTTATGCAGGTATCGAAAACGGACTTTTCTTTCTGCCAAATACATCTATGCTTTTTGGCGATGCAAAGGAAGTGTTACAGCAGTTAGTTGCCGGGATAAAAGAATTGCAGTAAATTATTTTACTTAGGTGTTGGTCTCTCAGGCCATATCCAACAGCGTGTCGGGATCATCACTACTTGCAGTAACATTTTCTTTGGCTGCTTCGTTTTGACTGTTATAGCCAAACAGGCGCCGGTCTTTTATCATCGTGGCAACTTCGGCGGGTACAAATTCTTCCCATCCCTCGACACCCTGTTTGATTTGCTCCAGTAGCTTATCAGTTTGAACGCTTAAGTTGCTTTCGTTATAATGCCTGATATCTTCGATCTTGTTGTTGGCGATCAGGTAACGATACAGATCTATCAGATGCGATGGCGGGTGAAATTTGAGGCAATTCCAGATCACCCCATCACGTAAAGTAGGATAGATGAACAGTTTTACTTTGCGGCTAAACAGGGTAGCAAACGACTCCAGGATACCGCCCGGAAGATCCTGGTAGTGCTCTTCGGTAAAAATATACTCCAGATTTGGATAACCCAATACCACGCCCATTTTTAATTTGGTGATTTTTGAGAGGTAAGCCACCAATTTATAATACTCATGAAAGTTGGAGATCAGTACCGTTTGACCGAGCGAACAAAGAATATCAACTCGGTCGAGGAAATCTTTTTCATCAATTTCGGCAGTTTCCTCAGCATTTCTTTCCTGTAGCGATTGCAGCGTAAGTTCGGTTACCACTACAACGTTTTTCTTGTCAACATCCGGTTCCTGCAAAAATTGTTTTACCCCGGTTTTCAGCATATCCATATGCACATTGATGACCGGGCGGAAACGACCGCGTACTACTACAATATGTTTCTTGTACAATACTTCGGATGGTTGCAGGTTTTGACCATCCGGCCCGAAAACAGCAGCATCCGAAAATCCATACTTAACCAGGTGTAAACTCATCAGGCGGTTATCAACGTTGATAAAGTCCGGCCCTTCAAACCGGATCATATCAATTTGCAAACGGTCTTTCGACAAGTCATCCATCAGCGAAAGCAGGAACACCGGCGGGTTTTGGTTGTAATAAAAACAAGCGAACATCAGGTTTACACCCAGCACGCCAACCGCCTGTTGCTGCATGTTGTTGTCATTATCCAATAACTTCACATGAAGCACCACATCATTAAAAGGTCCGTTAGGTTCCAGTTGAAAACGCACGCCCATCCAGCCGTGCCCGTCATTAGTTTTTTGATAGTTGAGCGCTGATACGGTATCCGAAAAGGCAAAGAAAGTTGTCGTATCTCCGCGCTGCTCGGCCAGGCGCTCTATAAGTAAACCATACTCATGGTCGAGCATAGAAATCAGCCGGTTTTCGCTTACGTAACGGCGTACCTGCTGAACACCATAAATAGCATCCGAAAAAGTCATGTCATAAGCTGACATGGTTTTGGCGATAGTACCCGAAGAAGCGCCGGCTTTAAAGAAATTGGCAGCCACATCCTGCCCGGCACCGATTTCAGCGAATGAGCCATAAATTTTCGGGTCGAGATTGATCGCAAGTGCCTTTTGCTTTGTACCGATATCTTTATGATGGATGCTGCTCATTATACTTCGTGTTTTTTATTATTTACCGGCACACGTAACATTGCCCTGTAATTTGTCATAAAATTACGATTTTTTAAAATAATGGGCAGGAGAGATTTGATAAAAGTCTTTAAACCATTGTTGATATACAATAAAGGCCATAGCCGCATCTTGGCATAGGCCTAGAACTTTAGGCTCAAGACTCCGGACTTAAACTTCCATTATCCCCAAAATGCCTTTCCCTTTCTGCACTATTTGCAGCTCGTGATTCGGCGATATCATACTCCAGTTCGGGGTCGATGTTTGATTCTTCAACTTTTTTTGCTTTTTCCATCAATTCCCCGTGGTGGTCCTGTAGCCATTTGAGTTGTTTTTTGCCGTACGAAACGCGTGTAAGCAGTACAAATAACACCGGGACTATGAAAATAGATATAGTTGATGAGGCGATCATTCCGCCCAGTACGGCAATACCGATGGTATTCCTTGACTCCGCGCCCGCACCCGTGGCAAATACCAGAGGCAACACACCGAAGATAAAGGACATTGAGGTCATAATAATCGGCCGGAAACGCAGGCGCACCGCTTCAATGGTCGACTGTAACAGCGGCTCGCCGCGGTCAACGCGCAACTTGGCAAACTCAACGATCAGGATAGCATTTTTAGCTGATAAACCGATCAACGTGAGAAGGCCGATCTGGGCGTATACATTGTTAGTGATTTCCTTACCAGTTATTAAAGGGAATATCGTGAGGAAGATAATGGCGCCAAACGCGCTAATAGGCACCGCCAGCAGCACCGAGAAAGGTACCGACCAGCTTTCGTATAGTGCCGCCAGGAAAAGGAATACAAAAATGATGGAGAACAGGAAAATATAGATAGTAATATTCCCTGCCTTGATCTCTTCGTAACTAAGGCCCGAAAACTCATAGGTATAACCGCGCGGCAACGCCTTGGCAGCAATTGCTTTAAGCGCATCCAACGACTGGCCACTACTGTATCCCGGTGGGATAGAGCCATCCACTTCGGCAGACCGGAATATGTTAAAGTGCGATATGGAGGTTGCTGTTGCATCCGCCTTGTAAGTTACCAGGGTGCTTAAGGGAAGCATATTGCCGGCCTGGTTTCGCACATAATATTTGTTGATATTGCTGATTAGCGCCCTGTAGGCTGTGTCGGCTTCAATAACGGCATGATAAGTACGGTTGTATAAAGTAAAGTTATTTACAAATAAACTGCCCATGAAGGCCTGCATGGTCGAAAATACATCGGATATGTTTACGCCCAGTTTTTCGCATTTTTCGCGGTCGACTGTTACCGTAAAGCTTGGGGTCTGGGCCGTAAACGAACTAAATGCGGTTGAAGTGGCCGGCGTTTTTTTGGCGATGGCGACGAATTTCTGCACACTTTTTTCAAATGCGTGGATATCATCAGTCGAGTTTCCCTGTTCTATTTGCATGGAAAAACCCGCCGCTATCCCAATACCCCTTATCGGCGGTGGCTGAATGGCTACAACGTTTGCATTTTTTATCCCTGCTTTTGCCACCCGCTTTCTAATATTATCCATGATGCCTTGCACCTGGGTTTCCGGGGTGGTCCGCTCATCCCAGGGCTTCAGCATACAAAACATGGTGCCGCTGTTATTGCCGCCGCCACCAAGTATATTAAAGCCCGAAGAACCCACAAAGTGCAGTATGCCTGGCGTTGAGCCGACGATCTTCATCAGCTTAGCAAGCACGGCATTGGAGGCGGTTGTAGAGGAAGCATCGGCCATTTGATAAGTGACAAATAATCGCCCGCCATCTTCCGAAGGTACAAAGCCCGATGGTTTGCTTTTGAAAAGCAGGTAGGCGCCTGCACAAATGCAGACCAGCAAGATGACTATATATCTCGCATTTTTAATACTTCGCCTAACGCCGTTGGCGTATCTGCCGTTAAGCCAATCAAACACGCGGTTAAACCGGTCAAAGAAAACGCGGTCAAACCAATTAAAGAACCTGTCGAGCCAATTCTTACTGGTTAAGGCGTGGTGCGACGGCCGCAGCAAAAGCGTACAGAGAGCCGGCGTTAGCGACAGCGCTATAAAGGCCGAAAAAATTACCGATATAGCTATTGTGATGGCAAATTGCTGGTAAAGCCGGCCAACAATGCCGGGGATAAATCCAACCGGGACGAATACTGAAGCCAAAATAAGCGCGATGGCAATTACCGGCGCAGATATCTCTTTCATCGCCTGGTAGGTGGCTTCTTTTGGCGACATGTGCTGTTCATCGATATAATGCTGTACCGCTTCTACTACAATGATGGCATCATCAACCACTATCCCGATAGCCAGCACAAACCCAAACATAGTGAGTGTATTGATGGTAAACCCTAAGGGGATAAAAAAACAGAAAGTCGACAAAATGGATACCGGGATGGCCAGTATCGGTATGATGGTAGACCGCCAGTTTTGCAGGAATAGGAATACCACTAAGGCGACCAATATCAGTGCTTTAATAAGTGTGCCGATCACCTCGTGCATGGATACCCGGATAATGGTAATTGATTCGAAGGGAACAACGTATTCAACGTCCGGCGGGAATGATTTTTTGAGTTCTGCGAGTTTTGCGTAAACGTTATCGGCAGTTTGCAGGGCATTACTTCCCGGCGATTGAAAGATCATTAATAGTGAACAACGATTACCATCCACGAAAGAGCCACCCGAATAAGTGAACTTGGCGAGTTCAACACGGCCAATGTCTTTCACATAGATCATTTTATCCGTTCCCGGGACGTTTCTTACGATCAGCTTTTCATATTGCTCGGGTTTGCTGAGCATGCTGTTCACTATTATGCCGGTTTCATAAACCTGTTTCGGGTTTTGGGGTGGCGCACCTACAGACCCGGCAGCAACGTATACGTTTTGACCGGTCAGCGCTTTAGTTACATCCGACGGCATCAGGTTATATGATGCCATTTTATCAGGATTAAGCCATATCCGCATGGCAAATTGGTCGGTACGCGCATTAACATCACCCACGCCGGGTACCCTTAAAATAGCGTCCTGGATAAATGTATTGGTGTAGTTATCAAGGAACGTAATACTATGCGTTTTTTTTGGCGAATAAATGGCCACCAGCATTAATTGGTCGGGGTTACTCGCACGCACGGTCGCACCAAGTTTACTCACGACCGATGGCAAAAGGGGCGCCGCAATACCTACACGGTTCTGTACGTTAAGCGCAGCAATCTGTGGATTGGTGCCAACTTCAAATGTTACACGTAAGTTCATGCCGCCGTTATTGCTGCTGCTGCTTTGCATGTATTCCATGCCCGGGGTACCGTTTACTTGCTCCTCAATAGGGATAGCGGTGGTCTGCTCTACCGTTTGTGCATCAGCCCCTGTATAGCTGGCGTTAACCCCTACACTTGGCGGCGAAATATTAGGATACTGGTCAACAGCAAGATTGAAGATGCATATTATCCCCGATATCATCAAAATAAGAGAAATGACGATTGCGGTTACCGGCCGTTTTATAAAAGTATTGGCAATCATGATTCGTTTGTATTATGCAGGTCACGCGATTTCTGTAACTCAAACTCCAGTTCCGGGTCAATATTCTGTGCTTCAACTTTTTTCGCTTTTTCCATTAGGTCCTCATGATGGGCCTTCAGGTATTCCAATTTTTCCTTACCGTAGGCCCAGCGGGTTATAAGAACAAACAGCACCGGTACCACGAAGATGGCGATGGTAGAAGCCGCAGTCATACCCCCCAGTACGGTCAGGCCTATGGTACGCCGGGCCACTGCACCGGCACCGGTTGCAAAAACCAATGGCAGCACACCCAGTATAAAGGCCATAGAAGTCATGATGATCGGGCGCAAACGGAGGCTTACAGCTTCAAGCGTTGAAGCCAGCAGGTCTTCGCCGCGATCTACCCGAACCTTGGCAAACTCCACGATAAGAATGGCGTTTTTTGCTGCAAGGCCAATCAGCGTGATCAAACCGATCTGCGCATACACGTTGTCGGTAAGCGAAGGCACCAGCACCAATGCTAAAATGGCTCCGAAAGCGCCAATCGGCACCGCAAGCAATACTGAAAACGGAACCGACCAGCTTTCATAAAGTGCGGCCAGGAACAGGAACACGAACGTAAGAGAGAATGCGAATATATACATCGTTACCGACCCTGCTTTCAATTCCTCGTAGCTTAACCCCGAAAATTCATAGGTATAACCCTGCGGAAGTTGTTTGACGGCCAATGACTGTAACGCGGCGATCGCATCGGTCGAACTTACACGCGGCGGCGATGACCCGTCTATCTCCGCGGAGCGGAAAATATTAAAGTGTGAGATCAACGGGGCGGCTTCAACAGGCTTAAAACTGATGAGTGTGCCCAAAGGCACCATTTTACCGGTGGAACTGCGCACGTAATACTTTTCCATATCAGTTATCAGCGCCCTGTAAACGGTATCAGCCTGCACAACCACATGGAAAGTCCGGTTATAGGTGGTAAAATCATTGATATACAGACTGCCGGTAAAGGCCTCGATAGTGGTAAAAACATCAGATATGCTGACCCCCAGCTTTTGACATTTTTCACGGTCGACGGTAAGGCTCTCATTAGGGGTATGAGCCGTATAAAAGCTAAAAGCTTTTGAAATTGCCGGGTTTTTATTAGCCGAGTCGACAAAACGGTTAACTACATGCTCAAAATCCTGCAGGTTATCATTGGTGCTTCGCTGCTCTATCTGCATGCTGAAACCTATAGTTGAGCCAACACCCGGAAGTGGAGACGGCTGTATTACTTCAACCGATGCATTGGTAACACCGGCATCGGCAATGCGCTTTTGCATTACCTTTATTATACCCGGTACCTGTTCGTCATCGCCCGAACGCTCATCCCAGGGTTTCAACTGTACATAGATAGTGCCGTTGTTTGAATTAGTGGCGTTAGTAATCACGTTGAGGCCAGACAGTGCGGCATAATGTCCAACGCCGGGAGTGCTTGCAACTACCTTCATCAGTTTGGTCATGATATCTACCGATTGAGCCGTAGATGATGCCGGGGGCAACTGGTAAGTAACGTATAAATTACCGTCGTCTTCCGATGGAATAAAACCGGTTGGCTTGGATTGGAACATGAAGTAAGCGCCCGCACAAACACAAACCAGTATGATCACAATGTATTTGGTGCCTTTGATGCTCCGGCGTACACCCTCCGTATACTTTGCGGTTACCCTATCAAACCATTCATTAAATTTGGTAAACCATTTGGTAAGGCCTTTATTTTTTTTGCTTTCGTCCGTTGGCTTTAACAGTAGGGTGCAAAGCGCAGGTGTTAATGAGAGTGCAATAAAAGCCGATATAATTACCGAGATGGCAATGGTAATGGCAAACTGCTGGTACAGCCTGCCCACAATTCCCGGAATAAACCCTACAGGTACAAATACTGCGGCCAGGATCAGTGCAATGGCCACAACCGGGGCCGAAATATCTTTCATGGCCTGGTAAGTAGCTTCCTTAGCCGACATTTTTTCATTGTCGATATAGTGCTGCACGGCCTCAACCACGATGATGGCATCATCTACTACGATACCGATAGCCAGCACAAAACCAAACATGGTTAAGGTATTTATGGTAAAGCCAAGCGGGATGAAAAAGCAAAATGTACCGAGGATAGATACCGGGATAGCTAGAACGGGGATGAGGGTAGACCTGAAAGTTTGAAGGAAAAGAAATACCACGATAGCTACGAGGGCAAGTGTCAGCAATAAAGTCCTTACCACATCCGTCATCGAAACTTTTACAACGGTTACCGACTCAAACGGAACGCTGTAGGCCACATCAGCCGGGAAAGTCTGTTTCAGCTTGGCAAGCGCCGCATAAACACCATTTGCGGTCTGGAGCGCATTACTTCCGGGTGCCTGGTAAATCTGGAGGTACGATGCGCGGTGCCCGTCTACAAATGAGTTACTCGAAAAAGTAAATTTACCCAGTTCTATACGTGCAACATCCTTCAGGTAAACCAGCTCGCCGGTTGCCGGATTATTCTTTACAATTATATTTTGAAACTCCGGAACAGTACTTAAACGGCCGTTTACCAAAATACCCAGTTCATAAGTTTGTGTTGGCGCCTGGGGTGGCACACCTGCTGTACCTGCAGCTACCTGTACGTTTTGGGCAGTAAGCGCACTAATAATGTCCTGCGGCTCAATGCTGTAAGCAGCCATTTTTTGCGGATTCATCCAAACACGCATACTAAAGTCATCGGTAAAGCGGCTTATGGTGCCCACGCCCGGTACCCGCAGCAAGGCATCCTGGATAAAAATATTGGTGTAATTATCAAGGAAGGTGATGTTATGCGAATCATGTGGTGCATATATCGCTACCATCATCAGCATGCTGGGGTTAACCGCGCGAACAGTAAGGCCCAGCCGGCTGGCGGCGCTGGGTAAAAGGGGTGTAGCAATACTTACACGGTTTTGTACGTCCAGTGCGGCTACGTCTATGTTAGTGCCTATTTTGAAAGTTACGTTGAGCTGCATGGCGCCATTGTTGGTGCTGTTGCTCTGCATGTATTCCATGCCCGGCGTGCCGTTTACCTGTTCTTCAATAGGCGTTGCCACGGTTTGTTCAACAGTTTGGGCATCAGCGCCTATAAACTGTCCGTTTACCTGGACCACCGGTGGCGTAATATCAGGATATTGGTCAATAGGCAGCAGTGAAATACTAACGGTCCCGGTAATTACCAGTACAATAGAAATAACTATTGCAGTTACGGGCCGTTTTATAAAGGTATTAGCAATCATATATTAGTATCTAAAACACAGAAAGCTCTATGTAAACCATCTATTTTTATTAATGCCTGCCACCAGGCGCCACTTTGTTGGCCGTGGTTATCTGCGAGCCATCATGCAAGGTTTGAACGCCATCCACCACAACACGGTCGCCCTCTTTTATGCCTGCTTTTATCACAACGCTACCGCCTATGGTTTGCCCTAACTGTACCTTCTTTTGTGCTGCCACCAACTTTGGTTTGGGATTAGTTACATGATTAACCGTGTCGGCATGGGTCCTTATAACACTGTCTTTTGCGGTGAACACAAAGTATTCGCCCATTTGTTCAACAACAGCCTTACCCGGCAGTACCAATTGCGGGCCGGTATCCTGGTTATGTACCCGTACTGTGCAGCTCATACCAACACGCAAAACATTTTTTGGATTAGCAAACACCAGCCTTACACGGATAGAACCGGTTTGTGCATCTACAGCACGGTCTATTACAGATATTTTGCCTACAATAGGATAGAGCGAATTGTCTGATAATCGAATTGTAAACAGAGAATCAGGCGCGTTCTTGTCACTTTGCAATTGCTCAAAATGCGGTAATTGTTTTTCGTTGATGATAAAATCGACAGCCATTGGGTTATCTGTAGAAATGGTGTTTAAAATGGTTGAGCCCGGGTTAACTACATCGCCCAATTTTACCATACTAAAACCTATGGTTCCGTCGAACGGTGCATAAACAACCGCATAATTCAAGTTTGTTTTAGCCGTTTTTACCGCCTGGTCAGATGCCTTTACGGTGTTCTTTGCATTCTCAAGCGTAATAATCGCATGATCATATTGCTGTTTGGCAACAGCATTGTATTTGTTTAAGTATTCATAACGGTCGGCATCCTGTTGAGCCTGTACCAAATTGCCTTTTGACACCTGCAAATTGGCAATAGCCTGGTCGTACGCAGCTTCATATATCCGTTTATCAATCTCATATAGTTTTTGCCCTTTCGTAACATGACTGCCTTCTTTAAAATATATCGCCGTAATAGCCCCGGTGATCTGCGGAAGCAAGTTTACCTGGCTCAATGCCTGCGTAGTCGATGGGTAGTTGTCATAATACAGAACCTGTTTGGCTTTTACCTTGATCAGGTTAACAGGCACCTCGGGGTTTTGCGGCGGCTGTTTCTTTTGGCAGGCGCTCAAAATAAGGCAGCCTGCAAAAACGGTATTTAATAATACTCTATTCATTGAGACGGTTTATTTGGTGTATTAATAAGTAATGCTGCCCATTGCCTTTTGAAGGTCGATTTTACTCGACAGCAACTGGAACAAAGCATTGATATAATTTATTTCGGATGTTATTAAGTTAGATTCTGCTGTGATCACATTCAGGTAGGGCACAATACCCTGTTTATATTGTAGTGTTACTACAAAATAGGTTCGTTTGGCTAATGCCACGTTCTTTTGCAGCAGCTTTAAATTATAAAGATTGCTCTTATAATTAGCCAAAGCGCTCGTATACTCTAAATATATTTGTGATTTAAGGTCAGTTTCCTGGAAGTCTATCACCTGTCTTTCCAGTTTTGCTTTATGGAGGTTGTGCAAGCGCGACAACCCTGTGAAAATTGGAATATTGAACGAAACACC
Source organism: Mucilaginibacter sp. (assembly GCA_043739405.1). Taxonomy (GTDB): domain Bacteria; phylum Bacteroidota; class Bacteroidia; order Sphingobacteriales; family Sphingobacteriaceae; genus Mucilaginibacter. The sequence continues at coordinate 11,126 of JAYUEE010000067.1, read as the reverse complement.
TATTAACGAACTTGGATAGGTATTAGCGAAAAGGTCCGAAAATCTATTATTCTCATAACCCAGGTTGTAATTGTAAAATGCCGATAGGGTAGGCATGAAGGAGTATTTATAATAATTTATTTGCTGGTCCTGCAAGCTTTCAGCTGTTTTAAGTGACTGGAACTCTATCCGTTTCTCATAAGCCAATTGTTGTGTAGTATCCAGGTTAATACCCTGCATCATTTGCGTCGTATCAAAGCTTACGTTGAATTGTTGAGCAGGCGCGAGTCCCATCAACCGCTTTAAAGCAGCATATTGTGGTACAACATTCTCATTCGCCTGTTTCAACTGGGCCCTTGAATTATTCAAAGTAATTTCAGCTTCTTCATAATCGGTTTCATCAACAATACCGCCTTTATATTGGTGGTAAGCATCGCGCACGTTTTTACCGAGGCGCGCGGTATCCTCTTTCAAAACATTGATCTGCTCAAGCGTAAGCAGCACATTGTAAAATGATTTACTTACCGCCGAAACCAGGAATATTTTGGTACTGTCGGTAGCCTGTTGAGCCTGCTTTATATATAATGGCGCGGCGTTGTGGGCATAAAAAAGACTCGGGCTGAATATGGCTTGTGAAACCTGTATACCCGGAATAAAAGTGTTTGCGGTCCCTTTGGTCGTTGTCCCGGTATTCCCACTTCCGGTATTGCTGGATTGGATCGTATGGATCAGGCTACCAGATGCGTTTACCTGTGGCAGCCATCCTGATAAGGCTATCGAGTTATTGTCTTTTACGATATCAACGTTTAATAACGACTGGTTCAGGCTGGGCTGATGTTGCAAAGCATAATCAATACATTGTCTCAGGGTGAGGTACTGGCCATTTGCATTCTTTCCGTAGTCCGCGGGATTTTGAGGTATTACCAGGTTGTTTTTGATAGTATCCGGCACTGCAGGTACAGGCGGATTAGTCGGATTTGTGTTTTGCGCTGAAGCGGATGACACCAAACAAAGTAAACCCCCGGCTAATAAAAAAACGCGACTGGTGCACCTTTTAAAAAAGATATTGAGCATTCTGATAATAATTTCGCTTACATCGGTTTGATAAGACAATAATAATCAGAAACTTATTAATGTTTCGTCGTGGCCAGATGTATTTTGTAAAGTTGCTAAAAACATAAGCTGTTTTAAGTAACAATTTTGTTGGCGTAGCGTTGATGGCGTAGATTGGCCAACATTGTTACTAAACGATGGCGGAAGAAGGGGAAACGTTTAATTGATACCGGAAATTAAGTTTGTTGCTGTTGCGGTATCCAACGCCACCAAACTATTATATGCCTGCGTTAGCTTTTGCTCCACAGCTGCGTTGCCAACATATTTTTTACGCAGCGTAAACCACTTATAAATCAGTTGTAATTCGGTTACCGAATATTTAACGCCGGTATAAGTTTGAATAGTTTGCAGGAAACTAAAGTTAAAATCAAGTGTGGGCTCAATCATGGTGCCTTCACCATAGTCGTTCCAGGTAATAAGCTGCAGATAGGGGACAGAGCTGTTTTTTGCGGCATCCAATGTGCTTTGCAAAGTAGCGGTGCCGTTGTGATCAATAATAAAAAGCGTATTTCCCCAGCCTCCCTGCGAATAGAAATCCTTAAATCCCGGATAGGCACCGGCGAAGGCTGTACCTATCAGTGGCACCCTGTTTTGATAAAATCCCTGTAAGTCAGTCAAATTCGTAGCGCTAACCCATGCAAACTCACCACTGTTGCTGCCGCCGGCTACGTTACCCTGGTATTCAAGCGATAGTAATCTCGGTTCGCGGGCCAGGCCTGAAAAAGCCTGCGACCAGTCCGCTGTTGTTTTCATCCCCTGCGGGCCAAAATCTAATAATAAAGGCTGGTTGTTTATTTTAATATAGCTGCTGCTGCCGAAATAGGCGGATTGCAGGTAAGCAAAATCCTCTTTCGCAGCCTCAACGGTATCGATATTGGCTATTGATTTAACATGCCCAAGCGTTTGATCCTCGTAACAGATACCAAATTGTAAACCTGCATAAGGTATCCTGTTAAATAGAGAGTCGGTATTACGTTTTACTAATGGATAATCAAACACATTATGCGTTCCATACCAATCCACAATTACGCCGTCGATACCTGCATATTTCATCAACAATAAATGATAATCTATCACATCCCGGTCCGAACTTGCATAGGGCCCTATCATTGGGTAAAACCAGGAGGCTATTTGCTTTCTTCCATTGGCACGAATAACGTCGGGGTTTTCATTAGCCATGGTCCAATGCTGCCCCCATAAACCATTCCCCGAAGTGGTTTTATCTTCAAACCATGCCATGTAGTGAACAAATACTTTCTGTGTATTGGTTTTAACAACCGGTTGTGCGTTAGTTGTAATAATGGTTGTGGTTGTATCCGGCTTATTGACGGGAGGTGGATTTACGGACGAATTGCTTTTTGAGCATCCATAAGAAATCAGACCGATAAAGAAAAAAGAAAGTACTTTATTCATGAATAAGTTTGATAAAAATAGAAATAATGTTATTCTGAAATCGGAAGGCCCATTTGGACCTGTTTATTTATACATTTTCAATCCTTTATCTTCGGTTGTGGCTGGCACGATGCTTACAGCTGCGCCACCGCCTTCGGCTAATTTTAAGGCAAGTTTTGTTTTATCCGTCACCAGGTATTTAGTGATATTATAGGCCTCCGGGTTATCGTGCCAATCTGCATTGTCTGCGTCAGCATAAATGGTGGCTACATATTTTTGACCTTTATCCAGAAAATCAAGTGGTACTATACTGCTTCGGCTATTGGCATTTGTGATAGCGCCGACAAACCAATTAGGTGTGCCTTTTGCTTTTCTTGCTGTAGTAATATATTCGCCGGGTTCAGCTTCCAGTACTTTGGTATCGTCCCAATCAACAGCTACATCTTTAATAAACTGGAAAGCATCCATGTGCTTCTCATAGTTCTCAGGCATGTCCGCAGCCATTTGCAATGGACTATATAATACAAGGTATAAAGCCAGTTGCTTAGCCAACGTGGTATGTACCTGCCGGTTTAGGTTGGTAGTATACCCCTTTATTTTGAATATACCCGGTGTATAATCCATCGGGCCACCCATAAAGCGTGTGAATGGCATGATAGTTTCGTGTTCAGGCGTATTATCATCACTAAAAGCATTGTACTCATTCCCGCGACCAGCTTCACAAGCCATCCAATTAGGATAAGTACGTTGTAAGCCTGTAGGACGCACCGGTTCATGCATGTCCACCATGATATGGTAGTCGGCTGTTTTTTGCGCTACCCGGATATAGTGGTTTACCATCCATTGTCCGTCGTGATGTTCGCCTCTGGGTATGATCTTACCTACATAGCCGGTTTTCACCGACGTGTATCCATACTTATTCATGAAACGATAGGAGGTATCCATCTGCCGCTCATAATCAATAGCCGAACCCGAAGTTTCGTTATGCATGATCAGTTTTACATTCTTTGATGCTGCATATTTGGTTATCCCATCAACATCAAAATCAGGGTAGGGGGTTACAAAACTAAAAACATGTTCTTTCCAAAACCCAAACCAATCTTCCCAGCCAACGTTCCAGCCCTCAACCAGTACGCCCGGAATACCATTCGCGGAAGCAAAATCGATATAACGCTTTACATTGGCCGTATTGGCGCTATGTGTTCCATTTGGAATTAACTGACCTTTAGCATCTAAAGTATCCGCATCATTTGCATAGTTCCAGGTGCCTTTGCCTGTTTGCATTTCCCACCAAACGCCCACAAATTTCATTGGCTTAATCCATGACGAGTCTTTAATTTTAGACGGTTCATTCAGGTTCAAAATAATTTTTGAAGCCAAAATATCGATGGCTTTATCGCTTACAATAATGGTTCTCCAGGGTGTTTTGAAAGGTGCATGAACATAGGCTTTATTGCCGACAGCGTCCGGCACCAGCGCGGCGGTTAACTTAAGCGAACTTCTATCCACATGCAATTGCATCGAAGAGAAATCCACTAAAGCAGCTTCATGTATATTGATATACAAGCCATCTGGACTTTTCATCATCAACGGGGTCTGAACAGAATAACGATCGGGCGCAACCCTTAAAGCAATAGCCGTTGAAGCAGTTACCACAGGCAGGTTATCTATTTCGCTTATTTTCGATGTTGTGTACAGGTACTCATTGGAATCATAGTCACCCGGTATCCAGAAAGTCTTATTATCACTTGCCAAATTGAAACTCGTCAGCTCATTGGAGACGATGAAATAGCGCAGGTTGGGCTGCCTTGGGAACTCATACCGAAAACCGACGCCATCCTCAAAAACCCTGAAAATGATGTTCATCAGCCTGTTAGGGCTATTTTTTTGTTTAAGGTGAACGATTACCTGATTATAATGATTGCGGATTGAGCTTACTTCGCCCCAAACAGGTTTCCAGCTTTCATCCACTGAACTGGGTTCAGAACTAGTAACGATAAAATGCTTATCAAAAGCGCTGTCATTGGCTAAAGTGAAACCCATTGCCGATGGTTTGATAACCGTCTTATCGCCATAATAAACCGCATAAGAGGGTTCTCCTTTATCATCAAGCGTAAACTCAAGGCGTACCTTGTTCATACTTGCTTTTAGTACTTTATTATCCTGTGCCTGCACAGCATGCAACATGGCCATGGACAATAAAAATGTATATATCCTTTTCATAAGGGGATTTTTAAACTTACCGGGAACGTTCCCAGCGGGCCTTTAAATGTAGAAAAAACTATTAAAAAAATTGAAAAATACAGCTTACCTGGGATAAGGCGGACTTGAGAAATAAATGTGATGGAAATTACCTGTCAATATGAATGAAAGGTGTTAGGCGAGGTTAATACCGTCGAATATTTCCTTTAATACCGGCTTTGAAATAAAAGTGGTTACAAAAGGGTAGGCTTTAGAGCGGTCAATATCCCGAGGATCAACGGAAGATGAAACGATATAAATTTTAATATTCTTTTTTAAGGACTGATATATTTTCTGAAAACGATTCAAAAAATCCCAGCCATTGAAACGGGGCATATAAAGGTCAATAAAAATATAATCGGGGAGCGATTTAGAATCCGACTGTTTTTCTTCCAGGTAGTCCAATATCATTTCACCATCATAACAATAAGTCGCCTGGTTCGATAACTCACTGTATTTAAGGGTCATCTGTACTATCTTATGAAAAATTGGTTCGTCATCAATCAATATAAGCTTGCTCATGTTTGGTCCAGGTAAATTAAATAATCTTTATTAATCAGGTATTAAATCCAATGCCAATATAAGTATTTAACCATCAATCAGTTGAATTTAATTTATTAACATTTATTGGTTTGTGCACATTAAGCAAATGGCGCACAATTAATTACGCTCGCTATATAAAGTTGAGAGAGGTTAAAATAATATGACTTATTGAGCTAATATTTACCTATTGTATCAATATAATGCCTCCAGCATCAATCTAAAAGGATGTTTTACCGTTATTTCATTTCCTTTAAAATTAATTTACACGAAAATTCGTTATTGAATTTGTTAATTTCACCGTCACAAAACCTATGAGAAGACGCCACTTTGTTAAAATTTCTGCTGCAACCGGTGCGGCATTGTTGTTCAGCCGGCTTACATCTTTAGCCGCCAACAATGCACCGCTCATCAATATGCCCGATGGCGTTTGGGTGAAAACCGGGGACGATTGGTTCCAAATGAAGTTGTCTGCCGGAACGACGTATACCTATAAGGATATACAGGTGCGGCTGAAACCTACAAGCGACGCGATATCTTACTATGTTTCCTCGCCGACAATGGAGTTAAATGCCATAAGGCTCAAATGGGGGTATGAATTTGCCCCGGTTACCAGACTATTGGGTGATAAATGGGAGCGTTCGTACGGCGACTTGTCATGGCGGCTGTTTGATACCGTTACCATTAATCCATGGTATGTTTTGGTAAACGATGGTGCACAGACCGCTTGTTTTGGGGTAAAAACCGGGTGTAACGCTATCTGTTGGTGGGCCTTAAACGGTAACAGTATCGAAATGACCATGGATACTTGTTCGGGTGGCGTCGGCGTACAGTTAGGTCAAAGAGAATTACATGCTGCTGACGTTATCACTACCAAAAGTTTGGATACCGAAACGCCATTCACCACAACCCAACGCTTTTGCCGGATGATGTGCCCAACATCGCGATTGCCCAAACAGCCTGTTTACGGGATTAATGATTGGTATTTTGCTTATGGGAATAACTCGGCGGCCTTGATCAAACAAATAACAGCTTTAATGACTGATTTAGCTCGGGATACTAATAACCGGCCGTTTTCGGTTATTGACGCCGGGTGGGCAACGTATTCGCCGTTGTTGCCGGGCGATGGTGGCTTTATGGACGATTTTTCTAAGCCCAATGATAAGTTTAAGGATATGGCCTTGCTGGCCGATGATATCAAAAAGCTTGGCATGCAGCCCGGGTTATGGACGAGGCCTTTATGTGCCAAACATGACGACAAAACCAGTTTATTGCTGCCAAAAATACCCGGCCGCGATGACCCTAAGTCGCCTATACTTGACCCAACCATTGAAGAGAATTTAGAGCGTGTAAAATATAATATAGCTACTTACAGGAAATGGGGCTATCAATTAGTAAAACACGATTATACCACCTATGACATAACCGGCAAATGGGGTTTCCAGATGAAGGACTTTATTACGACCCCAGGATGGAGGTTTTATGATAACACAAAAACGACCGCTGAGATAATAAATAAACTATATGGCGCTATCCGCGAAACCGCCGAAGATATGTATGTAATTGGCTGCAATACTATAAGTCACCTTTCTGCAGGTGTGTTTGAACTTGATCGTATTGGCGATGACACCAGTGGCAAGGAATGGGACCGCACCCGTAAGATGGGTATAAATACATTAGGATTCAGGATACCGCAACACAATGTCTTCTATGCCACTGATGCTGATTGCGTGGGCCTCACCAATGATGTACCCTGGGCCAAAAACAAACAATGGATGCAATTAGTAGCTGAAAGCGGAACACCTTTGTTTATCTCGCCGGATCCTAAAGCGCTTGGCGAGGAACAAAAGGCCATGATCAGGCAATGTTTTGCCAACGCTGCTAAGGTTCAGCCCACCGGAGAACCAATGGATTGGATGATCAACCCATTGCCGCAAAAATGGAAACTGAATGGAAGGGAAGTGAATTTTGATTGGTATTGATAAGAAATTAAAAAAAACAGCGATGACTGTCGCAAATGCTGCCTGCGCAGCTTATAGCAGTATTAAATACTACCAACTTTAAACGAATTGTAACAAAATACTTGCATTTAAACATTTCATTTAATACTTTCACCCCTTAATAACCTGGTAACATAAACTTTTCTTGAAAAAACTGGTCGCCATATTGCTGCTTTCGGCACACCTTATTAATATAGGTGGGTATGTTTTGGTATACCAGTATTTCATACACAAGTCTGACGTAGAGATAGTGAAGCAGATGTATGATAACAAGATAAATTCCGCCAAACTGCTCGAATTAAAGGTGCCGGTTAACATGCCAACCATACAAGATTGGACTGAATATGAGCATATTGAGGGACAGATCCAACTGAATAATGCTTACTACAATTACGTGCGCCTGAAAATGACCAGGGATACCATGTACCTGATCTGTCTGCCTAATAATGTTAAAGCGAACCTGGTAAAAGCCAACGTGATCATGGCTAAAAACATGAGCGATGTTCCGCTGAGCAAAAAAGGACCGGCCACTCCGTCTGCCAAAAAAACTAATTCAGCCGGATACGACAATGTTTATCAACTGGTAGAATGTAAATACGCACAATTACCAGAATTGGTGAGAGTAGTTAACCACTCAAACTCTTCCCATTTAACAAATCCCTACATCGAATCTCCTGGCAAACCGCCAAACTTTTCCTGCTAAACTATTTGTTTGTTCATCATTTTTAGTCCCTCATATTCATATGTGAAGGACACGGCCTGATTTCAGTCCATCCTAAAAGTATTGCAACCAGTAGTTTCCCCTCAGGACAGCCTTGTGCCGATTAGCTATGCTATGCACCTTGCCACCAAAATGTTAACCATTAAATTTTACTATAATCAATTAAGATGAAATCAACATTTACATATTTCTATCAGTGTATCCTGGTTTTCGTTTGCCTGCTGTCGGTACAGTCCGCATCGGCGCAAATGGAAAACGATGGGATCATGATCCCAAAAAACTACTTCTGCCCCGGGGTAATGTACAGCACATCCAGCTGGACAAACTATTGGGAGGGCACCTTCAAGCGCAACAACGGCAATATCGGCACCGTCAACACCAGCATGTACAGTGCTATGGTTACGTATGGTATCACCAATAACCTGATCACAACCATCAGCTTGCCATATGTTACTACCCACGCTTCCGCCGGAACATTGGAGGGGCAAAAAGGCCTGCAGGATATTTCCCTTAATGTAAAATGGAAGGCGCTAAAATACAAATCGGGCAAAAGCACGCTTGCGCTGTTTGCAAGTGTAACGGGGTCGATCCCGGCGAGCAACTATGAGGCTGACTTTTTACCTCTTGCCCTTGGGAGCCACAGTAAGAACTTTACAGGCAGGGCCGTTATTGATTATACCTATGGTAAACTGTTTGTAACCGGTTCCGGAGCATACATGACCAGGAGCTATATTACGATAGACCGAAATTCCTATTACACCACCGAGCTTATTTATAGCAACATGGTTCAGCTGCCTAACATGAGCAATTATAACCTTAGATTGGGCTACCGCAGCAAATACTTTATAGCAGAGGCGGTGGGCGATATCAGCACATCCTTAGGTGGTTTTGACATTCGCAAAAACGATATGCCTTTCCCAAGCAATCGGATGAACATGAGCAGCGCAGGAGTGAACTTAAGGTACAGGTTAAAGTCCTTTTATGCCCTTGAATTTACAGGCGGAGACGATTATGTGGTTTCCGGAAGAAATATGGGCCAGAGCAACATGTTACATTTTGGCCTTAGCTATATTTTCAATCCCACAAAAAAGACGGTAACACCACAGGATAATTACTATAAAAACTAAGACGATGAAAACACAAATACATACCCGTATAGCCATCCTGTTAGTTGCGATGACTTCGATTTTTTACACATCCTGTAAAAAGGATATTATAAGCCGAACGGATTTATACCCGGCATTATCCCCGGCTTCGCTAGATTTAAATGCGGACACCTGGAAACCGGTTTTAATTACCGATCCATCGGTATTTACAGTTGCAGCACCCGATGCTGTTGCATCACCTGCCTACGTAGCCGACCTGAACGAAATAAAAGGATACCAACGCAGCCTGACCAGCGACCAGCGGGCAATAATTAAGTACTGGAGTGCCGGTGCTGTATTACGCTGGAACGAGATACTCCGCCAGTTGGTGGCCAAGCATAATGTAGCGCCTTATCAGAACCCTGATGGTACTTATCCTGCACCGAGTTCAGTAAATCCATTTGCATATCCGCAGTTCCCATTTTCAAACCCACCTTTTGCTGCACGTGCTTATGCCTATGTAAGCGCTGCACAGTATGATGCCTTAATTGCAGCTTATCATTTTAAAAAGCAGTATAACAGGCCCGCACCGTATAAAAATGATGCTACTGTACAAGCCCTGGTACCTCAGTCCGATTTACCTTCCTATCCAAGTGAAGATGCTGTAGTGTCAGGCGCAGCTGTTGAAATGATGAAATTGCTTTTCCCGACGGAAATAGCTTACATCCAGCAAAAAGCTGCCGAAGAAAAAGTGGCCCGCATCATGTCTGGAGCTAATGTACGTGGTGAACTGGATGCCGGAGAATCTTTAGGTAAACAAGTTGCAGATGTGTTTACCGCCCGCGCCCGTACTGACAAAGCGGGTGCTGCAATAGGCACACCAACTTATTGGGCACAATTAGCAACACAAACCACAGCAAAAGGCGAGATAGCCTGGATAAGCCGCGAAATACCTAAGAGACCTCCGATGCTACCTTTGTTTACTAAGGTACATCCGTTTTTGTTCGATACGCTGACCGTCGTTGCATTACGGCCGCCGGCGCCGCATTCAACCAGTTCGGCTGAATTTGCTGCGGACCAGAAAGAAGTATTGTATTACAGTCAGCATGCTACAAGGGAAAACGAGCAAATTGTGGCGTTTTGGGCCGATGGTATTGGTACCTACACACCGCCTGGCCATTGGAACGCAATAGCTGCTGACGAATTTGTGAAGCAAAATTATAGCGAAGTGCGCATGGCGCGAAACTTTGCCCTGTTGAATATGGCCGAAATGGATGCTGCTATTGTATGTTGGGATACCAAATATGCATATTTCAACCCGCGTCCGTCACAAATAAACGACCAGATAAAAACACTTACTGGCATACCTAATTTCCCTTCATACAGTTCAGGACACTCTAACTTCAGTGCAGCAGCCGCGGCAGTTTTAACCTATTTATTACCTGACAGAGGTACTAAGTTTACTGATATGGCACAGCAGGCAGCACTTTCAAGATTGTATGGCGCGATTCACACCCGCCAGGATATTGAAGTTGGCTTGACAACGGGCGCAGAAGTGGGCCAGTACGCTATAACAAGGGCGCAGGGAGATGGCGCAGGCAATTAATGCTGTTATGAATATGTTAACGGACAAAAGGAACATATACTATACACTGCGCTTTGCTTCGGCGATGTGCTTTATCGGGCATGGTTGCTTTGGCATTATAACCAAGCCAATATGGTGCAATTATTTTGCTGTGTTCGGCCTTGGGCATGAAATGGCCTATCAACTGATGCCTGTTGTGGGCACAGTTGATATATTGATGGGCATATCCTTGTTGTTTTATCCAACCCGTGCAGTTTTGGGATGGCTTGTAATTTGGGGCTCCCTTACTGCTATGTGCAGACCTTTATCAGGAGAATCTTTTGCTGAACTTATTGAGCGTGCCGGTAATTTCGGAGTGCCATTGAGCTTGCTTATGCTATCTGGTGTTAGTACACAAAGTTTCAAAGGCCGGTTTTCGCGAATCAACCCCGAAATCAAAACGGATGAAAATGACCTTGCCAGGATTACAA
>JAYUEE010000066.1:0-155987 GCA_043739405.1 Mucilaginibacter sp. | reverse complement strand
TTACTCAACATCTATCTAAAGACTGGTGTACTATGCCCCGGAATTACTGCGGTAGTATGCAGCGGAATGCTGGTGTACTATAGAGCGGAATATCCAGTGAATTTCTTTCCGTTACAGAACCGACCATAATTCGGTGGCGAAAAAAAGGTAAAATTCCTTTTATGCAGTTAGGCTCATCGATAAGGTTTAATCGACAGGCAGTCTTGACTGCGCTTGAATCTGGCAAAAAGAAAGGGGGAAAATCATGAACCAAACCATTTCGCCAGATGGCTTTCACCACATAAATCAATCCAAAAACCCTTTTATCGCAATTCCTGGTATAACTGAGGACCATTTCAGTTTATTCCAGAAAAGCATTTTAAATCAGACCATAGATTATCCAGACCCAGTACCTGTAATCAACTTGATGCAGCATGGAGAGATAATTCCGTTTTTGACAAAGAAATCACTCAGCCTGTGGCAGGGAATGCAAAAATCTAAGAAAACAACCGTTTTAGCGATAGCGGTTGCGTCCATGATAATAATTAAATATGTATGTGATGCCATCGGATTTAAGTGTGCCGAACCAGGCGTCGTACTTTTCTTCGACAATGAGCAAGGCCGAAGCTACGCTGCTAAGACAATGCGGCTAATACTAAAGTTAGCCAGCCTTGAAACAAGTGAAAATCTCATTTACTGTGATTTGAGGGAGTATGCACCCTCAACGAGGAAGCAAATAATTGAAGCAGGAATAGCCGGCACTCCGAATGTCAAGTTAGTTGTAATAGACGGTATCGTTGACCTCATGGATGACTTTATGGACGCAAAGGAGGGGCATACTACAGTATCAGACCTATTGAAACTTTGCTCTCAATACGATATTCACATCGCGGGGGTGCTTCACCAAAATAAAGGCGCAGGTAAAGACGCAAGGGCCCACGTTGGTTCAATCTCAAGTCAAAAATGCGAAAGAGAAATTATGGCAGAAGTTGACCCTGATGATAGGACTCATAGTATTATCTCTTCTAAGGAATCCAGGGGACTGCCATTTGAGAACTTTGCTATTAGGTGGGATAAGGGAAGCTTGCCTTACATAGTACAGGATTGGGTACCAAACAACCCGAAAGCATCAAAAAAACAAAAAACTGCGCTACCCGGTGAAATTCCAAAAGAGACCCACCTTAAAGACCTTATTGCCAAAGCACTTGTGAGTGACAAAGCGCCCAAATATAATGAGTTGTCGTTAGGGCTTCAAAATGTACTAAATTCTTACTACGGCTATAATATTCCCCAAATCCGTGTGAGAGAGTACATACAATATTACATTGATAATGGACTACTTTTTAAAGTTGGTAATAAACCGCATACCCGCTATCAAACTTCTAAACCAGCACCAACAATGTAATACTAAGTTACTACTGTGTTATGCGTATATACATATACGCATTCACATAGTAACATAGTAGAAATATTACTGATTTATTTACTAAGTCAACACGGTAACCTGGTAGTATTAAATTAAGAGCGTTAAATCCTAAAACATGGAAAACTCAATATTAAACCGACAGGTGTCCAGGCTCAAATCATATAGTGATTTAAAGCCTTCATCTATCAACTTATTAGAATACCTAACAGATTATTCCTTCAAAAATGAAATTATAAAAATGCGCTCTATAGACAATAAAATGGAACAAAACCGACTAAAAGCTCTATTACCCGCAGTGATGGTATCTGGAACATTTAATAGGAGAGGCGAATCGGGTTTAATAGAGCATTCTGGACTAATCGCTTTTGATATTGACCATGTCGATAACATAGAAGAGACGTTTAAAAGGTTAATTAATATAACTTTTACCGCATATTGCGCAAAATCAGCAAGAGGGCAAGGGTATTGGGGCATATTTGCGATTAGCAATAAAAGCAAACACAAGGAACATTTTGCAGCGATGCAATTATGTTTCAAAGGCCTGGGCATTATTATAGACCCCGCGCCCTCTAACGTTGCCAGTTTAAGAGGCTACAGCTTCGACGAGAACGCTTATTTTAATCACAACGCCCGAGTATTCGATTACATATATGAGGCGCCTGTTAAGCCTAAGAATACGTTCTATCAAAAACGGGGTACAAATGTCGGCGACAATCCTTTTGATGATTTTAATCTTAATGGGGACATTGAAACTATTTTATTAAACCACGGATGGACATACCAACAGGCCCATGATAAGGGTACACGTAAACGCTATAGCCGGCCAGACAAGGAAAATGGTATAAGTGCTGATTATTGTACAGACAGGCGCATACTTTATGTGTTTACGAATGAATCTGGTTTTATTGCCTCGAAAGGCTATAACCCGGTGAATGTCTTTTGTCACTTAGAGTGTGATAATGACTTTAAACTTTGCGCAAAAAAGCTAAAAATTATGGGATATGGAAATAGAACCTGCTGATCATGACTGATTATGGAAAGAAGTGTTTAATGGATCCCTAATAGATTCTCATAGATTCAGGAGATCAGGAGAGTAAAAACAGTAATTATTAGAAATTAATATTTAGATCAACCCATGTGGTCGATTAAACAAAATTTAAAAAAAGAATACGAAATGAGACATTGAATTAACACATGCATTATTAGAATGCATGGTGCATTGTGAAGATGTCGGGTGCTGGGAAAATTTTGGAATACCGATAGCATGTCCGATTGAGCAGCACGTTTTTCAAGACTGCACAGACTTATGTACACTCGCAATACGATTATTGACCAGATATACCATAACACTTGAATTTTTAAAGGTCACGCAAAAAGGCATTGAAGATTGCCGTGACGAGTGTCTGTATGTATATCAAAAAGGTAAGTTGAAAAATCATCACGAGATTCATTTGGTAACAGTTGTTACTGCTTTTGACATAGCTATAAATGAGATAAACCAACTCATTCAAGCAGAAAGCAATACTTTGGATCATTTAGGAGATTCGCAGAACTAAGGACATGCCGGTTTAATCGTAAAGCGGTCTTAAAAATTAGGGAGTTAACGCCTTTTGATAAAGCTGTTAATATTACTTAGCAGCCCTGTAGATCAATGATTTACAGGGCTTTTTTTCTGCAATAGTGTCTTCAATAAACAGCAAAACCATTCCTCCTGAATAGAAAAAAAAGGTTCTTCCCTTGATGCCCCCCTTGCGGGGCACTTGACCCCCGGTATTTCGCTGATGGCAGTAATTTTTAGGTACGCACTAAATATTTATAATTATCGGTTTAGTTAATATTTAAAACATTGATTATCAATTTAATAAATATTAATAATTGCAGGTACGCACTAATTTAAAAGTACGCATTGACTATATTTTGTTATTGCGTACTATTTAAATCATAGTAATCAAATTTATTATTCGCTTTCTAAAAGGGCAAAAAGCAGCCTATATTTTGTCCATAGGTACTCGTGAAATTAATCATTGGCGGATTCGAATCAATGACCTTCCGCCATCGCGATAACGGTTAATTCCCTTTAACGTGAGTTTCCAAATATCGCGGTTACGTTAGTCAAAAAAATAATCCTACTAAGAATAAAAACTCAACAAAATTTAGATTTGAGTCATGCTAACGACCGCCAATATACTCTTCACACAATCCAAATGATAGCGTCATCCCATTACCGCCCATGCCGTTGATGATAGTGACACCATTTGCCGTTTCGAGTATCAACTCCGTTTGCCCGTTCATCATTTTCGGTAGAATGCCATGCCATGACTGCATCATTTTCCAGTCCTTAAAATTGGCAAAAGTGTGTAAGTACCTGGTTATCATTTGATTGATAAATTCCTTATCAAAGGGGTCATGAACCCGGCTGTATTCGTGCGAATCACCGATGGTAAGTTCGCCGCCGCCATTTTGCGAAACCATTACATGAATGCCCCATTTCAGGTAATCGGCATATTGCTCTTCATATCTTGCCCGCAATAATGGGAGTGAGGCAGCAGATTGAAAACCGGGATAATGAATCATGGATAACCCGCCGCAAAGGGAAGGGCCAATGCGCCAGCCATCGGGCTGCGATACCAGGCGCATCATTTGCAGTTTGCATTTGGTAATATTGGTTTCTAAAAACAACTCAGGGTACAACGTTTCAAAATCGGCTCCACTGCAAACAAATATTTCATCCGCCTGCCATCGTTGATTGCCCGAAAATACGCTTGGGTATTCAACACGACTAATTGCTGTGTTCCAGTAAAAATCGACACCATATCTTTCCGAAAGATATTTGGCTACTTGTCCAACGGCAACCCTTGATTCAATGATCATTTCCTCACCGCTCCATAGAGCCCCTTTTAGCCCATCGGGATTTACTGCCGGCGACTTTTGCAGAGCCTCTGAAGGCGTTAAGAAAGCACAATCACGATACTGCTTATTTACCTCAACGTATTCTTTTATCACCTGAAGCTCATCATCCTCATAGGCGAGGTGCAGCGAGCCGACTTCATCGTGCCATATACCAGCTTCGTCACAAACCGTTTTCCAAATACTTCTTGATAACATGGCCCGCTCGAAAAGCGGACCCGTAGCCTGGCCAATGGGCCATATCATACCAAAGTTACGGATGGAGGCGCCTACTGCCCTTTCATTCCTTTCAAAAACGGTTACACGATATCCACGTAAAGCCAGCGCCCTTGCCGTTGCAAGTCCAACAATACCTGCGCCTATTACAATTGCTGAGGAATGTTTCATATAGGTAAAATATCAAGTCAGTTTATGTCTAAATTTTGTGGGTGTGCCCTTTACAAAAAAATGCGTCAAAGTAGCAGCTTGTAGTATAGAGCGGGACAATACTAAACTTAGTTTATTAACAGTAAACTTATTCTGTATTAATATTATGTTATTATAAAGAATGATTTAGCTAAGAATCTTTGGGTTGGGATGATTATAATATTTTTCAGCGTTACCGAAATGGTAGTAAACCACCTGACGGGTAAAAAATAAGCGGCAGGTCATTCAACTCCTGCCGCTTAACATCAGTCCTTTATTTTTGAATTAGAGGAAGCTAAAGATATAAACAAAATCCTACCATTAATGGGATAATTTAAAACAGTTACCCAATAGTGACATTTAAAATAGCGTCTTCGTATTTACTCCAGATAAAATCGGGGCTTTCTTAATTTACTAAGGGTGACTAAAGCCGGGGCTCATTTATGAGATTTAATAAATAATAGTTAAATTATTATGAACATCTATAATGCAAATATATTACGGGCTGGCTTGCGTGGCAAAATATGGTTATATCATATCTGCAATATTTCTGACAAAAATTTGACAATACTGCAAACCTAATTAACAAATTAACAATTGTTATTAACTTTTATCTGCTGCATTGCAGATGATAGAAATTCACATACGAATGAATCGTAAACAAATTGTGTTTTTATCAAAAACTTAACATTGCTTAAAAGTAAATAAATTCACTATAGGGCATTAATTATTATTGACTAAATATTGCGTTAATATTTGTCCTTTTTTTCGAGTCTGCTTAACAGTTTATTAATTATATAATGATGTAACACGAATATTACGGTAATGGCCGGGAGATAGTTTTGTGTCGATAAAACACATTCACATGAAACAAAAACTACTCAAATTTTCACGGCTCCTGTTAACACTTGTTATAGTGTTCTCGGTTTGCGGCAAACTTTTTGCACAGAATAATACCATCAGGGGCATTGTTTTAGATAACAATGGACAGCCTATCCCTGGTGTAACAATTACCGTTAAAGGCACAACGCGGGCAACCGTAACCGGCCCTGAGGGACGTTTTACCTTTTCGGCTGTTAATGGCGAGATCCTGTTGGTTAAAACAATCGGTTTTATATCCCAGGAAGTGCCTGTAACCGCAGAAACTAATTATTCCATCCAGCTTAAACAGGAAACGAAAAACCTGAATGAGGTAGTAGTTACTGCCCTGGGTGTAAAAAAGGAGTTTCAGAAACTCGGTTATTCACAATCACAGATCAATGGCGACGATTTAACCACGGCACGCGATGCAAACCCGCTCCAATCTATGGAAGGTAAAGTGGCAGGTCTGACCATTGGGTCAAGTTCTGAGTTTTTTGGTGCACCAACTGTGGTTTTACGTGGTAGTAAAGATATACTATATGTGATTGATGGCGAACCGGTGGAGTCGAATACCTATGACTTCAATCCTGATGATGTAGAGTCTTACACGGTTCTTAAGGGCCCAAACGCAGCGGCACTTTACGGTTTTCGTGGTATCAATGGGGCTATCATCATTACCACTAAAAAAGGGACTAAAGATAAAAAGGGCTGGCAGATTGATTTCAATAGCACCAATGAGGCAGAAAAAGGATTTATTGTTCTTCCGAAGGACCAATATGAATATGGCCGTGGTACTAACTATATCTATACTTACGCCGATGCTAAGGACGCAAGCAACCCTCTATATGACCATAACCAGCGTTTGCAGGAATTTGGCCCACGTTTCGACGGTAAATTTCAAACGGCTCAATTTGACAGCCCGTTTGATCCGGTTACCGGCATAAGGCAGAAAACCCCATGGTTAGCACGTGGTATAAATAACTGGAATAATTTTGTTCAAACCGGTTACACAACTACGAACTCTCTTTCGGTGGCAGCCAGCGGATCAAATTATGATGTCCGTTTTTCGTACGGCCACACTTTCCAGCAAGGTGATTTTCCGAATACAAAATTGAATATCGATAATTTTAAACTATCAGCTGCTTATGATATCACGCCTAAGTTGCGTATTGATGGTGATATGAACTTAAACTTGCAATATTCTCCCAATATACCGGATGTAAGTTATGGCCCTAACAGCTATGCTTATGAGTTTTTTGTATACGGTTCATCCGATTATAACATCAATGATCTGAAGGATATTTATAAGGGTCCGCAGGGTGTTCCAAACCTGGTGCAGTATGCACAGGAATATGGTCGTGAAAACAACCCATGGTTTCAGGCTAAGAAATGGCTGCGTGGCCGTGATAACCAGGCTTTTAGCGGATCGCTAAGATTAACCTATAAATTTAACCAGGATTTGGATATTGCTTTGCGAACTTCTCTAACTAATTATAATGATCTGAGTACTGAGCAAGTACCTTCATCTACCAACTTAAACCAGTATTTACCCTGGTATTATTTTGGCTGGTATGGTGATTACAGGCAAGATCAGCGTAACCTCTTAGAAAACAATACCTCGGTTATTGCTAATTATAAAAAGAAAATCGGCGGTCTCGATTTCAGCGCATTGGGCGGGGTTAATGAACGTTCGTTCAGGTACCTTTCTGATTGGGCTACTACCAAGGATCTTTCCTTGCCAAATGTTTATAACCTAACAAATTCTACTAACCCGATTTTGGATTATAAC
Organism: Mucilaginibacter sp.; assembly: GCA_043739405.1. GTDB lineage: Bacteria > Bacteroidota > Bacteroidia > Sphingobacteriales > Sphingobacteriaceae > Mucilaginibacter. The sequence continues at coordinate 148,620 of JAYUEE010000066.1, read as the reverse complement.
TTTAATTCAAGGATGCAGGTTAATAGCGCCTTTTATTCGGTTGATTTAGGTTATAAAAACTATTTAAACATTAACACTACCGGCCGGGTTGATAACACTTCAACATTGCCATCAGGTAGTAATACCTTCTTTTATCCGTCGGTTTCGGTAAGTTCGGTCGTAGGCGATTATATCAAACTTCCTCAGTTTGTATCCTTTTTTAAGCTGCGCGGTTCGTTCGCGGATGTTAAAGGCGCTTTAACTTCGCCTTACATCGGTTCATCATACAATGCCTTGCAATCTACCGCTTTAGGCACCGGCTGGAACTCACAACCGGTTGGCAACTTATTAGGATACGGGTCTGAATATTACACTCCTTACAATGGCCCTAACTATGCCAATTCAAATCCTAACTCTGTTACCACTTATTATAACGGTACGCCTTCAGTAAATTATTCAAGCACAATAGCAAATCCTAAGATCAAACCTTACGATGTAAAATCTTATGAGTTTGGCGCGGATCTCAAGTTTCTGAATAACAGGCTGGGGCTTAACGTGACTTACTTCACAACTACAAACGGTCCGAATATCTTCTCTTTACCGGTAGCCTCGTCCACCACATTCACCACGCAAATCGTAAACGGCGTAACTACCAAAAAGAATGGGTATGAAATTGAGTTGATGGGCTCGATTCTTAGAAACCCCAATGGGCTCAACTGGGATATCAATGCCAACTATTCGACCTACAAAGAGACATTGAATTCTATATACGGTAACGAAACGGGTTTATTTCAAAATAATCACCTTTATCACGTTGGTGACCGCTTAGATGCAATTTATGGTACCAAATTTGTAAGGGATGCCCAGGGCGATATCATCAACAGCGGCGGTGCCCCGCTACAAGCTCCAAGCCAAAGTAATAAAGCTCAATTAGGCTTGCTGGGTTATGCCGACCCTGATTTCTCTTTCGGGATTACGAATCATTTTAGTTACAAAAACTTTACCCTAAGCTTCCAGGTTGATGGACGCATAGGTGGTAAGGCTTATGATTATACCTATTACCATGCAATGAATGGCGGTACAGCAATTGAATCAGCTTCAGGTGCTTATGGCGTTGCCCGCTTATCTGAGTGGAACAGTACCAACGAAGGTACACAAGCATTTACTAAAGCTTATGTGGGCCCGGGTGTTGTTATTGCAAGCGGTACTCCTACTTACGGCCCCGGCGGTGTAATAACTAACTTAAGCAGTTTGACTTTCGCCCCTAACACCACAGTGGTTGGTGTACAAGGTTATATTTCAAGCGGTTTAGGTGGTAACTTTGATGAGTATTATATGATAAGCCGAAGCTTTGCCAAGTTACGCGAAGCAACATTTGGTTACAGTTTACCTTCGAGTTTGTTGCAGGGTTCATTTATAAAAAAGGCGAGCATCAGTATTGTCGGCAGGAACCTGTTATATTTTGCGGCACGTAAAGATATTGATCTTGACCAATACGCATCTGGTTATGACGCCTCGACTAAAGCTTTGGTCGGTGGTAGTGGTGGTTCTGATCTGGCAAGCCCAACCGCCCGTCGTTATGGTCTTAATATCCATTTAACATTCTAATTGTAAAATTGATTAACAAGAAATTTATGAAAATAAAATCATTTATCCCATTAGCCCTATTGTTAACAATAGGCATGGTATCGATAACCGGTTGCCAGAAAGGCAACCTGGTCGATAATCCCAATGTGGCGTCGTCAACCGGTGTAGTTCCGCCAACTTTAATATTAAATCACCTGACAGCATTAATGATCAGGAACGATGAACAGCCTTTTGGCAGAGGTTCAAAATCTTCCCAAAGCGTTTTATCTACCTATTCTTATTATTTTGGAGATAATAATTACGCCTTTGGTAATACGTCAGATACCTATGATATTTTAAAGTATGCTATCGCTTTGCAGGCTCAAGCAGGAAGTACGACCAATAAATACTATGCGTTAAGCCAATTTTTTAAAGCCTACGCTGGCATATGGCTTTCAGAAAGAGTAGGCGATATCCCTTTTTCACAAGCGGGGAACCCGTCTATTTTAACTCCGAAATATGACAGCCAGCACGATGTTTATAAGAGCGCTTTGGCTATGCTTGATAATGCCAACGCTGTTTTAGGCCCGATCGCAGCGGCCAGTCCCGGAGCGAAATTGGATGTAACCGGCGACGCCTTTGCCCTTACCAATCTGCAATGGCAAAAATTGATCAATACTTATACCTTAAGGGTTTTGATAAGCCTAAGCAAACGTGCTACTGATAACGCTGATCTGAGCATTCCTGCAAAATTCGCCGCCATTGTAAATAACCCTACTACCTATCCAGTTATGACCGGGAATGCGGATAACCTGGTGTATCACTACAACCAGGCCTTTAACCCTTACGCTACCCTAAGTCTTGGTTTACAACCTTACAACAATTATGATGGTATTGGTTTGCCCTATATCAATTCAACAGTTCCAAATGCAGACCCGCGCATATTTGTGGTTGCATCGCCCGCCATCAGCGTAGTAAATGGCGGTACACCTGCCGGCAGTTTTGCAGCTTTTGTGGGAATAGATGATAATCAAACCACAGCCGTCCTTTATGGTATTGATGCTAAAACTTATTCGCACTCAAGTTACAACAGGTATTTTTCATTGCCCGCTGCCTATACGGGTGCAAATGCCGAGCCTTTTGTATTTATCGGTTACCCTGAAATGTGCTTTAACATCGCAGAAGGAATTAATCGGGGATGGGCAGCAGGGAACTCGACAACATGGTACACTAATGGTATAAATGCTTCTTTAGCATTGTATAATTTAACCAACGGACAAGTACTGACAATTGGTGATTATTCAGGTACTACGTTAGGCACAGCAACGGTAGATATCCCTACTTTTTTGACAAATGTTGCTTATGCTGGTGACAACGCTGCTGGTTTGACGCAAATATTTACACAGCGTTATGTTGCTTTGCACCTAAATTCAGGGTATACAGCATTTTTCCATTGGAGAAGGTCGGTAGATGCAACTTATCCTAATGGCATTCCTGTATTTAGCCAGGGTGGTTCAGGTATCGGGACGGCAGGCAATTTAATCCCGCGTCGCTGGCAATATCCGGCAAATGAAGCGTCTTACAATACAGCGAATTTTAATGCGGCAATCACTTCACAATTTGGTGGTACTGATGACCCGACTAAAGACACCTGGCTTACTAAATAGTTAAATTAAATTTCAACCTAAAAGCGGGGGGTACTTTAGCCGGGTCCCCTGCTTTTTCAGTTTAAAAAAACATGAAAAAATTCCTTTTATTTTTTGTTTTCACATCGGTTACATGCAGCCTGTTTGCCCAGGTAGCCGATAGTGCCAAACGCCATGTTGTTTTACAGGGTGCGGCCAATTTTCGTGATTTGGGGGGATATACAACAGCCGACGGTCATCATGTTAAATGGGGCGAGGTGTACCGCAGTGCGGATATAAGTAAACTAACCGATTCTGACCTAAAAGTACTCAAAAGCAGGAATATCACTTACGATGTTGACCTGCGTGGTCACCAGGAACAGGCTCAGGCTCCTGATAAGATCAATCCGGGGACTGATTATATTTTATGCCCTGCCGGAAGTGACAATATGAATTGGGCTAAAACCATATCGACATTAAAAGGTACCCAGGCCGATAGCCTGATGGTCTCTTATTACAGCAATACGCAATACCTGGCCGACAGGTATAAGCCATTTTTTGATAAGTTGCTCAACCTGCCTCAGGGGCAAAGCCTGGTATATCATTGCTCAGCAGGCAAGGACCGTACAGGTATCGGATCAGCGCTATTTTTATATAGCCTTGGTGTTCCTTATGATACCATCATGAGCGATTACCTGGCTTCAAATTACTACCGCAAAGATGTGAATGCGCAACTCACCGCAATGATGGTTAAGAGTATGCATCTTGATCCGGAAGTGGCTAAAAGTATGTCTGGTGTAAAAAAAGAATATCTCGACGCTACGTTTAGCGCTATCGTTAAGCAATATGGCTCAGTGGATAATTATTTAAAAACCCAGATCGGTTTGGATGATGAAAAAATAGCCCTGCTGAAAAAGAAGTTTCTCGAAAAATAAGCTTCTCGGCATACCGATCTAAATACCGAATCTCAAATGAACATGATCTTAAAAAAGATAACTCTCTTCTTATTCCTGCTGAGCGCCCCTGCATACCTGTTTGCCCAACAGGCCGACCTGGTGTTAATCAATGGCAATATTATCACCATTAAACAAAAAGGTGACCGGGCACAGGCTATAGCTATAAAAGATCATACCATACTTGCTGTTGGAAGTAATGACGAAATCAAAAAATATATCGGCAGCAATACGAAAACGGTCGACCTTAAAGGGCAAACAGTAACACCGGGTTTCAATGACGTACACCAGCACCCCGCGCCTGTATACCCGTTCGAAGCTATCTATGCGACGCTTGAGCTGGATACGGTGAGTTCCATGAAAAACCTTATTGCCTTGCTCAAACGTAAAGCGGCCATAACCCCCAAGGGTATGCTGATACGCGGAGTGGGTTATAACGAAACCAAATTAGGCGGTCAGCCGATATGTGATAGCCTCGATAAAGCTACTACCGATCACCCGATATTGATCACTCATGTGAGTGGGCACCTTTCGGCAGCCAATTCATACCTGATGCGGCTAAATAGTATTGACGCAACCATGAAGGATCCGCCGGGAGGTGCATTTGAGCGCTATCATGGCACAAATAGACCCGATGGGATATGCAAAGAGTCGGCGGCCAGGTTCCTGCACCGCGCCAAAAATATAGTTTATCCGCCCCCACCTACACACGAACAGGAATTGGCTGGTTATCGCCTTTACTTCAACAAGGTACTGGCCAGCGGGGTTACCAGCATCGGGGACGCATGGACCACTCCTGAAAAAGTTAAAGTTTACAAGGAACTGGTGGATGAACAGTTCCCGATAAGGTTCAATCTAATCATTGGGGTTGATTACCTTGACCAGGTGCTCAGCGGGAAGATACCCCAAATGCAAACGGATTACCTAAGGATATCCTCCGTAAAAGTTATTCATGGCAACTCGCTGAGCGGCAAAACCTGCTGGTTATACCAGCCATATGATATGATAAATCCAGTGACGGGTAAAAAGGATTACTATGGTATACCACCCGCACGCAGTCAGGGCAGACTTGACAGCCTTTTTTACAAAATACATCATGCAGGCTGGCAGATAGCCTGCCACTCGAATGGCGACAGGGAGATCGATATGGTGATCAAAGCTATCGAATACTCTGAAAAAGCCGACCCACGTCCCGACCCGCGCCATAGGATCGAACATTGCAGCATAACCAACCAGCAAATACTGGACGATATCAAAAAAGACGGTATTATCCCGGTATTCCATTGTTACATGTACGAACTGGGTGAAAAAATGCTTGTTTATGGGCCCGAACGCATAAGCATGCTTCATCCTACTAAAACTGCTGAAGATATGGGCATTGTTTATGCGCTGCACTCCGATGCGCCGATATCGCCTTATCAAGCCATGCCCAGGCTTGGCAGTGCTGTTACCAGGAAAACTAAAGAAGGCATTGTTATAGGTGCCAACCAGTGTATCGATGCTGAAACAGGCATTAAGGCTTATACCCATGGAAGTGCCTACGCCACATTTGAAGAAAACAAGAAAGGAAGTTTACAGCCCGGTTATTTTGCCGATCTGATCGTCCTGGATACAGATCCGACCACGGTAAACCCGGATACTATCCGTAATATCAAAGTGCAAATGACCATAGTTGGCGGGAAAATCGCTTATCAACAATAGGTAAAATGCGTGGCGTGAGTCGACCATTATAAAAAGTAGTTATTAGTTCACGCTTTTGGTTTGACCAAACAGGATGCGTAATATTAAGCATTGAGATAATCATACGAAATTTATAAAAAATCTCAATTTTTAAGAAATGATTGAAATAGATCACGGCGAATTTTCCGACCCATGGCGCGGTCCAAAACCGATGACAGAAGAGCCATGGATACATGAATCGTCTGTTGTAAAAAATAGCCGCTTAGGTGTGTGGACGGTAATTGGCCAGCGATGTGAGGTGATCGATTCTGACCTGATGGATTATTCATACATGGTAAAGGATGCCCAGGTGTTCAATTCGGAACTGGGCAAATTTGTCAATATTGCATCCAATGTTCGTATCAACCCGACCAATCACCCTATGTGGCGCGCTACACTTCATCACTTTGCTTATCGCTCCATATCGCACCTAATGGCTGATAATGACGATGAGGAAGTGAGCAACTGGCGTAAACAATACCGGACAATTATAGGGCCGGATGTTTGGATAGGCCATGGAGCGATTATTATGCCGGGAGTTTCTGTCGGAACGGGCGCCATAGTTGGCTCGGGATCTATTGTCACTAAAGATGTCGAAGATTACACTATTGTTGCCGGTAATCCTGCCAGGCTGATCAGACGCAGGGTATCCGAAGATGTGGCGAATGTGCTTAAAAAGATAGCATGGTGGGATTGGAGTCGCGAACAAATAATACAGGCGATACCGGATTTCAGGCAACTGGACGCTGCCAAATTTGCGGAGAAATATTCCACGGAATAGCCTGTTAAAAGAGTCACCGCAAAGTTTGAATCTAACAATCATTTAACAATTTGATAAAACTGAGCGGTAACAACAGAAAATGGTCAACCGTATCTTAGTGGCTTTAAATTAATTATCGATTTATTCTTTAGAATATCTCACAATTATTTATGGCCCAGCTAAAAGCCTCTAAAAGCTTTCAGAAAATATGTTCCAACCCTATCTGGGCGCTTGTTGCAGCATTCGGAACTTATTTTTGCATGTACGGCTTTCGTAAACCTTATACAGCTGCAACTTACACGCATGCAGCCTATTTTGGGATTAACTATAAGTTTTTACTTATCATAGCGCAAACCATTGGATATGTTATAGCCAAGTGGGTGGGTATAAAAATTGTATCAGAAATAAAACGCGAACAGCGTATCAAAGCAATTCTAGCACTTATTGCCTTTGCTGAAATAATGCTGCTGCTTTTTGGTTTAGTGCCACGTCCGTGGAATATCATTTGTTTGTTATTGAATGGCCTGCCGCTTGGGGTAATATTTGGCCTGGTCCTTGGATTTTTAGAGGGGCGTAAGAATACAGAATTTTTAATCGCGGGGCTATGCGCCAGTTTTATTGTGTCTGATGGTGTCTCTAAGTCTGTGGGTAGCATGCTGCTTGGCTTTGGAATCACCGAAAACTGGATGCCGTTTTTTGCCGGTTTGGTTTTCATGATCCCAACTTTGCTTTTTATTACCATGCTGGCCTTTACTCCGCCGCCCTCGATGAAAGATATTGACAACCGTTCCGTGCGTGAACCGATGACCGCTGCAGACCGTTTGAATTTCTTTAATAAATATGCACCAGGTCTTATCGGCGTCATATTGCTATATTTATTTGTTACCCTGCTAAGGAGTGTACGTGCAGATTTTGCAGTAGAATTGTGGACTGGCCTGGGTTACCATCAAACTCCTGCATTATTTACACAATCTGAGTTATTGGTGTCTTTTGGAGTTATCATCATTGTCGGTTTTGCGGTTGTAATTGCAAACCATATCAAAGCCTTTAGTTTCTCTTTGCTTATCAGTTTTATAGGATTCTCGATTTTGTTGTTTACTATAGCCGGCCGAAATTATGGACTCGCTAAATTCCCCTTTATGGTACTGATAGGCCTGGGTGTTTATATGCCCTATGTTGCAGTGCATGCCATTGTATTTGAACGGCTAATAGCAATTACCAAAGAGCGTGCAAACGTCGGTTTCCTGATGTATATTGTTGATTCAGTTGGTTATACCGGCTATATAGCTTTAATGCTTCTACACTATCTGATTCCTCCCGATAATAGCATATTGTCCATCTTTATTAAAATGTGCGTTTACCTTGGTGTAGCCGGGTTGTTATTAATTATATTTTGTTATTTATATTTTAAAATTAAGCTAAAAAATAATGGGCGATCAGTTACTCAGCTTTCCACCGGGCAAGGCGGCAGTGTTCAACGGAACGGGGTTCCCGTTTGAGTTTATTACAAGAAATCTGCCTGTAATAAATGAAGGAGAAATACTTGTAAGGAACCTTTATACCACACTTTGCGGAAGCGATATACATACCTATTGCGGTCGGCGTATTGAACCGTCACAAGTAGTTTTAGGGCATGAAATAGTGGGCGACATTTTATACATCGACCCTCATCACCCTGCAAAAGATTTCAGAGGTGAAACGATTGAGATTGGAGACAGGGTTACCTGGTCTATTTTTGCTGTACCTGCTGGTATAGAGGCGCCACAACCGGGGATGCCGCAAAAAAGTGACCACCTTTTTAAGTACGGCCATACTTTGGCTAAAGGTGACGACGTATTTAATGGCGGACTTGCCGACTATTGCATTTTACAGCCCAATACGGCATTTATTAAAATATCTCGTGATATACCCGTCAAAGTTGCGGCTACAATCAGTTGTGCACATTCAACGGTAACCGGCGCACTGCGGGTTGCAGGAAAGATCAACGGGAAAAAGGTACTTGTTTTTGGCGCAGGCCTGCTTGGGTTATCCTGCGTGTCGATGTGTAGAGAAGCGGGTGCTACGTGGGTTGGCCTGATCGATAATGATCAATCAAGGTTACATTGGGGCGAAAAATTCGGTGGTGATGAAGTTTACACCTCACCGGCAAACAACGATGTAGCTTTACCGTGGCCGGATGTTGACGTTGTTTTTGATATGACAGGCAGCCCGGCAGCTATGAAGACGGGCATTGATTCTTTAGCCATTGGCGGTTGCGCGATCTGGATAGGCGCTGTTTTCCCGACCAAACCGGTAGAAGTAGATGCGCAGAAAATAGTTCGTAAATTATTGCAAATACGCGGGCTGCATAATTATAATTACGACGACTTTGTAAATGCTACAACATTTATAGAGAACAATTACCTTAAATATCCCTTTGAGGAATTAATTGAAAAGGAGTTTACTCTTGATGATATTGAGGCTGCGTTTAAATTCGCAAGCGAAAGCAGACCTGTCCGAGTAGGTGTGAAAATAAGTAACGAAAAATAATTCTATTTAAATCATAAAAAAATAATGAGCGATATAAAGATGGTCATTTTTGACATGGCCGGTACAACGGTAAATGAAAATAACGTAGTTTATAAAACGGTACAGAAAAGTATCAACGATGCCGGCTTCGATGTTACATTAGACCAGGTATTGGAACAAGGCGCTGGCAACGAAAAATCTGAGGCGATCAGAAAAGTTTTAAAAGTATACGCCGGTATTGAAGACAGTGCCTTAGTAACTTCCATCTACAATAATTTTGTTGTTCTTTTAGCTGATGCTTATCGCACGCTTGAAATATTTCCGGCAGATAATGCCGTGGATCTGTTTACAGCTTTAACGGAGATGAATATAACAGTTGTTTTAAATACGGGTTATAACAGGGAAACTGCTCAATTGCTAATCGATAAATTAGGATGGGAAGAAGGACGGGAGTTTGATTTACTCGTGACCTCGTCAGAAGTAGAAAAAAGCAGGCCAAATCCTGATATGATCTTTTTTGCAATGGATCACTTTGATATTACAGATGCTGATCTGGTTGGCAAAATTGGCGACTCGATTATAGACATCGAAGAGGGTAAAAATGCGGGCTGCGCGCTGAATATCGGTATTACCGGCGGTGCACATACCAGGGAGCAGCTTGCTTCTGCAAATCCATCTTATATCATAAATAATCTTTTGGAATTATTGTCTTTATTAGATAACAAGGTAAAATAAAACTCACCAAAACTCAGCTAATACCGGACAAATTAATAACTTTTGGTCAGTCATCGTCTTTGCCGGCTATTTTTCCCGGATAAGGCCTTTTGCCTTTAGACGCGTACCAAAGTATACGATTCATTAGTTCATCGTTACCGCCGTCGACATGATCATACTGGCGCCCGGACGAAGCTTTGGCATAGAATAGGATTTTGCCTTTGAGTGATGAAAAACCCGGATTGATATCATTGATCGGGATGCGGTTAGGCAACGCCGTGTAAATATAATTCGATGCCCTGTTTGTGAAGCAATTAAACATGGGCAGTGCTGTTGCGTCAATAACATTCATGGGCGGAATGCCTAAGATTTGTTCTATGGACCGTACAATACAGGTTTGATTATAGTTGGTTGAAACCGTGCTTTGCAAACAGCTGTAGGCACTCACCACAAAACCTGTAGTTCGATAGGCTGACACATGATCCCAGCCATCCTGTGAATCGTCTTCGGTCACAAAGACGACTGTGTTTTTCCAGAACCGGCTTTTGCTAAGCGCTTCGATAATACGGCCGAGGGCAAGGTCGTTATCTGCCACCATCGATCGGGGCTTTGGATATCCCGGGCGTGTGCCTTCTGTATGATCGTCTGAAAGCGCCATCACCATCAGGTTAGGCAGTGCGTCGCCCGGCTGCTCTTCATAACCATGCAGCTCTTTAATAAAGGCCGCCGCTCTCACCTGGTCGGTTATTTTCAGTTCGTCCGAACCAGGATAGTTTGGTGATAGTATTGGTCTCACCCTTGAAATAGTGCTGGTATTATGAAATACGAATGGCTTACCATCATTGTAATTATTGTATATATCTGTCCAGCTCAATTTATTGTCAAAATGCGGCTGTGAGGCCTCGCCATATATTCTTACTGTTTTACCGTGATCGGCGGCATTGTTCCAGATAAAACCGTTTGCGTCATAAACCAGTGCGTCCTCCTGTACATGTGGATAACTGCGAAACCATGCACGCACATTCTTCTCTACGTAGTCAGTCACCATAGCTGCATCTGTCCATTGATGGCCCTCTGCTGAGCATTTACCAGAAGCATAGTAGTTGTCAAGCAACAGGAAATTACTGGCCAATTTGTGCTGGTTGGGCGTTATACTATCGCCGTATATACATAATGAGGGCATACCTTTGCCTTGCGGCATATCGCCAAGTACCTGGTCATAGGTGCGATTTTCTTTGATAATGTATAATACATGCTTAAATACCGAAGGTTCACCAATGCGCTCGGGCATGGGTTTAGGTGCAATATTTTTCCTTGGAGCCGATTGCGCTATTTCTTCCCTGAACGTGAGGTTGAGGGTTTTTACACGGTCGGTATATTGTTTTAAAAGCGCCCGGTTCGGAATCGGAACGACCGATATGGTAGCCAGTTCATGATGCGAGTTATAAGCCGTCACATTGTCCGGTACTCCTTTGGTTTTAAATTCATTCGAGCTCACCCTTGATCCTTCGCCTTCCAGGTTGGTTACAAATAGCGTATTACCATCGAGCAGCAATCCGCCCGGGTATGCTTCTGTCGGGATAAAACCCTCTATGGTGCTTTTGCCGGTTCCCTTTGTGGATGAATTTGATCCGAGTTTGATCTTAGCAACCGCATTATCCAGGCCGTTAGCAACATACAAGGTAGTTCCTTCGTCGTTGATGGCTAATGCGTTTGGCGAATCACCGATGTAGCCTTTTGTACCAGCAATAAGTTGTACGGGTATTTTTTCAACGACCTGCAGGGTTGACACTGATATTACAGATACATTATCACTGTTGGCATTAGCTACGTATAAAAAATGGCCGTCCTTACTTGCAATAATAGCATTTGGATGCAGCCCGACAGGTATTTCCTTTATCACATCCCCGGTCGCTTCATCAATAACCTGTACGCTTCCGGTTATAGTGGCGCCAGTTTTCGGATCGATATAAGCGCTTCCATAGGGTACTCCGGCTGTTTCCTGACCTGCTGTGTCAGTCGGCATAGGGCCACCCCAATTGGTTATAAAAACTTGTTTGCCCACCAATGCAATGCCATAAGGGGCGACACCGGTTGGTTTTGTCCATACCGTTTTTTGCGAATCCAGTTTGATCTTGACAATTTGGTTGTTGCCGTTTAAAACAACGTACAAATAATCTTTATAGTTTTCGGTATGGATGGCAACTTCATTAGGCAGAGCTGCAGGCGACGGCGACGCTGGCTTAAAATTGAAGGCATTTTGAATACTGATTTTTTTGCCATCCCAGTTTGCCTGCATCACATACGATCGATCTCCGTCGCGTTCGGCAGCGCTCCAAAAGATAAGGGTTTCAGTGCCATTGGTCCATGTTTTTATACCCGAGTAAGTGCTCATTAGCCCCCTGTACCGCTGGTCGTCATTATAGGTCCATTTCGCGATCACTTTACTCTGAACAGTGTCAATGAGGGTGATACCAAACCGGTCTTCGACTACTAAAATGGGTTTCATAGGGATCAACCTTACATCAAGGCTGTGATTTTCGGTTTTCTGGTCGCCAAAACTGATAACTTTTCCTGCCGGATCGATCAGTCTGTTATACGGCATCATTACAGGCAATGCCTTGTTGGTCAGCGTACTGTCGTCGTAAGCAGAGTGCATACTCGTTTCAGTTGCTGGACCCTTTTGTACCCTATGGCAGGCACAAAAGAAGCTCAAATTGAACAGGATGGGAATTAAAATTATTCTGCTCGTTTTCATGCAGGTATTGCTAAAATCAGTGTGTCAAAATTACAGTCTCAAATATAGGTAAAGCAAAGTCTCGCCTCATGTAAACTAAGTTTACATACCATTAACTTTTTGTAAAATGTATAAAATAGACAAATAAGGAGCGGGTCATATGTGGTTCGTTATGCCAATACTGTTTGTCCAACCAGCATGCCCCACAATTTACTTTAAATGATGCCAGAGACCAGGTTTTTGTTAAAAGTATCTGATAGCAGGCAGCGAAAATTTTATTTTATTTTGCTCAGGTAAGTTAATTTTTTATTAATTTTATGTAAATTAAAAGTGAAGAAATTATTAATAACCGGGGTATGGCTGGTGTGCTCGCTGAAGTGTTTTTCAACCTGCATAGTCATTTATATCGCCAGCAATGGGCACATTTATGTGGCCGCTGATAGTAAACGCACTTTTTATTTTGTCGATAGTCTGCAGTCTGAAACGGTGTGTAAGATTCATCATGCAGGTGCCAGTTATTTTGCCATTTCAGGGATAGATGATGCCGGACTACTGAAGGGAGCAAACAAAGCGCTTACAGAAAACGCCAATATTGATTCTGCCATCCACGCTTTCGGAGAAGCAATGGCGATACATTACAACCGGTTGATGACCGATATGATTAGTTATTATCCGGATAAGGTGCCTCACTTTTTAAATGATGGACTTGCACAAGTTAGCTTTTTTGGGTTTTACAAAGGGAAACCAAGGGTAACCAATATTGAGTTTGAGTGCCGCCTGGGTGTTAATGGTGCCGTGATAACAAGCTATAGGATAAAGGCAATCAAGGATATTACCGTTATTGGAATTTCAGCTGATATAGCGAATGCGAGTTACAAGGATATGCCATCAGGATATACCCGCGAACACAACACTGCATTATATGTGGAAAAACTGGTGGAGATAGAAATCAAAGCCCAGCCGCAGGCTGTTGGCGGACCGGTTGACTTGCTTGAACTTCAACCCGGCAGGGAGATATGGATCAGGAAAAATGATATGGCCGCAGTGTATTAATTTTGAGGAAATTCAATAACCCAAATCTTTTTCGCGGCTGAAAAAATTCTGAGCTTTAATCCTTGCTCAACAATTTATTTGTTTCAACCCCATAAGTAAGTTGATTTTACACTAAATAAATGTGGGGTTTATCCTTTAAAGTTATTTTAGCCTATTCGAAAGGCTTTAAGAATGAACATCAGAATTTTCTCAACACTAATTTTATGCCTGACCTCTGCGGGGGTGGCTGTTGCGCAAAAAAAAGCTACGGTATTAGAAGTGCCAGGCGTTCATCAATATGCCAAAATAGATGCAAACGGCGTGTCGGTACTTCCCAGCGGCAGGTTTGTTACCCCAGCAGGAAAAATGGTCCGTATAACAAATGCCCCGTTTGGCCTGGCTATATCGCCGGATGGTAAAAAAGTAGTAACCCTGCACAATGGCGTCTTAACCCTGATAGATGTTGCTTCAATGGAAAGCACCCGCGTTCCTCAATATGGCACCAAAGAAAAAGATATGCCATTCAAATCAGGATCGTTTTTGGGAGTAGCTTTTGCACCAGATTCTAAGACAATTTACCTTAGCGGAGGTGATAATGGTGCTGTTTTTATATTTGATACGCAAAAATTACAGGTAATTGATTCGCTGTTACTCAATGGCCAAATTAACGGCAAGACTTATGAGGATAGCTTTACTTCCGACTTAATATACGATTCCTTAAAAAACGAGCTGCTTGTTTTGGATCGTGGCAACTTTCGACTTGTACGTATTAACCTCGCGACCAAATCGATCATTGCATCCATCAACGTTGGGAGGCAGCCATTTGGCTTAGCAATAAGTCCGGATCATAAAACAGCCTTTGTAGCCAACGTTGGGATGTATTCGTACCCGGTGATTAAAGGCGCAACGCCAGCAAATGTGGATTCGATCATGATTTCCGGTCATCCTTATGGCAACAATACGCCCGAATCCATTCATGGAACGGCGGTAGAGGGCAGGGAGATCCCTGGTGTCGGCAGTCCGTCAGCACCTGAAGCGATGAGCGTTTTTACTATTGACCTGGCATCGAATAAAGTGATCAATAAATTTAAAACCGGATACCAGGTTGGGCAGATGATAGAAGGCGCAGAAGTGGTGGGTGGGGCGAGCCCCAATTCTCTGGCCATAGGCAAAAAATACGCTTACGTTACTAATGCGACCAACGATAATATCTCCATTATAGATTATAGAAATCATCGGCTTGCCGGAATCATTCCAATAAAAGTTGATAAGCGTATCGACAAATATCGCGGCTTGTTACCTTTTGGAATTACGCTAAGCAAGGACGAAAAAACACTTTATGTAGCATTGCTTGGGTTTAATGGGGTTGCAGTTATAGATGTCCCAACAAAGGTTACGAAAGGCCTGATCCCCACCGGCTGGGGACCGTCACGTGTCAAACTATCAGAGGATGAAAAAGAACTCTATATTACTTCTTGCAGAGGATTAGGAGCAGGGCCAAACGGAGGCAGTGGTTTTGTAGCCCCGCCCCAGGGTACCTATATTGGAGATATACAGCTCGGTTCTTTTCAGAAAGTGCCGGTGCCCAATACCGCACAGCTTGCATCATACACCAAAACGGTTATTGAGAATACTTTTATTGAAAAAAAGGTCACAAAAACAACTAAAAACCCGTTGCCGGTAGTGCCGGGTTTAACGAAGACGCCCATTAAATACATTGTGTACATAACTAAAGAAAATCGTACTTACGACGAAGTATTAGGGCAATTAAAGGGTGGTAAAGGCGATAGCACCCTTGCGCGTTTTGGGGTTCACTGCGAATATACCCTGCCAGATGCGTTACGGGTCAAATACTCCAATTTAGACGTTTCGCCTAATCATATAAAAGCGGCGCTTCAGTTTGCTTTTTCAGATAATTATTATTGTGATAGCGACGCATCAATACATGGCCATCACTGGATGCTGGGAGTTATTCCGAATGAATGGGTCGAGGCAAATTCTAACACCAATAAAACCGCTAAGATATTCTCAAAAGCACCTGGGCGGAGATTTCCGGGTTCAACCGGCAGTATGGATCCGGAAGATTATGCCGAAAGGGGCGGCCTTTGGGAGGCGCTCGAACGAAGTCATGTCAACTTTTATAATTTCGGGGAGGCTAATGAAACAGCACATAACAGGGAGGCCTGGACCGATACCGCTACTGGTTCGGGCCACGTAGTTATGGTGCCAATGCAAAAAGCACTATTTAAGCGCACGAGCCATAACTACGCTGGATTTAACACCAACATCCCTGACCAGTTCAGAATGGACCAGTTTGAAACTGAATTTACCAAAATGTGGATCAAGGGTAAACGCAAGATGCCTTCGCTCATTACTATGCAGGTACCTAACGACCATGGAGCAGACGTTCGCGTCGCAGATGGTTATCCGATGCGTCAATCCTATATGGCCGATAATGATCTTGCCGTTGGACGCATACTACATTTTCTATCACGCACACGCTATTGGAAAAATATGCTTGTCATAATTACGGAAGATGACCCCCAGGGAGGCGTTGATCATGTGGATGCACATCGTTCGATATTGATGATGGCCGGGCCCTATATCAAAAAGGGTTACGTAAGCCACACGCATGCGAATTTTGGTGCAATACTCAAAACCATCTATAACATATTAGATGTGCCTTATGTCAATCAATATGATGCTACAGGAACTTTGATGCAAGATTTCTTTACTAATAAGCCCGATTATACCCCTTATACTTTGGTTAAAAGCGACACTCGTATATTCGATCCGTCGGTTGCAATGAAGCGTTATAACAAGAACATTGATTGGCGCAAAATTGAAAAAGGGCCCGATATGGATGATGAAAATCATGAGCGGGCTGATCACAAGAACTATTAGAGCATCCGGCAATAATCACATAAAAAACCCCGTCCGATGTTCAAACGAGGCTTTAGCGGTTAAATTAAATTTCGAAGGTAAAGTTAAAAATATTTAATGTAAGTACCGATATGAAAAGTCACACTAAAACCAAATACCCGTAATTAACAAGTAAAGAAGGATTACGTATCGGTCTGAAAAATTCGAGACTATATACTTGTTAGACTTTGCCCATATTTTATTTAAGCAACTTAAAAGTAGTTAGCTTTTTAACGTTTTTAGTATCAACAATCCTCATAGATTCAAGTTCATCCAGTGTGAGGCTACATTCCTGAATTGTAAGTGCCGTATCCTGAACCATTAAAAAGAAGTCAACTGGTAGAAGCTTTTTCAATGAACCAATGCTTTGTAAGTACTGATATACTACTTTTTGATTATCCGTCATAGGCCCCCTTTCACAGCTCCGGCAACCTGTTTTAACTCAAGTATGTTGGCGGGTATATCGACGATGACCCAATGCCAGAACCCACTTCCTGTGGGCGCGTCCATATCATACATCGTGACAGCGAAACTCGCTGTGCCCACTGAGGGATTTTGCCAGTTCAGTTCGGGAGATTTGTTTGATCCGTTACAGCCAAAATTTCCGGCAACAAACTCATTGGTAAACTGCCCCCCTAAATCTGCACTCTTTAATGTGAAGGTCTCCGCAAAGGACAGCTTAAGTGTCAATAAACTAATTACGGCGAAGAATAATATTTTCATAAGGCAAATATTGCTGAATACCTGGCCCCTTACCATTGGAAAAAGTTCAAAAAAATAGTGCGAAAAGCCCAGGCTATGCGTTTTGCCGAAAGGCTGCCGGCGTTAGCCCATATTTGCGGTTAAAGGCGGTGTTGAAATTGGACAGGTTATCATAGCCATATTCCAGGTACAGGTCGCTGACGCTCCTGCCTTTGGCGAGCTCTGTACAGGCTATCTCCAGCTTATGATCGCGGATGAATCGTTGCGGAGAGACTCCACAAGCCTTCTCAATGTCACGTTTAAAGGATGACAAGCTGCGGTTAGCCAGGAAAGCCAATTCTTCCAGGTCAAGATTATTGAAAAGATTTCTTTCAACGATTACCTTGATCGGGATACTTTCTGCGGGGCCAAAGACCCCGGTCAGCAGTCTTGGCGCCATCTCATAGACGGCAGTCAGCAATTCATTAACATTTAACAGCGGCATTTCTTCAGACAATGTCTGCTGCGATTTGATCAGGTTCTTAACGCTCCGGATATATTCATCGATATACCCGTTGGTTGTGAAATGGATGTAAGGTGACCGGTCAGCAGGGCTGGGTAATTTCCTATCGTGGGCCGCGATAAACGCTTTGCCGATATATGCTGGAAAAAAAATAATAATACTGCTATACGGTTCCGACGTATTGCTGTGCTTTGCGATGATCGAATTACCCTCGGGTATGAGCATTCCGTACCCGGCGGTGAGCGCCTGGCATTCCCGGCCCTATAGATTTTCTTTTGACCGTTTTGAACAAAGCTAAAGGCGTAGCAACTGAACAAGACACGACTTCGGAACGGCCCGCCTTTATCCTGGTAGTTCACAAAGGAAATCTCGCCAGCAACAATTTTTTGATGAGATGCGACAGCGCCAGGAACATGAACAACTTGCATATGACCTTTGTTTTCCGGGCAAATTAAAGTAAAACCTTGAGAAATAAAAAGTCAACTCGCTTTCAGGGAGGACAGCATTTAGGTGGCGATCATCAATTAGTTAAACATTTCCCCCGAACATGAGCTACACTGTAGAAGAATTAGCCTTTTTGGCCAATCGCAGTCTTTGGTCGTTCAAACGGGACTTTGACGACGTACATGTTATGAGTTTTTTGGGAAAGTTAAATTATACTTGTCCATCAGTTGTAGAAATTAATGAGGCTGAATTAATAAAACTTCTTAATGACTTAACAAGAGAAGATATTCTTGAGTGACTGACGTGGAATGATCTCAATGGAATTTATAGCGATGATCAGTCATTAAGGGAATTGGGTAATATAATGACAATGAAAAGGGTCTGAAGATAATGCTTCGCCAAACAGAAGAATACCGCGTCGCAAATAATTAATGATTACAAGTACAATAACGGAAATAAAAACGCTAAATGACGTGTGACACCCTCGCAGGGTTATTAAGTATCAGCAAAGACCACATTTTTATGGGATTTTCCCCCTTGATATCCCCTTTGAAGTGATTTTACAGCATACTTATAGTAGGAATTGTGAATTTAATAATCCTACTAAGACTCGAAGTGAAAAATCGATGTGGGAATTGCATCTTCGCTAACCTAATAGACCATCCGTCATCGTGCTGACCGGTTCTGCGAAGCTAGCAAACTATAGGAAGGTTGAACTATAACAGCTATCGAACCAGCTATGTTTTGTATAGTGTTTATATTATTATATTTACGAAATATAAAACCATAATTCACAAGAAATGAGAAAATTACTAATCACATTAACGCTACTGTTGCCGCTGTTCGCCATGAGCCAAAGTTCAAACCTCCCGTACAAGGCGACGGAATCATCCAGTTTCACTATGGGTGACCCTAAGTATTCGGAAAAAGTGTTATGGTTATGGAAGGATTTCGATGATAACACTTTCGAAAAACATGATTTCTTTTCAGACACAGTCGTATTTATTTTAGCTAACGGGGTGGTGATGAAAGGGAAAGCAAACGCCTCAACAGGCATTAAAGCATACCGTACCTCGTTAAAGAAAACAAGTGCAAGCGTGGATGCATATACAACTCTATTTGATAAAAGCAAGGGTATGAACATGGTATTGATATGGGGTATGGATCATGACACTGATCAGAATGGAAAAGAAACTGTAACTCAGGTGCACGAGGTGTGGGCTTTCAATAAGGATGGAAAAGTAGCTTGGATGAAACAATATGCAGGTCAGTAGCAGCGTACGCAAATTCTTCTGATGTCAATATTGTAAAGTTATGCTTGGTTACGGGCAAAAGATAAAAAGAACCTCAACCCCGAACTGCAATGAATTTCGATACCTAAACTGAATATGGTGCAACAGGATATTCGCCGCGTGCTGATCAACTATTCAGCAACGTCTTTTGAGCAGTGAATAAAGAGGCAAAGATAGCCGGGCCTGATATAAGCCTGCAGTTGAGATCAGTACGTTGCAGCAGAATGGTTCTGCAATCATCACAGTTAAAGACAACGGAACCGGCATGCCAGACGCGATAAAAGAAAAGATCAAGCAGCCATTTTTTACAACCAAACCTACGGGTGAGGGTACTGGGTTGGGATTGAGCTTAACATATGATATGGTGGTAAAGGGGCATGGAGGAACGATAGAGGTAAACACCAAAGAGGGCGAGTTTACAAAGTTTATTATTTCACTACCGATAAACTAACGGAATGAGAAAATACATCAAAATAGTATTCCTGCTGCTGGGGCCCGCTTTGGGCATGGCGCAGCAAAGCCAGATTGACAATGTAAAACGAGCCTTAAAAACGGCTCATACCGATTCCGCCCGTCATTTCTTTTTGATCCGTCTTGCCTCTTATTATGAGGAAATTAACCGGGATACATCTCTTTACTATTTTAACGCCGCGTTACCTGTCGCAATAAAAAACAATAAAGCCATCGATGAAGCTTTTTCTTTAGATAATAAAGGTTACCTATTAATGACCTTGGGTAAATATCCCGAATCGCTGGAATGTTTCCAGCAGGCACTCAATCTGGCAGAAGATCCTGAAAACGAAAATAAAACCTGGAATATAAACTATGCAGGGGTATATGGCGGGGCAACTGATATAAACGCTGGCGGGTTAAAAAATTTCACACCGCATAAGAACCGTCTTGATATTCTTGCAAATATTCACAATGATTTTGGCCACCTGTATGATGCTACAAACAATCTCGACCAACAAATTTTTCAATACAGGCAAACACAACTACTAGCAGCGGAGGTGAGCGATTACACTTTACTGGGTTCGGTTAGCGATAATCTCGGTCGAGCTTATCTGGCCCTTAACCGCTTGGACACTGCGTTGATATTCGAACAAAATGCCGAACGTTTTGCAAATCAAACCGGGCTAAAAGAATACCTTGGTTTTTTTTACGAAGCTATGGGTGAGATTTATTTGAAAAAAGGGAATCACGACCTCGCGATCAAATATTTTCATAAATCAATTAATACGGATGTTGAAACAAACACTTTTTCCAATGCCAGTGCCACTTATGCCGACCTATGCAGCTATTACCTTTCTGAAAAGCAAAAGGACTCCAGCCTTTATTACGCAAAAAAAACACTTGAAACTTTAAGGGTCATGGGTTCAAGAAATCTGGACCAGGCTTATGAAAACCTTTACAAAAGTTATCGCCTGACCGGAAATACTGACAGTGCCTATAAGTACCAGGGCCTTGCACTGACGGCAAAAGACAGTATCTATAAAGCTACTGTAAAAAGCCTGGCTGATTTTCAGAAACTGTCGTTCCAGGCACAGATCCATGCGCAGGACCTGGAAAAAGAAAAAGCGGCTACACAAAGCCGGACGAGGACAACGGCGCTAATAGCCGGTATCGTTGTACTAATGTTGCTTTCGGGAGTATTTTACCGTAATAACCGGAAAGAAAAGAAAGCTAAAAATCTGCTCCAGGATAAAAACGTGGTGATCGAACAAACACTAAATCATTTAAAATCCACTCAAACCCAGCTCATACAATCCGAAAAAATGGCCTCACTGGGTGAGCTAACCGCGGGCATCGCCCACGAGATCCAAAACCCACTCAATTTTGTGAACAACTTTTCGGATGTAAACCGTGAAATGATTGGGGAATTAAAAGGAGAATTAAAAAATGGCAATATTGAAGAAGCATTAGTTATTGCCGATGACTTAGAGCAGAATGAATTAAAAATCAATCACCATGGCAAGCGTGCCGATAGTATTGTTAAAGGCATGCTGCAACACAGCCAATCAGGAAGCGGGACAAAGGAGCCCACGAATATCAACGCCCTTGCGGATGAGTATTTAAGATTGTCCTATCATGGTTTGCGATCAAAGGACAAAAGTTTTAATGCGGAGTTAGTGACTCATTTTGATGAAAGACTGCCGAAAGTAAACGCAACAGCCCAGGATATTGGGCGGGTATTGCTCAACCTGTTCAACAATGCTTTTTACGCGGTAAATCAGAAGTCGAAAACTGCGGGAGCAGATTATAAGCCGGAGGTCACGGTAACCACTTCATCAGAAAATGGCTATGGCGTTATCAAAGTAAAAGATAACGGAGTTGGTATTCCTGATGATATAAAAGACAAGATCATGCAGCCGTTTTTTACGACTAAGCCCACTGGCGAAGGGACGGGGCTGGGCCTTTCTTTAACCTACGATATGGTAGTTAAGGGGCACGGCGGAACGATTGAAGTTAATACCAAAGAAGGTGGGTTTACAGAGTTAAAGATCACGTTACCAATAGTTTGATAAGATGGATTCTTACACCGCTTTAATAAAAAAAATACTATGCTTTTTTGCTGTATTGCTGCCTCTAGCGGCTATGTCGCAAATCTATAGCGCGGACTCAGTGAGGGCATTGCGGGTAGCATCCCGGGCGAACTCCTCGAAAATCGCCGCGCTGACCAAGTTGTCAAATTACTATGCCAATTTCAATCCTGACAGCGAAATATACTATGCCGAGATATTAAAAAACTATGCTATAAAAATAAAGAACAAAAGCGCAGAGGGCTATGCTACCGGCAATATTGGTGAGGGCTTTTTCAGGAAAGGAAATACGGTACAAGCCCTTGCTGTTACCTTCACAGCACTACGGATTTTTGAAGATATAAAAGACAGCGTCAATATTGCGGATATTTACAATGACCTCGGCAATATTTACCAGTTACATGATCTGAAAACATCACTTGGTTATTACAATAAATGTCAGCTGATCTCCGAAAAAATACATGATTATACAGATATGTACTATGCTTACGGTAACCTTGGGATTGTTTACGATCAGCTTAATAAGCCCGATTCAGCAGTCTATTGTTTGAAAAAAGCGATCGGTGTCCATGATGCCAGGCATATCAATTATTCCAATTCATATTATATAGCAGAACTATCAACTGTATATGATAAGCTTCATCAATATGCAACGGCAGGCGCTATTTTGAAGGCTGGTATTAAGCTGGGGATTAAAAATGATGATAAAAGAATATTTCACCTGCAACTGCGGTATGCGGAGCATTTTGCCGACAGAAGCGAAGCTGACTCAGGGTTGCAATATGCTGAACCTGTTTTAAGTAACCCCGTTATTCAGCGTGAACCCGAATATGCAGGCAGGCTTTACCACGTACTTGCACGCTTATATGCCGATAAAAAACAGTATGAATCGGCTTATCAATACCAGGTAAAAAGTATTGTGGCTGATAGTACGTTATATAATGTAAACAAGGAACAGCAACTGGCTAACCTCACCTTCAACGAGAAGCAGCATAAGATCGACCTGGAAAATGCCGCCGCCGCCTATCAAAACAAATTGCGTTTATACATCGCGCTGGTGTTATTAATCGTGTTTATTGCTTTCATGGGGGTTTTATGGAGCCATAACCGGAAACAGCAGAAGGCCAATAAACAATTATCCAGCCAGAAACAACAAATACAACTTACGCTACAGGAACTAAAATCAACGCAAACCCAACTCATCCAATCCGAAAAAATGGCGTCCCTGGGTGAACTTACCGCGGGCATCGCCCACGAGATACAGAATCCGCTTAACTTCGTCAATAACTTTTCAGATGTAAATACCGAATTGCTTGATGAAATGCAGGTCGAGATAGAAAAGGGCGACTTTGACGAGGTCAAGGCAATCGCGATCGACTTAAAGGAAAACGAAAAGAAGATAAATCTGCATGGGAAACGCGCCGATGCCATTGTAAAGGGCATGCTGCAGCATAGCCGGGCTTCGTCAGGACAGAAAGAGCCGGCCGATCTGAATGCTTTGGCGGACGAATATCTGCGTTTAGCATACCACGGGCTAAGGGGCAAGGATAAAGAGTTTAATGCTGAACTGGTAACAAGTTTTGATAAAAATCTACCTAAAATAAGTATTGTTCCGCAGGATATCGGCCGTGTATTGCTAAATGTAATTAACAATGCATTTTACGCCACGCAACAAAAAACCAAAACTGCCGGGCTTGATTATAAACCCGAAGTAACTATAACGACGTTCATGCAGAATGGGCAGGTTGCTGTAAGTGTTAAAGACAATGGCACCGGCATTCCCGATACCATTCGCGAAAAGATCATGCAGCCGTTTTTTACCACCAAGCCGACAGGTCAGGGCACTGGATTAGGGCTATCCTTAACTTATGATATGGTGGTGAAAGGGCATGGGGGGACAATACTGGTTAACAGCGTTGAGGGTGACGGGTCGGAATTTATTATTCAATTGCCCGTAAATTAAATAGGATTAGAAATTTACTAAAAATCATATTGTTCTTGTTGCCGGGATTAACATTTGCGCAGGATTTGATCTTTGATTCCTGGCGACAAGAAACAGGTGGATAGTTTGCAATTGGCGCTCCCACATTAGCATAACGACACTTTACAAATGTTTATATTCGACCATAGCTTTAGTCTCACAAGTCAGAGGGTACCACGAGGCTGTAAACCAGAGTGCTATCCTTGCCTATTTTCAATAAAATTAAATTGCTTTTATTATAATTAGGTGTAACTTTAAATATAACTCTGATTATAATGGAGGTAAACACAGCAATACGTTCTACAATAGAGGCTTTATCTGTCCAAAGCATAATAAACGGCCACTTATTGTACTTCAAGAAAACGGTACTCTAGAAATTAGTTGCTGTTGTCCAGATTTTTAGCAAACCTGTGATTGGTTTTATAACTCCTAAAATAAGTGTTTTGTTTACACTAATTTAATTTTGTGGAAAAGTTTTAGCTTTGTGGTCTAACCCCTATATAGTTTCCTATAAATTACTACTCTTAGCCACTTTTTGTCCTCTAAGCAATGGCAATAAAATATAGCGAATGGCTTGAAACATTGTAAAAGTTTTCTTGTATTATTTCTATGAAGTTAAAAATGTTGCTTTTAATTTCTTAAATAAAACAGTTCAATATTTATACAATAAATTTCGTCTGTGGAAATAATTGGTTACCTATCCGCTGCATTGATCGGGGTATCGCTCAGCCTTATAGGCGGTGGCGGTTCAATATTGACGGTACCCGTAATGGTTTACCTGTTTTCTGTTCAGCCCTCACTTGCGACCTCTTATTCATTATTTGTGGTAGGCTCTGCAAGTTTTGTTGGTGCATGTACTAATTACCGGAAGGGACTGGTTAATATAAAAATAGCTTTACTATTTGGCGTTTCATCTATAGCTACCGTATTTCTCACACGAAAACTTATTATACCGCTTATTCCTAAAACTATATGCCTATATGGCAACTGTACAATCGCGGAGTCACTGTTAGTAATGATTTTATTTGCAGTAGTTATGTTATTGGCATCTGTTTCGATGATCAGGAGCAAGAACAAGCAAAATGAGGCCGGAGTATGTGTTGACACATTGAGTTTTTATAAACTGCCATTGTACGGGGTAGCCATAGGACTCATTACAGGGTTGCTGGGTATTGGTGGCGGGTTTTTGATCATACCGGTATTAGTGTTATTAGTGGGGTTGCCCGTAAAGGAAGCTATAGGTACTTCTTTACTTATTATTGCATTAAACTCTATTATAGGTTTCATGGGCGATCTCGGCCATTTTTCAATCGACTGGCAATTTCTGCTCAAAATAACATCAATAGCTATTGCCGGTATATTCGTTGGTTACGCCCTGGGCAGAAAAATACCAGGCGTAAAATTAAAAAAGGCGTTTGGCTGGATGGTGCTGTTAATGGCCGGCTATATTTTAACAAAAGAGATCTTTTTGAAAGGATAAACCTCAAACTGTTTATATTTATTTTTTACTCTATAATACCAATCCCGGAAATTTAGTATTTCTTAGTTTTAAGAGCGAACCAAAAAGCGGGTAACTTCTCATGTATATTTGACGAGTAACTCATATAATTGCTATTATATACTTATTTAGTATTGCAAATTAAACTAACGGATACTATGCTATTTTTGAAGAGATATCAAATTCTTTAAATGATTCAACGACCTAAATTTCGAATAGCCGTTATTTTTATAGCACTTACTTTTTTAATTACCTGGGGCATTAATGTTCCAATAGCACTTGCAGCACATCAAATCATAACATTTTCAGTTCCCAGATGGGTAGAAATAATGTCGACCCTTAGTCCCGGTATAGTTGCATTGCTTATTACTGCGGTTCAATTTGGTAAAATATCA
This sequence comes from Mucilaginibacter sp., assembly GCA_043739405.1. Classification (GTDB taxonomy): domain Bacteria; phylum Bacteroidota; class Bacteroidia; order Sphingobacteriales; family Sphingobacteriaceae; genus Mucilaginibacter. The sequence continues at coordinate 122,751 of JAYUEE010000066.1, read as the reverse complement.
TTGAAAGACTTGTTATTGCGGATCGTAAAATGGAGAGTAAATTTGAAGTGGTATATTTTTGCTGTCTTTGTACCTGCGTTAGTCGTTGCCGCTTCCCTTTGGATTTATCATATATTTTCCATCAGTCAGTCGATGCAAGTGAATGGTATTTACCTTTAATCCTGTTTTTTATCTTTATTCCTTTTAGCCCATTATGGGAGGAAATAGGATGGCGCGGTTTTCTTTTGCCCATCCTTCAATCAAAATTTCATCCTCTTGTTGCAGCAGTGATTTTAGGTTTAATCTGGGGAATATGGCATATACCCATGTATTTAGTGCATAATCCAGAGGGAAGCAGGACAGGCCTATTTTTAATCTACTTTATCATAGGGACGGTACCGCTTACAGTTTTATTCGTGTGGCTTTTTAACTGTAGTAAGGGTAGTTTATTAATCACAATCGTTTTCATTCAGCTATCAATGCGGCATTTAGTTTATTTTCCAAGGTACCAATAGGAGAGTTGCGACCTTCTGTTTGCTGCATGGCTGTTGTTACTCTAATAGCACTTTTTGTTGTTTATAAAACAAATGGAAGGCTTGACGTTAACAAAACTACAAGAAGCTAATTATGTGATCCGGTTGCCGATTCAAATTATAAGTTCTCCTTTCACGCTTATAAATATTGAACTATATGGTATATGTAATTATAAGAATCGCTTAGTTGTAGATTATCTCACGATTTTTTTGGGTTGCTGGTAGCTTTACAGGAGGAGATTGTGTTCGTCTATAATCTTTAAACCACGTTATTAAACTTTGTATAACTTCTTTCAATATTAAAACCCAACCCACTGAAAACACGATTAAAAAAAAGGATAATAGCATGTACATAGCCTTAGTAGTTTAGAATTTTGTTATTTACTCTATATTAACAAGCAAATCGTGATTGGGTTTTATATGTTTTGAGTTAACTTAACACCGTTAAGTTGGTTTGATATATTTATATCTAGGAGTCTTCCAACTCGTCCATCGTGGCCTTAACCGTTTTAACAATCCGATAGGCGATATAGAAATCAATTACGAATAGTATTAATAAGCCTAAAGAAAGAAATATTGCTTTGACCGGGTGTTCTCCATTTAAAGCATCAGTTAACATTGTCAATGTGTAAATAGCTGTAAGGAGCGTTAATATAAAGGCAACTATCAGCTGTAGTAGGACTTGGTTGGACTTTAATTTATCCATTGGATTAACAAGAAAGTTTGGACTTCAAATGGATTAGTAATTTTAGATTAAGCAATTTTAATACAAATAAAACAGTGAAATAGTTTGATAGTTAAAGGTATAAATAGAAGTTGGGTTCATTCAATTAAATACCGATAGGTGATACACTTTTAAAAAGACAAAGATCAATTAAAGGAATATTAAATTGGACTTTCGAACTCCTACACTTAAATTAAAAAAGTGTTTCTTACTCCATTCTGATATTGATACAATGTAAATATAAGTTAGGTGGCTGTGGTTCCGGAGAAGTGTTGGTTATATACGAAAAGCTCTGGTTCAAATGACCAGAGCTTTTCGTATATAACCATTTACAACCTAACGGTCGCTTGCGCTGGTGCCCCTATCACTATCCTCAGGACTTTCGCGGTCGTCATTATTTCCAATGCTAATTGATTGACGCTCGCGGCCTGAACGTGATTTCTGATCGCCATATTCAGGTGAATTGCCCTGTTGTTCCTGACGATTGCCCTGTTGTTCCTGCTGTCCGCCGCTTTGCTGCGACTGTCCACCCTGCGAACCGCTACTTCCTTGTCCTGAATTGCCTTGTTGTTCCTGCTGGCTACTGCCCTGTGAGCCACTGCGCTGATCGCTTTCTTTGTTACGGTCAGCCCCCGATTCGTTTGTGTTCGACATAACTTATTTTTTTATGGTTTATAATGATTGTGACCTTGGGTGCCACATATTGAATAAACATTGCTGGCGCTCGTTTGTTTCGTTCTAATTAATAATTTCTCTTAGTACTAAAGCATCCTCAATGATGAGCGCAAAATTCAACAGGCGATTGTATTTAAAAGTTATATCGAACTAATATATTAATAGACAACAATGTGACAATGCTAAATCAGGAGTCCTGAATAGGGGATCGTAAACCGAATCAGACAACCGTTGCCCGTTTCGCTTTCTACGGTTATCGTCCCGCCCTGCAAGCTAACAAGCTGCTTACAAAGAAACAAACCCAGCCCCGTACCGGGCTTCGTATTACTGCTAACCGCTTGGTAATAACGTGTAAATAGGCCCGCTAATTGCTCTTTGGGGATACCGATCCCGGTGTCTCTGATGCTAACCTCCAGTGTCGCGCTTTTTTCCGATTGGATGTGTAATATGGCTGACAATGTTACGGCCCCCTCATCTGTGTATTTGATAGCGTTGCTTAACAAGTTGACCATAATCTGCTTAAGTTTGAAAGTATCGCCCATAACAGTCACACTTTCATCGCCGGCGAACTCTGCCGTCAGTAAAATGCCTTTCTTCTCGGCCATAAAACGCATACTTTCCACCGCCTCCCGTAATACAAGGAAAGGTGTAAAAGCAACCTGTAAAAGCACAGTGCCCTGATGATATTCCAATGCGCTGAGATCCAGGATATTGTTGACCGTTTCCATGAGCATGGCCGAAGAAAGATTAATCGCTGATACCTTTTTCTCCTGATCCGGCGACAAAATAGTTTTATTCAGCATGTAAATGGCACCGGTAATGGCCGTCAATGGGTTACGGATTTCATGGCTCATCGTCGCTAATATCTCCGATTTTTGGCCCGCTAAAGCTACAGCTCTCTCATTTTCCACGAGGTAGTTCCGTTCGGCCGCCCCGGCTTTGCGAATAAAGTAAATAAGCAGGATTATAAACGCCAGGATCAGCGCGATCGCCACGGCTATATAATGATTCATATCGCTTGTAGTTGACCGATATTGCTCCAACACACCGTTCCGGCTCTTTTCCCAGGCTGCCTGGTTAACATCTTTCAATTGTTCTAAAAGCTGGTGAAGTTGTGCCAGCAGGTTCAAATTCGCCGTAATAAGTTGTTCATTAGATAGCAGTAAATATGCGTTCTGCTGATTGAGTTGATGGAGTAATTGCGTCGGTGTGAGCAGGCGTCTAGCTGAATCCAAGTGTTGTTTTTCCCTGATCGTTAATATTTTTAACTGCCTTCTATTGACGATTGCATTTTTTAAACGTTTCAGCAGCCCGTTTTTCGTCGCTTCCTCTCCGAAACTGACGGTAGTATCGGATTTTCCCGAGCGAAGCCGGCTAGGTCCCGCCGTAACTATAGTCATAGAAGGGGTTGTCGCCTTTAGCAATGAATCGAAATGCTGTTTCAGATCGAAGACCCGCTGTGAAATCTCCAGCTTTTTCGCAAAGGAACCGGCGATCAGTTGGCTGCTGCCGAGAAGGTAATGCGCGCTATCGGCCTTGTATTTGACCAAAAGTATATTGATTTCGGCGAAAACATTGCTGAGTTTACGCTTGTAGTTAACCAGTTTAGCAGTATCATTATTGATGGTAGCCTGCTGAAAATCGTTTTCCGCGCTGCTTAGGTCCAAAAGTATATTGCTAATCTCTGGTCCTGGAGACGGCTCTTTGAGTCTGGTACTTAGTATTTCCAGTTTACGCCCTATGGAAAACTTTAATGCAACCGAACCTATCGTGATTATAAATGCAAATAGGAGGAACAGGCTAAATATGTTCCTCAAATTTTTTGCAGCTGCGCCAGTCTTCATCGGTTTTTCGCGCATCTCTCTCTGTCTTCTGTTTTATCTAACCAAATGAATTTAATCAGGCCATGGTCAATGTCTGTTTTTCTGCGGAAATCAGTTAGAAGTAAACACTTTCACGTAATCGACATATAAGGTACCTCCCTGTACGTTGGCTGTATTCAGTGAGCTATAATAAAGCCCGCCGATAGGAAGACTCAATGCCAGAGAATGTGATTTACCGAAAAGGTCGTTAACGTGCCCCCCTGTTGTTTTTGCTTCCACAAGTTTCCCGTCGAGATAGGAGTTAAGTGAATTTTGCGTCCATTCCATAGTATAAACATGGTAGCAGGCAGAAAGGTCCTCTGTGGTGGGATTATATAAAAGTGCACCTGAAACGATATTTCTGTTTACTACAGTCCCATAATCATACGTGGTGGAATACACTTTTGTATCATTACCTTGAACACCCATATAATCTATTTCTCCATTTGTAGGCCAGTTGCCGCCAAAACCATAAAAAAGCGAGGTGAGCCCATACCCGGAGGCAACTTTTATGCGGGCTACGATACGTACCTTCGGGGTACTAACATTTGCCGAAAAAGCCATCTTGCTTACGAGCCAGGCAGATGTATAATTAAAAGACTGGGTAGTATCATTACCTACAGTTTTTGGACCATTAACGGTTTGCTGCTTCGCGGTAATTTGCAAAACGCCATTCACGATCTGGGCATTTGCAGGTTCATTACATTCTAATTCCTTTTCTACACCCCCTGTTATTGCCGACCAGTTAGAAAGGGTTCCGGTAAACTCATCATCAAAAGTTTTGTTCCAGCCATGGTTAGTTAGCGTGGTATCGCTTACGTCATAATCGCAAACTGTAGTTGCAATAATGGGATTAGTGGGTCTGTTATTAGTAACAACGTTGTTGTTATTGTGCTTTTTGCAACCTTCTAAAACTGCTAATCCTGACACTGCAAAAATGAAATAATATTTAATAAACCTTTTCATAATTTCTAATATATGATTAATTACATAAATAACATTGTACAAGACAGATATTGAATGCGGAGCCTCGTTGCTCTAACTTAAAAGTAATAAGGCAACGGAAAATATTAAATATTGTTTTAACTAATTATATAGTGGTAAAAACTTTTTTTTACCACTTAATGCATTATGCAAGAAAGCCCCCAATTGCAGGTTTTGAAGAAGCCAATAAAAAAGAGTTGAAGGAAAATCTAATGAAGTTTTGATTGTTTATTTATTATTCCCTTTTCGATAGTTATCGTATCAGCCGCTACAAAACCCATCAAATCCTCGCCTATAACAAATCGGCCAGAATAATTCGCTTGCGTGCGTATTAACAACTCGTGCTCGCCTTGGCCATAAAGCATAACTATGTGAGAGTATACGGCAAGTTTCGGTTTTACTTTACTAAAAATTCCAGCTACTTCTTCAGGAGTAATTTGATGCGCCAATATTGGGTATTTTGGGTGAGATTTGCGCAAGGTGTCAGGGGCAACCACGACTTCATGTACCAACAAATCCGTTCCTTTAGCAAACCAAACGGTCAGGATGATACTGAAATTGCCCGAGTTTTTAACCTTGGATATAAATAGGATCAAAGCAAACAATATAGTTATATCTTCGCTGTTTATTTTGACCAGACAAATTATCTAAAATGTTTAGGATTGAGGGCGGCTATACGACTATAAATAACACCTGTGTTAAGGCGACTGAAAGGTATAAATAAATTTATTCCAATAAATTGTCCACTTGCAAGGTAATTGTTTACCATGATGCACTACTTAAAAAAGCTTTATAAAGTTTCTTAAAATAAGTTTTTTTACATCTGCGCACTGCGATTTAATCTCGAGACATTTGTCCATGTTAATCTATAAAAAAATCAAGCAGCAATTCTGTCTTGTAATGAAATTTCAGCTAAAAACAGACTGACAATTTGATAAGATTATAGATTGATTCAAGAGGGGAAATTATAGGGGATAAAAGAATGACTTGAGTTGATATATTATGTCGCGAATTGATTTCATTTGAAGCAAAAAAGCCCTGATTTAACCACTTTTACTCGATGTTTTTTATTCTCGTCGGGACCACTTAAAACGCACTTCTTAGCAATAAGGACTGCGTTTTTTGCTTAAAGGGGGAAATTATAGGGGATAATTCAATAAGCGATTTTTAACTTTTAAGACTCGAACTGAATGAAAATAGAATTTTTGATTTTGTTGGGATACTATCGGTCCACTTTCTGCAGACGCTTTACAATCTAACTCCGGCTGATGTGTATTATGGTTGAGAGGAGCTGATCTTAAAAGAACGGGAACGAATAAAACAACAATCACTTAAAAACAGAAAACTTGCTTATGAAAAAATAAAATCACAGAGCACTTGCACCCCTAAAATGGAAGACTTAGCTTTACTTTAAACCCGAAGCGCCACACAAGCGCTGGTTCACTATAATTTAACGACGTACAATATTCTAGGTCCAAATCAAGCCCGTTCTTCAGCAAATCAAGTAAAGCGTATTCAGGCTTGCAATCTGTAAGCGTCTCATCAGTTACAATATTCAGCCAGTCATTGGATTTGAGGTCAAACTCCCGGGTCTTATAATTTGTAGTTTCAGCCTCTTCTAAAGTCACCTTAATTCCATACCTTTATGCGTAGTGTATCTAATCTGACATTAAATGAATAAATTCTCAAAAATCGAATTCGCAATACTGACTATGATCATCGTTATCATATTCATTTCCGAGTATTATTACGTCATTCTAAAGAACCATGAGCGAGCAATATTTATAGGCCTATGGCCCCCTACAATGGTAGGCCTGCTAATCTACTTTAATCTTAAAAAGAAAAACTAACATGGAAAATTTAGATCTGATCATTCTTACGGTAATCGTGACAGTGTTATATGTTGGTTTTGCTTGGGGACTATTTTCGGCACAAAAGAGGCAACAACATACAAAAGATAGATAATCGGTTACAAGTTATTATTTAACATTTAAACAGCTGCGGCATGGTCACTCTTTCAAGTTTTGCGCAAATTATCGTCGCCGCATCTATTATTGTTGTTTGGGTTTTCCGTTTTGATAATATAGTAAGAGAATTTAAGCAGTACGGTATACATGATCTTCTAAGAAATATCGTAGGAGCTGCCAAAATTTCTTTGTCTACGCTGTTGGTTGCAGGCATCTGGTATCCTTCTTTAGTCCTTATCCCCGCATTGGCGATGGCATTTTTGATGTGCTGCGCGCAGATTGCTCATATTCGTGTCAAAAATCCATGGTTTAAATCCATCCCATCTTTTATTCTTTTAATTTTATCTCTCTTTGTGGCTGCGGTGCATTCAGGCATCATTAGGTCATGACATTACTCCGTGGGGCAATACTTTTATCCAGTTTTTCCTTTTTTTATTATGGTATCACTGCCGTTACCACAAAAAAAATGGAGGCCGAGTTCAAACACTTTGGCCTTGTAAAACTTAGAGCATTAACTGGTTTTTTACAATTATTGGGGGCTGTTGGTTTGTTAACCGGTTTAATAGTACCACTTATATTAAGCATATCTTCGGCGGGCCTTTCCCTACTGATGCTAATAGCGTTTGTAGTAAGAATTAAGATCAGGGACGGCTTTTTATTAACCATGCCGTCTTTTTTATTTATGTTATTGAATTTGTATATCTTATTAGCTTCTTTACTGGAAAATACAGAGCCATTCACCACCCTATTCTGAAATGTCCGGCAGGTAATTCCGTTACGCTTTGACCATGTTAGGCTTTTTATAGGCGATGCTGCACATGCTACAACTCCAAATTTAGGGCAAGGTGCTTGCCAGGCCATCGAAGATGCCTTTATAATCGCACAAGAGTTAAGTATACATGCTGGCATTGAAACTTGCTTTAAAAATTTTCAGCGAAAAAGGATTAAGAGTGCAACATATATTACAAATACTTCGCGGATGACGAAATTCTTTTTAAAAAATATTTTAAGATTAACTCCTAATGCCTTAATGCAGACAAGATTTATTCACTTGACTACTGATAATGGTAACAGACGTCACCCAAAGGAAATGACACCAAAAAAAACGTCAAATATTTCGACTCAAGGATTTTATTTATTCAGAGCGCCCTTGATCCGCTATCAAGCGAACCGGAGCCCGGTTAGATATCAAAGCTCTAAAACAAAAAGTCTCAAGACTTTCGACTTGAGACTCCTGACTTACGATGGAGCCCCAATCGGACTAAACTCGAGCCGCCAGGAAGTAAGTATCAGGCGTTTATCCACACGTATTTATTTGGTTAGAGTCAGGTTTCAGTAAAATAATTCAACTACTTATTGTCACCGGACCGTATGCTTTTCGAACAGGATGGTGGGGTATTTAAAGTCTTTAAGCGAGCTAAACGTTACTCTATAAATAGGTCTCAAATTATCATTTGCGGCGACTGATACTAGGGATATCCCAATCTTTGGCCAAAATGAATTTATTTATCGAGAATCCCACGGGCAATAATGAATATTCCCGATAATAATCAAAACGCTTCTTAAACCAATAATCCAACCATTTATACATGATATTAAAGACAAAACTAATCAAATTGCTACAACGCCTGACTCTTCCTGTTTTGCTACCACACTGGTGGCAGGATGCTCTTTTAATGATTCCAAGAGTTGTTTGCGGCTTCCTGTTAACTTCAAATTTTGGTGCAGCAAAATTTGGCTTACCGTGGAGTCCTATCGACAACAATCTAGGCTTTTTTGAGGTTGCATTCTGGTTTCCACACGATGTAGCGCAATATGGCGGCATTTTTAAGCTGTTTCCAATATTCTTTGCATGGATGGGCGCCTTTAGCGAAGCTGTAGGTGGTATTTTCTTACTGCTTGGTTTGCAAACAAGAGTTTTCTCTTTTTTGATTTTTTGCACTATGATGGTGGCGGCCTTTTTGCAGCAGTTGGGCAATGGAACCTGGAATATGTTGCCTGCACTAGGCTTTGGCTGGGTATGCCTGTTTACAATGATACTAGGCAGCGGTCGCTTTGGACTGGATCATTTTATTGCTAAAAAATTATAAACATGAAAAAATTTAAACTTATTTTAATAAGCCTGTTAGCTTGTTCAGCGAGCAGCTGTGTGCAGAAATCTTATAAAAAAACTGTTATAATTAATTTAACGGTACATCATTTCAAAGACATCAAAACTGTTGGCATTCGCGGCAACGGCAACCCATTAAGCTGGGATAAAGATTTCCCGCTGAAGCCATTGATTAAGGATTCGTTATATACTTTAACGACCACCGTACTCACCGGTTACAAATTCGCTGAGATAAAATTTACTGTAAATGGCGAATTTGAATTAAAGGAACGGCCAAACCGGAGATTAATTTTTAGCGATAAGGACACTACTTATTACAATGTGGTTTTTAACTTGGTAAAATAAGCAAGTGTTTTCGTTAAGAAACATTTTAATATCGATCCCCAAAGCGGTAAGATAAAAAAATCCGCAAAAGGTTAGTATAAGATGTGGCGGGTTGTAAAGAATAGCAATTTTACTACAATCATTACCGGCTTATCAACGCGCCAATTATTAGAGTTACCGAAGTCAAATTCGAAAAAAGTAGCTGTAATATTTATGGCGTTTTTTCGGACTGCGTGATGATTTTGCTCGCTTATAATAGCATTTTCCACCTGATACCCAAAATTCATTCTAAAAAATAGCGGCAATAAAAATGCATATTCTATACTTAATATTAAGAAATTTCCTTCTTTATCCAGTCCTTCGGGCTTAAACCGGTTGCCTTTTTAAAGGCTCTGTTAAAAGTAGCTTTTGAATTAAAGCCGCAATCGTATCCAATACCTAATAGTGTTTTTGTTTTTTGTTCGCCCGAGTATAGCATTTGTTTCACTTTTTCAATGCGATACTGGTTTATAAAATCATTAAAATTTAAGCCAAAACCTTGGTTTATAGCTTTGGAAAGTATGCTGGCATTGGTTTGTAACTGCATTGCCATTTGATTTAGCGATAATTCAGGGTCTTCATAATTTTTTTCACTTTCTACTAATTGAATAATTTTCCGCCGCCATTCGCCCACAAATATTTTTTCGTCATCGTAATTTTGCCTTTCCTCTTCACCCAGATCGATTTCAACCATCTGCGAATCTTCAATGACATTATCATTTTGTAATAATGAAATGGGCGCCAGCAACAAAGTTGCTTTTTTATATTCCAGCAGGTTAATTTTAAAAGATACTTTTGCCTCAATTGAATTGGAATAGCCCGTTATGGCAATATAATAGAACACGATGGCAAAAGAAAAATATTCCCACCATGGTCCGGTATAAGAAAGCCTTCTAAATGCCGGAATTTGCGTGCCGACAAAAAATAATAGCTTTAACAGGAGCATGCATAAAAAAGCAATTAAAAACTTTTGCACCCAACGGAATAAAACCACCTCAGCATAACTTATTACCTGCACTATTATTTTCTTATATATCATATAGTAACGGAGACTAAGTAGAAAATAAATCGACATAGATATAAAACCGGTGTATTGATACCAACTGTCAAAATCAGGGTCGGTTCCACCAGCGAGAAAAAAATATCTCTTCAGTATAACCTTGTCTGTAACATACATAATGAGGGTGAATAACAAATATGATAAACCTGGTATGAGTTGGAAAAGTTCTTTCCTGCCAAATTTGAAAGCAGGATTGAGAAGGCTCTGTACATAAAAAAAAATAATAGGGCCAATGAAAAATAAATGCTGAAATGGAAAATAAAACAGAAAATCCCGATAAGGTTGGTGATCATACCAGCCGGCAAAACCTACCATCCAGGGCGTTATGTACAAAATGCAAAGGAGCAAAAATATACCTAGCCATTTGTTCGCCGCATTTTCGTTCTCGATGCCTTTTCGAAATAATAGTATCGCATAGACCAAACCATGTACAAAAAAAATTAGTAGGAGTGAACTGTAAAAGCCAAATTCGAAATGAATCATGACCTAAAGTAAACAAAAAACTATGTGCTGGAAGCATTCAAATAGTTTAATTTAATACGTTCGGCTTTCAAAAATTTGGTTATAAGCTGCTCCAATTATTAAAAAATACTCTATCATCTTCATTAACTTAAAAAGTAGCTTACGTGAAACGAATCTTTAATTTTTTTTAAGTGAACCGAAGCTATTAATTATCGATATCATTTCCGTTCGTAATAGTGTTCGTTAAGAAATTAAAAAGCCCATAAATTGTTAATTTACAGGCCTTTAATTATTTTCGGAGTACCCAGAGCCGAACTCCATTTATAAAAATCTGATATTAAGATGAACGCTGCTGAAATGCTCCCTTTATTGCCCCCTTTTATTTTCATTTAAATAAAAATGGCCTTGATGATGCATCAAAGCCATTTTATAAAATATCCGGCGGAGAGTTAGGGATTCGAACCCCAGGAACCTTTCACAGTTCAACAGTTTTCAAGACTGCCGCAATCGACCACTCTGCCAACTCTCCGGGGGCAAAAGTACAAAACCGTGCCGAATTGCCAAACGTCCTATTAAGTTTTTTTAAAGTAATTGGATGTGGTATTTAAACAGCTGTTTTACAGTATTTTACTTATTGACTTCCTCCGGCTTTTCCGTCCGAAAGCTGTTGAACTTGGGTTTTACGATCTTAATACTCCGCTTGGAAAGCTCGATACTGGCGTTGAGTTCGAAACCGATGAGGATGATCAGGGAGTTGAGGTAAAGCCAAATCATCGCCACAATAAGCGTTCCGATAGAGCCGTAAACTTTGTTGTAGGACGCGAAATTATTGATATAAAAGGTAAAACCCACCGAGGTTAAAATAGCGAGCCCGGTTGCCAATATAGAACCGGGGCTAAGGAAATTCCAGCGTTGCTTGTGCGCGGGCCCATAACGGTATAATAAGGATACTGTTGTGAAAAAGATCACAATTACGATGATCCATCTTAAAACCGAAATTACAACGAACCAGCCATGTGCATTGCTGTTGAACTGGTGCTGTAAGAAAAACAACAGTTTGTGTCCGGCAATCAAGATAGTAACAGCTGTTAAAAATGAGATGCAAATAACCACGGTAAGCACCAAAGCTACCCAACGCCTTTTTAGGTAGGTTCGGGTTTCATCCTGCAGGGATGATTTGTTAAACGCCTGCATCAGCCTGGCTACACCGTTAGTAGCAAAAAATAAGGTGGAAAGAAACCCGAGGGTGGATAAGCCGCCGCTTTTCTTTTTAACGATCTCAATGATGGTATCGTGGAAAGCATTATAGGCATCCTGCGGCATGATCTGGGCCAGCAGGGTTAGTAAATTGTCCTGGAAATGATTTATGGGTATATACGGTATTAGCGTAAATAAAAATATAGTGCCCGGGAACAGGGCGAGCATAAACACGTAAGCCAGCGAGGAGGCCTTGTTAACCAAAACGCCCTGTTTTATCTCAGTAAAAAAGAAAACGGCTACGGTATAGAGTGATATCGGCTTAAAACCAGGGAATGCGATGTATTTGGTACACTCCACCAGGTACCTGTAAAATATAAACCGGCGTAAAAAACGGTGCAGCCATTCCATTCAACTCAAATCTACTGAAAAAATGGCTTCAACTTATCAATAAACTCCTGCATGGGCAGGCAGGGCCGGTTGGTTTTCATATTGATAAAAGCCAGCAGCGTTTCGCCGGTGTTGATGAGTTCATTTTTAAAATTATACAGTTCGTACCTGAAGTGAATTTTAACACCGGGCATCTTCGCCATAATCACTTTAACGCTGATCTCCTCATCGTACAAAGCAGGTTTTAGGTATTTGCAGCTCATTTCGAGAACGGGCATCATAATCCCAGAAGCTTCCATGCCGCTATAGGTCATACCCAGGCTGCGCAGCATTTCTACACGACCAACCTCGTAAAATTCGGCATAGTTGCCATAGTACATGTAGCCCATCTGGTCGGTTTCGCCGTACCGTACCCGTATTTTGGTCGTATGTTCGAACATTATTTCTTAATGTGTCTTTCGTTAAGCGCCTGCTGAAATTTGCGTGCATTAGCCAGGTGGTCGCCAACATTGGTGGCAAAATTATGATAGCCGGAGAAATCTTCTTTGGCGCACATATAAATATAGTCGCTCTTCCTGTAATCCAATACCGCGTCAAGGGCATTTACGGATGGCATCATCACCGGGCCGGGGGGCAAACCCGTATGCAGGTAAGTGTTGTATGGCGAATTGTAGGACAGATACCTGTTTAAAACACGCCTGATGCTAAAATCCTGCAAAGCAAATATCACAGTAGGGTCCGATTCCAGTTTCATGCCCTTTTTAAGGCGGTTAAGGTATAAGCCGGCAATGGTAGGCATTTCGTCATCGTGCAAGGCTTCCGCATCCACAATAGAAGCTAAAATAGAAACCTGGATAGGGGAGAGGTTGATCTCAGAGGCCCGCTCTTTGCGGTCAGCTGTCCAAAAGCTTTCGTAATTGGCATACATCCGCTTAAAAAACTTTTCGGGCGAGGTATTCCAATATACATCGTAAGTATTAGGAATAAAAACAGCGTAGACATTATCGGTCGTAAAGCCATACTTCGACACAAAATCGGTAGAATCCAGTAAATGAATCATGGACGTTGAATCGGCCTCGAGTTTTTTAGATATAAAGCCAGCGAAATCTGTTTTTTGTCTTAGGTTATGAAAGGACAGCGAAACAGCTTCCTGCGCACCCGAAGCCAGCATGTTGATGAGGCGACGGTTGGTCATTCCTTCCTCCAAACGGTAACGCCCGGGTTTTACACGTGTATCATAATGCATGCCCTTTGCTGCGGCATTAAATGACGTGCTATCCTTTACGATACCTTTTTCGCGGATGGTTTTGTAAACGTCGGCATACGTTGCATTGGTGTGGATATATAAATATTCCTGGCTGCCGGTAACGTTAGGAGAGAAGTATTTTTGATAATAAAAAAAGCCTGCAATGCCTGCGATGATGATAACGACTATGAATGCAATGATCAGTTTTTTTGATTTGCCTGGCTGATCTGTTTTTTCCTGTGCCATTGATATGCTATTATGATTGAATTTTTTGAAGCGCCATTAAACCGCCGCACAAATTTCGGATATTTTTGTAACCATTCAGCTCTAAAATTGATTTTGCTGTGGCGCTGCGTATCCCGGCCCTGCAAACGACGATGATCTCATCATCCTTCCTCCAATCCAGGCCATCAAGTTTCCGTTCAAGGCCCGCTATGGGGATATTTACGCCTCCGATATTCCAGGTGTGATATTCTATCGGTTCGCGTACATCGAGCACCTTGATGGGCTGCTTATTCTGAAGGAGCACCAATAATTCGGGGGCATTGATATCTATCATGGTTTTTTACCCTGCGCCACAGTAACATTTACTTTGGTACCTATGGGCGCCTTGGTAATAGAGTCGGTCTTCATCGGCATTTGCGCCACAACCACCACATTGGTAGTATCGGTAATTGTTCCCTGGTAGGTAACGGTACCCAAACTAAGTCCGGAGCCTTTTAGTGCGAACTTTGCCGCGTCGAGATCCTGGTTAACCAGGTCGGGAATATCAACCTCACTCGCGCCTGCGCCGTCGCCTAGTACAAGGTCGATTTTTGAGCCTTGGGGGAGTTTTGAGCCTGGTTGGATAGCCTGCCCCGCATAGCGTACTTCGAGTACATGGTCACGGGCAATATCCGACCGGTAAGTGGTATCGCCAACTTTCAAACCATAATTGGATATGGTAGCTACAGCTGATATATAGGGTGCATCCATAATATCAGGAAGGGATACGGTAGGCGCTAAGTTTTTTACGATTTTAAGGTATATCACCCGGTTTACTTTTACGCTGGTGCCTGCGTCCGGGTCCTGCTCAACCACCATGCCGGCTGGCTTGTCCTGTACGTAAATCGAATCGATGCTTACACCAAAACCTTGCTCCTTTAAAAGAACTAAAGCTTTGTCGATAGGCATTCCGGTCAAGGTAGGTACGGGTATGCCTTCGCCATGACGTGTATAGAAATCTAAACTAAAAAACGCGATTAAAACGACGACGATCACTGAGCCAATGGCCAGCAATATAGTTTTACGGAATTCTTTGGTTTTTAAATAGGACCCAAATTTACTCATGGATGGCGAAGATGTTCAATCATCAAACATAGGGTAAAATTTTTAATTTTTTATAAGAAGTCGGAAAGTCAGGAAGTCCGCGTAAGTCCGAAAGTTTATTGATTTAGCACTTTTACCGTAGATTTTTTTAATACCCTATATTCACAGCACGCCTAAAATTTTCTTTCGGACTTTCTGACTTTCCGACTTTCGAACTATCTTTGAACATGTCACAAAAAAATATCGCCCTTTTAGCCGGAGGTTTCACCGGAGAATACGAAGTTTCCATCAACAGTGCGCAGAATATAAAATCAAGCCTGGATGCTGCTAAATATAATGTGTACACCATCCTGGTAACCCGGGAAAGTTGGTTTTACGAATCAGTTGACCAAAGGGTGGAGGTGGATAAAAACGATTTCAGCTTGACACTGGATGGCAAAAAAATAAAATTTGACTTTGCTTTTATTACCG
This sequence comes from Mucilaginibacter sp., assembly GCA_043739405.1. Lineage (GTDB taxonomy): Bacteria > Bacteroidota > Bacteroidia > Sphingobacteriales > Sphingobacteriaceae > Mucilaginibacter. Next base: position 107,420 of record JAYUEE010000066.1, on the reverse strand, counting down.
TGCATGGGACGCCAGGCGAGGATGGCAAACTGCAGGGCTATTTTGATATACTGGGCATACCTTACAATACTTGTGATGCTACCACGTCTGCCATCACGATGAATAAAGCCTATACTAAAGCAATAGTGCATGGCATACACGGCCTGCATACAGCTAAGTCCATACAGTTGTTTAAAACCGGTATTCATGAAGCCGCTACGGTAGTAGCATCCTTGAAGTTTCCATTGTTTATTAAACCAAACAACGGCGGCAGCAGTGTGGGCATGAGCAAGGTGCAAAATGTTGCTGGCCTGCATGATGCTTTTGAAAGGGCCTTTAAAGAGGATGATCAAATATTGGTTGAAGAGTTTATTAAAGGTCGCGAGTATAGCATTGGCGTGGCGAGATTAAAAGGCCATATCACCGTTTTGCCTGCGACGGAAATCATCAGCTCAAAAGAGTTTTTTGATTACGAAGCCAAATACACGCCCGGCGTATCCAAAGAAATAACTCCCGCAGACTTGAGCGCCGACCAAAATGAACTTATCAGCAATATTGTAACCGAAGTTTATTTAAGGCTCAACTGCAAAGGCATGGTACGCATCGACTTTATCATCCTTGAAAATACCGGCGAGTTTTACTTTATCGAGATCAATACTACACCTGGCCAATCAGCCAATAGCCTGGTGCCACAGCAGGTGAGGGCAGCGGGTATGAATTTGGGCGAGTTTTATGGGGAATTGATCGATGGGGCGATTTGATGTTCAAATGTGCGGATTTTAGATGTGCGGATTATATTAGGTTCACAAACTCTTCAGGATGCGATTTCGCATATTTCTCAATAAGTTCCATTGTGTTATTATGAATTTTGAAATATTGTGAGTCATAAGTTTCAAAATTATTTAGGTTAGCATAAATAGGCTCCCAACCATCTTTTTCTTTTTGAACATCAAATTGACTCTTATTGGCCCAATATTCTTTATCTGCCTTGTCAATAAGTTTAATAAGCTCTTCATCATTTATCAATTTTAGCCCTTCTTTTATCGTAGGTATATAATTACCATAATCATTCCAGTAAAACTGAATAAAACCTCCATTGGTAACTTGCGCATCCAAGTACCAAAAAAAGTAAAGCGCTTTTTGTCCTGGCGAAAATCTTTTTGAAATCTCCTGATTTTCTAATCGCGATTTCGCAATGTTAATGGTTTTCAAAATCTCCCAACCAAAATCCCAGCCTTGAAGTGTACCGAATGTATCTTTATCGAAGTCGGGCTGCAGATGATTTTCTTTATCAAAAATGTCGTAAATCTCCATTAGATGCAGAGTGTATATTGCTTGAACTAATATATTATTTTACTCATTTGCACATCCGCACATTTCAAATCTGCACATCAAATCAGGTAATGCTCAATAATATCGGCGGGTATTTTGGCACCGCGGCCTGTTTGCATATCAATCATAGTATAATCAAACCAGCCGTCGCAGCAAATTTTGTTGGTGGCTTTGTTGGTGATCACGAATTTTACCCTGCAGCCTTTTTCGTCGATGGTGTCGATGCCTGTTTTTACAATAAAAGAATCTGACATGGTTAAGGCACGCTTGTACTCAACAAATGCGGTACGTACCACCCAGCCAAAGCCGCGTTCCATAAACTTTTCCATTGGCATACCGTAGCAGCGTTCCATCTGGTCGTACCGGGCGGCGAGCACATAGTCAAAATACTTGCTGTTATGTACGTGCTGGAACATATCAATATCATCCGGGCGCACGCGGAATTCGGTTTCGAAAGTGGAGTAGGTGGGCATTGAGTGAATTATTGATTTACTGAATTAGTGAATTAGTGATTTAGTGAATGAGTGAATGAGTGAATGAGTGAATATTTTTTTGCAAATTTATCATTTAACCATATCATGTTGTTTATTAAAAATCCAAATTCAGTAATTCGCTAAATCACTCATTCACTAATTGTTCCCATCTATTGTAATTATCCCGGATTAAACCTATCTTTGCGCCTCAATTAACATAATTTATAAACGCTTTAATATTATTCAGGTAATGTATTTAAGTAAAGAGTGGAAAACAGAGATTTTCACAAAACACGGCAAAAGCGCCACCGATACAGGATCGGCAGAAGGACAAGTAGCATTATTTACAACACGTATTGCGCATTTGACCGGTCATTTGAAAAACAACAAACATGATTTTTCAACCCAGCTTTCGCTTCAAAAATTAGTAGGTAAACGCCGCGCATTGCTGGCCTACCTATTTAAGAAAGATATTGAGAGATACCGTGCTATAATCAAGGCCCTCCAGCTGAGAGATATCATTAAGTAAATCTTTAAGGTTTTTTAACAAAAGCCATCCGCAATTCGGGTGGCTTTTTTACTTTTGCTAAGTAAAAATTTATATATACAAAACGGTGCGTTGCTAAAGATGAAAAGCGCATCACAACAAAAAAAAGATGAGTTTAAATGTAATTAAAAAGGTAATCGATTTAGGTGACGGCCGCACCATTGAGATCGAAACCGGAAAACTGGCCAAACAGGCCAATGGGTCTGTTGTCGTTAAAATGGGCGACACGATGTTGCTCGCTACTGTTGTTTCGTCGCTCGAAGCAAAAGAAGGTGTTGATTTTTTACCATTATCTGTTGACTACCAGGAGAAATACGCTGCCACAGGCCGTATACCGGGTGGTTTTTTACGCCGCGAGGCGCGTTTGTCAGATTACGAGGTTTTGATCTCGCGTTTGGTTGACCGTGCTTTACGTCCCTTATTCCCTGATGATTACCATGCGGATACGCAGGTGATGATCACTTTAATTTCGGCTGATAAAGATACCATGCCGGATTGTTTAGCAGGTTTGGCTGCTTCGGCTGCTATCGCTGTTTCGGATATCCCTTTCAACGGGCCAATATCTGAAGTACGTGTAGCTAAGATCGACGGCAAGCTGGTGATCAACCCAACCCTGAGCCAATTGGAAACTGCTACTTTAGAGTTTATCGTAGCCGGTTCTGAATTTGACATCAACATGGTTGAAGGTGAATCGAAAGAAATACAGGAAGCTGAACTGATAGAGGCGATCAAATTTGCTCACGAGCACATTAAGATCCATTGTCTTATACAAAGAGAATTAACCATTGCTGTTGGTAAGACTGAAAAACGTACTTACAGCCACGAAAATCATAATGAAGAGCTTAAGAAAGCGATTTACGCTGCTACTTACGAGCAGGTTTATGCTATCGCAGGTTCTGCATCGGCAAAAGACGAGCGCTCAGCTAAATTCAAAGAAGTTCGCGATAATTATATCGCAACTTTGGGCGAGATCGACGACGTTACCAAGTTCTTAGCTAAAAAATACTATCACGATGTTGAATATGACGCTATCCGTAATCTTGTATTAGACGAAGGAAAACGTTTAGACGGTCGTACTACTACCCAGATTCGCCCGATATGGAGCGAAGTTGGTTATTTGCCATCTGCACACGGTTCTGCAATATTTACGAGAGGGGAGACCCAGGCCTTAACTACAGTTACTTTAGGTGCGAAGGATGATGAGCAAATGATTGACGGTGCGTTTATCAACGGTTACCAGAAATTTCTTTTACACTACAATTTCCCTGGATTTTCGACAGGGGAGGTTCGCCCGAACAGGGGAGCAGGCCGCCGCGAAATTGGTCACGGTAACTTAGCCATGCGTTCACTAAAACAGGTGTTGCCATCTGACGACGAGAATCCATATACTATCCGTATCGTTTCTGATATTTTAGAATCAAACGGTTCGTCATCCATGGCTACGGTTTGCGCCGGAACATTGGCACTGATGGATGCGGGTGTGAAGATCAAAGCGCCGGTAACGGGTATCGCGATGGGTTTGATCACCAACGAAATGGGAACCAAGTATGCAATTCTTTCTGACATATTAGGTGACGAAGACCACTTGGGTGATATGGACTTTAAAGTAACCGGTACCGAAAAAGGTATTGTTGCTTGTCAGATGGACTTGAAAATCAATGGTTTATCATACGAAGTATTAACTAAAGCTTTAGACCAGGCAAAAGAAGGCCGCTTGCATATCTTAAAAGAGATCAGCAAAACAATGGCCGCACCGCGCGAGGATTACAAACCGCATGCACCACGTATTGTTACTCTTAAAATTGATAAGGAATACATTGGTGCCGTTATTGGTCCCGGTGGTAAGATCATCCAGGAAATGCAGCGTGAAACCGGTGCAACCATCAACATCGAGGAAAAGGACAACCAGGGTATCGTACAGATATTTGCCGATAACAAAGACGCGATTGATGCCGCGGTTAGCCGCATTCGTGCGATTGCTGCAAGACCGGAAGTTGGTGAAATTTACGAAGGCAAGGTGAAATCAATTATGCCGTTTGGTGCATTTGTTGAAATTATGCCAGGTAAAGATGGTTTGCTGCATATATCCGAAATTGATCACAAACGTTTTGAGTCGATGGATGGTATATTCAAAGTTGGCGATGAAGTACGTGTGAAACTGCTGGATATCGACAAACAAGGTAAACTGAAACTTTCGAGGAAGGCATTATTGCCAAGGCCTGAGAGAACAGAGAATCCTAATTAGTGATTAGTGACTAGTGATTAGTTAACTGGTTAACCAGGCACAAATCACAAAAATATAGCCCTCAAAGAAATTTGGGGGCTTTTTTGGTTAAATTACAATCCAGCCCTCTTGAAAAAAAGTTAGCTTTGCGCCATCGATAAAAGATAATAAGTCTATTTCGGAGGCTGCATTTTTGTTCGTTAGCTCCATAAAACATACAGTGGGATTACCAAATCCTTTTCTGAAAAGCCAAAATCGAAATCGTTTTTGCTTTGGCGTCTTTTCTAAAGATTTGATTTTTTCAAAATTATAAATCCGCAAACTATCCATCCTTGGGAATTTATAAAATATTTTAGGTTTAACTGTTGAAGTATCTCTTTTACGCCATGCGATTAACGAATCCTTATTAACGCGAATCTTCGGCAGGTATTTATAAGCCTGGCGCATGACATAAGGATAAAAAATTCCTTTATCTAAAATTGCTCTCATTTCTGGTGATAAAGGCCTATCTATGATTGCATCTTTGTATGCATAATCGTCGTCATTTAATACAATAGGGCCTTCGTACTTTTTATAGTGTTCTACCTTATAATTTTTTATAAAAAATTGTTCAGCCTCATAATCCTCACGCTGGCCTTCATTTTTAAAATCGATTTTAACTGGATTGAAAGGCTCAGTGAGTGGGTGCTTACCCGCGCATCCATAAATGGCAAGTGCTATAGACAAGAAGACAAAATATTTGAAAGACATATGAGATATTTTAATCTAGGATTCCAATATCATCTAAATTCCATAAATAAAAACCCAGAGATGCAAAATCTTGCGTCTCTACTTATTAAAAACCTCGTTGTAGATCTTCATGATTTTTCTGACCATTTCCGGATCGGTATTTTCGGGGATAGTTATCCCGGACTTTGGTATTTGATGGAGCCTGATATCCGGTAAGGGAAAACTTGAACCTTCTGTAAGTTTGCTGATCCTTTTTAAAAATTCTTCGCGTTTGGTATGAAAGACATTCATTTAGATTGATGGTATGAAACTATCTTGTGACACAAGTTTATGTGGTAATTCTGTTTAGAAATTGTAGGGGCCTCAAAAAAACAAGGAGCATTTACGCTATAATATTATTCTCATAATTAATATTATGTTAAGTAGATTTCAAACAATTAAAGCCTGCTCTTTTGAAACAGGCTCTAAATTGTATCCCCTATTGAAAACTATTGACCAGGAGCCGCCGCTGCTTTTGGCAGGGCATCGATCTTTTTCTGAACGGCATTTGCGTTCTCGGTATCTTTTTTACCTAAATAATAGGTTTTTAAATTGGTTAATGCATCCAGCGATTGCGGGTTCAGTTCAACTGCTTTTAAAACATAAGGTTTTGCCTGTTCGAACTGCGCATTTGCCTTGGCCATTGCCGCATTGTACGCAGCCATTTGTGAGCCCGGCAATTGCTGTGCATCGTTATAAATATCAGTTGCCGGTGCAATGGTAACGTACCCCAGGTTCATTACGCCTTCAAAATAGTTAGGGTCAATAGCTACTGCTTTTTTGTATTGCTCGGCAGCCTTGCTGTAGTTATCCTGCCTGGTTTGTTTTAGTTTAGCAATTTCCGGATTGGGCGCTTGTTTTAGACCTGGTTTTGCTGCGGCCGCTTTCTTGTCGGCCTTTTCCAGTTTAGCTATTTTGGTGCCGGCTGCTTCGGCTATCTGCGAATAAACAAGCCCATCATAATAATAAAGCGCTTTATTAGCTGGGTCACCTTTTATGGCTGTTTCAATTTTACTGATCAGGTCGGCGGATTGACCCGCCTGCAGGCTCACTTCTATTTCTCTTTTACGCAAGTCGGCATTGTTCGGAAATTTGGTTACAGCTTCGGATATCACCTTCATGGAGCCCGTAGTATCCTTGTTGTATAAATATAAGGTAGCCAGATCATTATAAGCCTCAACCTTGCCTTTGGTAGAATAAGTTGGCGCGGCTACTAATACCGAATAATTGGTTATAGCGATAGGATAGTTTTTTGTGTTGGAAGCTGATATAGCTGTATATAAAATCGCAGTAGTGTCAGTTGGTATCAACTGGCGGGCAGCGTCAAATGCCTTGTAAGCGTCATCATAGTTTTTGGCCTGGTAAGCTTTCACGCCTTTATTCAGCTGGCATTGTGCCAATTCGGTTGTTGCGTGTGTCAGGTATAAAGTATTTTCCTTTTTAGTGTCCGCCGCAGTGCCCTTGGCTAAGGCATCTTGTGCTGTAGCGTAATCTGCGGTCGCAGCAGTTGCGTCTTCATCATTTGATGCCAATGAAGCGTAAATAGTGGCTTTTAAAGCAAAGGTTTCTGGCAATGCAGATGTCTTAGCATTAGCGGCAGCTTTGTCGATATGGGTTTTTGCGCTCGTCAAAAAAGTTTTTGCCATAGCCATATTCGCTCTCAAGCCATCATATTTTGTGTAATCGTCTTTGGCATCGCTGAGTTCCCCTTTCTGGGCAAAAGCGCTTACGGCAATAAAAGCAAAAAGCGCGGTTATGAAGAATTTGATTTTCATGTTCTATTGGTTGGTTAATAATTTGAGTTTACTATTTATCTTATCTACTTGTGCCTGGTCGCCGGTTCTGGTATAAACCATTTGCAGCAATTGCAGGCATTTTACGTCGTTTGGCACCATATCGCCGGCCTTTTCAAGCCACTGCCCTGCCCTTGAAATATCATTTTTGGCATCGTCGCCATGTTTGGCTAATCCCTCTCTAAAGTACAGTATTCCAAGGTTATACACGGGCTCGTATAAGGAGCCGTTTAACTCAACGGAACGTAAATATAGTGATTCGGCTTTATCAAAGTTATTTAAATGATCATAACAATTTGCGGCAATGAAGGCAACTTCAGCGCTGTTGGCGTTCTGATCCAGTAGTTGGGGCAATAAAGGCGCCAGCGCATGGTAGTTTTTCTGGTTATTATAGATATTGGCTTCATCCAGCAACAGGAAGTTATCGCCGGGCAGATGCTTACGCCCTTTTTGCAAAATCTGTAAAGCTTTGGAGGTATCACCTATCGACTTGTAGGTGTTCGAAGCAGCCTCGATGTACTGCCCACGGGTGCTGTCGGTTTTGAGCAACTCTGTGTAGTAATGTGCAGCATCCATCAGGTTCCCGAGGCGGTTATTCGCATAAGCAATATAGGCATTGAGCTCCTTAAACTCAGGCGCATATTTTTTTGCCGACTGGAAACATTGGATCGCATTGCGATAATCGGACAAGTGCATATATGCAAAACCTTCACGCAAATAGACATTAGCAATACAGTGCCTTGAGAAATCCATCTCAGGCTGGTATTTGTATATGCGCTTATTGGCCGCTAACTTGTCGTAAAGCTTACAAACATGCTGGTCGAAAAAATTTGCCGGTTGTTTTAGCTTATTTGTCGAATCGATATACGCTATGCTCGAGTACACTACTGCCTTATAAACATTTTTGGCCAGGTCGATCGAATCCGCATGCGTTTTCATCAGGCTGTCGACCGACTTTTTCGCACCTGCAAGGTACTTGACATCCTTTTTTTGCTTATAGAACGCCAAATTATTTACGACATTCTTAAACACCTCCGTTTGACCGAAGGTGGCCGATGCGGCAAATACGAATATAAAAAGCGGTAAAATTACCTTACGGCCTGCCATATTGTTTACTCAGTTTCTTCACCGGCGGAAGGCGCTGCACCCGGGTTTTCGGTGTTTTCGTTGTTATCAATCACCTCATCCTCAGAGTCATCATGCTCAATTTTCGCAACTGAAGCAATTTCGTCATTTTCCTTAAGCGTAATCAGCCTCACACCTTGTGTAGCACGACCCATGGTGCGCAATTCGCTTACCGCTATGCGGATTATGATGCCCGATTTATTGATGATCATCAGATCTTCATTATCAGTAACACCTTTTATGGCAACAAGTTTTCCTGTTTTATCGGTAATGTTCAAGGTCTTAACACCTTTACCGCCACGGTTGGTAACTCGGTAATCATCGATATCGGTACGTTTGCCGTAACCTTTTTCTGAAACTACCAGTACGGTTGTTTCCGGGTTATCGATGCTGATCATACCTACAACTTCATCGTCGCCGTTTTCAAGGGTGATACCGCGAACGCCGGTGGCTGTACGGCCCATTGGCCTTACCGTAGACTCGTTAAAGCGTATTGCACGGCCAGATTTAAGCGCCATTACAATTTCGCTTGTTCCGCTGGTTAAATTCGCTTCAAGCAGCATATCGCCTTCGTTGATATTGATAGCGTTTATACCGTTTGCCCTTGGGCGCGAATAAGCTTCGAGCGAAGTCTTTTTAATGGTACCTTTTTTGGTAACCATGATGATAAAATTATTCTCAAGGTATTCTTTATCCTTCAGGTTTACAATTTTGATGTAAGCCTTGATATTTTCCTCTTTCGGAATATTGATCACATTCTGAATAGCACGACCCTTGGATACACGCGTACCTTCAGGTATTTCAAACACCCTGAGCCAGAAACAACGCCCGGCTTCGGTGAAGAACAGCATATAATTGTGGTTTGACGCTATCAGCAAATGCTCAATAAAGTCGGCATCACGGCTATTGCTGCCCATAGAGCCTTTACCACCCCTTCCCTGCCTGCGATATTCGGTAAGCGGGGTGCGTTTGATATAACCTTCGTGAGATATGGTAATTACTACGTCTTCGTCTTCAATAAAGTCCTCGGTTTGCATTTCTGCAGACGAGTAAACGATCTCGGTTTTGCGCTCATCGCCATATTTTTCTTTGATCTCGATCAGTTCGTCTTTGATGATCTGCATGCGCAAACCTTCATCAGCCAAAACAGATTTCAAATAATCTATCGTTTTCATTAACTCCTCAAATTCGGCTTTGATCTTGTCACGTTCCAGTCCGGTTAACCTTCTGAGGGTCATATCCAGTATGGCGCGCGCCTGTATATCGGAAAGGCCGAACGAGGTCATCAAGCCGTCGCGGGCATCTTCCGGTGTATTAGAGGCTCTGATGAGTTTAATTACCTCGTCAAGATGATCCAGTGCAATTAATAAGCCTTCGAGTACGTGCGCACGTTTTTCGGCTTCAGCCAGGTCGAATTTGGTACGACGGATAACCACCTCGTGACGGTGCTCCACAAAATGGTGGATCAAATCGCGCAGGTTAAGCATCATCGGCCTGCCATGTACCAGTGCAATGTTGTTTACGCTGAAAGATGTTTGCAGCGCGGTATATTTAAACAGGTTATTGAGTACGATGGCGGCATTGGCGTCGCGTTTTATTTCGTAAACGATGCGGATACCTTCGCGGTTCGATTCATCGCGAATGGCGGATATGCCTTCAATTTTCTTTTCTTCAACCAGTTCCGCGGTGCGTTCTATCATCGTCGCCTTATTTACCTGGTAAGGTATTTCGGTTACAATAATGCGTTCGCGCTCGTTGTTGCCATAGGTTTCAATTTCGGCCCTTGAGCGAATCACTATCCTGCCGCGGCCTGTTTCCAACGCTTCACGCGGGCCTTCAAACCCGTAAATGATACCCCCGGTAGGGAAATCGGGGCCTTTTACATATTTCATCAATTCAGTAACCTCTATTGCGCGGTTATCTATTAATGCTAAGGTGGCGTCAATGATTTCAGTCAAATTATGCGGGGCCATATTGGTGGCCATACCTACTGCAATACCCGACGCGCCGTTGATCAGCAAGTTGGGGACTTTAGCCGGTAAAACCGTGGGCTCTTCCAGCGAATCGTCAAAGTTGAGCTGGTAATCAATGGTATCCTTGTTTATATCGGCCAGCATTTCCTCGGCAATCTTTTGCAATCTTGCCTCGGTGTACCTCATCGCCGCCGGCTGGTCGCCGTCGACAGAACCGTAGTTACCTTGTCCATCCACAAATGGATAACGAAGGCTCCAGTCCTGTGCCATACGCACCATGGCGTCGTATACCGAAGTATCGCCGTGCGGGTGATATTTACCAAGTACCTCACCCACTATACGGGCCGATTTTTTGGTTGGTTTATTGTTATACAATCCTAAATCAAGCATGCCATATAACACACGACGGTGAACGGGTTTCAAACCGTCGCGCACATCGGGTAAGGCACGTGAAACGATAACCGACATTGAATAATCAATGTAGGCTGCTCGCATTTCTTCATCAATATTTATTGGAATAATTCTGTCTTCGGGGGGTAGATTTCCGTTTCCTGTTTCTTCGGCCATTTTTAATTATCGTAGATCTTTTTGTTTATAATTTTCGCTTTGAGATGGTGCTCAAAAGCGACCTGCGAAGTTAAGAAAATACTTCGGACTGGGGCGTGTTTTTTATGCACATTTTGCCCTTTTTGTGTATAAAAATGTAACAAAATGATTAGGAACGGACTACAAAAAAATAAAGGTCATTTTACGCGTTTCCAATACTCTTCTACGATCATCCCGGAGGGTAAGGTTCCGCTAAAAATCAGCGAATCGTGGCGTATTTTATAGCGGTAGTGCACGGGTATGTTTTTGAGTTTTGAAGGCTGGCTGCTGAAGGTTTCAATTTCGATGCAGGTATCGCCTTTAAGGGTATAATTACCTGCCTCGTATTTCTCTGGCTTATACCCTTTTTGCAAGGCAAAAGCATTGTAATGTGCGCCGTCATATCTTCTTTCAAGCGTATATTCAGCCGGTGGGCCTTCTTTTTTACCATTATAGACACCACCCAGGTATTCCCACTTTCCGGCAAGCGTTTTCCCACCCGAAAAGGCTGACGCAATGATTATTAACAGGATGCCCAATGCTATCTGTTTCATCACGCCCAGTTAATTCCTTTTTTTAATAAAGATAACGTTTTCTCTTCCTCGCTGCCGGGCTGGGCATGGTAATCATACACCCATTTTGCTGTTGGTGGCAGGCTCATCAATATGGATTCGATGCGACCATTTGTTTCAAGACCGAATTTGGTGCCTGCATCATAAACCAAATTGAATTCGGCGTAGCGGCTGCGGCGCTGGTATTGCCATAACTGCTGTGCTTCAGTAAATTGTTTATCGCGGTTACGGTTTACCAGTTCGGTATATATCGGTGCGAAGGAACGCCCTACCGCTTTTGAGAACTCAAAAACCTGTTCGAGGCTGGTATCTTCATTACCCGTTAAACGGTCGTAAAATATGCCTCCTATACCGCGGGTTTCGTTGCGGTGTTTGATGAAGAAATAGTCATCGGCCCAAAGTTTAAAACGGCGGTAAAAATCATGATTGAATTGATCGCAAACCGTTTTGAGATGGCCATGGAAAAACCGGGCGTCATCCTCAATAATGTAGTGGGGTGTTAAATCGATACCTCCGCCGAACCACCTTACTGGGTTGCCCGAGCTAAAAGAAGAAGGCATTTCGAAATAACGGATATTCATGTGGATAATAGGCACCATCGGGTGATTTGGATGGATAACAATAGAAACTCCCGTCGCAAAAAAATCATCCTGGTCAACATTCAGTGCCTTTTTCATGGTGTGGGGCAAATGACCGTGTACGGCCGAAAAGTTAACACCTCCCCTTTCGAAGATATTGCCGTTTTGCATGATGCGTGTACGTCCGCCGCCACCGCCCTCACGCTCCCACAGTTCTTGTTCAAATTTGGCCTTACCGTCACATTGCTCAAGGGCCGAGCAAATTTCATCTTGTATTGTCTTATAATCTTCGGCTATCTGTTCCTTGGTAATCATCAGGGTAAAGTTGCAATTTTTTAATCAGGTAGAGACGCAAAATTTGGGCCTAAAATAATCCGGGTCCGCTTGGAGACGCAAAATCTTGCGTCTCTACGGTCCTTCTACATAATCCAGGTCCTTATGAAAGCTCTCCTTTAACTCGCTCAAGGCAATGAGGGCAATAACAGTCAAAATAGCCATCACGATATACCCGCTGTATACCATGCCGAAAATCCCCGAAAGAAAGCCAAATAAAGAGTTGATAGGTATCAACGCGCCCCGTACAAAGTTGGGTACGGTAGTAGTTACCGTTGCGCGGATGTTGGTACCAAATTGTTCGGATGCTATGGTTACAAATGTGGCCCAGTATCCTACCGAAAATCCCATAAAAAAGCAGAGCCATTTAAATTCGGTATCGGTTATGCCCTTATCACTCAAATAAGCAACTACGCTGATGGCCGACAATACCAGGAAAATGTACATTGTCAACTTACGTGATTTGAAGAGTTGTGCCAGTAAAGAGGAAAATATACCTCCTATGGAAATGCCTATGTAAGTGAGTGGGATACCGGCAGCAGCGTTTAGGTGCGGATTGCCCAGGGCTTTGCCAAAATCTGAACCGAGGTTAACCAGTACGCCTACGACATACCATAGCGGTGCACCGATCAAAATGCAACACAAGTATTTAAAAAAGCGGTCCTTATTGGTAAATAGTGAAAGGAAATTTCCTTTGGATACTTCCTGGGTTTTAACAATATTCTTAAACATGCCCGATTCGAACGTACCTAATCGTAATAAGAGCAAAACAATACCCAGGCCGCCCCCGACAAAGTATGCCATACGCCAATCCAGATTGCCAACGTAGCCGGCCGCCACAGCGCCCAAAAGGCCTATGACGGAAACCACCATAGTGCCATAGCCACGATTTTCTTTACTCAGCGTTTCACTAACAAGGGTAATTCCCGCACCCAGTTCGCCGGCAAGGCCAATACCCGCTATAAAACGTACGATCTCGTAAGTGGTAACATCGTGCACCAGGCCGTTGGCAAAATTGGCTATGGAATACAATAATATAGAACCAAAAAGTACTTTAATACGCCCCAATTTATCGCCCATTACACCCCAAAGTATGCCTCCAAGTAACAGGCCACCCATTTGCCAGTTGATAATATGCACCCCCGTTGCCTTGATATCGGCATCGGCAACACCTATGGATTGCAGGCTTTTTACGCGCACGACTAAGAAGACCAGCAGGTCGTAGATATCAACAAAATAGCCTAAGGATGCAACCAGTACCAGGAAAATGGCATTGCGTGTGAGTTTGCCAGAAACAGCGTCAGTCATATAAAATTGTAATTGGTCGGGCTAAGTTGCGAATTTTTTGGGCACAAAAAAACCTCTGTACGCTGCAGAGGTTCCTTTTTTGATCAGAATAGTCAACTATATCTTCTTCACTTTTACTGCCTGTAAACCTTTTCTGCCATCTTCCACATCGTACTCCACATTATCATTATCCTTTATAGCGTTAACACCCCCCTGTACATCTTTAAAATGTACAAAAAGGTCCTTACCCTCTTCGGTAACAATAAAACCGTAGCCTTTTTGTGTGTTAAACCATTTTACTTTTCCAGTTTTCATAATATTGTTATAGTATTAAAGAATTTAGTTCAAAAGTTAAAAAAACAATAGCCAAACTGAAAATACTTTAGTATTATAAATCAGAAAGCAATATGTATTAACCCTAATCACATCAAATATATAAAATTATTAAAAACAAATAAAATTATTTATTTGGCTGTGGAGTCATCCTAAGATATGGTTTTACGATGGTAAATCCTTTAGGAAATTTCGCCGCGGCGTCTTCAGTTTTGATCGCCGGAACTATCACAACATCCTCGCCTTCCTTCCAATCGGCCGGTGTGGCTACGCTGTAATTGGCGGTTAATTGCAGCGAATCTATCACGCGCAATATCTCCTGGAAGTTACGGCCTGTTGATGCCGGGTAAGTGATCATCAGTTTAATGGTTTTATCCGGTGCTATGATAAACAGCGAACGTACGGTTGCGGTTAATGAGGCATTCGGGTGGATCATGTCATATGCCAGCGCAATTTCGCGGTTCTCATCCCCTATTATCGGGAAATTTACCTCGACGCCCTGAGTTTCGTTAATGTCGTTTATCCATCCCTTGTGTGATTCAACCGAATCGACGCTTAACGCGATAACCTTTACGTTACGCTTGTCAAATTCGGATTTTAATGATGCGGTTTTACCCAGTTCGGTGGTGCAAACGGGTGTGTAATCTGCAGGGTGCGAAAATAATACGCCCCAGCTGTTGCCGAGGTACTCATAAAGGTCTATTTCGCCTTCTGATGTTTTTGCCTTGAAGTTTGGTGCGGGATCGCCTAGTCTTAAGCTCATGGTATTGTATGGTTTATTTGATTTATAAATATAATTCAAGTATAAAGTTACGGCGATTGCTGATATATACAAGGGATAAAAATAAAATAATCTATTAAATAGGTATAGATTATAGTTTAATTGACTTTGGGGTTATAATTTGTCAAACCATAGCGATGGGTTTCAAAATCCATTGCTGTGGTCTCTCGCACTAATTGACGATAAACATTCTCCCCTCTTCATTGTTGAACTTACTTAAAGTAACAGCAGATACCCTCTTAATGGCAAAACACACCTATCAAACCGGCATCATAGGCAATTGCGCCTATATGGCCCATATCAACAAGAATACCAATGTCGACTGGCTGTGCTGGCCCAAATTTGACAGTACTTTCATTTTTGGCGGCTTGATGGACAAGAAAAAGGGCGGCGAGTTTTCCATCTTGCCGGAAGGCGAATTTACGTCGCACCAATACTATCTTGAGAATACAAATATCCTGGTTACAGAGATCACAGCGGAAAACGGCAGGTACCGCGTAACAGACTTTGCTCCCCGTTTTTACAATAACCAGCGATACTATAAAGCGCTGATGCTGATCAGAAAAGTTGAAGTGCTCGACGGTTCGCCGCGGATAAAAGTAAAATGTTGCCCGGTTTCCGAATATGGAGAGCGGAAACTTGACGTAAACCGCGGCAGTAACCATATCCAATACATCGGTGGTGATGAAAACATGCGGCTGACCACTAACATCCCGATAAGCTATGTTTTTGATGAGCAATACTTTGTGCTGAACGAAGAAAAATACCTGGTAATGACTTATGGCGAACCCCTCGAAGCGCCGCTCATAAGTACTGCCAACCATTTTTTGCACGAAACTACACGCTATTGGCAAACCTGGATAAAACATTCGTCCATTGCCGGTTATTATCAGCCTTATGTGATACGTTCGGCACTGGCTTTAAAAATACACCAGTTTGAAGATACGGGTGCTATTATCGCGGCAAGCACAACCAGTTTGCCTGAATCGCCGGGCAGCGGGCGTAACTGGGATTACCGTTACTGCTGGCTGCGGGATACCTACTACGTGTTAACCTCGCTGAACCACATTGGCCATTTTGAGGAAATGGAAAAGTATTTCAGCTATATCACCGATATTTCGGTATCAGAAGATTTCAGGTATCAACCGTTATACAGCATTACAGGTAAAAGTAAGTTAACCGAACGCGTATTGGATGGCCTTGACGGTTATATGGGCAATCAGCCCGTGCGCATAGGTAACCAGGCTTATGAGCATATTCAGAATGATATTTACGGACAGGTAATGATATCGTTGCTGCCCTTGTATACCGACCATCGCTTTATATTCTCCGAAAGGAAAGACTCTGCCCGCTGGGTAGGTTTTGTACTCGATAAAATTGAAAAGACAATCGACGAAAAGGATGCGGGGATATGGGAGTTTCGCAATATGGCCAATATACATTGTTACAGCAACCTGTTCCAATGGGCGGGTGCTTCGGCGGCAGAGAAAATGGCGCGGACTATTGACGACAAACCGTTAATCCGCAAAGCTGTATCGCTTAAAAAGCGTGCAGCAAAACATATTGAAAGCTGCTACGACCCAAAGCGAAAAGTTTATACCAACTCGGCAGGCAGCTCCAACCTTGATGCGAGTACTTTGCAGTTGATCATGATGAATTACCTCGACCCTAATTCAAAACGGGCAAAGGATCATTTATCTGCATTAGAACATGAACTAAAAGCATCTAATGGATTATTTTACAGGTATTTATATAAGGATGATTTTGGCAAGCCAAAGACCACTTTCCTCATTTGCGCCTTTTGGTACGTGGAAGCCCTGGCTGCCGTCGGCCGGATTGACGACGCGCAAAGGGAGTTTGCAAACCTGCTGAAATTTTCCAATCATCTGCTACTTTTCAGTGAAGATGTGGACGAAAATGATGGCAGCCAATGGGGTAATTTCCCGCAGGCATACAGCCATGTGGGTTTGATGAATGCGGCGTACCGGATCGCGATGAAACTGGATAAACCTATTTTTTTGTGATCAGAGATTAGAGACCGGTGATTAGTTTGATTCAGGAATTCAAAAAATCTGTAATTCTGCAATTAGCTAGTCTCTATTGCGGTCCCAAACGTAGCGTCCGGTGAGACAGTGGCCGCAGTAGTACCTGCTTAGCGGAAGAAAAAAAAGGAAATACTTAACCAGGAAATGTCTTCGCATCCGGTACTGAAAATATCTACCGCAATGAGAGCATCGTTTATCAGTTATGAGTTTTATCACCTGAATATCGTCTTGTAATCTAAATCACCATTCAACAAATCTTCTCCTTTCTGAGATAAGACAAAGTTTCCTGATTGAGTTCGTTCAATCAGGCCCTTCTCTATCGAAAAAGCGATTGCGTCAAAACCGGCGGCTCCAACGTATGTTTTTACTTTAATATTTTGAAGCAGCGTAATAATATCTTCCCTGGTCATAATGGGGCTTTGTAACAGTTATATCACAAATATTAAAAGGAAATTTTGTATTCTTTCTGAAGTTGCTATTAAAAAGCGATTAAAATTTAGTCGGAAAGCGGGCTGCCACAGGCTGAAACTATCTTAATGACTCTTCAAAACTGCGCTCTCAGTCATATTCTTCAACAATCTGCGCGCTTCAGCCGGTGTTCTCAAATAAAACTTAGCTGCAGAAACATTATTACCTATTTTGATGGTAACGGCGCTTTCGGGAAGTGCCTTAAAGATGTCTTCGTCAGTATAATCATCGCCCAGGGCCATCATAAAATCATAATCGCGGCCGTCAATAAGCGTGAGCGCAGCTTTACCTTTGTTTATTTCGATGTTCTTTACCTCAACCACCTTATCGCCGGGTAATAGTTGCAGGCCCTTGTCGGTAGCCAGGTATTTCAGGTTGTTCATCAACTCCCCTGCCCTCAGTTCGCCCAAACCCTTTTGCGCTTTACGGTAGTGCCAAACCAGTGAGTAGGTTTTTTCTTCGATAAAAGTACCCGGTGTACGGTCGACGTAAGTCTCCAAAACGGGCATAATATCATGTTTCCATTGCGCCGACAGACCTGGCAACTTATGCCATTTGGCACCCTGCTTTTTTGACCAGGCGCCATGTTCGGCAATCAGGTCGACAGGTGAGCCTGAAAACCATTCCTCCAGGTTTTCGTGCTTGCGGCCGCTTATCAGCACCACACGGTTTGCCGGATCATCAGTCAATTGGGCCAATATTTTGTACAATGCCTCATCCGGGACAGCCGCCTCAATGCTCGACTCAAAATTGACCAGCGTTCCGTCGTAATCGAGGAAAATGATGCGATTGCGCGTTTTGGCATACCGGTTTATGATCGACAGCTCTGTACCTTGGCCAACATAACGCGTTTGCATGGAGCGCTGCAGGAGCTTAACCTCGGTGAGCTTATCCATGAATATTTTTACCCAATGCGTGATATTGAATTTGGCAACTACCTGGCGCATTTGCTTCATCCGGGCACGCTGGTCCTCCAGGGGCATATAGGCGGCCTTGATAATGGTTTTGGCCACTTCCTCGGTGTTGTTTGGGTTGACAATGAGTGCATCGATCAATTCCTTCGAGGCGCCCGCCATCTCGCTCAACACCAGTACGCCATCATTATGTATCCTGCTGGCCACATATTCCTTACTCACCAGGTTCATGCCATCGCGCATAGGTGTTACAAGGCATACATCGGCAGTATAGTACAATGCAGACAGCATTTCGATGGGAAACGAGCGGTAAAAGTAGTGTATCGGAGTCCACTCCATCGTGCGGTGCGATGCATTAATATTGCCAACCTGTTTATCAATCTGTTCGCGCAGTTGTGCATATTGAGGAACAGTATCCCGCGAAGGCACCACAATCATATAGATAGATATTTTTCCTTTTATTTCGGGATAATGAGCCAGCATGTATTCAAATGCCTGCAGGCGCTGCAAGATGCCTTTGCTATAGTCGAGCCTGTCGATAGACAGGATAAGTTTGGTGTTGTTAAAAGTATCTTTTATCAGTTCGATATTCTTTTTTACTTCGGGATCAGCAGGCAATGACGCATATTTTTTATCGTCGATGCCTATCGGGAAAGCCTCGGCTACGATGGTCCTTTCGCCCTGTGTTATTAAATTGGCCGACGAGTTGACGGGTAAAATGCGTGTGGCGGCATTAATAAAGTGCCTTACATCGTCATAAGTATGGAAACCAATCAAATCTGCGCCAAGCACACCTTCCAACAGCTCGGCCCGCCAGGGAATAAGCCTGAACATCTCGTATGACGGAAAAGGAATATGTAAAAAGAAACTCACGCTTATATCTGGCATTTCTTTACGGATAAGCGCCGGCAGCAACATCAATTGGTAATCGTGTATCCAGATGGTATCGCCGGGCTTTGCTACTTTGAGCACCTCAACTTTAAATTTTTCGTTTACCTTTTGGTAGTAATCCCAGTTAGATTGCTCGTAGTTGGCATATGTTGAGGCATAGTAATGGAACACTGGCCACAAAACGGTGTTTGAAAAACCCTCGTAATACTGACTTATCTCCTCCTGCGACAAGAAAACCGGCAGCAGGCTCAATTCTTTTAGCTTTTTGGTGACTTCGCCCCTGCCCTTATCATCAGTAATTTCGAGGCCGGGCCAGCCTATCCATATATTGTCATTTTGCTTGTAGATAGAACCCAAACCGGTAGCCAGTCCGCCTTCGCTGGGTGACATTTGGTATTCGCCGTTATTTTCAGAGATCTTTACCGGCAGCCGGTTGGACACGATGATCGTTTTGGACATAGATAAGATACTATGTCCTAATAAGGTGCAGGGGCGGTTTTTGTTTTAGAAATCGGGTTTGTGGATTGTAAAAAAGAGGATATAGGGACAATGAACGCCCCGGCGTCGTTTACCTTATCAAACTTCTGTTATGGCAATATTTTATGGCGGTCTTAAACCTTTATAAAATAAATTGCTCTATTTAACCATAACAAATTGACTGGTAGTTGCGTACAATCAGGTCTGCAAATTAAAATCAAAAAAATGAATGCTGTAAATTTAAAGATCCGCGAGTTTATACGGTATAAATTGGGTATCGAGGAGTCGGCAATAACCAACGATGCTTCGTTTTATGGCGACCTGGATGTGGATTCGCTGGATTTTTGTGAGCTTATTGTAGATATTGAAAAGGAATTTAATATAGTTATCCCCGATGACGTGTATGAAAGGTTTACCACGGTAGGCAGCCTGACTCATTATGTATCAAGCCAGGTGAACCGTGCAAAACCAAAAGTGTCAGAAATGCACATTTTACAGAAAAGCGCCTAAGACTTCCTTTTCTGGTTTTACAAGCACAAAAAAAGCCGCTCCTTGCGGAACGGCTTGTAGCTTTTCAATGAATTTCGGCAATTACTTTACTTCTTTGTAAAATTCAACGTGTGCTTCAGCAGTAAGTTTTACTAAAACTTCTTTGCTATCGCTTTTCAGGTCAACAAAATAAGCGGTTTCGTCAGCATCAGGGTTCAAATCAGTATTAGCCTGAACCACGATAACTTCTTTAATTGCATAACCAGCATACTTGTCAGCAATTTCTTTCTTAGCGGCAGCAGGGATAGCTTTAGCATCGATATCCTGTGTTACGGCTACAAATTCGCCTTGTAAGTTGTAGAAAGCGGTCATTTTAACGCCTTCGTAAACGAAGTCAGCTTTCTGGAAATTCCTGTTAACGGTCCAAACTACGCTTGAAGCGGTAGCAAAGTCCGAATTGAAATGATTTACCACGCTGTAAGAAACATTTACGGTATGTGCTTTTTTGGTGCCATCGGCAAATACGCTTGCGCTAAACATGGTAGCGATTGCGGCTGTTATAAATAATTTTTTCATTGTCTTAAATTTTAAATCCGCAACAAAAGTAACCGTTAGTTGCGTATTTTTAAAACAATAGTTAATTTTTATGATATTTTGATAAACTTAAGGTTCATTTTTTGATTTTTGAAAAATTTCAGGGCTTTATAACTGTTATTTTGACAATATCTCAATGAAAAAGGCAGATACTTATTGTAAATTTAACACTAAGTATATTTCTTAACAATTTCGTGTCAATTTGATGAAAAATGGCCTTTTTATGTCACAAAAAAGTTATGTAAGTGGTTATGTATTGTCTTTGAACTGTGACTCATTTGATTAAATGAAGACTATGATGACCCCAATTAGACGCAAAAATGCCGCCTATCCATTATCCGCGAAACCCGGGTACAGCGTCATGCCACCGTCCATAAATATGGTGGTGCCGGTGATATAGTCGGCTTCATCCGACGCCAGCCATGCGGCCAGTTTGCCGATGTCTTCCGGTTCGCCGATGCGGTTATAGGGTATCAGGGTGAGTAGTTTAGTAAGCGCTTCGGGTGTGGCCCATGCGCCGCGGTTAATGGGCGTTTGTATAGCGCCAGGCCCAATGCTCATTACCCGTATCTTTTGCGGCGCAAGTTCCTGCGCCATGCTTTTCATCATCATCATTACGCCGCCTTTGCTGGTGGCATAGTTTACGTGCCCGCCCCAGGGAATTACCTCGTGCACGCTGCTCATACAGATGATTTTCCCGGCGGCCTTGCTCCTTTCGGGAACCACTCCCCTGCGGATAAACTCCCTTACCGCCTCGCGCGAGCACAGGAACTGCCCCGTGAGGTTGATGCCGATAACGGTGTTCCATTGCTCCAGCGTCATATCCACAAATTTCGAGTCGCGCTGCAGGCCGGCGTTGTTCACCAGTATATCAATGGTGCCGTATTGCGCATGCATCTCCGCAAACATGGCCTTCACCTCATCCTCCTTGCTGATATCGGCGTGAATGGCATAAGCCTCTCCCCCGGCGGCAACGATCTCGTCGACAGTGAGTTCTGCTACCTCGTGGGCATCCACGTGGTTGATGATCACCTTCGCCCCGGCTTTGGCCAGTTCCAAAGCAACGCCTTTGCCTATGCCGCTGTCGGCGCCGGTAACCAGCGCGGCCTGGCCCTGTAATGAGTATGAATTCATGGTTTAAGTGTTTGCCATAAATATAAGACACGATTAATGGATTTTAAAGATTGGGGGGATTAAATATTTGTTAAGGGGGTTGGGCGCCCGGGCGGGCTGTACATTCATACGCCTGCAAGGCCTTAGGCGCTTGGCCGGTATCCATTTCCATCCCTGGCGCGGAGTGGCTTTTTGCTAAAAGCACTACTTTTTGATAGCAATTAAAAAATGGATGGCTATATTAGCTTTATCTAAATCTAAACTTTGTGGCAGATGCGGTGGATTAAAACCTTGCTATGTTTTTTATGTGTGCTAACTGTTTTAAAGGCGAGGGCGCAGCGGCAGGATCTGGCATTTCACCTGACCAATCAATTGCTCAGCGGTAAAAGCATATTAAAAGTTAAGCGCGATTTTGCTGATCCTTACCTGTGGGTGCTGGCAAAAAACAATGAGGTTTACCGCATTAACAGTATCACACTGGTAATAGATAATTATACCGCAGCCTTTGCCACTTACAGCACCCTGCCATTTATTGATATAGCCGGGAGCAATCAAAATATGGTATTTGTGGGCACCAATACCAACAATGTTATTGAGGATAACAACGGGGTTTTTAGCACCCTTGGCGCGGCCCAGGGACTTGCTGATCCGGTAAATTCTATCGGAATAAGCAATTTTGGGGATGGCTTAGGTGGAGGAGTCTTATCAATAGGCACCACAAAAGGGCTGGGGAATTATGACACCAACACAGGCAACTTTACTTATGTTACCTATTACAATGAGTTTGACATCAAAATATTTGAAGCTACTTATAGAAGCTTTATTTTAAAATCGAATGGTTATGTTTATTATAATCCTACCCTATACCCGATAGAGTTTTTTGGTTACACTGAGGGTCTCTCAACTGGTATTACTCCGGTCGCCGAAAGCGGTACTAACGTAACAACCGCTTTTTATTCGTTGCAGTCCGTAACTGCGGTTGGTGGAAGCTACGGATCGGATATTTTTTGGGGTAATGAAAAGGGACTATTCCAGGAAACCGCCTTAAATGCTATAGGTAATTTATCTTATGGCCATTATTTAAATAATATCAACGTCAATAAGGTAACCAATATTTACGGCCTGGCAGGTTTTGGAAATCCAGTGGATAATATGAATCCATACTCGCTTGCGAAGGAGAATTTGCTGGTCGGTACTGATAATGGCCTATATTTTAGCAGTTCGATCTACGGAAGTTATGACATAAACGCTCTGCGTACCTTTTCGTTATTTCATTTTGATGACCTGGGAAATATAAAGGTCAATGATCTCTGCGTAAACGGTACAGCAACCATTTACGTTAATACCCCCCTGGGCTGCGAGGACGGTGTGTGGGTGGCTTGCGATAATGGATTATACTTGTTAAGGTCGGATTATGGGAAATATTTTGACCCCACCCAAAAACTACAAGCCATATCATTCGACGTTCCCTTTACTGGTAATCCGCCCACGCAAATGCAAATATGCGAGGGCGACCAGGTAAAAATTCTGTTAGCAGGCAGCGACGTAAACAACAACACCATACAATGGCAAAAGGATGGGCAGGATATAGTAGGTGCAACAGGCACCTCGATCACAGTAACTACAGCAGGCGATTATAACGCTATCCTGTACTCATCCTGCGAAAACATCCACGTGGAAACTAACCACTTAACCCTCCAGGTGATCTCGTCCCCCGTATTCAGTTTTAACTATCCGGCTGTATCGCAATATTGCGGCGTTACGTCAACTGTACTTCAAACCGACAACAATCCTATCTACAAATACCGTTGGTACACCAATGGTGTTCTTAACGGCGTAACAACTTATAATTATAATGTAACTCAAAGCGGGAAATACAAGGTAGAAGTTAGTGGATGTACGGATAGCTGGGTGCCGTCGAAGGAAGTGGAAGTTGATCTGATCAATTTACCTGTTCCGCAACTGACATCTTCTAAAAATACCTATTGCCAGGGTGACATTGCGGTTATCGATGCAAATACTCCTGTCGACCCCAGCTATACGATTAACTGGTATCTCGACGGAAACTTAATAGCTGCCGATAATAACCTGCCCACAATAAATGCGACTTCCGGTGGGACTTATACCGCCTCCCTCTTAAGTACTGTTAAAACAGATTGCATACAAGCGTCATCTCCTTTTACTATTACTTTTATTTCGGCACCAGTTTTTAGCTTTAATTATGCCGACAAATTGCAGTATTGCGGCATTTCCTCCACCACGCTTGAGACAGATAACAATCCCATTTATCAATACCGCTGGTACACCAACGGCGTGCTTAACGGGATTACAACTTACAATTATACAGTAACACAGAGCGGTAAGTACAAAGTAGAGGTAAGCGCATGCACAAACAGTTGGGTTCCGTCAAAAGAAATAGAAGTTGACCTAATAAATCTGCCTGCACCGACCGTTACTGCTGACAAAGCAAAATATTGTGCGGGGGACAACGCTGTGCTAACAGTTAACGTTCCGACAGATCCCGGTTACACGATCAATTGGTACAAAGACGGGAATATTATTAGCACTGACCAGGATAAAACAAGCATAACGGCGACGGACAATGGAAATTACTCAGTCACCCTAAGCAGCACAATAGGCAATTGCACGCAGCCTTCAAATTCCCGGCAGGTTGCCTTTACACCTGCGCCTGTTTTTACATTTAATTATCCTGATAAGCTGGCTTACTGTGATGGAACGCCTGTTATGCTTGTAGCGCAAGGAAGTGGATCTTACCAATACAGATGGTATACAAATAGAGTGCTTAACGGGGATGTTACCCCAACGGCTATTATTACCAGGAGCGGCAAATACAAAGTGGAAGTAAGTGCCTGCGATGGCTCGTGGGTGCCGTCTAAAGAGGTTCAGGTCGACATTATAAATATCCCTGTTCCATTAATTAAAACCGATAAGCCAACTTACTGTATTGGTGATAACGCAACACTTAGTGCGGGAGTATCTGCCGACCCCGGTTATACAATTAATTGGTATAAGGATAATGTATTATTAGCCGCTAATGCTAATCGGACATCCCTTGTAGTAAACGAAAATGGAAGTTATTCAGTCACGTTAACAAGTACAGAAGTTAATACCGATGGAACCACTTGTACACAAACTGCCGGCGCTCAAAATATTGTCTTTAATCCACCGCCTACGGTGAGCATTCAGCAAATAGTGCAAACAACGCTTTGTGATGGTCAAACCGTGGACCTGAAGGTAAGCTACAACACCGGCACAGTCAAATGGTCGACGGGTGCGGCAGGCGACCAAATCAGCGTGAGCAAATCAGGATCGTATACGGCTACCGTTACATCCGCAGCCGGCTGTACAAGTA
The DNA here is from genome assembly GCA_043739405.1 of Mucilaginibacter sp. Classification (GTDB taxonomy): domain Bacteria; phylum Bacteroidota; class Bacteroidia; order Sphingobacteriales; family Sphingobacteriaceae; genus Mucilaginibacter. Next base: position 82,373 of record JAYUEE010000066.1, on the reverse strand, counting down.
ATGCCGATATTAATGTCCAATTTTTTCCAAATCCTATATTGGACCTTCCCCATGCAGGCGTATGTATTCCTTCACATAAAACAGCAACACTGACGGCGCCTGCAGGAATGGCATCCTATACATGGAACGGACAAGCCGGCACGAATACATTCACTGTAGACCATCCACAGACTGTCACATTGACTGCGACCGATGCGAATGGTTGTACGGCTACACAAGATGTCCAGGTGGAAGACGACTGCCCTAATATTAGTATACCCAACGCCTTTACACCCAATGGTGATGGAGTCAATGATACCTGGAATATTGCGGGCCTGGAATATGATCCTACGTCTGAAGTAAGAATTTTCACGCGGAACGGGCAGCAAATTTTTGAGAGCAAAGGTTATCCAAAGCCATGGGATGGCATTTATAATGGGAAACAGTTGCCGACCGGGGTTTATTATTATGTAATTACAGCTAAGAAAAACACGCAGAGGTATAGTGGTTCGGTAACGATTATATATTGATTTTTTAAATTAAAGTTTTATATTTGTTTTAACCTAAAAATTATTAAATGAAAAAAATACCCCTTGCGATATCCTTACTATTGTTAACAATATGTGGGTGCAAAAAAGACAAAAACACTAATGGAGCCAATCTCGAAGTTACGATAACATGCCAATGTACGTTTGATTTGGTCTTAACTCAGCGCCAAAACACTACCTTGCAAACTTTTACGATAGCCAATCAATCCGGTATATCGAATAGGTATGATGTGAGCAATCTTGTCGGATCTTCCAAAGATCTTGTTGAGATAAAAGTAACCAATGCTTCTGTCCCGCCGGTTGCAGTAAACGTGGAATACAACGGAGCATCCATTTTAAGCGACAGTTCTCTGCAGGATAATGGTCGTGATTGGAAAGTATACATTCCGTGATAATTGTTTCATTGAAAGCTTATCGTTTTTACTGCCTTATGCACCGCTTTATTTTTACGTGTTAGAACACTCAATAAGGCCCAAAAGGGTTAATGCGGGCTTTCTGCGTAATCCGCTAACAATCATCCTGCTGCGCGCGATTTTTATTCGAAATAACTGAACCCACGACGGGGGTTTGTCGTAAACAAGATTTTGAAATATTGTAATACGATAAGATGCAGAAACGAATACACCTGAATTACAAGACTACAATCTGCCTGGCCTGCCTCCTGCTTTTGATCCCTTTTACAGGGATGTGTTCAACCGATTTTTCGCCGGACACTGCGCAAATCAATAAACTGAACCGTTTAGCCGACGCTAAATTTGCCCTTAACCCGGATACCACGCTGTTTTATGCCAAACAGAGCCTTGCGCTATCAAAAAAAACAAACTACCCCAGCGGCTTAGCCAATGGCTTGCTGCAAAGCGGTAAAGCCTATTATTTTAAAGGGAAGTCGGAAGAAGCAACCGGGGCCTTTGATGAAGCGATTGCCCTGTTCAAAAAACTAAATGACAAAAAGGGACTGGCGGAATGTTATATTCACTATGGCCGCATGTATACCCAACTGGCCCAATATGATAAGTCGCTCTCCTGCTTAAATATGGCGCTTGCCATCAGCAAAAGCAGCGGCGACGAAAAAGAACTGACGGATAGCTATAAAAACATTGGTATTGTCTATTTCAGCCAGGGGCAACTATCCAAAGCGCTTGACTATTATTATAACGCCTTATTTATAGCGGTAAAAAATAACTATACAGTATTAACTGCCGAGTTGTATAACAACATCGGCGTGATACTGCAAACGATGGAAGTATATCCCAACGCATTGGATTATTATAAAAAAGCCCTCAAAATATTCGAAAGTACCAATAACCTGCATGCGATAGGCACCTTAAACGAAAATATAGGCGAGGTGATGCTGGCGCAGGCCGACTATGACCATGCTATTGCTTATTTAAATAATGCCAACAGCGTGGCCAAAAAACAACACGACAAGGATGGCCTGAGTTCGGTTTATACCGATTTGGGACTTTGCTATGCCCATAAAAAGGAATTTGAAAAGGCGGTGAGATATATTGATACCTCGCTATGGATCGCCGTTAAATATAAAATAGTTTATAACCAGGGTTATGCCATGAGCGGTTACGCCACGGTGTACAACATGCAGAAAAAATACGCCAAAGCTTATCCTTATGCGCTTAAGGCGCAGGGCCTTGCTGTTAAGCTGGGCAACCTATCGGTAAGGGCCGACGCCGCGCTTGAGCTGAACAAAACCCTGGCCGGATTAGGCAAAATTAACGAAGCCTATCGTTATTTGAATGAATACATCGATTTAAAAAACAGCCTGAAAAACAACGAAAGCATACAGAAATTAACGTCGTATAATTACGAGCTCAGCTTCTCGGTAAAGCAGCGCCTGGCACTGCAACAGCAGCAGGAAAAGGACTTGTTGTACCAGCAAAACATCCGCATGAGCAGGATGACCGATCTGGTTTTTGTGATCTTATTTATCGCTATGATCGTGATCGCGGGTATTTATTACATGCAGAAGCGGAAGCAGCAGCGGATCAATAAACTTTTGAAATACAAGAATACACTGGTTTACGAACAAAAAACCGATTTGGACGAACAGGCGCACAAGCTTAATGAACTGAATATGCTAAAGGACAGGTTGATCTCTATCCTTGCGCATGACCTGCGGGCACCGCTGAGCACTTTAAAAGGATTGTTCGATTTACTGCAGGACGAAAGCATTTCGCATGAGCAAATGTTGGAAATGGTACCCTCTGTAATCAAAAGACTGGATTATACTTCGGATTTCCTCGATACGCTGCTATTCTGGATCAATAGCCAGATGGATAATTTTAACCGTGCGGTAAAAGATTTCCCTATCCGCGAGCTGATCAATAAAGAGTCGGAGAACCTGACGGAACAGGCTTCCCAAAAGAAAATACATTTTCATGTAAACGTTGAAGACGACATTACCGGCAGCGCTGACCCGGATTCGGTGCGTATTGTTATTCGCAATTTGATCACCAATGCTATTAAATTCTGCAAAGAAGATGATACCATTGAAATATCCGCTACCATCAGGGATGGTAATGTTTTGGTGCGCGTAAGGGATACCGGCCTCGGTATGACCCCCGCGCAGGTGAAGAAGATATTTAAAAGAAAAATGGAAAGCCGCAGCGGCACGCAAAATGAATCGGGTACCGGTATGGGTCTTTTATTTTGTAAGGACCTTATTGAGAAATGCAACGGTACTATCTGGGTAAACAGCAAACAGGGCCTGGGCAGTGTATTCTCATTTACTATTCCCAATAGCCACCAGGCTGTTGAACCCGTTGAGGTTCGCACGCCGGTTGAGGTTTAGAACTACTCCTCAAGGAGGGAATTGATAATCCTGCTCAAATACTTTGGTTCCTCACCTCCAACGGAGATAAAGTAGTTTGTTTCTTAAAGAAATTTGAGAAGTGGGATAATTGCTCAAATCCTAAGCTATAGGCAATTTCGGAAATATTCCAGTCGGTTTGCCGGAGCAGGATCTTGGCCTCCTGCACCAACCGGTTGCTGATATGTTCGGTAGTGGTTTTACCCGTATTTTCTCTTAAAACTTTATTGAGGTGATTGCTATGGACAGACAGGCGATCAGCATAGTCACGGGCCGTTCGTAAGCCTATTTTCTGCTGCGGCGAATCTATTGGAAATTGTCTTTCCAGCAGTTCGATAAATAAGGACGAAACGCGTGCGGAGGCATTATGGGCAGTATTATAAACGGTTAAGGGTTCAAGTTTCTGGCCGTAGTGAATCATCTCCATCAGGTAATTGCGGATCAGGTCGTATTTATACAGGTAATTTGATGCGATCTCGGCCTGCATTTTTTTGAATATCAGTTCCAGTTCCTCCGATTGTTTATCCGAAATTTGAAAAACCGGGTAGCATCCCGGGCGAAATATAGGAAGCTCGTCTAAAACAGCACCGCTTTTTGATTGCACCAGGAAATCGCTGGTAAAAATGCAGAAATAGCCGGTTTGGTCGTAGTCTTGCGGTATCCAGTTGTATGGGACCTTTGGCGTCGCAAAAAGCAAAGCATTCTTTTCGATATTGATAACTTTATCGGCATACTCGGCAACATTACGGCCCCTCACCAGGCTCACCTTATAGTAGGCCCTGCGGTTGTACGGCATGTGGCCCGGATCAGCTTTAAACTTGGGTATCAGGTCGGCAAGGCTGAATACATTAAAGTGCCCAATCTCCTTATTAATACCATCCGGTAAAAGCGCTTCCACGCTTTGATTAATTGACGATGCGGTATTTTTGTAAAAATCGTCTACGGTAATTGTTTCCATAATAGCCAGCTATAAAATTGAATATGATAATTGCCTCAATTCGTCATTTTATTGTAAACGCTTCCCAAATGTACTATTTTGTCAAATCAAATTAAACCGCATATTTGAATTTGATAAACAATGGATTGAATTGTGCAAACGGTCGCTGCAATTGCGCTTTACCTTTGTTCCATAAAATATTAAAGAATTTAAAGATGAAACTGAATAACAACAAAATTTTAGTTACCGGCGGCGCCAGCGGCATTGGCCTGGGACTCACCGAGCGGTTTATACAGGAAGGCAATACTGTAATTATCTGCGGCAGGCGCGAATCGGTTTTACAGGAGGCGGCCGAAAAGTTCCCTTCGGTGATAACCAAAGTGTGCGACCTGAACAGTGAGGCGGAGCGCATAGCACTTTATGAATGGGTTGCTGCAGAACATAATGATTTGAATGTGCTGGTAAACAACGCGGGAATACAGCAATGGATGGGTATTACCGAGGACGACTTTTTTGCGCGTGCAAAAAACGAGATCGTAACCAATATAGAGGCGCCGCTGCATTTGATGTCGCTGTTTATGAAGCTCCCCTCAATGAATACGATGATGAATGTGACCTCGGGCCTGGCCTTTGTGCCTTTGACCAAAACACCCGTTTATTCGGCTACTAAGGCATTTTTACATTCGTTTACACAATCGGCACGTTATTTACTCAAAGCTAAAAACATCGAGGTGATTGATATCGTACCGCCGGCATTAAATACCGATTTGGGCGGCAAGGGTATCCACGATTTTGCACCGCCGGTGAGTAGTTTTATCACCGCAGTATTTGAGCAATTGAAAGAAGGCAAAACCGAAATAACTTTTGATTTCAGCACGGTAATGGCAAATGGCGGCGCTGCAGATTTTAAGGCTGCATTTGACAGGATGAATCCGTAATCAATAAAAAATTACATATAGATAATCTGTCCCGAACATGTTTCGGGGCAGATTTAGTTCACTTATTACCGCTCAAAAATCCGGCCCTTCAGGTTATTATATTCCGTTTCGGTTATGGTGCCGTTGTCAAACCAGGCCTTATATTGCTGCAGTTCATCAAAAACGCGCATAGGGTTTTTACGTGGTGAAACTAAAACAATAATGAGCCCGATAATACCGAGCAGCAGGCACAAAAAGGCTCCGGCCAGGGACCCTATTTCGCGCTGAGCACCGATGAAGTAGCCGGCGGCCCCAAATACTGCCCCATGCAGTATCACGATCAAAATGATATCAGATGTTGCCATAATTTTTAATTAAAGGTCCATAATCAATATAAAGGTTAGCTTTTAGCAGCGCAAAAAGAATGACGGCAGTCACTATTGATTTTTGTGCCCCCTATTATTTTATCATAACATGATTGGTGTCATTTTTCTCATAACATGATGGGTATCATTTTTTTAGCTCAAACATATGCGGAACTTACATCATTGCAAACGATGAAGAAATGATGACGCAGCACGAATTTGCTATTACGTATTTGAACAATATTGAAAAAAGGCACAGAGCCTATTTCGATTCTGTTGGCGTTGGCATTATGGACTGCGTTAAGGTACAGGATTCTTATACGACTACCGTTATCATAACCTATGAGGCGCTGAGGCCCGAAATAAAACATCAAATTGAAATGATGTTTTGGGATGGCTCATAAGTGCGCTAAATAAATGTCGTATTTGCGGATACATCTGCTCATATTTGAAAATAAATCAAAATGAGATGAAAAGATGCTTGGTTACCCTATCGTTTATTCTTATATCCTTTTGTTCGTTCGCGCAAAGCATAACTGGGGATTGGTACGGCACGTTAAGCGTCAACGGCGGCAGCATTCCGCTTGTTTTCCATATTACTAAAGGTGGTGATACCTATACCACAACATTCGATAGCCCCGACCAGGGCGCGCATGGGCTGGCAACGGATAAAACTACCGTTACCGGTAACCAACTGACAATTGAAGCTTCAACTTACAGAATTACGTACACGGGCACTTTTTTGCCCGATAGCGACAAGATAAGAGGCACTTTTTTGCAGGGCTTAGTTACCTTGCCGTTAAACCTGGGCCGTACCCCGGCGGCGATACCCGTTGCCCCCATCGTTGCAAGGCCGCAGGACCCAAAAGATTTTCCATATAAACAGGAAGAGGTTGTTTTTACCAATCCCAAAGGTGGCGATCAATTAGCCGGGACACTAACCATGCCCTCAAACGGAAAGGCAACTAAAATTGTGATACTGATCACCGGTTCGGGGCCGCAAAATAGGAACGAGGAGCTAAAGCCAATGAATCACCGCCCTTTCCTGGTATGGAGCGATTGGCTGACGCGGAACGGAATTGCTGTATTAAGATATGACGACCGGGGAACCGCAAAGTCCACGGGTGATTTTACTACTGCAACTAGCGCTGATTTTGCCGATGATGCCGAAGCTGCTATAACATACATACAATCGAGGGCCGACCTAAAAGGGCTGTCTATCGGCCTGATGGGACATAGCGAGGGCGGAATGATCGCCCCTATTGTGGCTGCCCGAAATAAAGCGGTGAAGTTTATCGTATTGCTGGCTGGCCCGGGCGTGCCGGTTACAGAGCTGATGCTGAAGCAGGTAGACGACCAGCTGCGGTTGGGGGGTGCTACAACCGACCAGATTCAACGTTCGCTGGCTACCTACAAAAAAGTTTACGCCGAAATTGTAGCCCATCTGGAATTGCCCGCGCCGCAATTGTTACAACGTGTCGATACTATTGCGGCTGTCGATCTTAGAACCTTTCCGAAAGAAGACCTGCACGGCCAGTCTATCGACCAGATAATAAAAGCCAATGCTGTGCTGGTAACGCCGTGGTACCGTTATTTTTTAGCCTTTAACCCCGCCGATTATTTGATAAAAGTAAAATGCCCTGTGCTTGCCCTTGACGGTACGCTTGATATGCAGGTAAATGCGGAGGCAAACCTGGCAGCTATAAAATCGGGTTTGCAAAAAGGTGGTAATAAAAATTTCACGATCGTGAAGTTGGACGGTTTAAATCACTTGTTTCAGAAGGCGGCGACAGGCTCTGTGCCCGAATATGGGCAAATTACAGAGACGGTGAACCCGATTGTCCTGCAAACGGTGTCGAACTGGATTAATGGTTTATAAGGGATATTGACTTCAAAATTTTCCTTATTGGTGGTGTTCCAAAAGTGTTGCACCTAAAAGTGGAACGCCCTAAAAGGTAGACAATGCCTTAATATAATCCAGGAAAAGATAGAGCGCCTTCTTTTTATCCTCTGTCAAATCAAAATCCAGTTTGTGCATCAGGTAATCTTCCAGGTCAAAATCGGGGCGTTTGGGAAGTTCTTTTAATAGTTCGTGGCGGTGGTCGAGACCAAACTTTAACGCGGTGTTAAATTCGTCGGTAAATTCTATTGGAATTGGTTTATTGGCGATCCACGCGGCAAAAACAAAAGGTAGCCCGGTGAAATTTTGCCACTCCTCTGCTAAATCGTACACAAACTTAAACTGTGCCTTTTTACCAAAGGTACGGTCGCCGATCTGGACGAAAGCGGTGTGGGAATCAGTTGATTGGGAATAGTCGGAAGCATCTGTAATCAATTGAGGTTCCACCTTCCAAAAATTCTTCAATAGCACCTTTGCCAAGTTGTTGGAGGTACGGGATTGCGGGTCGAGCTGCACTGTTTTTGCTTCCCGGATATCGCAGTTGCTGAATATGAATACGGAATTAACAGCCCCCTTCGCTCCTATGCAATAATCGGAAACGATGTGCCATTCGGGCAGGTTAAGAGCAGCGGCAACGGGTATCAGGCCTATATCTACTTTATCATCGATGAGTTTTTGGGCGCAATCGGCGGGGATGTCAAGACTTAAATCGATTTGGTCAATAATGGCGGTATGCTGGATGCCGTATAAAAAGGGTTTGGTATTCGTATAGCTTACAGCGGATATTCTTATCTTTTTCACAGGGGTGGTGGTGTATTATCTTAGGTGTTGCGCGTTGTTAAAATCGACGATCTCGTATTTTGAACCATCCCAGGTAACTTTATACAATACGAGGTTTTGATGGGGGAAGGTTTCCATTTCGGTGAGTGGTTTATTTAGCAAAATGCACATAAACAGGCGCATGGCGCGGCCGTGCATGCATATCAAAACCTCTTTTTCGTCGGGGTGGCTCATGATAGTGGCCAGGGCTTCTAACTGCCGTTCTTTTACTTCGTTGGGGCTTTCGCCGCCTTCAAATTTGCTATCGAGTTTGCCATCAAGCCAGTTGCGTATCAGCTTCAAAAAGGCGGCCCTGTTTGCCGGAGTGCTGGGTTGGCCTTCCAGTACGCCCCAAGCCAGTTCGTCAAGCCCGGAAAGCTTTTCAAAAGGAATTCCTAAATCAATAAATTGCTGTATACTTTGCTGGGTGCGTTTGAGCTTGGAAATGTAGATCTTATCAAAGGGAACCTTTCGGTAAGCATCGAAAAATTGACCAGCTTGCCTTCGGCCCTCATCATTCAAATCGGTATCACGCCCCCTGCCCTGTACTATACCCAGTTTATTGAGTTCAGTCTGGCCGTGGCGGACGATGTATAAAGTTTTTAAAATGGGTGATTGCACTGATTTGTTTTTTGATTCCACCGATTTAATTCTCATCAATTGATAACGGGGAGTTTATAAAATTGCGGTTTTGCTTCTTCGGGGAACTCAAAATTGGTATAATCGGTAACCACATTGTATAGTGTATCGCGTTCAATGGGCTGCCTGCCAACCTGTTTTATCAGTTCGACCAATTGTTTAGTGCTCATGCCCGGGTGCTGCTCCTCGGCACCAGCCATCGAGTATATTTTGGTGGTATCGTCAAGCGTTCCGTCAATATCATCTACGCCAAAATTCAGCGATAGTTGTGCCGTGTTGCGGCTGATCATGGCCCAGTACGCTTTGATATGGTCGAAATTATCCAGGTAGATACGGGAAATGGCATAGTTCCGCAAATCCTCTATCACTGTGGATTCAGGCACATGCGACATCTGGTTATCCTGGTTGCGAAATTTTAACGGGATAAAAGTCTGGAAACCGCCGGTTTTATCTTGTAGCTGTCGCAGGCGTTCCATATGGTCAACCCGGTGCCAATACTTTTCGATATGGCCGTAAAGGATGGTCGCGTTTGAGCGCATACCCAGTTTGTGCCATTCTTCGTGTATATCCAGCCATTGATCAGCAGTACATTTATCTTTGGCAATTTGCTCGCGTATTTCAGGATGAAATATCTCTGCACCGCCACCCGGAATGGATTCCAGGCCTGCATCTTTCATCATTTTCATACCGGTGGCGTAGTCTATTTTAGCCTTTTTGAAGATGTAATGGTATTCTACGGGAGTCAAAGCCTTTACATGCAACTCGGGGCGATGTGCCTTTATCCGGGTAAACAATTCGCTGTAAAAAGGAACGTCATATTGGGGCAAAACACCGCCTACAATATGGACCTCGGTTACTGGTTCGTCGTCATATTTTTTTACGATATCGAGCATTTCCTCCATGGTGTACTCCCACCCTTGCGAACGTTCTTTGATCAGACGGGAATAGGAACAAAATTTACAGTCGTAGACGCAAAGGTTGGTAGGCTCGATATGAAAATTGCGGTTGAAGTAGGTTTTATCACCGTGTTTTTTCTCGCGGATATAATTGGCCAGAACGCCCAGGTAGCCTAATTCTGCTTTTTCAAAAAGCAAAACGCCCTCGTCAAAAGTGACGCGTTCACCATCCTGTACTTTTTGAGCAATTTGCTTTAGGTCAGCGGAAAGATTGGGGTCCTGTAACAATACGCGTAAATTATTTCCGGTTTCCATCAGCTAAACTTTGTGACAAAAATAGGAAATGTTAGTGTAATCGTGGTGCAACATTTAGTTTAGTGTGCCCAAAACTTTAAGTTTGCTATATGAAAATCGAAACTATAGCCATTCACGCCGGTAACAAAGTTGACGAAGCCAGTAAAGCGGTAATACAACCCATCGTACTTTCGACCACTTTTGAACGGGACGCTGATGGCTCCTATCCTGCTGGTTATATTTATGGCCGATCGGGTAATCCAAACCGGACGCTACTTGAAAATGTTCTCGCTAAACTGGAAGGCGGTGGTGACGCGGCCGCATTTTCATCGGGCAATGCTGCTGGAATGAGCGTTTTTCAGTCGCTGAAACCGGGTACGCACATTATTTGTCCTGATGATATGTACCACGGTCTGCGCAACCAGCTCAAAACTTTGTTTGCCGGGATCATGGAGTTCGATTTTATAGATGTGAACGATGAGGCTACGCTGAGAAATCATATCAGAACCAATACAGGGTTGATTTGGCTGGAAACACCTTCGAATCCTTTGCTGAAAATAACAGATATCAAAAAAGTAGTTGGCATAGCCAAGAAACGTAATATAAAAGTGGCGGTAGATAACACTTTTGCTACGCCGGTTTGCCAGCAACCTTTGGCTTTGGGTGCCGATCTTGTGATGCATTCCTCCACCAAATATTTTGGCGGACATAGTGATCTGACCGGCGGCGCTTTAATCACCGCCGAAAAAAGCGATTGGTGGCAGAAAATTCGTGATGTACAGGGTTACGGTGGTGCTATCCCCTCGCCGATGGATTGTTATTTTTTGGTCCGAAGTATCAAAACACTTCCTTATCGAGTGAGGGGCCATGTGCTCAACACGCAGCTACTCGCCGAATATTTGGAAAAACACCCCAAAGTAGAGTCTGTGATGTACCCGGGATTGCCCTCTCATCCGCAACATCATATCGCTAAAAGCCAGATGCAGTACTTCGGGGGCATGCTTTCTTTTACACTAAAAGATGGCGCGGATGAAGCTAAAAGAGTGGTTAACAGCCTGCATGTTTTTACACAAGCAACCAGCCTTGGCGGTGTAGAGAGTCTGATAGAACATCGCGGTTCTGTTGAAGGGCCGGATACCAAAACGCCCCAAAACCTGCTGCGTGTATCAGTAGGTTTGGAGCATATTGATGATTTGATAGCCGATATGGAACAGGCACTTCGTTGAGGTGAAAGGGCAAAGGCGAAAGGATAAAGGTCAATCCTGTTTCAATCGCTTCACCTTTTACCTAAAATAACTCATCGCTTTTTTGCCGAATGCCCGTCTCAATATACCGATTTGGCCAATGTGGTAGGATTGATGGTCATTGATGAATGCCCAAAGGCCTGCCAGTGTATTATCAAATGGGGCAATCGGGTGTTTTACTTCAATGACAGAATCTAATGCGGCTTCAGGTAAATTTTCCAGGCCTTTCCTTATGGTGGATGAATCCGAATTCCATTTATCTTTGATTTCCTGTAACGCAGGCAGCGGGCTTGGCGGTGCGTTAAAATCAGTTGGGCTGCTGCCTTCTTTAGTGTAGAAATGGTCGCGCCATTTTACCTCGATGGTCGCGCCGCTAATATTTGCAAGATTTGCGTTCGCCCACAAAAGATGTCCGGCCAGCCATTTTATGTTATTCGTGGGATCGATCACGCATTGGTTTGATTCCTCGTCGCTTATATCGGCGATCACATTGTTAAACAGGACATCATGTAGGTCGTACTGCGCTAAAAGTTGCTTTTTGGTTGACATGGTTTTTGATTTGTTTATACAAACCTATCTACAATAATCAGCTTAAGTAGGTGTAAATACGACAACTTAAAGGGCTGTATGCGCCATATTTTTATATCGGTTTCCTTTATGTTAATTTAAATCATTCATCATAATTTAAAATTTTTAAAAATTTAATTTGGAGATTTGCTTTTCTATCACATATCTTTGGAACATTATTTGGTAGCAATACCTCTATCATTACCCCTCAAAAGGTTTTGATTTATAAAGAAGCGGCGAGAGATCAGGCTCAACGACCCGCTGGCAACCCTCCAGGTGGAGAAGGTGCCAAATCCTGGCCCGGAGAATGGATCTCCGGGGGATATAAATTAATAACCATGAAAAGTCTGTTTCACATCATTCGACAAGCAATTTTTAGACCCTCTGAAGGTTTGGCATTTTCACACAACCGAACTACCGGCTGTATGTGCATGTGTATTTGCATTTGTTGATCCTGTTTCACGCTGCTTTTATTTAAAACTGCGCGTGCTCCGAAAGGATCATCCATACCCCTGTTATATCTGACGTTAACCATATTAAATCAAAATATTAAACAACATCAAAATCTTAACTGCCATGTCAACATTAAAATTCGAAACACTGCAATTACACGCCGGACAAGAAGCCGATCCCACCACTGGTGCACGCGCCGTTCCAATTTATCAAACCACCTCTTACGTATTTAAAAACGCCGAACATGGTGCAAACTTGTTCGCACTAAAAGAATTTGGCAATATATACAGTCGTATCATGAACCCAACCACCGATGTTTTTGAAAAACGTGTGGCGGCTTTGGAAGGCGGTGTTGCTGCTCTGGCGACAGGTTCGGGTCAGGCAGCGCAGTTCCTTGCTTTAAACAATATCCTGACTGTAGGCGATAATTTTGTTTCGTCGCCTTATGTATATGGAGGAACGTATAACCAATTCAAGGTAGCTTTTAAACGTTTGGGTATTGATGCCCGTTTTGCAAAAGACGACAGTGCAGAAGCTATTGAAAAATTAATTGACGGTAAAACCAAAGCTATCTACCTGGAAACCATTGGTAATCCCGAATATAATGTGCCTGATTTTGAAAAGGTAGCCGCAGTAGCCAAAAAACATGATCTGCCATTAATAGTTGATAATACTTTCGGTGCAGCCGGGTATTTGTTCCGCCCGTTGGAGCATGGCGCCCACGTTGTTGTGCAATCGGCTACTAAATGGATTGGTGGCCATGGCACTAGTATAGGCGGTGTAATAGTAGATGGTGGAAATTATAACTGGGGCAATGGGAAATTCCCGCAGTTCACTGAGCCTTCCGAAGGTTATCATGGATTAGTTTTCGCTGATGTTTTCGGTATCGGCGGGCCTTTTGGTAATATTCAATTCATTATTCGTGCACGGGTCGAAGGTTTACGCGACTTTGGCGCTTCGATATCTCCATTCAACAGCTTCCTGCTGATACAAGGCCTCGAAACACTTTCGCTACGCGTGCAACGCCATGTAGATAATGCACTCGAACTGGCTAAATGGCTGGAGCAGCATCCACAAGTGGATAAAGTGAATTACCCGGGCCTGGCTTCGTCAAAATATCATGCCTTAGCTAAGAAATATTTGAAAAACGGTTTTGGAGCCGTTCTGTCATTCGAGATCAAAGGTGATAAGGCAAATGCAAGCCGTTTTATCGACAGTCTGCAATTAGTGAGCCACCTAGCGAATGTGGGTGACGCAAAAACGCTGATTATACAGCCATCGGCAACCACCCATCAGCAGCTTTCGGATGAAGAACAATTGGCTGCAGGCGTTACGCCGAATGCGTTGCGTATTGCCGTTGGTATTGAGCATATCGATGATATCAAAGCAGATTTTGAACAGTCATTTGCCAAAATCGCTGAGCCGGCATTTAGCCTGAATTAAGCCTTAACTAAATCCTCTCCAAAAGAGGGGACTTTAAATTAGTTTTCTCCTCTTTGAGGAGAGTTGAAAATGAGAAATAGTTTTTTTTAAGTGATAAATAGAGTTATCAGGGAGGTGGTTCCAAAAAAGGGCCGCTTCCCAAAATAACGGAGCTACAAAATGAGCACACAAATTTTTAAATACAAAGAGGATTTCAAACTAGAGTCGGGTAAGAAATTGCGGGGATTGGATATAGGTTTCCATACCTATGGTAAATTGAATGCGAACAAAGACAATGTGGTTTGGGTATGTCATGCCCTAACAGCAAATTCGGACGTATTTGATTGGTGGAAGGGATTGTTCGGCGATAAGGACCATTTTAACCCCGACGAGCATTTTATCGTATGCGCCAATATATTGGGTTCAACCTACGGAACGACAAGCCCATTAAGCGATAACCCGGTAACTGGTCTGCCCTATTATCTTTCATTCCCGCAAATATCGGTACGCGATATGGTTAAGGCACACCAGTTATTGGCCGAATATCTGGAAATAAAGGATATCAAAATAATTATTGGTGGTTCGCTGGGCGGGCAGCAGGCTTTGGAATGGTCTATTATACAGCCCGAACGCATCAAAAACCTAATTTTGATAGCTACAAACGCACGTCATTCGCCATGGGGCATTGCTTTTAACGAATCGCAACGGTTGGCTATTACTACCGACAGGAGTTTTTATGCGAATAAACCAGATGGCGGTGCAAAGGGCATGAAAGCTGCAAGGAGTATCGCACTCCTATCCTACCGTGGGTACAAAACTTATAGTGTAACTCAACAGGAAGAAAACGATAAAAAAACGGACGACTTTAAAGCCTCATCGTATCAGAACTACCAGGGCGAAAAACTGGTTAAACGATTTAATGCTTACAGCTATTGGTATTTGACCAAGGTAATGGATTCGCATAACGTAGGGCGTGGCCGGCACGGGGTTGAAAAGGCATTGAGTTTGATCAAAGCAAAAACATTGGTTGTTGGCATCAAATCTGACCTATTGTTTCCAATAGAGGAGCAGCAATATTTGTTCAGGCATATTCCGAAGGCAGCTTTTGCCGAACTGGATTCGTTCTATGGGCACGATGGCTTCCTCATAGAAACTGAATTATTAACAAACGTAATCACATCATTTTTTAAAACCGACGTAAAAGGTAAAATTATTGAATTGCAACAAAGCGCATAATGAGTAAGAAACTAACTATAGGACTATTTGGGTTTGGGGTAGTGGGCCAGGGCCTTCATGATATTATCAGGACCAAGAATTTAAACATCGAAATTGTTAAAATATGTATTAAGGACGGCTCGAAACAACGCTCGCTCCCGTCCCACTTGTTTACCACTGACAAAGAAGAGTTGCTTAACAACCCGGAAATTAACACCATTGTTGAGCTGATCAATGATACCGAAGCTGCTTTTGAGATCGTTTCGAGGACTTTAAGTACGGGCAGGAACGTGGTTTCGGCCAGTAAGAAAATGATTGCCACACATTTGGATGAACTGATTAACCTCCAGCACCAGTACGGCACTTCGCTGCTGTATGAAGGTGCTGTGTGTGGCAGTATTCCTATCATCCGCAACCTGGAAGAGTACTATGATAACGAATTGCTGCACTCCATCTGTGGCATTTTCAACGGATCGTCCAATTATATCCTGTCGAAAGGTTTTATCGAAAATCTTGACTATGCCTCAGCATTAAAGCAGGCTCAGGACCTGGGTTTTGCTGAAACAGACCCTATAAGTGATGTTGGCGGCTTCGATGCTAAATATAAATTGGTGATTGCTGCCGCCCATGCTTATGGCGTTGTTGTAAAGCCAGAAGAAGTATTTAACCTGGGAATACAGACCCTATCCGCTCACGATTTGCAATATGCCCGCGAAAAGAATCTGAAAATCAAACTTGTTCCGGTAGCCAAAGAATTAGATGACCAGCATGTCGCGTTATTCGTTCTGCCAAAATTTGTGAAGGAAAGCGAGTTCTTATACAATGTGGAGTATGAATATAATGGTGTGATCGTTCAGGCAGCATTTGCCGACCAGCAATTCTTTTTTGGTAAAGGCGCCGGTGGCCATCCTACCGGCTCGGCTGTATTATCTGATATTGCTGCCCTCAGGTACGATTATCAATACGAATACAAAAAAGCGAAATCAAAAAAGGACCTGAACTTCACAAACAATATCGAACTCAACATCTATTTACGCTACGAAGATGATGATCTTGTGGATGAGTTAGGCTTTGAATACATTCATGAGCGCTATTACTCAGGTAATTACAAGTACGTTATAGGAAAAATCAATTTACAAAAACTGATCGACAATCAACATCGTATATCGGGAAAGGCCTTCATAGCCTTTGCCGATGAGCTGAAAGGGGTCAGTTTGGCCTCGGCTAAAAAACAAGAAGCCGAAGTTTTTTAATTTCGGAAATCGTTTATGAAAAAAGGCTCCTATTGGAGCCTTTTTTGTTTGTCAGAACTATGATTGATTTGATTTTTTGATCGACTATGATTATAAACATAGTTTTCATTTATTCATTCAAATCATAGTTCATACTATTAAATCGCCCGGTCGGCATCCCAGCCTTCAAGGTAATCGGCTATCCTGCGGAGGAACGAACCACCTAACGCACCATCAACCACGCGGTGGTCATAGGATAATGAAAGGAACATCAGGTGACGGATGGCAATCATATCACCTTGTTTGGTTTCGATAACCGCCGGCTTTTTCTTGATCGCGCCAACAGCCAATATAGCCACTTGCGGCTGGTTGATAATGGGCGTTCCCATAACATTACCGAATGAACCCACATTGGTTATGGTAAATGTGCCATCCTGTACGTCGTCAGGTTGCAATTTATTGTTACGCGCACGGTTAGCTAAATCATTAACAGCTTTTGTAAGGCCAACCAGGTTTAACTGGTCAGCTCTTTTGATAACCGGCACGATCAGGTTACCACTTGGCAAAGCGGTGGCCATACCAATGTTGATGTTGGCTTTTTTGATGATCTGCGTGCCGCTAACCGAAATATTGACCATCGGGAAATCGCGGATGGCTTTCGCAACGGCTTCGATAAATATCGGGGTGAAGGTTATCTTCTCTCCTTCTTTCTTTTCAAAGGCACTTTTAATCTTTTCACGCCATTGCACGATATTGGTCACATCGGCTTCAATGAACGAGGTCACATGCGGCGAAGTTTGTTTGCTCATCACCATGTGATCAGCGATCAGACGGCGCATCCTGTCCATTTCAATGATCTCATCCGTGCCCGATACCGATACTGCCGGGGCTGGTTTAGCTTCTGCAGGAGCTTGCGTTTGAACCGGTTTCGATTCCACTACTGGCTCACCCTTTACAGGTTCAGGGGTAGCCTGAATCTCTTCTTGTTTAGCAGGTTCGGGTTTTGTTGCTGCTGCTTTAAATGCAGCAGGATTCTGAATATAACTTAACAAGTCATCCTTGGTCAAACGGCCTTCGGCGCCAGAGCCCGGGATTTTATCCAGTTCCTCAATGCTAATACCTTCCTGAGTGGCTATGTTTTTTACCAGCGGCGAATAAAACCTTCCGGATTTAGCTACATCATTATTTTCTGCTGGTGTTGGCCTTGCTTCCAATTGTTCAATGCCGGGAACTGGTTCAGACAGTACAGGTTGTTCCTCCGGTGTATCCGGAATATCTATTACTTCAGGTACTTCAATAGCTTGTGGTACTTCCGCGATTTCGTCTTCAGCACCTCCTGTTTCAATGATTGCTATAACAGAGCCCACCTGCACCACGTCATTCTCCTTGCATAATTGCTCCACAAGCCTTCCAGATACCGGCGACGGTACCTCAGAATCCACTTTATCGGTAGCAATTTCCATTACTGTATCATCCATGTCGATGTGATCACCTACGGCTTTGTTCCATTTTATAATGGTAGCCTCGGCAACACTTTCGCCCATTTTTGGCAGTAATAATTGGTATTTGGCCATAAAAATTTAGATATTATCGGTCAAAATTAGTCAATTAGTTTAATTCCTTCAGCATAATATTAAGCATGTTAAGGGCGGCAATCGCCGTCCTCTCAATATTTTGCTGCCGTTTGTTGCCGAACTGAAACTTGCGCGTAACAGTTTTTTTGGCACATGCCACCCCTATCCATACCGTTCCTACGGATTTATCGGGCGTTCCGCCATCCGGACCTGCGATACCTGTTACAGCAATAGCGTAGTCCGATTTAAAATTTAGCAACGCACCTTCAACCATTTCAGTAACGGTTTCCTGGCTTACCGCACCATGCTGCCAAAGCGTTTCATTTTTAACGCCTAATATGCTCTCTTTTAACTCATAAGAGTAAGAGACCGCTCCTCCGAAAAACACTTTGGACGAGCCCGCATGCTGTGTTATTAAATGCGCTATATAGCCTCCGGTACAGCTTTCAGCAGTTGACAAGGTAAGTTCACGCTCAGCCATAAAATTCAAAATAGCCTTTTCGAGCGGTATATCTTCCTGCGCAACTACCGACGCGCCAACGCGTTCGGTTATCCTTGTTGCGAACCCTTCAACCTTTTCTTTTAAAAAGGCTTCGTTTTCGCCATAAGCACTTAAACGCAAACGCACCTGTCCAAGTTTAGGTAAATAAGCTAATTTGATATATGGAGGCAGCGAATCTTCGATATCGGCAATCTTTTCAGCTAAATAAGACTCGCCCTCACCTGCCGTCAAAATGGTGTGGTGAATAATAACCGGAAGTTTAAAAGCCGCCTTTAATTTGGGAATCACGGCGTCTTCCATCATATACATCATTTCGTGCGGAACACCAGGCATCGACATGTAGATGGTGTCGTCATAATTGAACCACATCCCCGGCGCGGTACCATTCCGGTTCAATATCACCTCGCAATTTTCGGGTACAAGTGCCTGCTTTTTATTTACATCCAATAATTCGGTAAATGTGCCTCTCAAACGCCTGAATATGGCTTCCACATTAGCAAGGGCCGCTGCGTTTTCAACCAAGCCAACACCAAAATAATCGGCCAGTGTTTTTTTTGTGATATCATCTTTTGTAGGGCCAAGTCCGCCGGTAATTAAAATGATATTTACACGCTCATGCGCCTCTTTTAACGCCGATAAAATATGTTGCTTATCGTCAGATACGGATGTTATTTGTTTTATTCGGATTCCAATGGCGTTGAGTTTCTGCGCCATCCAGGCCGAATTGGTGTCTACAATCTGGCCTATCAGAATCTCATCGCCTATAGTTATAATTTCTGCCAGCATCAGTTATTGGTAGGGATTGTAATATTGATTGTTTGTGTAATCACTTCGTTTGGTCAGCTTAAGATCCTGCAATATAGATGCTTTTACCTTAAGTGTAACGGTGTATGATTTATAATACCCGAACGGAAGCCATTGCATCGAGAGATCCCAGCAATGAAGATCGCGGTAGATACCAAAAGAAGTAGCGCTGCTTAGCCTGCCTGCCCGCAAGTCATAGTTGGTAGTATATTGTACTTTCCATTTTGGTGTTACGCTCACATCGCCGCTCAACATCACTGTATTTGCCACGTTAGTTCCGATGTAAAAGTTGTTGTAACTGAAGGTGTAATTGATGGATAAGTTCCACGGCACGTTAAAGTCGACGTAGGCGCTCGGGTCGCTGTTTAGCAACGCTAATTTGGCAGATTGTTCCGGAGTTATGGATTGGAGTGCTGTACCGGGGGCCGGTGCTTGTGCCTTTGGATGGAACACTGCCGGGTTTAGACTCGCGCTTGCGGAAATATTAGCCGAAACCAGTGTGGGAAACTTGCCACTCTGGAAAGTGTACTTGTTAATTGGTATTTTGTATTTGAACAGCTGCCCGTTTTCAATAGAATCCCTCAACTCTGTAACATAAGGGTCAAGTGTACCACCTAAGGTAATATTCACTTTATCTTTAAATAAAGTGGTATGACCTGAAAAAGATATAGGCGAAAGGTTTAATGAATCTGCTGCGAAATTATAGGATGTGGAAATATTAAACCCTTCCAGAATTTTTATTTTTTTTGCCGTTGTTGAGGTATCGGTACTTTTTGGTCTCACTTTGGCTTCGATATTGTTATCCATATTAAAAGTCATAGACGCTGATTTACCCGGCGACGGGCCGCCGTACACCGAGTTCTGGAAAATGGAATAGCGTTGTGAAGTTACCTGGTACGGTATAGTGGCACTGCTTACAGCAGTAAGATAGTTGCCGTAACTGGGGCTTGAAAAATCAGGGTGAAAGCTAAGCCCGATAGATGGCGTAGCCACATAACGGATAGCCATTATTGAGCCGCTTTTGAAAGTGAGTGTGCTGTATATCTTTGTGGAGATAGATGCGCCCACATTGTACTCGCCTGCCCTTTTGAAGCCACCAACGGTGTCATAGACCAACGAATCCCTGCCAGGTACACTGCCTCTTGCAAAACGTTCATGAACTGTTTGAAGATACCAGCGTTCGGTGTAATTGGCACTGGTACTAAATTGGAAATATTTCAATATGGTTTGATTGAACCCGATAGGTATCTGGTGTTCAAAACCGTTTTGCAGACGTTTGGATAATGTAGCTCCCTGAAATAATTCGGCTTCAGGCACATTATTTACCTTATTTGTTCCCTGCAGGCTATAGCCTATGGTGATTTTTTGATACCATTTTTGTTCGCCAACCCTGTCCTTTGAATCAAATGGATTAATGGTCGACATGTTAAAGTTAAAGGTAGGCAGCTCCAGGGTAACGGTTTTGGCAGTCAAATCCTGGCTGTGCGAGAGGTTGACTGTTAAATTGAATGGCGAACCGGCCCACACCTTCCCATAGGAAATGCTCGAACGCAGTGTGTTAGATATTAAGGTGTTCAGATTGTAGCCCTCGGTAGCCGGGTTGTGCTGAAAAAAGCCTGAGGTACCGGCATTTACGGATGCGCTAAAAGTAGTGCCCGGATTGGTGTTGGGATTTTGGCTATGCGACCAGTCAATATGAAAATCCTTATTTGCCGGGTCTCCCGGAAGACCATAATTAGTTGAACTGTAAGCCAATGTCAATGTGCCTGAATATTTGTACCTGCTTAAATATCTTATGCTTTCATTTACTTCATAGGAGCCTTTGGAATACAATGTCCCGGTACTTGTAAGGTCCATATAATCACTTAAAGCAATATAATAACCAAAATTACGGAGGTAAAAACCCAATTTCTGGTCCTCGCCAAACGTGGGGATGATAACGCCTGACGAGCGTGAATTGGGTTTCGGGAAAAACCCAAATGGTATGGCCAAAGGCAAAGGAACTCCTTCAATTTCGAGATAAGCAGGGCCTGATATGATCTGGTTCTGTTCGCCGATACCTCTCGTAATCACAATACCGAAGTGTGTTTCGGGGTAAGGTAAATCGCAGGTGCTAAAGATCACATTACGATAGGCTATTTCGTTGTGCGCCAGTACCTTTTCCTGTCCTCCCGAAAAAAAGTTGCCATCCTGATTGGTAGAAGCATTGTATAACTTACCCTTTTTAGTGTCATAGTTAAACCGCAATGAATCTGTAATTACGGGCTTATCCTTGGCCTGCTTAGAAATAGGCTTACCGATATACCGCCTGGTCAACGGATCGATACGACCGCTGGCAAAAATAACTTTGTTTTTTTCGTCAACCTGTATATAATCAGCATCCAGTTCAAAGTCTTCGTAAGTAACGCGGGCCCTCCCGTAAAGGTAAAGCATCTGGCGCGCATCATCATACCTGGTCGAGTCTTCGGCATGTGCGGTAACCAGTGATTTCAGCCCGCTTTTGTTTTTTGTGGTGTCATTGGCGTTATCTGTACTTTTTGTAGGCTTATTTGAAGCAGATTTTTTACCTTTAAGAAGTTTCTTGTCTTTTATCGTGTCCAGCTTAATAATAGTATCAATAGCTGGTCTGCGGCCTACAACGTTGGCAGTTTTTGCAGATGCTGTTACGTTGGCCATTAAAATTAGTACGGGCAGAAAAAACAGGCTAACGAATTTCAAAATCGATTATGAATAGTATTTTTGCAGGTATAGTTAACAGCGTCCAAAAATAATGAAACCATCACATTAATCGTTACAATAAATGATGAATAATGTAATGACTTTACCACCCTTAAAAAAATAAATGATATTGATGAAAAACAAGGCATTGAAAAGATTGATTTATGGTTTCTCAACATTTGTTATTTCCCTGGCGCTATTTTCGTTTAAACCAAATACCCCTATAAAAAGGGACATATTACCCTCCGACACTAGTTTTAAAATTAAAACTATCATTGTCGATGCAGGCCATGGTGATCGTCCTCCCGAGGGCGGACGTTATTCACCCGGTGCAGAAGGATCCTATTCCTTCGAGAGAAATGTAACGCTGGCAATAGCTAAGAAATTGCAGGAGGCTCTCGAAAAAGAGATACCGGATGTGCGAATAGTTATGACACGAACTACCAACTATGATGTTCCATTTAAAAAGCGCGCTGATATTGCCAACTCAAACAGGGGCGATATTTTTATTTCAATTCACTGCAATTCGCTGCCAAACAGAACCATACGTGAAGTTGTCGGCCATAAACATCACAAACCTGTTTATAAAACGGTAACCGTCGCCGACCGTTCGGGCAAAGGCGTCCTGTTGCTGGTTTACAGCACAAACCGGATCGGCCCACAGAACGAGGCTTTGCGCGAGAACGAAATAATCGGAGACGATAATAAAGCGGAAACATCGATAGATAATAAAGCAGATGACCCAATGGCGGTTATAATGCTTAACCAGATGAAGAATAAATACCGGCAAAAAAGTATCCATCTTGCCGATCTGATCAATAATGAATTTACACAGGGCGATGGTCGGCATAGTGATGGGATGAGAGAGCAGGTACTTTTTGTACTTGATCATACAGCTATGCCGTCTGTACTGGTAGAAACAGGTTATATCAATAACCATGAGGATGAGGATTATCTGAATTCGGAAAAAGGCCAAAACGAAATAGTAGCCTCGATCGTTAGGGCTATACAAAAGTATAAGGACGAAGTGGAAGATACAGGTAAATAACACTTAAATCAAAAACCATTGAAAATCTCGAACGAAACCAAAATAGGGGTATTGACTACGATAGCGATAGCCGTATTGATATTGTGTTACAGTTACCTGCGCGGTAACGATGTCTTTTCCGGGTCAAACAGGTTTTATGCCGTTTACAATAGTGTTGATGGCTTGTCGGTATCAAAGCCGGTATTGGTTCACGGGTTCCCGATAGGGCATATTTCACACATGAAATTACGGCAGGACGGGCGTAGTGTGGTTGAATTTAAAATAGACCCGCAATATAATATACCCAAAAATACGCTTGCCAAACTAATATCTACTGACCTGTTGGGCTCTAAGGCTATTGAGTTTGAGATGGGTAACAGTAAGGTTAACGCCAACGATAAAGACACGCTGAATGCTGATATACAGGGCAGCCTGGCCGAAAGCCTTCAGCCTATTCAAAAGAAAGCCGAGGACCTGATATCAAAAATGGATTCGGCATTGGCTTCTATCAATAAAATAATGAACCCCGATTTTCAGAAAAATGTCGATCGCAGTTTTTTGAGTATAGCCAATTCTTTACAAACACTCGAAGGTACTACTAAGAAAATAGACGACCTGGTAGCTGCGCAAAGCGGTCATATCAATGGGATATTGACCAATGCCGAATCTGTTTCTGATAACCTGAAAACAAGTACATCCCATTTAAATACCATAGCTAACAATGCCGAAACATTTAGCAATGATTTGGCTCACTCAGGCATTAAACAAACAATGGATAACGCCAACAAAGCTGTCCTCGAGTTACAGTCTGCAATTAATAAAATAAATGACGGGCATGGTTCCATGAGCATGCTGATCAATGACGATCACCTGTACAAAAACCTCGACAGTGCGTCAAGTAATCTCAATAAGTTATTTCTTGACCTGAAAGCTCATCCAAAAAGGTATGTCAGCTTTTCGGTTTTTGGGAAAAAGGATAAGTAGATGTGCGAATGTGCAGATTTTAGATGTGCAAATTGATGGGGAAATTAGTATACTGAATTCAAACAATTTTAAAATCATTTGCACATCCGCACATTTGAAATCTGCACATCAATTAACCGATAACAAACGTTTTACCTTCAAGCGCTAACTCTGTATCAGGGAAAACGCTTTGTGCCTCTTCCAATAATTCGTTTAAAGTTTTATAACGGGCAGAAAAATGGCCGATCAGTAGTTTTTTAACGTTGGTGATTAGTGCAATCTGTCCGGCTTGTAATGCGGTGGTATGATGAGTCATCTTTGCCCGGTCAAGCATATTATTCAGAAACGTAGCCTCATGATAAAGCATGTCAGCATTGCTGATTTGCTTAAAGTAGTTTTCATTATACATCGTGTCAGAACAATAAACGTAAGTCTTCGGATCTTCCGGACTTGTGGTGATGTCCGCATTCTTATATAAAACGCCCGCGACTGATGTGAAATCTGCGCCTCTTTTTATCGCGGTGTAATATTCGACTGGAATTTCCAGTTCCTCAATCTTTTCCTTTATAAGCTTCCTTAACCTTCTTTTCTGCCTGAATACAAAGCCTGTACAAGCGATGCGGTGGTCAAGCGGGATAGTTTCCACGATTATGTCCTGGTTTTCCAATATTACTTCGGCCGCATCAGTGCGCGTAAAATAATAATCGAGCTCAAACTGCAATGTTGTTTCAGAATATTTTAGTTGCAGGTCAATGATCTCTTTCAATTCAGGGGGGCAAAATAATTTGAGTGGTTTCGTACGCCCATTGAGGTGCATAGATGAAAGCAGGCCCACCAGGCCCAGGTAATGGTCGCCATGAAGGTGGCTAATGAAAATATGGTCGATGCGCCCGGGCTTTATATCAAAACGCAGCATCTGCTGTTGCGTGCCTTCGCCGCAATCTACCAGGTAGAAATGCTCGTTAATATTAAGCGCCTGTGAAGATGGATTCCTGTTAAAAATCGGCGTCGCGGAACTGCTTCCTAATATTGTTACCTCAAACCTCATGCCGGTAAACAATATAGGGTGTTACTTTGCTTCTTTTTTCAATTGCTTTTCCACTTCTTCCATAAACACCAGGTCAATGGCTTCTTCAGTGGTTGGAACGATAGAAAGTACGCTGTCTAATTGTGATATGGATATCAAACGTGCAACCGCATCATTTAAACCAACAAGGATAAATACCCCGGTTGCGTTTTTGCAAAGGCGGTGGCCTACCAATAAACTACTTAATCCTGATGAATCGGCAAACTTTATTTGTGAAAGGTCCATGATGATGTTCCTCTGGCCTTCGGTATTGATCAATATCAATTCAGACTTTAATTGCGGAGTAACTAATGAATTTAACTTTGATTCATTCAGTTTCAACAAGACGTACTTTTCGTGCTTATCAACAGTAAATTTCATTTTTTGTTAATTATGCTACTAAGATATAACTTTTTTATATACAATGAAAAATTACAAATTCCTTAAAGCGGTATTTATCGATTCTTCAACCCTGGCCAAAACTTGTTTATTGTCGCCTTTGACGAAGTTTTCGCCTGTTATTTGTTCAAAAAGCTCGATGTAACGCTCTGAAATAGAATTTACAATTTCTGGTGTCATTGTCGGTACTACTTGCCCTTCTTTACCCTGGAAACCGTTTTCAATCAGCCATTTTCTCACAAATTCTTTGGATAACTGCTTTTGTGGCTCACCGCTTTTTTGCCTTTCCTCGTACCCTTCTTTATAAAAATACCTCGAAGAATCCGGCGTGTGTATTTCATCTATTAAATAGATGGTATCACCAACTTTGCCGAATTCATATTTGGTATCCACCAGTATCAGTCCGCGTTTTGCCGCTATTTCGGTTCCGCGCTGGTATAATGCTTTGGTGTATTTTTCCAACTGCTCATAGTCCGTTTTCGAAACAATTCCCTTAGCCAGTATATCTGCCTTTGAAATATCTTCATCATGCCCTACCGACGCTTTAGTCGTGGGTGTTATGATCGGCTCAGGCAGCTTATCGTTTTCTTTTAAACCTTCAGGTAGTTTCTCACCGCAAACTTCTCTTTTTCCCAAAGCGTATTCGCGTGCGGCATGTCCGGCAAGGTAACCGCGTATGACCATCTCTACCTTAAACGGCTCGCAGATGCGGCCAATGGTTACGCTTGGATCAGGAACAGTTACCACCCAATTTGGTACGATGTCAGAAGTGTCTTTTAAAAATTTAGCGGCGATCTGATTCAAAACCTGCCCCTTATAAGGTATAGGCTCAGGCAGCACCACGTCAAATGCCGAAATGCGATCGGTAACCACCATCGCCAGGTATTGATGATCTATAGTATATACGTCCCGTACCTTGCCCTTGTAAAAATTGGTTTGGTTTGGGAAATGAAAATGTGTCTCTTTTATTGCGTCCATGTTTTTATAGTTAGTATCAAGTCGCTCGTATCAAGTATCAAGATTCTTTTTGTCATAATACTTGATACTAAATACTTGCTACTTTACTGTATATCTCCGTAAGCTTCCAATATGCGTCGTACCAATTTGTGACGGACAACATCCTCGCCTGTCAGGTAAATTAATTCGATCCCCTTGATATCTGTCAAAATCCTTAAAGCCGTGTGCAAGCCTGATTGCTGTTTTTTAGGCAAGTCAATTTGCGTTACGTCACCCGTTACGATAAACTTAGCCGTCGGTCCCATACGGGTCAAAAACATCTTGAGCTGCATATCGGTGGCATTTTGGGCCTCATCCAGTATCACAAAACAGTTATCAAGTGTACGGCCGCGCATAAACGCAAGCGGTGCAATTTCAATCGTACGGTTCTCCAAGTAGACTTTCAGTTTTTCTGCCGGAACCATATCGTCAAGTGCATCATAAAGCGGCCGCAAATATGGATCTATCTTTTCTTTCAGGTCACCGGGTAAAAATCCAAGGTTCTCCCCTGCCTCTACAGCCGGGCGTGTAAGGATGATCCGTTTTACTTCCTTGTTCTTTAATGCACGCACCGCCAGCGCTACTGCCGTATAGGTTTTACCTGTACCAGCGGGGCCGATGGCAAACAATATGTCGTTGGTATCAATGGCCGTAACCATTCGCTTTTGGTTGGCTGTTCGGGCTTTTACCAAAACGCCGTTTGGCCCAAATACCAACACTTCGCCAGTGGTGGATTTATCGGTTGCAACAGGCTCTGAAGTGGTTTTTGTGGATGCTTTGGAACCCAGTATCCTTTCCAGGTCGGTTATATTCAGATTCTCGAATTTCTCAACGTGCTTCAGCAGGTCGCTGAATTTTTCATCGAAAACGCTTAATTCATGGTCATCGCCCAAAACTTTTAATTCGGTGCCACGCGCAACTAGTTTAAGCTTCGGGTATTGTTTTTTGATGATCTCGAAGTGGTCATTATTCGGTCCCCACAGTACGGCGGGGTTAACGTTGTCGATTGATATTTTTAGTTCGTTCAACAGTAAGAGATTTTTTAGTTGCGGATTTTTTATGAATTAAAAATTGAATATTTGTAGCATCTAATGCTTGCACAAGATTAGCAATAAATATTTACAAAATTAATGGCAATTATAACTTTAACTACTGATTTGGGCGATAAGGATATTTACCAGGCCGCCCTTAAAGGAAGTATCTTAAAATTGTTGCCATCTGTCAATATTGTCGACATAACCCATAGCGTAGCTGCCTTTAACGTACAACAGGCAGCGTTTATACTCAAAAATAGTTTTTACTATTTTCCGGATGATACCGTCCATTTGATCGGTATCGACACCGTTTATATTAAGGAAACCAAATACCTGGCAGTTCAATACAAAAACCACTACTTTGTGGGTGCCGACAATGGTATCTTTTCGCTCATGTTTGATAATGACCCCGATGAGATCGTCGAGATCAACATCATGCAGGATCTTAAATTTTTGCATTTTCCGTTGGCGGATATATTTGTTAAAACTGCATGCCATTTAGCCAATGGTGGCAAATTAAAAGATATCGGCCTGCCGGTAACCAGCGTTGAAAAGAAAATGAACCTGCAGCCGGTGATCGAAAAAAACGTGATCAAGGGTGCCGTTATTTATATCGATTCATTTCAGAATGTGATTACCAATATCACCAAGGAATTCTTTAACCGCGTACAGGAAGGACGTAATTTTACCCTCTCTTTCAAACGTAACGAAACAATAAACCACCTTAGCTGGTATTATAACGAAGTGCCTGAGGGCGAAAAACTATGCCTGTTCGGCATCAGCGACCATTTGGAGATTGCCATTAACAAAGGCAATGCCGCCGGGTTGCTCGGTTTAAGTCTCGGCGACACTGTTATTATTGATTTTGAATAGAATCTGCTCTACAGGTTATGAAAAAACTCTTCCTATTATATTTGATATGCCTTTGGCATGCACCAATTTTCGCACAAACAAAACAAAATCCCGATTCCCTTGCCTACCAGCTTCAACGCACGAAAATTAATGGTATGCTCGATGCGCGCCGAATAAAGTTCGGGCAGTATGATGAGAGTTTGAGAAAACATACAGGGATTTTCGGCTTGCAAACAAAAAAGGACATCCGTCGCTCCAACGAGATACTGATGGATATTAACAGAACGGATGACAGTATTTTTATGCAGATCAAAATATTGCTTAGTTACCGCACCTTCCAGCAACAGCAAGCGCAAACCAAATCAGCCGAAGTGGAAAATTATAGCCTCGGTTATATGAACACCATTAACCGTCTGCGCGAACAAATCGACAAGATTAAACGGGATGCTTTGGCAAACAAGCAGGCTGACGAAAGTCACCAGCGCATTTATGTTATCCTGCTGGTTCTCATGGTTGCGTCAATTTTGATCTTATTATTCACAAAAAGCAGGGCCAAAGCCTAAATTTGTTAGCTTTATTAGCAAATACCATACATGGCTAGAGGACGAGGCGGCTTAAATAGCGGCAATAAACAGGGCGAAGAGTTACCCAAAGCAAAACTAAACCGGCAGACCTTAAATCATATTTCCAAGCTGCTTTCCTATATCAGGCCTTACCGCTGGAAATTCGCTGCGGCAATGTTTTTCCTTTTTATATCAAGCCTTGTTGGACTTGCATTTCCATCCTTCGTTGGCGGTTTAATTGATGCCGCGCAGGGTAAGCATACTACCGCTTTGTTGCCGGCATCTATAAAAGGAATTGCGATACTGGCGCTTACCGTATTGTTTTTACAGGGTTTTGTATCCTTTTTCAGGATATTGTACTTTGTTCAGGTTGCAGAACGTTCGCTGGCCGATATCAGGCGTGATACCTACTTTAAGCTTATCACTTTGCCTATGAATTTCTTTTCAAATCGCAGGGTTGGTGAATTAAACAGCCGTATTTCAGCGGATTTGTCACAAATACAGGATACCATCACCACAACCCTTGCCGAAATGATAAGGCAAATGGTTTTGTTTATTGGGGGTATTGTTTTTCTGGCGATTATCTCCATAAAACTGACACTTTCATTGTTGGTGGTCTTACCGGTTTTAGTGGTGATAGGTGTCTTTTTCGGGCGGTTTATCAGGAAAATATCCCGTAAGGCACAAGATAAGCTGGCCGAATCAAATACTATAGTGGAAGAAACATTACAGGGTATTGCTAATGTTAAGGCATTCGTTAACGAATCATTTGAGGCGGGCAGGTATCGCAAAAACATCAATGAAGTAGCAGACATCGCAATAAACGGCGCCAAATACCGCGGCATATTTGCTTCTTTTATAGTCTTTGGCTTGTTCGGCGCAATTGTTACCGTAATAGCTTATGGCTGTATATTGGTGAGCCACGGCGAGCTTACCCTGGGTCAACTGATCAAATTTGCTTTATATGCGGCTTTTGTGGGCAGTGGTATGGGTAGTTTCCCGGAGCTTTATGCCAATGTTCAAAAAGCGGTTGGCGCCAGCGAGCGTGTGTTAGAGATATTAGAGGAAGCAAGCGAAGAAGTATCGATCGATGAAATTGATAACGAGATCGATCAGAAAATCGAAGGCAATATCGCCTTCGATAATGTAAAGTTCCACTACCCTTCACGGCCTGAGATAGAAGTATTAAAAGGTGTTTCGTTCAATGCTAAAACCGGGCAGCGGGTTGCTATTGTGGGACCCAGTGGCTCGGGTAAATCAACGATGGCATCGCTAATACTTCAATTTTACCATCCGCAAAGCGGAACCATTTTGTTTGATAACCGCCCGGCAGATGAATATACTTTAACGGACATCCGTAACCAGGTGGCCATTGTTCCGCAGGACGTGTTGTTATTCGGTGGTACCATTCGCGAAAATATTGCCTATGGTAAACTCAAAGCCACCGAAGAAGAAATTATAATTGCAGCCCAACGCGCCAATGCTGAAGAGTTTATTGTTTCTTTCCCGGAAGGGTATGATACGATTGTAGGCGAACGCGGCGTTAAGTTATCAGGTGGGCAAAGGCAGCGTATTGCTATTGCCAGGGCACTTTTGAAAAACCCTTCTATCCTTATTTTGGATGAGGCCACATCTTCGCTCGATTCAGAATCCGAACGTTTGGTGCAGGAAGCATTGGAAGAGTTGATGAAGAACAGAACTTCTATTATAATTGCACACCGGTTATCCACCATCCGCGAGGCTGATAAAATAATCGTATTAGAAAAAGGAACGGTGATTGAAAGCGGCACCCATGATGAACTGCTAGGAAACGAACAGGGGCTTTACCGCTATTTGAGCCAGTTACAGTTTGAAGTGTAAAACGTTCGACGTTATAAGTAGTACGTTTTGCTCGTAATGAATATAAAAGAACTAATAAAAGATAAACGTAAAACGTCCAACGTAATACGTACAACATAACGAATGAAATTAACCATACACGGCGCGGCGCGCCAGGTTACCGGCAGCATGCATTTGCTCGAGGTTGACCAGTACAAAATATTAATTGACTGCGGACTTGATTACGAAAAGGACCGCACAATACAATCCAATGAGAATTTCCCCTTCGACCCTACTGAGATCGACGTTGTAGTTTTGACTCACGCGCATATCGACCATTCGGGTAACCTGCCTACTTTGGTACGGATGGGTTTTGCGGGGCAAATACTATGCACACCAGCTACGGCTGATCTGACTGAGTTGTTGTTAATGGATTCGGTTAGCATCTTCATGAATAAAATTCATAAGAGCCGTAAGCATAATCGCAAAAAGCGCGGTGATGGTGATGGTCAGCAACCCCTTTACCTGCAAAAGCACGTGATGGATACTGTTGAGCGCATTGTAACTATCGGCTTTAACAGGCCATTTCGCATTAATGGCGACATACAAGTTACCTTTGTGCCTGTCGGCCATTTGCTGGGTGCTGCCGCAGCGGTATTTAAAATAAACGATGACGGTGAAGAAAAAACCATCGCTTTTACGGGCGATGTGGGCCGTAAAAACTACCCTGTTTTAAATGATCCTGAACAATTACCACCTGTAGATTACCTGGTTTGCGAATCAACTTATGGTGGGCGAATGCATACTACCGGTAAAACTGTCGAGCAGGCATTAATTGAAACGATTGAAAAAGCCTGTATCCAGGAATCGGGTAGGCTGATTATCCCGGCCTTTAGTATCGGACGTACACAGTCACTTGTTTTTTCATTGAATAAGATATTTAGCGAGGGCTTGCTCCCACCTGTTAAGGTTTTTGTGGATAGCCCAATGGCGGTTTCGGCGACTGAAATTTTCCGTAAACATCATAACCAGGTAAGCAGCGAGGCCCGGGAATTTTATAATTCGCAGGGCGACGAATTTGAATTTGACAACCTGGTTTACACCCAAAATCTGAAAGATAGCCGGGATGTTTCCAATTACTTTGAGCCTTGCATTATCATCTCATCCGCCGGAATGCTCGAAGGCGGCCGTATACAGGATCATTTGTATAACAACATCCAGAACTATTACTGTACGATCCTGTTCATAGGTTATTGCGCAAAAGGTACGCTGGGTCATCGCCTGCTTCGCGGCGACCCTATTGTGCACATCAAGGACCGCGAATTAGCCGTTTATGCCACTATTAAACAAACCGATGTATTAAGTGCCCACGGCGACCATGAGGATCTGATGAATATTGCCCGGCAGCAGGATAAGAGCAAACTCAAAAATATTTTCCTGGTACATGGCGAAGAAAGCAGTATGCAGGCTTTTGCGGATGGGTTGGAAAGAGAAGGTTATACGGTGACTATTCCCGAGAAGGAAGTGAGTTATATTCTCTAAAAGAATTGTTATTGCGAGGAGGAACGACGAAGCAATCTCGTCGCCATGTTAACGAAGAGATTGCCGCGCTATCGCTCGCAATGACAAAAAGGTCTATTTATTAAAATGCTGTATGATCAAACTCGCCAATTCAGCACCTATTCTTTCCTGTGCCTCATTAGTTGCTGCACCAATGTGCGGCGTTAACGAGATTTTCGGATGAGTCAATATTTCTTCACGTGGTGTCGGCTCGTTATCAAAAACGTCTAATGCAGCAAATGAAACCTGGCCGCTATTTAAGGCGTCGATCAAAGCCAGCTCGTCAATTAAACCGCCGCGTGATATGTTTACCAGCCCTACGCCTTTTTTGGTTTGGGCCAGTTCGGCAGCGCCTAATATGGGTTTATCAATAAACGGTGTATGTACGGTAATAAAATCAGCATTCCGGATAACTTCATCCAGTGTTGCTTTTTTTACTTTTGCCCTTACGATATTGCCACCGCCAAGGATGATCTCCAAATCAGTACCAAAATCATAAATATCATAGGCCATCACGTCCATACCAACGCCGATAGCAATTTTAGCCACTTCGCGCCCAATGCGGCCAAAGCCCAAGATACCAAGGGTTTTGTTTCTTAATTCGATGCCTTTTGCATAAGCCTTTTTCAGGTCGTTGAATTTAGTGCCGCCTTCAACCGGCATTTTGCGATTGCTGTCATATAAAAAGCGAACACAGCCAAATAGCTGCCCGAATACCAGTTCGGCAACTGATAAGGATGATGAAGCGGGTGTATTGTAAACGCCTATTCCTTTTTCTTTGGCATAATCAACATCTATATTATCCATTCCTACACCGCCTCGGCCTATCAGTTTCAGGTTCGGGCAGGCATCAATAAGAGGCTTGCGCACCTTTGTAGCGCTGCGTACCGTAATGGCATCATATTCCTGCAATTTCACAGGCAATTCATCCTGTGGGATATTGTTGGTTTCTACAAAAAAACCGGCATCTTCCAGCATTCTTTTGCCTATTGGGTCGATACCGTCGTTAGCTAATATTTTGATCATTGTTTTAGTTGATTATGTTAGACTGAGTTGATTAGGTTGATTAAGTTGTGGGATGAACCACTCCCTAAATCAACTTAATCAACCATTCAACTTACTTATTATTTTCCTGGAATTCCTGCATCGCATCAATCAGCACGTGCACGCTGGTTATCGGCAATGCATTATAAATTGACGCCCTGAAACCGCCAATGCTCCTGTGGCCTTTCAACCCAACAATGCCTTTTTCTTCGCAATACTTTAAAAACGGTTTTTCATGCTCAGGGTTTTCAACAACGAAACAAACATTCATGTGTGAGCGGTCCTCAACGGCGCAAACACCTTTAAACAATGGATTACGGTCAATTTCAGTATACAATGCTTTCGCTTTTGCGTCGTTTTCCAGTTCAATGGCTGCAACACCGCCTTTAGCTTTCAACCAGTTCAGCGTAAGCATAGATACATAGATAGCAAAGCAAGGGGGCGTATTGTACATCGAACCACCTTCTATCTGTACCTGGTAATCAAACATTGAAGGTATTTTGCGGCCTGATTTTCCTAAAATATCATTTTTTACAATAACCAGGGTAACACCCGCAGGGCCCATGTTTTTTTGCGCTCCTGCATAGATCAGGCCGAAATCGGCTACATTAACCTTACGGCTGAATATATCGGATGACATATCGCAAACCACCGGGATAGGCGATTTGAAAAACTCCTTCATCTGCGTACCATAAATAGTGTTATTTGAAGTGATGTGGATATAAGCAGCATCTTTAGGAATTTCAAAATCCTTAGGTACGTAAGTAAAGTTGGCTTCCTTAGCGGTTGCAACTACTACAACTTCACCGAAATATTTGGCTTCTTTCAATGCTTTATTAGCCCAAACACCGCTTTCGACATAAGCTGCCTTACCGCCTTCAGGTAGTAAATTATAAGGGGCAAATGCAAATTGCGAGCTTGCGCCACCCTGCATAAATATCACGGAGTAACCTTCAGGAACCTCAAAAAGTTCTTTTACCAGCCTTACAGCTTCGTCCAAAACGGCTTCAAATTCTGGCGAACGATGGGATATTTCCAATATAGACAATCCTGTTCCGTTAAAATTTAAAACGCCTTCAGCGGCTTGCTTTAATACTTCATGTGGTAAAATGCCAGGTCCGGCACCGAAATTGTGTTTCATGATTTTATGATTGATATAATTTATGACTAATTGTCAACTTTACATTTGGTTGCCCCAAAGTTATTCAAATTGTTAACGTTTGTAGACATTATTTGCAATTTTTTTACCACAATTGGAGATATTATCAACATTGGTTTAAATGTGACAAACTACAGACGATAAAGCCCGGCTAATTTAATTGATGTGTTTTAAGTTTTTGATGGCTGCCAACTGGTCCTTTGCCGAAAATACCGAGTTGCCGGCTACTAAAACGTTGGCACCAGCGTATATGAGTTTACTTGTATTGCTTTCATCAACACCACCGTCAACTTCGATATACAACTTAGGATTGCGTCCCGAGGATAGCTCTTTCAGTTCGCGAAGTTTCTTATAGGTGTTCTCTATAAACTTTTGTCCGCCGAAGCCCGGATTTACCGACATGATGAGAACCAGGTCGACATATTCTATAATATCCTCCAGCAAAGCAACGGGTGTGTGCGGGTTTATAGCCACACCAGCCCTGCACCCCAGTTCCTTAATTGCATTAACAGTCCTGTTCAGATGCGTACAGGCTTCATAGTGAACGGTGATGCCGTTTGCACCACCTTCCGCAAATCTATCAAGATAACGATCGGGATCAACAATCATCAAATGTACGTCCAATGGCTTTTGGGCATGTTTTTTTACCGCCTGCAAAACCGGGAAGCCAAAAGATATATTCGGCACAAACATGCCGTCCATCACATCAACGTGTATCCAGTCAGCATCGCTTTTATTCAGC
Organism: Mucilaginibacter sp.; assembly: GCA_043739405.1. GTDB lineage: Bacteria > Bacteroidota > Bacteroidia > Sphingobacteriales > Sphingobacteriaceae > Mucilaginibacter. The sequence continues at coordinate 47,301 of JAYUEE010000066.1, read as the reverse complement.
ATTTCTATTTCGCGCTGCAGGTTACCAAAATCAGAAGCAAGGATAGATGGCGATATGAGGTGGTTCATGGTTCAAATATAGCTAATTGCGCTATGATAAAAATGCCTGAACATAAAATTGATACCTTCATTACCGGCAATAATAACTTAACCTTAATTATTTTATGTTAATGTATGTTAACAAGTTGGGCCCGAAAACCCTCATCCGCTTACTTTTATCCTAAACAATCAGAAAATGATGAAAAGTAAACTTAAAAGGGTGTTCGCATTGGTGATGTTATCTCTTACAGGTATAATTATGTTCCAGGTTTACTGGACAATTAACGCTTATAAAGTCAACAAAAGGAAGTTCGATAGTGACATCGATATCGCCATGCAGCATGCTATGGACGATTGCAAAAAGGATTATTTTGATTCGATAAGGGTGGTCTTGTTAAAGAGGCTCTCGTCAGAAACTCCGATAAAGGTCGATACATTGTATGAGCGGGATAAAAGTAATGTCTGGCTCGATATTCATTTTGCCGATTTATATACAAGTATTAATGAGCCATTTAGGATAAGCGTGTCCCAATTTGATTTTTACAGGGCCAAAATTGATCATAAGGCAAACTTTAATGAGGTGCTGGTAGAAGCTTCATTTTACATACCAGCATTGATGAATGATTTTGTGCTGTTATTTGGTATGGAAGATATGACATCTAAAAATGTGAAGTCAAAATTGATGACCCACGACCTCTATAAACTGGCAGGTATTCATCATTTACCGGTTGATACACTAAAAAAACAAGATACCGTGGTATATCTGAGGAGTATTTATAAAAATACGATTTATGAACTGCCAAAAAACTACCGCCAGGCTGATAGTTTAAAATTGGCGAATCACTTAAAAGCAGAGCTTGGAGAACTTCATATTAATACGCCATTCAGCCTGGTCTTTTCAGACAAAAACACGCAACCGGAAAAAACAAACGCACATTATAGTGAATCAGCCGAATACAACTATAAATATCATGGATTTAAAATGTTTCACATAGAAGGACCTGAGTATTTTGCCAGAGCTATATTCAGAAACCCGCAATATGTTATTGTAAAAAGTATGGCTATAACGCTTGCGCTATCGGTACTGCTTATCCTGCTTTCGATCTATTGCTTCAATTATATCATCAAAACCATCCTACAGCAAAAAAAACTAGCCGAGTTGAAAGATGATTTTATCAACAACATGACGCATGAACTCAAAACACCTATTGCAACCATGACAGTCGCAATTGAGGGCTTGCAAAAGTTTAATGCTTTGAATGACCCTGAGAAAACGAAACGCTATTTGGAGACATCAAGGAACGAATTGGTGCGATTAAACGACCTGGTGAGCAAAGTTTTGAATATAGCAGCTTTTGAAAGCGAAAAGATCAACCTTATAAAAGAGGAAATAAATGTGGATGAACTCGTTCAGGATGTCATCACGTCAGAAAAACTGAAGACGAATAAAGAGATTGAAATTAGTTTTGCTAACAAGGACGTTAAAACTGTTATATCGGATAAGCTGCACTTCAGAAATGTGCTATCAAACCTGGTGGATAATGCGATTAAGTATTCAGGAGAACGGGTAAAAATCGAAATCAGCTGCTTCAAAAGCGGTAACGAAGCCATATTTTCAGTAAAAGACAACGGTATGGGTATCCCCGCTGAACATTTAAAACAAGTATTTGATAAGTTCCATCGCGTGCCTACCGGAAATGTCCACAACGTGAAAGGAACCGGTCTGGGTTTAAGCTATGTCAAATATATTGTTGAGGCACATGGCGGCAGTATCAGCGTAAAAAGCGAAATTAACGCCGGCAGCGAGTTCATTTTCTCAATACCAATTCATTTATGAGTAAAATACGGTTGTTATTAGCTGAAGACGAGCTGGCGCTGGCACATATTGTTCGCGAGAGCCTCGAAGTACAAAACTTTGAAGTGATATTATGCGCAAATGGCGAACAGGCCCTGCAAAAATACACAGAAACGAAGCCTGATATCCTGGCGCTCGACGTGATGATGCCCAAAATGGACGGCTTCGAGTTGGCCAAAAAGATCCGCGAAAAGGACCAAACTACACCTATCATATTCCTGACAGCCCGGTCGCAGCCCAAAGATGTTGTGGCCGGGTTTGAATCAGGCGCCAATGACTACCTCAAAAAACCATTCAGTGTTGAGGAACTAATTGTAAGGGTAAAAGTTCTTTTGAGTCATAACCGCCTGCTCGATAACCGGGGAGGCAAAAAGGCAAATGAGAACTTCCAAATAGGCAATATCACTTTTAATTCATCTAAAAACACCATTCAGCAGGGTATTGTGGTATATCACCTGACCCCTCGCGAAAGCGAAATCCTGAAACTGCTGTGCCGGAATGAGCAGGCGCCGATCCCGAGAGAAAAGATTTTAAAGGACCTTTGGGGTGATGATACGTTCTTCAATGCGCGTAGTCTTGATGTATTCATTACCAAATTGCGCCGTCACCTGCAGGCCGACCCTAATGTCCAGATTATTAACATCCGGGGCACAGGATACAAGCTGGTGTGGTAAATAGTACGCTGTCATCCTGAGGCACTCGAAGGATTGTGCGGAAAGGCCTTTGCCCTCATGCTTCGAGTACCTCAGCATGACACCCATCCCCCTAAATTTGTTAATTACTTTTACACTCATGTGAATTGCTTTCATCCTAAAATTCTGATATTAGGCCATCATGGTACTTTCTGAAAATGTATTGAAATGGGCGCTTCGCTTTTACCCGCCCCTGTTGTTTCAACGCATTTGGGTGGTCAGGTTCGAAAAGGGTTTTCGCGGTGTAAAAGTGAAAGTAAATAAGAGCCTCATGAATAACAACTATAATAATTCCATTTTTGGCGGTACTATCTTCGCTGCTGCCGATCCGTTTTATCCGCTTCTTTTTCATCAGTTGTTAACGCATAAAGGTTATAAAGTACGGGTGTGGGTAAAATCAGCCCAAATTGAATATATTCTTCCGGGCCGGCACGACCTTTATTTTAGTATCAGTATTGCAGAAACTGATTTGGATGAAATCGAAAAGGCATTGAAAGCTGATGAAAAACATATAAAAGCCTACCCGGTTGAAATGCATGATAAAAATGGCGAGTTGTGTGTATCAGTCGCGGCTGAGATTTACATACGCAACCTTTACCCGGCTGAAATAAATAGTAGTGTATCTATCTGATGAAAACAATAATGAACGATCAGGCCTTCCTTGAAAAGGGCTATATTATATCGACAGATAAAAGCCTGATAGATTTTGATACGGTATATCATTATTTATCTGAAGATTCCTATTGGGCTAAAGGTATAACTGCCGATAGGTTAAAAAGGGCTATCGAAGGCTCTATATGCTTTGGCGTTTATAAAGGTAAGCAACAAGCCGGTTTTACCCGTGTGGTGACGGATAAGGCCACTTTTGCTTATATTTGTGATGTATTTGTACTGGATGAGTACAGGCGTTTGGGCCTGTCCAAATGGCTGATGCAGACCATCAGGGAGCACCCCGAACTACAGGGATTAAGAAGATGGTCACTTGCTACAGCTGATGCACATAAGCTGTATGGGCAGTTTGGTTTTACCGCTTTGAGTAAGCCTGGCAACTGGATGGAAATTTTTACACCTTACCAAAAATAAAGGACCGGAAATGAGAGCAACGAATATTAAAAAATTGATTTTTGATGGTGAAGGTGTTACGCTCGATTTTAAAAAGACGATCACCAGTTGCGAGAAAATTGCCCGAACCATGGTATCGTTCGCCAATAATAAAGGCGGACGGTTGCTTATCGGTGTAGCGGACGACGGCAGCATAAAAGGCGTAAAATCAGAAGATGAAGAACGTTACATGATAACCCGCGCGGCCCAGATGTTTGCAAAACCTGCATTGGAACCGGTATTTGAAGAGGTTTACGTAGATGATAAACTCGTTTTAGTTGTCGAAATACCCGAAAGCGATACTAAACCGCATTATGCCTTGGCCGAAGACGGTAAATGGTGGGTATATGTACGGGTGAAAGATAAAAGCGTGCTGGCCAGCAAAATTGTGGTTGATGTATTGAGGCATTCGTCAGATAAAAACGGCGTTTTGATCGAATACTCGACCAAGGAAAAAGCCCTGCTGGAGTACCTCACCGAAAGGGAACGCATTAATGTGCCGGAATATTGCAAGTTGCTGAAACTAAGCCGCCGTAGTGCGCAGCGGATATTGGTAAACATGGTGCTTTCGGGTGTGATAAAAGTGCATACCACTGAAAAAGAGGAATATTATACAGCTGCATAAATAAGTCGAAAGTCTGAAGTTTAAAGTCCAAAGTCAAGGGGCAAAAACTTAAGACTTTAGGCTAAAGACTTTAGACTAACCGATGAAAGCCCTTTACAATAAATACAAACCTTACTATGGTGAAAGCCTGATACTCGCCTTCCCGGTAGTGGTTTCGCAAATCGGCCATACGTTTGTTCAAACGGCTGACAGTATCATCATTGGCCATTTTGCAGGTACTATTTCGCTGGCCGCAGTTTCACTTGTGAACAGCATTTTCGTTATTGGCTTAGTACTTGGCCTTGGTATTTCTTACGGCATTACACCGCTTATTGCACAGCATAACGGGCGGAACGAGCATAATGAATGCGGGCGGCTGCTTTCAAATAGTTTGCTCATCAATAGTATTGCCGGCATTTTCCTATTTTTATTTATAAGCTTTGGCTCAATGTTGTTTATCGACCATATAGGCCAATCTGCCGAGGTTGTTCGCCAGGCTAAACCCTATTTATTCCTGATGGGGATATCACTTATCCCGCTACTGGTGTTTAATACATTCAAGCAATTTGCCGAGGGATTGGGCTTCACCATGCAGGCTATGCTGATATCCGTCTTAGGTAATGTGCTTAATATCTGTCTGGGGCTGATATTTGTAAAGGGCTTGTTTGGCGTTCATCCAATGGGTGTAAAAGGTGTTGGCTACAGCACGCTGATAGACAGGTGTTCAATGGCTATCGTCATGGGCTTTTATATTTTCAGGTCGAAAAATTTCCGGAGTTATCTGAAGGATTTTGCGCTTAAAAACATCGATAAAGTACGCAGTCTTAAAATCTTGAAAATCGGGGCACCGGTTGCCATGCAGTATATTTTTGAGATAAGTGCTTTCAGTGGTGCCGCCATATTGATAGGAACCATTAGCCCCGTCGCACAGGCAGCACACCAGATTGCCATTAACCTGGCGGCTTTAACCTACATGGCAGCAAGCGGAATTTCGGCTGCGGCAGCAATCAAATCAGGCAATTTTTTTGGAGCAAAAAAGCATCACGACTTGCGTTTGTCCGCCATCTCAAATTATCATATTGTAATCGTATTTATGTCGATGACCGCCCTGTTATTTACGTTTGGCAATCATTTGTTACCATGGATGTATACTTCAGATAAAGCAGTTATAACCATTGCAGCACAATTGCTTATCATTGCTGCATTCTTCCAGTTGTTTGACGGAACGCAGGTGGTAGGCCTTGGGGTACTGCGTGGTATGGGAGACGTTAATATACCGATGGTAATCACTTTAATCGCCTATTGGGTGATCGGTTTACCGATAGGTTATTTGCTTGGTATTCAATTTCATTTAGGGGTTACCGGAGTATGGTACGGATTGGTTTTCGGCTTGATGACAGCATCCCTGCTTTTATTTATCCGTTTTCAAATTATGAGCCGGAAACATCAGTTTAAACAAACTGTGATTATTGCGCGTGATTAAAAATACAGGTCATTAGCCAGCCGATAGGTATTGCAATGAGCTTCGACAATGACTTTGATATCTGTCGAATAACCCCCGCCCATACTTACCTGCACGGGGATTTGATGCGCCTTGCATTTCTCCAGTACAAATCGGTCACGCTCGCGGCAAGCTTCCAGGCTTAGCGACAGTTTGCCTAATTTATCAGTCGCCAGCACATCTACCCCAGAAAGGTAAAATATAAAATCAGGCTTTTGTTTTTCAATAAGTACCGGTAAGGTTTGTTTTAAAATAACGAGGTATTCTTCATCACCGGTTCCGTCCGGCAACGGTATATCCAGATCAGATGCCTCTTTTCGATAAGGAAAATTATTCGCTCCGTGCATCGAAAAAGTAAACACCCGTGGTTCATTTTCGAATATCTCCGCCGTACCATTTCCCTGGTGAACGTCTAAATCAATGATTAAGATAGATGCAGCTAATTTATTATTCAGTAAATAGTTAGCTGCTATAGCCTGGTCATTCAACAGGCAAAAACCTTCGCCCCAGTTGGTGCCTGCATGATGTGTTCCGCCTGCCACGTTAAAAGCGATTCCATTTTGAAAAGCGAAGTAACAACCGTCGAGCGTCCCTTTCGCAATCCGTGTTTCGCGATCAACCAATTGCGCCGATAAAGGGAAACCGATACGCCGGGCCTCTTTCGCAGGAAGGGTCAAATCGCACAGATGATGCCAATAGGTACCTTCGTGGGTCCATAAAATGATCTCTTCTGATAACGGTTCAGGCGAGAATAGATTTTCATGAGTTATAATACCTTCGTGGATCAATTGCGCCGGTATCAGCTCATACTTCAGCATTGGAAAGCGATGCCCCTCCGGCAATGGATGGGCGTATATGGAGTCGTAAGCTACCTTCAGCATAAAAATTATCGCAAAACGGATAAAGACTCGTCCAATAACTTCGAAGCCTTGTAGACGTCCTTAAATGAGTTGTAGATCGGCGCCGGGCTCAGCCTGATCACATCCGGTTCACGCCAATCGCCGATTACGCCATTTTTTGACAGATAATCAAATGTTGCTTTGCCATCACGTTTACAAACAATGGATAACTGGCAACCGCGCCATTCCGGGTCTTTGGGCGTAATGATTTTAAATAACTCTTCATCATGTTTGGTATTAACCAGTCGAATCAAGTATTCCAAATAACCGGTAAGCAAAAGGCTTTTTTTACGCAGTTTATCCAGTCCACCGGTGCGTTCAAAAACATCCAATGCAGCTTTATGCGAAGCCATTAGCAATATCGGGCTGGTGCTTACCTGCCAGCCCTCCGCTCCTTTTGCAGGGTCAAATCCAGGTGTCATCAGGAAGCGTTTATCTGGCCGGTAACCCCACCAGCCGGCGAAGCGTTTCAATTCCTTATTGTCGAAGTGCTTTTCGTGCACAAATATCCCGCTGATACCGCCCGGCCCAGAGTTCATGTACTTGTAGGAGCACCAGCACGCAAAGTCGGCTCCCCAGTTATGAAGTTGCACAGGTACGTTACCAGCTGCATGCGCCAGGTCGAACCCGACATATGCACCTGCTTTATGGCCTGCTTTTGTTATTGCCTCCAAATCGAAAAGCTGACCTGTGTAGTAATTTATCCCGCTGAACATTACTAAAGCCAACTGGTCAGCGTTATTTTCAATGGCAGAAATAACGTCTTCAGTACGTAGAGTATATTCTCCTTCTCTCGGAAATAGCTCTATGATCGCTTCCGAAGGCGCAAATCCATGGAAATTAACCTGGCTCTCAATGGCATATTGGTCGGACGGAAAAGCGCCGCCTTCCATCAATATTTTATAACGTTTACTATTTGTCTGATAGAAGCTTACAAGTAATAAGTGAAGATTTACTGTAAGTGAATTCATGATCGTCACTTCATCACTTTTAGCACCAACCAGGTTGGCCAGAGGCTGTTTAAGCTGTTGATGATATTGCAGCCAGGGATTATCGCCCTCGAACCACCCCTCTACCGCCAGATCTTTCCACTGCGCCAATTGTTCATTGATGTACCGCTCCGCTTTTTTAGGCTGAAGGCCCAGCGAATTACCACATAAGTAAATAGCGTCTTCTCCGTTATGCTGCGGTATCAAAAACTCATCGCGAAAATGTTTCAATTCATCCTGCGCATCAAGATTGTCAGCAAATTCAAGGCTGTCTTCGTAAATCATGTTCAATATTACAAAAGAATTATTTATTGGGTTTGCTTACGAATTTATTGCCCTTCACATAAAAGCGGTAAGGAAGCAAAGCATCCTGTCCGGCATAAGCCACGCCGATTCGCGGAACTTCTGCTATTTGCTCATCCGTAAATACCAGTCCCCTATCCTCTATCCATAAAGCATCACTTTGCAAGCTAATGCCATTTAGCTTTCGGTCAATTCCTAAGGCCTTCGCGACAGAGCCTGGCCCTGCCGTGATGTTGGGTTTAATGCCTTCCATCTTACGCCGGTGCAGAATGATATCCAAACCTTCTATAGGCTCAATGGCGCGTATCAGTATGGCCTGCGGGTGCCCTTCTGTAGACGTCACCACATTCAGCATTTCGTGGATGCCGTAACATAGATAGATATATGCAATTCCGCCCTCCTTGAACATTATCTCGGTTCGGTTAGTACGACGATTGCCATAGGCGTGCGAAGCGCGGTCAATTGCGCCATTATACGCTTCTGTTTCAACGATGTATCCGCCAGTAACTTCACCATTAATACAAGTGAAAAGGTATTTGCCCAAAAGGCTTTTGCTTATGGCGACAACGTCAGTGCCGAGGTAATAAGAATGCGGTAGTTTCAAAGTGGTAATATATTTTTTAGCCAGCTATTAATTTCCTTTGCCCGGTTAAATATCATGATGTGCGTTCCGCCTTGAACGATGGTGGCATCTTTTAATTTTTTGTAAGGGAAAATCTTATCCTTATCGCCGTGGACATGGTACACATTTTCGGGAACTACTTGGTTATCCCAATGCAAAATAGCGCCTATAGCCCATTTGGCAAACACCGGCGGCGTATTTCTAAGCATGGCAATAAAAAGCCCATGGTTTTTCTTCGAGACTTTCCCCATCACAAACCGAATTAAAAAACCTGATGAAGTGTAGATTTTTGCCGGCACAAGCTTATAAACAGAGATGCGCCGGTACCATTTAAAACTTTTCGGCGCTTCTGCTGTGGTTTTGATGCTGGAAATAAGTATGGCTTTATTGAGTCTTACCTTCTTGGCTATCTCAATCGTTAGCATTCCGCCGAGAGAATTGCCTACCACGATTGAACCTGGTCCGATTTGGTATTTTTCGATGAGTTTTTGCGCGTATGATTCTAATGTATCTTGTTTATCAGGGATAATCCAGCTAACAGGCACGGTTTCATAGCCTTCAAGGTCTATATTTTTAAATGCGCGGTAATCAGCGCCCAAACCGGGAACCAGGAACACCTTGCGCATTAAAATTTGATGAGTTTAATGATCTGATCCAGGTATATTTCGTCGATATAGTCAAAATAATCCAGGTGTTCGCTGTCAACGTCAAGTACGCCAGCTACCAGCCCATCATGAAACAAAGGAATAACGATCTCGGAACGCGAAAGTGAACTGCATGCAATATGACCCGGAAATTCTTCTACATCGGGAACTATCAGTGGCTCACACTTTTCCCAGGCCACACCGCAAACACCCTTTCCCTTAGCAATGCGAGTACAGGCAACTGGTCCCTGAAAAGGGCCTAAAACCAATTCGTTACCCTTCACCATATAAAATCCTACCCAAAACCAGTTGAACTGTTCCTTCAGTGCAGCGCAGATATTGGCAAGGTTGGCAACCAAATCAGTCTCGCCTTCGAGCAGAGCTTCAATTTGCGGGATGAGCGACAGGTATTGTTCCTTTTTGTCGGTTGAGTGTATAATGCTTAAATCTTCGGCCATGAAACAAAAGTAAACAAGCGCTTTTAAAATTAGATAACTCAAATCTCATATTTTCGTGGATAGGTTCCTTTAACAAGGTTTAATTAAATTTGACGAATTATGAGAATCATCGCCGAACTGCCACACCCCGATTTTAAAATATCTATCCTGCACATGAACGACAAGTTTATTGTGAAGATAGAGCAGGGCCCCCTGGAACAAAGTTATAAGATACCCGAAATGGATCTGACCGACGGCGTAAACAGTGTGTTCGAACTGCTCGATGAGCCATTTTTAAAGACCGTTTCCTCCCGTTTTGCCGAAATGCGCAAAGATTACAAAGACACCTATTTCAGGTATAACTATTAGTTTAATTAATAATAGTTAATTATTTGTATTACAATATTTTATGATATTTATTGTTTGCTTGCCAAATTTTATTTGGTAGCGAAACCGCAATTGCAGCTTGTATGGGCATGCCGACAAAATCGGCCATAAATTTTATATAAACTATAGGTTTATTAAAATTGATTTAATTAATTGATAATTAAATAATTATATATTTAATGGAATCCAAATCAGAATTATATTTGGTGGTATTTTCGGGACCAAAAAACAGTAAAAAAGCCTATTTTGGGATTAAATCGCAATACCAGAAACCAGCGGGTTTTTGGAGCGCAGATGAAAAACAAGTATCATCAGAATTCTTTGGAGCAGCATATTCTTTGAACACCTTCTCCCCTAATCGGTAAGCGATATCGGTTTTGAAAATCGGTCCCTTAAAAGCAAAGGTATGGAACTCGCCATTCTCCCCACAAACGTCCACATCATCTGGTAACGACAAAATTAATTCCGGGCTTATCTCCTTCCCTACTATTCGTTCCAATCGTTCCTGGGTACAGGCAATCACCGTTTCAAATCCCAAGTCAAGAAATTCATTGATCAATTCAGTCGTATCGCGTTTCCATAAGGGATAAATGCCCGTCATCCCTACTTCTGCCAAACGTGCATCACGGTAATTCTTCAGATCCTCCAAAAATATATCGCCGAATATGGCATGTGCAATCCCCTCTTCGCGAAAATGCTCCATCGTACTGCGCATAACCGCATCATATTCCTTCATTCCAGGCATTTCAGGTAAACGCACCTGGTATAAGGGTATTCCTATGCTTTCAGCCTGTTTCATCAACAACTCAACCCTTACGCCATGCATCGATATGCGGTCGACGGCATCATTTACCGTGGTGACGAGATATTTTATATAAAGATCGGGGTTTTGCAGGCAATGGTACAGGGCCAAAGCGCCATCCTTACCGCCGCTCCAGTTGAAAATGCACTGTTTCATAATTATTGAATGACTGAGTTATTGAATTATTGATTGACTTATTGCTGGATTGTTTTATTGTTGGGTTGCTGATTTCAGTAATTTATCAATTCATTTACTAACTGCGGAACTCCAACAGTTGCCTTTTCCTCTATCCTGATAAAATTATCCGATGGCAAATAAGGTATTTTGGGGTCGATAATGTATTTTGGAACACCGCGTGGCACATAATTGATCAGTCCCGCTGCGGGGTAAACTGCCAGGGACGAGCCTATGAGTATAAACAGGTCGGCGGCGGTACAAACCCTTGCTGCTTCTTCTATCATCGGCACAGCCTCGCCAAACCACACTACGTGAGCCCGCAATTGAGAGCCCAATTCGCACAGTTCGCCCATTTTTAGCTCCCAGCCGTCAATGGGGTAAGTTAAGTTGGGGTTTTTATCGGATTGCGAGCGGGTAATAATACCATGCAGGTGTATAACGTTTTCTGAGCCTGCCCTTTCGTGCAAATCGTCTATATTTTGAGTAATAATTGTTACATCATATTGCTGCCCCAGTTCAGCAAGGGCATAATGTGCGGCGTTTGGTTTAGCTTCTAATACCGATTTACGTCGCATATTATAAAACTCCTGCACCAGAACTGGGTTATGTTCCCAGGCTTCAGGTGTGGCTACGTCTTCAATGTTATATCCTTCCCATAGTCCATCGCTGTCTCGGAAGGTTTTTAAGCCGCTCTCGGCGCTTATTCCCGCGCCAGTAAGTACTACGATCTTTTTCATTTTAAAATGCTGTCAAACAAAAAAAGCGACCATGCGATCGCTTTTCTATATCTGTATGATAATTTTTACAAAGCTATCTCCCTGTTGGTGCGTAGTACTGTGTATTTACTTTTAGCCAATTCAAATCCGCCGAATAATATCGCACAGAACAAAATATCACCATAAAGCATGTTTTTCTCAAACGGAATAGCAGCCACTAATGACTGTCCGTAACCAGCTAAGGTGTGAGGATATAAATTCCCGATTGGAAGGTCGGTTAACAGCCAGTGTAAAACGACCGCTATCAACGATGAAGCGAATACATTGAGCACAGTGGCCTTTTTTATCAGGCTACCCATACACACAACTACTGCAAAAAACACATAAACTATGATGGAACTGTTGTCCAAAATTACCCAATGACCGCTATATAGGCGATTAAGGAATATATCGCTAATAAACAATGTCGCCAATGGTATTAGATAAGCTTTCCATTTGTCAGTAAAATAAGCCCCGCCAAAGAGAGCAATTGCACCTACCGGGTTAAAGTTGCTCAATACGTAAGGAAATTTATATGTTACCAGCCTGATAGCCGTTGCCGCAATGATGATCAATATGAGTACAGTGTTGCGGGTATTTATTTTTTTTAGTGTCATGATCTGATTTAATGGGATAAAGTTAATAATAATCCGTTCAAATAAAATGAAGCAATAATTATTGCTTCAGCAAAGCAATTTTACCCGGGTTGACGCCCACGGTAATCGAATATTCCTTTTTGCCTGTTTTATCAAATACATAAACCGCACCTGCAGAAGTATAATCTTTGGCATCGGTAATAAATACTTCCCCGGTGCTTGCGTCAACTGCCAGGCTGTAAGGTGTGGTTATCGCAGTGCCGTCGGTTATAAAACCGGCTGCTGTTACCGTACTTGTTTTTACGTTGTAAACCTTTATAGCACCTGTAGAAGTAATAAAATATGCGTTATCGCCCTGTACAACCATATTGCTGCCATCAAAGTCAGTCTGCGATTTTACAACATCGGTGTTATCATCTATCACAGCAAGACTGGGGCCGACGGTACTATAATTTCCGGCTGACTGCACATATACATTGCCATTGCCGTCTGTGCCTACATTCTGTGGGTTGGCAGCAACAGTGATAGTTTTGGTAACAGTGCCGGTACTTAAATCGATAACAGATACAGTTGTATCATAATTCGGATAATCCAAACCACCGGAATTCGCCACATATAGCTTTCCGTTAGCAACTACCAGTTGCTCGGGGTTGCGGCCAACGGTGATATAACTCTTTACCCCTAATGTAGCGGTATCGATCACTGCCACTGTTCCGTCATACGAGGTGACAAAGGCATTGCCTTTATAGAAGGCCACATCCCGTGGTTGACGCGCGGTGGTACCGTTAAATAGTTTTATCTGCCGGATAGATTTACCTGTTTTGGGGTTAACCACTTCTATGGTACTCGAAATGTTGACCACGATGTACATTTTGGAGCCATATATTTCGATGTCGTTGCCTGTATCGCCTAATCCACGGCCGTTTGCGGAAGAAAATATATCAGCCGCTACTTGCTTCGACGTATAATCATAGAATGATAATGTGCTGTTATTGTCGTTAAAAAGGCCTTGGTTCAATATATAAAAGCCATCAGTTACTGGCGTATGGGTTGGGATAACATTGTCCTTATGGCAGGATGCAAATAGAAGTGATAATACAGCCGTTAATGTTAAAATGCTTTGTTTGAAATTTTTCATGTTGTTATGTTGATTAAATGGTAATTTGAAGTGATAATAAAAACGACCTCGCCGGCATAGGAAAGCTGCGCACGATGGAATAATCCTGGTTAAACAGGTTATTCACATGAGCCGAAAAAACTGCGGGTTTTCGACCGATTGAAAGTTTATAAATAAATGAAAGGTCGGCAACAGAATAACCGTCGATCTGGCTATTGATGTCGTTCAGGTAATATCTCGACGATGATAATACTTCGTTAAAATATAAACCAAAATGTCTATAGTCAGCTCCGGTATTAACGGCCAATGAGCTTTTCGGCGTATAAAGAATCTGCAGGTTTGAGGCTGAATCTATAGAGTGCTGGTAGGTATAATTAACCGACAATGATCCGCGCCAACCGTTTGATTGTTTGGTCAGCATTTTTACGCCGATATCAACGCCGTCGATATAAACTTTGCCTATATTAATAATGGACGAGATAGCAGGGTTTTGATTAGGTATAGCGATGATCTTATTGGTTACGTTATTGTAATAACCATCAATGGTAACCGTGAGGTATTCGAGGAAGTTATTAAAGCCCTTGCGATAAGTTAATCCCAAATCGTATTGTTTGGCAAATTCGGGTCTGATAACTCTTGGGCCATTAACAGTAAATAAGTATCGTTCATCAAAAGTTGGGTTACGGAAAATATCTTTATAAAATGCCCTTAATTGCAAGTCGGGACTTTCAAATGGCTGGAAAGTCGCCATTAGGGTTGGCGAAAAGATATTTCGTGAAGGTACCGTAGTACCAACCTTCACCTGTTCATTTACATATGTGTTCAGCAAACTACACTGAAAACGCCACCTGCCTATGGTGAGGTTACTTGCCAGTACGTCCTGCAAAGTGAACCTGATGGGATAGGCGAAATTGTAAAGATTGGCGTCAAGGCTTGTCCACGCCACGTCCACCGCATAGGAAACCTCCCAATTCTGCAGAAAATGATAGGACAAAGCTGCTGACTGGTAAAATTCCCGTTGCGTATAACGGTCGTCTAAACCACCGTTGTTATTGAGGTAATCAGGGTCTATATAATGGGTGTATTCTTGTGATAATTTGGTATTGATGAGCAAGTGCAGGCTGCTTTGCCATATTTTTTCGTAACCCGACTGTATAAAGATATTTTGGTTCCACATCCGCTCGTTTGAATACGGGTTATAAAAAACAACTGCACCAGGCAATCCCCTGTCCGAATTATAATAATTAATATGCAGGTTGAATTTATTACTGTCGTTTTTGGTCCAATACAAGGCACCATCAGCCTGTTGGACGTTTATATCGCCATTGTTTCGCGTATATGCCGTGTCCGAACCATCACCCTGTACTTTGTATTTATAACGTCCATTGGCTTTTTCCCAGTAACTATTTATGATGAGCGACCATTTATCGTTAATCCGCTGCTGCCATTGCAGGTAAGGATTTATCAGGCCAAAAGAACCTCCTTTTACCCCTAATAATAACTGGTAAGGCTTAGCAGCGCCCAAATTAGGGTGAATTGTTTTGATGGAAAGGATGCTCGCCGAAGCAAAAGACCGTGCCGGCATACAAATTTCAGTCGGCTGACCATTATAAAGCGTGATTTCCTGGACATTATTCAGGTTGAATTTGCTAAGGTCTATTTGCCCGTTTTGCGCATCGTTTACTTCGACGCCGTCATACAAAACGGCCACATGATTAGCACCCAAACTACGCACAGAAACCGTTTTTAACCCGCCAATACCACCGTAATCTTTAATATTAACACCCGCAAAATCACGGATAGCATCTGCAACGTTAAAGGCGCTGAAACGGTCAAAATCATTAGCTGATATTTGCTGAACAGGTGTTATTGTTAATACCTGTGGTACTAGCGGAGCATAAACTTTAACTTCTTTTAGCTTTTTGGCGGTATCTGTTTGGGCACATGCACAAAAAGACGAAGCGAGGCATCCCGGGATGACCCAAAAAAGCAAACTGCCTTTTAAATATTGTAATCGTTTTTGCATCTGTTGTGATTTAACACCACAGCATACAGAAATGGAAAGTTTAGAATGGAAACAGTGATAGACGAGTTTCACATTCAAGCTTCAATCCCCGAAAGCTATGAATAATATTTATGCGTTGGCAGGTCTTCTGACTTACTCCCCTTGGCCCGGCCTTCCCGTCTGACTTATCAAACAGTGGCAATGAATGGGCTTTGGTTATGGAGCTTACAGCTGCGGGACAGTCCGGGATTTACACCCGGTTCCCTTTTAATCATCCCGACTTTAATGTCGGGACGAACCAAAAGCGTTGTAAAGGTATGGGATGAGTTTTAGAATTACAAGGAGTGTTGGTTAATTTAGTTAGTCACAATCAGTGCGGATGTGTTTAAAACCCATTGATAATGGGAATTGACCAATCAATTAATTCAATATATTTACTTCTTATGAAATCCTATTTCACCTGTTTACTATTAATGATATCACTTACCACTCTGGCCCAGGAACCCGATACCGTTTTCCTGAAAACCTTAATTGAATCGCACCCGGAGCTATTCAGCCATATCCTTAACCACCCTAACCATAATGAAGTGCAGATATTATTCACCCAAATTGACAGGGATGAAAATAACGTTCCGCATTTTAAATCGTACAGTTACCGCCTGAATGCCAATCACTATTTTTACCCGGCAAGTACCGTGAAACTGCCTACGGCAATTTTTGCATTAGAGAAACTTAACGAACTCAACATCAAAGGGTTCTCAGTTAAATCTGCCATGATTACTGACAGCGCCTTTTCCGGGCAAACGAAAGTGACTAAGGATTCTTCCTCAAAAAGTGGCTTGCCAAGTATCGAAAATTATATCAAAAAGATCTTGCTGGTAAGCGATAACGATGCCTATAACCGGCTTTATGAGTTTGTCGGGCGTGAAGAGATCAATCAAAAACTAAAAAAATATGGGCTCAATGGTACCCGAATTATCGGCCGACTTGCGATTGGCGATCGCGGTGATAGTACGAGGCATACCAATCCGATTGACTTTTATAACGGCAAGAAACTTGTATATCAAAAACCGGCACTATACGATGCGAATGATTATCCCATGCACCCCGAAAATATGATACAAGGCAAAGGTTATATGGACCGGAATGATAAGCTGGTGATGAAGCCCTTTGATTTTTCGAAAAACAACATCTACCCGTTAGCCGACCAGCAAATGGTTTTGAAACGGCTGCTATTCCCGGAAACTTTTCCTAAAGACCAACAATATAACCTGACTGATGATCAGTACAAGTTCATTTATAATTACATGAGCATGTGGCCCACGGAAAGCAAATATCCCACCTACAGTCCGCCCGATTATTATCCTGCTTATTGCAAATGGCTGTTCTATGGTGGCGATAGTCTGGCCGTGATTAACCCATATATCAGGATATTTGATAAGATCGGCGATTCCTATGGTTATGATATTGACAATGCATACCTCGTTGATTTTAAAAATAAAGTAGAGTTTATGCTGTCGGCAGTGGTGCAATCCAATGACGACGAGATTTATAACGACAATAAATACGAGTACAAAACAGTCTGCCTTCCTTTTATGAAAAACATCGGGCGACTCATTTATCAGTATGAACTAAAACGTAATAGAAAATACGTCCCCAACCTGAAAAAATTCAAATTCAGTTATTAATGGCAAATTTAACCTTTTGTTAACTCTGTAATTGTAGTTTAGCTGAATTACATTTAAATGGAACCAGGCCCTATTTACGACAGATCAAAATTATCGGAGGTGGCGAAGGTCTTTCTAAAGCTGGGTATTATAGGCTTCGGCGGCCCGGCTGTACATATCGCCATGATGGAAGAAGAAGTGGTTAGGAAACGTAAATGGCTCACTCATGAGCATTTCCTCGACCTGATCGGCGCCACCAACCTCATTCCCGGCCCTAATTCTACCGAAATGGCCCTTCATTGCGGCCGTGAACGCGCCGGATGGAGAGGATTGCTTGTGGCAGGTGCGTGTTTTATTCTACCGGCCGTTATTATAACTGGTTTTATGGCATGGGCCTATCAGCTATACGGCACCCTGCCGCAAGTTGCACCATTTATCTATGGTATCAAACCGGCCATTATAGGTATAGTCATTTCCCTGATGATAACCTTAGGCAAAAAAGCACTGAAAAATATCGAATTGGGTGTTATTGGTGTGGGGTGCGTTATTTTGGCCTTACTTGGCGTTAATGAAATTTATGTTTTGTTCGGTGCTGGCTTTATCGGTATCCTTATCCAACTGGCCAAACAAAAGTCGTCATCGATTAATACCATTTTGCCGCTTTCGCTGCTGGTATTTACCGAGGTGCACATAAACCCATCAGGATGGCGGATATTCTGGATATTCCTGAAAGTAGGCTCTATTTTATACGGCAGCGGCTACGTGCTTTTTGCTTTTCTGAATACAGAACTGGTAAAAACCGGGATGCTCTCCCATCATGTGCTGATCGATGCTATTGCTGTAGGACAATTTACACCCGGGCCCGTATTCTCGTCAGCTACATTTATCGGCTGGCAAATGGGCGGCTTGACTGATGCACTGGCGGCTACAGCAGGCATTTTTCTCCCTTCATTCCTATTTGTAGGATTTTTGAACCCGTTGGTTTCTAAACTAAGAAAATCAAAAGTTATGTCCGCATTTTTAGATACGGTCAACATGGCTTCTATTGCTTTGATATTGGCTGTATGCGTAGAAATGGGTAAATCATCCATTACCGATTGGAAAACTATAACGATTGCCGGTATCGGGTTTGCTGTTTCCTTCGGTTTTAAAAAGCTGAATACTGCTTTCGTGGTTCTGGGCGGATCGGTTTTGGGGTACTTATTATCGCTTATATGAGCTTTTAAACATTCCCGCCTTCACCAGCCTTTGATCAAAATACTGTATTGCGATAAAACTAAGCGGGAACAAAAGTAATATCCATTTGTACTTTAATAATAATGGAGCTTCGTCAGGTGTAAAAAATACCAGCGCACCATATATCACCGCCAGTGCAGCTATAAAAATGGACACCGCGGCCAGGTTGTATTTAAGTTCATTACTGCGTTTTTCATTAGTCCGGATATGCTTGGCTACCTTTGCTGAAAAGTCATAAGGCAGGCCTTTTGATGGATCCTCGCCTAACGCCTCAAACAGTGCACGATACGCATTCGCATCTTTACCTGCAACTTTCTCTGCGGGTAACTGCTGCTTATTTTCCAGCCATTGCTGTAGTTCTTCATCGCTCATTTCCTTCATGGTAGTTCGTTTTTTAAATAGATCTTTATTTTTTCTTTCAGCAATTTTCGCGCCCTGAAAAGATAACTTTTTATAGTTCCTTGGGGCATTCCGGTAATTTCTTCTATCTCAGGCCCCGAAAACTCATTCAGGTGGTATAAAGTTAACACTGTTCGGTACTTTTCGGGTAATTGCAGTACCAATTGTTCAACATAATTGGCAGTATCTTTTTTCGTCAATAATTGCTCAGGGGTATCAATGGTAAAATGATAATTTTCTATATCGTCAGGATATTCCGAGGCCTTTTCCCGGCCATATTTTCTAACATAATTTATTGCTGTAAGATAAGCGATCCTTGCTATCCACGTGGATAATTTGGATTGAAAACTGAAACGCACTAGGCTGTTATGGACTTTGATAAACACCTCCTGGCATATATCCTCGGCTGCCTGCTGTTCTTTTACAAGGCGGTGGATCACATAAAAGACAAGCCTTTCATATTGTTTCACCAGCAATTCAAAAGCGCGCATGTCGCCATTGAGTACCCTGGTAACCACCTCTTGTTCATTAAACATATATGTGATTAGTCAACACATGCCGAATAAAGGTTGCAAAAAGAAATAAAAAAAATCTGCAACCTTTACGCCACGGAGGCTGACTACTATATGATTTTTAACTAATTTTAAATAAAATGAACGAGCGCATAGGAGCTTTATTAGTAGTCGTCATAAGTGTAATTGTCATAGCGGTAGTTATCATTTCATGGTACAATTACCGCCTCAAAAAACGCATCATTGACTCGGGTCCCATCGACAATGACGCCATCAACTTCCTGAAAAAATTGATAGACTCCGGTGCCGAACAGCTTAAATGGGGTTGTGTATTGTTTATGAGCGGTTTAGGGCTTGTAGTTGCCCACTACCTTCCTTATGAGGAAGACTCCATATTGCCTTACGGCGTCGAGATCATGTTCATCGCAGTAGGTTTCCTTATCTACTATTTCTTCATCACCTTAAAGCAAAAGCAATAAACGGCTTTTAGTCAAACCACATTTCAGATCACATCAATAAAAACTCTCAAAAGGCGTAGCGGGAATGCTATTGCCCTTTCAAACCAAAACATTATGAAAAATATATTATACATACTACTTACTCTACTAATAGCGAATGCATCGTTTGCGCAAAGCGCTTACAAAATAAACGGTACTGTGGCCGATTCGCTTAGCCAAAAGCCTTTGGATAAGATCACGCTAACATTAAGCGGGGAACATCTGAGCACTCAAAGTCTCAGCACTAAACCCGATGGCAAATTTGAATTTACCGGCCTTCAAAAGGCAACCTATAAGCTTAACATCCATGCAGTTGGATATAAAACCAGGGACCTTACTATCAATTTAAAAGCCGACACCAGCCTGGGCATTATCAGCTTTAGTGAAGATATTAAAGGCCTGCACGAAGTAGCTATTGTTTCGCAAAGGCCATTGATACAACAAAAGCCCGGCAGAATCATCTATGACATGCAGGCCGACCCGGAAAGCAAGGCCAAAAGCCTGCTGGATATGTTGCATAAGCTGCCATTTGTGGCAGTGGACGCCCAGGATAATGTTTCACTGAAAGGCAGTGCTAACTTTAAGGTTTTTATCAATGGCAAGCCCTCGGCGATGATGGATAACAACCTGACCACGGTGCTGCGCACCATGCCTGCGTCATCGATCCAGCGTATCGAGGTAATCACCAACCCTCCGGCTAAATATGATGCAGAAGGCGTGGGCGGTATCATCAATATAATCACTGTGAAGAGCGTGGATAATGGATATCGCGGCAACCTGAATGTGAGCGAGCAATTTCCGAATGGCGGCCCCAGCGCCGGCGGCAATTTGACCGTCAAACAGGGCAAGTTTGGCATGAATGTTTATGCCGGAGCGGGAATTTACAATAACTCGCAAACCGATTTCTCCAACACCCAGCAAAGCTTTGGCAGCGATGCCACTCTGCTTGAACAAAATGGTTATAAGCACGCCAATAACCGAAATGGCTACCTGGGGACAGAGCTGAGCTATGAGATCGATTCGCTGCATTTGTTATCCGGGCATTTCAGTTATAACGGCTATCATAATGATGGCAGCAGTTATCAGTCGTCTTCGCTAACAGGTGCTGCAGGTATTCTGCAGGCCTACGATATTAATAATGATAACAATGGTCATGGCCAGGGTGGAGACCTGTCCGCCAACTATCAAATCGGGTTTAGGGCAGATAAAAATCGACTATTGACGTTCTCATACCGCTATGCGGGATACCGAAACAATGCTTTTAGCGACCTGCGTCTATCAAAAGAGGTGAACTACCCTACACCAGATTATCAGCAGCCTAACAGTTCAACAACATCTGAACATACTTTGCAGGCCGATTTGGTGTACCCGGTAAAGAAAGTAATAATAGAAGGCGGCGTAAAAGCCATTTTACGGTCAAACAACAGCGATTACCAGTATTTACAACTCAACCCGGCTACGCAGCAATACGACCCAATAGACTCATTGAGCAACCAATTTTACTATACACAGGATGTCCTCGGCATCTACAATTCTTATCAACTCAGCCTGGGTAAATGGAATGTCAGTGCCGGTGCAAGGGCCGAGGAGACTATTGTGAATGCGCATTTTCTCACAAGCAGCACTAACATCAATCCGAATTATTTCAATATTGTCCCATCACTGGCTATCAATCACCCGGTGGGTGGAGGCAGTATCGGGCTGGCATTTAACCAGCGCATACAGCGGCCCGGTATCGTAAGTTTAAACCCTTACCCCAATAAGACAAACCCCAATTTTATCATTACCGGTAATCCACGGATACAACCCAGTATTTCGAACCAGGGGCAATTAAGCTATAGCACAGGTAACGCAGGCAACGCATCGTTGTTTTTAGCTACAGACTACATTTATGTGCATAATTTTCAGCTGATGGTGACCACTTTTAACCCGGCGACGCAAATTACCACGGCAACGTATCAAAACACTGGTAAAGGCGAGGGGATCGACCTGATCGCAAACCTGAATTACAATGTTTCCCATCATTACAGCGTTAGCTTCAACACCAATTCGACCAGGTTTTTGCTGAGTGGTATGAGCGGCAACAGCATTGTTTACCTGCACCGATGGATGACGATGGAAGAACTAAATAACACGTTGAAGCTGGATAAAGGCTGGAGCTTTAATGCGTCGGTGAGGTACAACAGCAGCCAGCCCACCTCCATACAGGGATATACAAACGCGTTTTTCAATACCAGTTTAGGGATGAATAAGGAGATCGTAAAAGGCAAGCTTTACTTCGCTATGGCTGTGACTAATCCATTTACAAAATTCAGGAACATCGTGAATACAACCATTGGACCCGATTTCCTGGAAATGAACATCAATCAAACTTATTACCGTTCAGCAAGATTTAGCCTGAACTACAATTTCGGCAAATTGAATAGCGAACTGAAGAAGAATAAGAAAGGCATCAATAATAACGACGTAAGTAACGGCGGGTTATAACATGACAGCGGGGTAAAAAAAGAGGCCTGCAAAAATGCAAGCCTCTTTATATTTTATCCGTTGACTGTGTCCTCACAGTCAATACTTACTTTACAGCATCAACAACTGCTTTGAAAGCATCAGGATGATTCATCGCCAGGTCGGCTAAAACCTTACGGTTCAAACCAACTCCCTTAGCAATTAACTTACCCATTAATTGTGAGTAAGAAATCCCGTGCTGGCGGGCACCTGCGTTAATACGCTGTATCCATAAAGCTCTGAATTCTCTTTTCTTGGTCTTACGGTCGCGGTAAGCGTACTGTAAACCTTTTTCTACTGTGTTTTTCGCAACGGTGTAAACCTTGCTGCGTGAACCATAATAACCTTTTGCAAGGTTCATGATCCTTTTCCGGCGTCTTCTCGACGCGACTGCGTTAACTGAACGTGGCATTTTTTTGCTTTTTTGGTAGTGAGTGCCCCTTGCGGAAACTTGTAAACTCGAATACCTGGTTTAAAAATTTGTTAATTACTTCCCGATGCAAAGCATCCGCTTCACATTACCCATATCAGCATCAGAAACTAAGCTGGTGTGGGTAAGGTTACGCTTACGTTTGGTCGACATCTTAGTTAAGATGTGGCTTTTGTAGGCGTTCTTTCTTGCAATTTTACCGGTTCCAGTAATGCTAAAACGTTTTTTAGCGCTGGAATTGGTTTTCATTTTTGGCATGACCTTTTTTTATATATTTAATTTTGATTAATTCTTCTTTGAGAATCAAGATACGAGAATCAGGAACCAAGACTTTCTCTTGTTTCTTGCTTCTATACTCTTGCTTCTACTTCTTAACGCCCTTGGAAGCAACGGTTAAAAACATCCGCTTACCTTCTAACTTTGGCAGTTGCTCTACTTTACCTACTTCTTCCAATGCCTGTGCAAAACGCAGTAACAGGATCTCGCCCTGTTCTTTGTAAACTATCGCACGTCCCTTGAAGTGAACGTATGCTCTTACCTTTTCGCCGGCTTCCAAAAATTTAATGGCATGTTTCAATTTAAAATCAAAATCATGATCATCGGTATTTGGTCCGAAGCGTATTTCCTTAATAACAGTCTGCTTGGCGTTGTTTTTTATTTCCTTCAGCTTTTTCTTCTGTTCGTAAACAAACTTGTTATAGTCTATTACTTTACAAACGGGAGGAACAGCATTCGGAGAAATTTCAACTAGGTCAAGTTCCTGCTCCTGGGCTATCGCTAAAGCATCTTTCAAAGCGTAGATACCTTGCTCCACATTGTCGCCCGTTAAGCGCACCTCAGGAGACCTGATGAACTGATTAATATTATGTTCGGCTTCCTTTTTCTTAAAAGGTGGCCTTGGACCTCTGTTAAAATTTGGTTTATTTAATGCCAAGTTATACTGTTATTTCTTTTATTATTTGTTTTTTAAATTCTTCAATCGTCATGCTGCCTAAATCACCCTGCCCATGTTTGCGAACTGAAACCAAGCCTTCGGCTGCTTCTTTTTCGCCCACAATCAGCATGTAAGGGATTTTTTTGACTTCAGCATCGCGTATCTTACGCCCTATCTTTTCGTCCCTAAAGTCAATCAGCCCGCAAATATCGGAATCTTTTAATACATCAGAAAGTTTTTTTGCATATTCTTCGTATTTTTCGGATATGGGCAGGATGGTAAACTGCTCCGGCGACAACCATAATGGGAAATTACCAGCACAATGCTCTATCAATACAGCAATAAATCGCTCCAATGAACCAAACGGCGCACGGTGGATCATCACTGGGCGATGCTTTAAATTGTCACTACCGGTATATTCCAGCTCAAAACGCTCTGGCAGGTTATAATCCACTTGTATAGTTCCCAGTTGCCATTTACGGCCAAGGGCGTCCTTTACCATAAAATCAAGCTTTGGTCCGTAAAATGCAGCTTCGCCCAATTCAACTACCGTGCGTAAACCCTTTTCAGCAGCAGCTTCGATGATATCCTTTTCAGCTAATGCCCAGTTTTCGTCCGAACCAATATATTTTGCCTTATTTTCAGGGTCGCGAAGTGAAATTTGCGCTGTATAGTCATCAAAGCCTAAGGCCGTGAACACATAAAGTACCAGGTCAATCACTTTTTTGAACTCGTCTTTCACCTGGTCGGGACGGCAGAATAAATGCGCGTCATCCTGTGTAAAACCGCGTACGCGTGTCAAGCCGTGCAATTCGCCGCTTTGCTCATAACGGTAAACCGTACCAAATTCAGCATAACGAACCGGCAGATCCTTGTAAGAACGTGGTTTGGTTTTATATATCTCGCAGTGGTGCGGGCAGTTCATCGGTTTTAAGAAGAACTCCTCTCCTTCCTGCGGCGTTTGTATCGGCTGAAAACTGTCCTTACCGTATTTCTCATAATGGCCCGAAGTAACATACAGGTTTTTATGCCCGATATGGGGCGTAACCACTTGCTCATAACCGGCTTTAACCTGCGCAGTCTGCATAAAACGTACTAAACGTTCGCGCAAAGCGGCGCCTTTAGGCAACCACAAAGGTAACCCCATACCCACCTTTTCAGAAAAGGCAAATAGTTCAAGCTCCTTACCCAACTTACGATGGTCGCGTTTTTTGGCTTCTTCGATCAAATGAAGATAGTCTGTTAGCTCACTTTGTTTAGGGAAAGTAACTGCGTAAATGCGTGTTAACTGCTTGCGTGTCTCATCGCCGCGCCAATAGGCCCCGGCAACGCTCATCAACTTAACTGCTTTTACAAAACCTGTATTTGGAATATGCGGCCCGCGGCACAAGTCGGTAAAATTGCCCTGGCTATAAAAAGTAATGGAGCCGTCCGGCAGATCCTTAATCAGGTCAAGCTTGTACTCATCACCTTTTTCAGTAAAATAGTCTATTGCTTCAGCTTTGCTAACCGGCTTGCGGATATATTCCTCGCGCATTTTAGCAAGTTCCATGATCTTATCTTCGATCTGCTTAAAATCATCCGAAGAAAAAACACGGTCGCCAAAGTCCACGTCGTAATAAAAACCTGTCTCAATAGCCGGTCCGATACCGAATTTGGTGCCCGGGTACAAAGCCTCAAGGGCTTCCGCCATCAAGTGGGCAGACGAATGCCAGAACGTTGCTTTCCCGCTGGTATCATTCCAGGTTAAAAGCTTTACTGCAGCATCATGCTCAATCGGTCGGCTGGCATCCCAAACCTGCCCGTTAACTTCGGCCGCTAATACGTTTCGTGCTAAACCTTCGGAGATCGACATTGCGATCTGCATGGAAGTAGTTCCCCGGTCATATTGACGAACGGAACCATCGGGTAGTGTAATGTTAATCATCTACAACTATGATTTAATGGTTAAAATAGTACTTAATAAAATAGTCACCTACTAAGTGACCATATATTTTGAAATGCAAAAATAGCTTTATTTGACCAAAAAAATTACTACTTTTAAATCTAATATTTCGCAATTTTACCCAAACCTTAAATCGTACACACAAATGATAATTTATGGGACTAAGGCTACCCTGCTTAAATCTGAATTTATTTTTGATCCATGCCCCAATTGCCGTACCGCCAATAGCGTGCAGATAAATGTATATCAGCGATATGCACATATATTCTGGATACCCTTTTTTCCAATCGGGAAAACTGGAATTTCTGTGTGTAAGGACTGCAGGCAGGTTCTGAAGCTTGATCAAATGCCGCCTTCACTTAAATCAAGCTACGATAATATTAAGGTTCATACCCGTATTCCCTGGTGGATGTTTGCAGGCATCTTCCTGGTTGCGATGGGTATAATCGCCATTATTATTTCAGAAAGGCAGAAGGATGAAAAAGTTAGCAGGCTTATACTTTCTCCTAAAAAAGACGACGTTTTTGAAATAAAGCTAAAGGACAATGAATATACTTTATACAAGGTACAACGAGTGGAAAAGGACACGGTTTATTTTTTCGCAAATAAATATCAAACTAACCAGGAAACAGGGTTAAGCGATTTGGCCGATAAAGAATATGATACTGGTATGAGTTATGGCCTATCAAAATCCGAACTCATCAAAATGAATAAAGACGATGAAATAATTGATATTGACAGAAAATAAGTTTGTTGATCAAATCTTCTTGTCTCAATTTAATTTCCAGGTAAAACTACAACATTCCGCATTAGAACTTTCGAAATCCGCACTAAGAAATCTACGGCGTCACCACCCTTATACGATTATTATTATAATCAGCTACAATTAAAACTCCATTTGAATTCGAGAGAATTCCTGCCGGCCCACTAAATTCAGACAAAAGCAGCGAGGTGTCGCTATATCCCGGTACCCCATCGCCTGCATAAGTGCTTACCGTACCGGCATTGGTGATCTTTTGAATGGTATTATTATTACATGAAGCATATAAATTGCTGGAACCATCTATAGTTACTCTTATTGGACTGCTTACCGTGGCAAACGTGCTCACCTGCCCGCTTAGCGTTATTTGGCGTATAGCGTTGTTAGTGGCCTCGGCAACATATAAATTACCTGAACCATCAAAGGTAATACCGGAAGGGTTATGAAATGAAGCGGCGGCGGCCGGGCCATCAACTTTGCCCGCCAAACCGTTACCCGCATAGGTAGTAACCGTTCCAGTTGCCGATATCTTGCGGATCACATTATTAAAAAAATCGGCCACATATATATTTCTTGCCTTATCTATTGCCAACCCATTAGGCTCTCCAAATTCACTTGAAGCTGCCGGCCCGTCCACATGCCCCACTGACCCATTTCCCGCATAAGTGCTGACAAGGCCTGCAGGTGTTATTTTCCTGATCACATTGTTTTGTGAATCAGATACATATAAATTGCCAACATCGTCAATTACAATGCCTGCGGGACCATTAAATTCAGCGACATCTGCCGCTCCTTCTTTATAGCCTGCCGTACCGTTTCCGGCAAAAGTACTTACCGAGCCACCCGGAGCAACCTTTCTGATTATATTATTTCCCTTTTCCGAAATGTATAAGTTTCCCGACGCATCCACTGCCATATCTGAGGGAAGATTGAGTTCGGCACCGGTACCTGATCCATTGACCAGGCCAGCAGTCCCATTGCCTACATAAGTTGTAACTCCGCCTGTTTGTGAGGGTGTAACGTTATCGGTTTTACTTTTACTGCAACCATAAAATACAGATGCCAGGGCACAGGCAGCGATCAAAAGCTTTTTCATGAGGTGTATTGTTATTTCAATAAAAAATTATTCGATTGAAGTGTTTTGTTTATGATATTACCTAATCAAAGATAGGCAATTATCCGCATAGCAATAAAACGACCTATGTAGGACATTATTCCATTACACGCGACAAAGCAACATTTTTTTTAATACGAGCTTCTAATGTAATCTGATACAGATACCATGAAATTTAATAAAAAAAACCCTGAGCGGCAGGTTTTAGCTACCGGTGCAGGGTCTCCAATCAACGATCAAACCAACTAACTAACTTTTATAAGAAATGAGGGCGTTTAATCATTTTATCCTTTCGGATATTGTATAGGATGTATATATATTGTTTTGGGCATATTGATTCATGATGAAAAAGAGCAACGATAATCAAGAACATTTTGTCGTACAAAAAATACCAGCCGGCAAATTCCGACCGGTATCATATTTTAGTGATAAAAGCATCGCATTAACGCGTCTCTCATTTTTAGTTAATGCATCTGACCAAAACAGTTGCCAACACCGCTAAAATAATTACTTAAATATTGCTGATTTCTCAGGCAGGATCATTTCTTGCCACCGCCCAAAAAGAAACCAATTGTAAATGCAAGATAACTGGAGTTATTGCCCACGATATCATAGCTTGCCGATATTCTGAAATGCCCGGCTTCAAACCCAACCCTCGGGAAAACGCCAAAGTTGGAAGCGCCCGGAACAAGTGTTGCATTACCTCCGGAAGCCGCAACAGTTTGTTGTGAGAAAATACCGGCCCCGGCCCCAACGAACGGCCTGAACCCGCCGTTAGACAAATAATATTCGAGGCTTGGGCAATACGAGGTTAAAAGAGATACTTTTACTTTGGTTGTTGTTCCGTTATTTTGCTCGTAGCCGAGAGCAGCACCCTCAAATCGGAAACCAATGGCTAATGCGTCCGACAACCTGTAATGCGGCTCGATGGTAAATGTGGCGCCTGCTTTTGTGCCCGACCCTGTGCTTACCGTTGGTATGGCGTAGCCAAGGTCCAAATCAACTTTAAATGCCTTATAAGTTGTGGTTGATGTTTGCGCACGTGTCATACACGCGATACTAATCAATAAGGATAACAGTAATAATTTTTTCATGATGTGTTTTTTTAAATTGTTTACAATGGTCGTTGATATAGGGTGTATAGCGCGGTAGGTTATTTCAGGCTAATCTTTCGAATTTCATTGTTGTATTCATCCGCTACATACATGTTTCCGCTTGCGTCAATCACCAGGCCAATGGGCTGTGAAAAACTGGCTGATGCTGCAGGCCCGTCGGCTGATCCCGCTGACCCGGTTCCGGCATAAGTGCTCACTACGCCGTCCGTGGCAATCTTGCGTATGGTATTATTTTTCAGTTCGGCTACATATAAGTTGCCGTTCGAATCAAAGGCGACTCCGCAGGGGAAATAAAAGCTTGCGCTCAACGCCGAGCCATTAGACAGGCCCTGGCTACCTGAGCCCGCGAAGGTGGATACGGTGCCCGTTGAAACGGTGATCTTGCGGATACGATTATTTACAATATCACCAACATAGATATCGCCATTGGAATCCATAGCTAAGCCATAGGGACTGCTGAATTTTGCACTGGCAACTGGCCCGTCGTTAAAACCCCTTACCCCGGTTCCTGCATAAGTGGTTACCTGTTTGGTGCTTAAATTTATTTTGCGGATGGTATTGTTGTTGTCGGCAACATACATATTGCCACCGGCATCTATCACCATACCTTCGGGACGGTTGAAAGTAGCCGACGTTCCTATTCCATCCGCAGCGCCTTGTACGCCGCTGCCGGCTACAGTCACAACATTACCGGCGGTGGTTATTTCCCGTATCATGTTGTTCTCTTCGTCTGCAACATAAAGGTTGCCCGATTTGTCAAACACAATATTTGCCGAACCGTTAAATATAGCCGTTGTTAGAGTGCCATCGGCATATCCTGCTGCACCGGTTCCGGTAAACGTTGTCACTGCCGACGTTGTCAGATTAATTTTACGCACCAGGCTATTTGCAAAGTCGCCAACGTACAGGAAACCGTCACCGCCAAGAGCAAGCCCTGAGGCATTGTAAAAACCGGCAGCGGCACCTATGCCGTTCTGGTGCCCTGCGGTAGTACTACCAGCCAGCGTACTTACTGTTAAAACACCAGGATTTGTTGGCTTTACCGTGCCTTTTTTTGAACAGGACGAAAAAATGGTAACTGCCAGCGACAGTAATAATAAGGTAATTTTAATGCTTTTCATTTCTATCAGGATTAAGATTAGTCGTCTCGACTTTAGTAATTTGTTATTTTCCAAGTATTTGATAACTAAAATAGGTTTATTACCAAATGCTATTTTTGAACTTATATGACCTGTCATAAATACTTGACCACCTGACGTAAATACTTGACGTTGTGAAATTGCTACCTCAAAGAATGATTGTAAATTGCTTTTCGTTAAATTCGGATAACCATGACATTAAGACAATGGCTTGTTAAGTATAAATTCCCGCATTTCATAATGTGGTTTTTAGTCGTTGCCTTTTCGTTTCTTACTTATTATAATACAGCAAGGGGGGCTTGGTCGCAAGTGGCCAATGCCGTAGTTGCGAACGGTTTACAAGCTATCCCGTTTTACTTTTCAGCTTACGTGCTCGTACCGCGATTGCTTTATAAAAGAAGGTTTGCCGCCTTTATCGGTGTGTTTATTTTTATGGTGGTTTTTATGGGGCTCTTCAGCCTGTTCCTGACAAGAATTGTCGACGATTTGACCATGCATGCGAAGAGCGTTATCCCCGACTGGAAGACCATGGTACCCTCTGTCAATTTATTTATATGGAACAGTATATTGGCGGCTTTTGGGGCAACAACATTAAAAATACTTTTTGACCGTTTCCGAATTGAAAAAAAATTAGTTGAAGTAGAAAAGGAAAAAATAAAAACAGAGCTTTCGTTCCTCAGGTCGCAAATCAACCCCCACTTCCTGTTTAACGTAATGAATACCATCTACTTCCAGATAGAAAAAGCAAATACTGATGCCAGGTTGTCAGTTGAAAAATTTTCCGAAATGCTGCGTTACCAACTCTATGAATGCACAACGGATAAAATTCAGATACAAAAAGAATTGCATTACATAAAAAATTACGTCGCCATCCAAACCCTGCGTATGGAGAAAGAATCGGATATTAGTATAACTATTGAGGAGATGGAAGACTTTTTAATTGCTCCTTTATTGATTTTGCCGATTATAGAAAACGCCTTCAAACATGTATCCCATTTTAAGGATACAGAGAAAAACCAGATACATGTGACCGTAAAAAACCAAAATGGACACACATTTTTAGTAGAGGCGATAAATACATACGATCAGGCCGAGGGCCAAAAGCATTTGTTGCAGTCTGGTGGTTTGGGAATACAGAACTTGCAAAGAAGGCTCGAACTACTTTATCCGGGTAAGCACGAGCTCAGCATCAATAAAAGGGCAGATACTTATCATACTATTCTTAAACTCCAGTATAATGATTAATTGTTTAGTTGTAGATGACGAACCAATAGCCCGCAGCGGTATACTTGAGTATATCGAGCAGGTCGACTTTTTGTATCCTCTTGCTGTTTGCAAAAACGCCATTGAGGCGACCGCGGCCCTCCAAAACAATTCTGTCGATCTGGTTTTTTTGGATATCCAAATGCCTAAAATAACCGGGATAGATTTTTTAAAAAACCTGGCAGCTCCTCCCCTTGTAATATTTACAACGGCATTTCCAGAATATGCTATTGAAGGGTATGAACTTAACGTACTCGATTATTTGTTAAAGCCTATCAGTTTCGAACGGTTTTTTAAGGCGGTAGTAAAGGCGCAGGCTTATTTAAATTTAAAGACAAAGCCAAGTATGGCGGCAACAACCCAACCTTATTTCTTTATTAAATCAAATCAAAAACTTGAGAAGATAATTATCGAAGATATACTATATATCGAGGCCCTGTCGAATTATGTGATATTGCATACCCGTAGCAAAAAGCACATTGTTTATATGAGTTTTAAGGGTATCGAAAGCCAATTGCCGGCACATCTTTTTCTCAAAATACATAAATCGTTTATAGTAGCTGTAAACGCGATACAGACGATTGACAATAATGAGCTCATACTAGCCGACCATATCCTTCCCATTAGCAAAAGCTACCGTTCGTTGGTACTGGAAAGGGTTGAGAAAAGCCTTTTTAAAAGGTAAATGATTGTTTTACTTCTGACTTCAGACCTCCGACTTCTTCATCAAACATTGCCCCATCCGTGCGCCAGCACATCGGCAAGGTGCATGGTTTTAATGGGCAAGTTGTTTTTGTCTATATAACCTTGCAAATGCAATAGACAGGAAGCGTCAGTTGAGATAATATATTCTGCGCCAGCTTCGAGAGCATTATCCACCTTTTGCTGTGCCATAGCCGTTGATATTGCATCAAACTTAACAGCAAATGTGCCGCCGAAGCCACAGCAAGTTTCGTAGTCCTTTAGGTCGACCAACTCAAGACCCAAAACTTTAGATAATAGTTGCCTTGGTTCTCCTTTTATTTTGCATTCGCGTAACGCGGCACAGCTATCGTGATATACTGCCCTGCCTTCCAACTCGGCTCCGAAATAATCAAACTGCAGAATATTCACCAGGAAATCCGACAATTCATAAATGTTGCCTTGTACCGCGCGGCACTTGTTGTGCAGGGTGGTATTGGTAAACAGGTCGTTATAATAGTTTTTCACCATCCCGGTGCAGGATGCTGATGGCGTAACGATAATACTTTCTTCCGAAAAGCCTTTCAGAAACTTGATACCTACTTCTTTGGCATCATCCCAGAAACCGGCGTTAAATGCCGGTTGACCGCAACAAGTCTGTTCCGGATTGTAACTTACTGTGCAGCCCGCTTTTTCAAGCACTTTTACCGTATTCCAGGCTGTTGACGGGAAAAGCTGGTCGACAAAACAAGGCACAAACAAATCAATATTCATCGGCCGCTAATTTCAGAAAAAGTTTTGAGTTTAATGAGTATCAATTTAGTGCGCGATTTACGTTAAGCAAATACGAGGTACGATTGACGTTAAACACTACTTTACCGATATTTTCCGTATGTCATTGTTGCCGCCTTCCGATAAATAAAGATTTCCTGAAGCGTCAACGACGATACCCTGAAGCAGTTCAAACGATGCAGACATTGCCACCCCATTTGAATTGCCGATATCGCCGCTCCCGGCAACTGTGCTTACTATTCCTTTTGCGGTAATTTTGCGGACCTTATTATTTGTTCGGTCGACCACATATAAATTATTTGCGTTATCAAAAGTAAGTTCAAATGGATTGCTAAAGGTTGCGGAAGGTGCCATGCCGTCCGTTGCGCCAATGCTTCCGCTTCCCGCATAGGTAGTGACAACGCCGGCGGTAGTAATTTTCCTGACGAGGTTATTGCCGGCGTCGGCGACATATAAATTGCCCGCTTTATCTAAAACGACACCTTCGGGCCTATTAAATGTTGCCGAAGGCCCCGCTCCATTCTGAGAACCAATTACTCCTGACCCCGCAAATGTCGTGACAGACCCCGTGGTTGTAATTTTTAATATATAATTGTGAAATTTATCGACCACAAATAAATCCCCTTTTTTATCAACAGCTAATCCTTTCGGAGCGATACTAAAACAGCCTGTTCCAATGCTGGTTACCATTCCGCTGGTGCTTATTTTTCGTATGGCAAGACTATTTTCGCTTACGTATAGATTACCGGATGGATCAATGGCAATTTTAAAAGGAAATGTAAATTCGGCAGACAACGCAGCACCGTCCTTATAACCACGTATGCCGTTACCAGCATAGGTGCTTACAATCCCTTCTGCTGTTATCTTGCGTATCAGGTGATTACCACAGTCGGCAACATATATATTTCCTGCAGCATCTGTAGCCATTCCCTGGGGATCATAAAACAAAGCCGAACTGATGGAACCATCTGTATAACCGGCAGTTCCACCTGAGAAGACGGATACCGTTTGCGTTTGAGGCGCAACAACCGGTTGCTGGGTTTTGTGGCAGCCACATGCAAATAATAGTAGTACGACTGCTGCTAGCAGTTGCTTGGTCATCATGTGAATAGTGTTGAAAAATATAGACTTAGGGGCTCGGTTTTTGGTTTAGGGAGTCAGCTAGGCAGCAAATATAGTGTAAGAAAATAGGAATTGGCCGGTTTTTGAAAAAATAACTAAATATATAGTTAATCGCTTAGCACCAGAGGTTTAGCGAGTAAAATGCAATGTTACTCCAGGGGCAAACGACCTATCGTATTCTGGGTTAGTACCATTATATTCCCCATTTACCAGAAATTAGCGGCTTCGTAGCAAATTCACAAAGCCATTTACGGTATCCGCAGCAAGTGCTTACATTTACCATAAAATAAATAGAAGATGAAAGCATTTTTAGGTATGGGCCTTTTGGGCTCAAATTTTGTAAGGGCGATGCGCCAAAAAGGAGACCATGTACAGGTTTGGAACCGCACTGCGGCCAGGGCCAAAACGTTGGAAACTTACGGAGTAAGGGCTTTTGACGATGCCGCCGAAGCAGTGAAAGGGGTCGATATCATACACATTACGCTCAAGGACGATGCTTCTGTGGACGAGGTACTCGCTGCAGCAGCCAAAGGTTTTAGTCCGGGCGCTATCATCATCGATCATACTACTACTTCGGCACGTGGGGCTATTGAACGAACGGCGTCATGGAAAGCTCGCGGCTATACTTACCTCCACGCCCCGGTTTTTATGGGTCCCCAAAACGCGCTGGAAAGCACTGGTACTATACTGGTTTCGGGCGACCAGGATGTGGTTGTAAGGGTACTCCCTGAACTGTCGAAAATGACTGGCAAAGTGGTCAATTTCGGTCCGGAAGAAGGCAAGGCCGCGGGAATGAAACTTATAGGTAACCTCTTCCTCCTTTCGCTAACCGCGGGGCTCTCGGATACGCTTTCGCTGGCTAAAGCATCGGGCATCCCTTCGGGAGATATTCTGGAATTGTTCAGTTCGTGGAACCCGGGTGCGAGCGTGCCGGGTCGGCTTAAAAAGATAGCGGAAGGTAATTTCAGCCAACCATCGTGGGAACTTAATATGGCGCGTAAAGATGCGGGACTAATGATAGATGCGGCGAAACAAGGGGGTACATCACTGGCAATTATACCTGCTATCGCCGCCGAAATGGACCGCTGGATAGCCAGGGGCCACGGCACCGACGACTGGAGCGTGATAGCGAAGGATAATGTTTCTTAAGGCGGCGCCACCCTAATAATTCTGTACCAATTTTATCTTTTTGCGGTTTAACGGGAAGCTGTCCTGCGGTAAGATGCACATGGAGACAACGATGTTGCTGCCCCCCCATTTCCCGGGTGAGTTGTAACTGTTATTCGGTTTATCTGGATTGTCCAACAATTACAAGTATCAAATGCTTAAATAGCTGCCTTAATTTTAGCTTAAATTCCCTTTTAAACTTAATCTACCCATTATTATTATATTTAGGTACTCGTCCTATAGTTCTGAGTGTAAATTAATTATATTTATGGGATTAAACCCTTATGGATACATAGCATCTAATGTTAAACTTTAGCACAATGAAAAAACCTTATCCCCTAATGCTATTCGCTGCTGCCGGTATGGCGTTAGCGGTATTTTGCTCTTTTGGTGCAGGGCATGCCGGAAGACAAACTCATAGCGTAATACGTATAGCAGATACAACCGCAGGTCTGCCCCACTACTACAAACAAAGAAAGTTTTTGAATAATGTAACCAATCTTTCCACAAATATTGCAATGATGCCCGGTAACATTGTTGTTTATAGTGCCAAAGATACCGGCTACCAGTTTCGTACGGCTCATAGCATTATTAAAGGCGGCCAACTGCCTGGTGTTATGGATATAGACGATGGAGCTTTATATAGCGGTATAGTAAGCTCATCCACTAGTTTTAACGGGTCGCAGATGATAGGCAACCTAAGCGCCGGAAAAGATGAGGTTATGGAAATAACTATAAAAGATGAAGTTGTGTCCACAGTACCTGATAGCCTGGTAGATGTGGACGCAGTCAAATCAGCAATCAAAGGAATCCCAGCTGAAGAGCTAAAGAATCTATTTTATGTAAAAGCAGCTACGCTCACTAGCATTGCAAACAGGAAATATACCCTGACGAAATTTGATAATACAAAAAATGGTTTCTACCTAACCTTGAACGGAAAAACATATAGTACTAAAGAAAAAGTTAAAATGGATAGGGTTGTATCAATGTTCCTGGTGCCTCTTGACCGCCTAAATCATCAGTAACGAAAATATGCGGCAAACAAACCTTGTTACGATGAAGAAATTCAGTATCGTAGTTCTATTGGCTGCAATTATATGCAGTTCGTTTAATAGCGGCAACGTTATTATACAACGAAAGCGCCTAACCACGCTGTCAACTGACACTATTATTTTACCGGCAACTTATACGAAAAGAAAGTTTATGACCAGCAACGCCGGTTCGGATTATGATGCAGCAACATTGCCTGGCAATATTGTTAAGTACGATTCGTCCTCGTCATCCTACGAAATTGAGACCATAACAGCTATTATAAAAGGAAACAAGCCGCCTGTAGCCACAAAAACGGTTAACGGTACCATCTTTAGCGGAACCATACCGTCTTCAAGCAACCTCAATGGCTCTCCGATGATCAATGGCATAACGTTTGAAAAGAAACAGGTAATGGACCTTGAGATAAAAGATGATGCGAGTTATTCCGTACCCGATGGACAGATTGATACAGCTTCGATCAGGTCGGCAACCCAGGCCATACCTTCTGCTATGCGAAAAAACATGTTCTACATAACATCTGCAACGGTTAGCATCATCAGCTATAAAGTTCGTGCGGCAGAAACGGCTCTTAGCAAATTGAGCAGTAAGATAGAGAAGTTAACCAAACAGGATACGGCTAAAAAAGGCCTATCCATTAGCTCCAAGTCAAAAAGCAAGCCACCGCCATCGCTCTTTAGCTCGTCAGAAAGCAAGACTGTGACCGATAAGGTAATATCGGTACAACTCACACCTGTTAACGATTTTCTTAAGGTAGTGGGTAAAAAGTGAAGGATTGTATCTCAGGAGTTGCTAACGACTATTTTTTTTGCGTCGATTGTTCCGTAAGAAACTTTCAGGCTCGCTTTGCCGTCCTTCAGGCTCACATTCCCGAAGCCTGTTTCGGTACACAGGAAACTGGTAAAATCGCCAATTTTTGAATCAACATACAGTGTGCGGGTTACCGCATCAAAACGTACACCGGTCAACGCCTGCAAATAACCGTAGCTGGATAAGGCCCTGGCATACCAGTGACCGCATTCGTATTCATTAAAAGGGTTCCGGACCCTGCCATCATATCGGTCCCGAGAGGCGCGCAATATGTTGAGCCCCTCCTCTACGTTACCTGTTAGCATTAGATGCGACGCTACTTGGTGCTCAATACCTGTCCATACCTCATCACTATAAACAAATGGCAGCGACAATTTTCCACCTTTGGGCCATGTACATAAAAGCAAGCCCGCCTCATTACCCAAAGCATACGAAGGTCGTTGTGGATTGGCATGTTCGCTCAGGTCCTTCTTGAAATTATACTTATAAACCGCCCGCAGGTGGCTTTTTACTTTTTGGGCGTCTATGGTTTCGGGCACCATACACATCCGTCCTATCCAGGCACCCAGCACACCGTCGGACAAACAGCCTTTCCCATACTGGTATTTTGGCCCCTCTTTTTCCAGCAACGCCTGTGCTTCTTTAGAATATTCTCCGCCGAAGGATTGTTCCGTCGCCGGATTTTTTGCGTCAAGCCCCGATACGGTGATTTTTTGGATAAAATATTCGCCATCATATAGGTCGCCTTCCAGCATTTTTTTTCCTTTTGCGGCCAGTTCGCGATAAGCAGACACATCTTTACCCAGAAATTCACCAATGGCACTGATGGCATTCAACGCCCCGATATAAAAACTGGTATGCATACCATCCGGTCCCCAGAACTCAATATCGTAGGTGTTGTGATGTGGTTCTTCTATTACGCCTTTATGTCTTGGATCCCATGTCGTGATGCAGTAATCCATGCTCACTTTCACCATTGGGTACATTTTTTTGATCCAGTTATTATCACCGCAAATGCGCCAGTCGCGATATACCCTCATAATGCCTCCCAATTGCCCGTCGGCCGCTGCATGAAAATCGTGGGTTGTCGGTTCTATTGGCAGGTTGGCCCTAAAGGTTTGATGGCCATTCTCGTCCTGGTTCTCGCAAAATTCGGTATGGCGAAGACTGCGTTCCAGCGCCGGGAATAAATGTGGAATTGCCTGAGCGTAATTCCATACATGCGTGCATGAACCATGACAACAACCCCATGAATCGCCGCAACCTTCAAAACTCCATAAACGGCCGTCGAACTGCCGCATTACCGTAGGCGATTTGAGAATGGTAAGATTTGCTGCAACGGCCTCGATTACTTCAGGCGGTAGGGTGCTGTTATAAAATGTGGTGCTAAATATCCCGGATTTTTTCCGAAGCTCATCATAATTTTGCGCCCAGTATCCGGCAACATCGGTGATATTGCCGAAACGGCTGCTATACCAGGGTTTATAAAACTTCCCATTAAAGCCTTTGTCATATTTATCAAGCGCCACATCGGCAGGCGTATTACAGCAGCCACTAGCAGGGTCACAATTTTGTTTCCTTGTACCCATTTTCCCGTAGGTCTGTTCCGAATCAGGCGTGTACCAGGCCATCATCAATTTGATAGTCTTTGATTTGCCCGGCTCCACGCTGAACGGGACATATAAACTCGCTCCGGGGGCATCATTGGGCACGGGAGGATTGCTAACCACCTTGCCATCTTTTACTGCGTTCCAGGCCATGGTCATCGGGTCCCACCAACCTCCCCTGAACCAGCAATAATCTACAATGGTATCGCCCTCATGCGTAAAAATGGCAAAATCGGAAGGAAATGGCTTTTCTTTAGTCCCTGCCTCTGATAAAACGAAGCCATTTTTAATAGCAGCGATAGCATTTTTCCCGTTATCTACTCTTAAAAAATTCTTGGCATTGAACGAAAAGACGGCCTCTATGGCAGAAGCGCTAATATTGGTGAAGTGATATTCAATAGCGCCCACAGGCAAACTCGAATTATCGTCCTCTGTCGGAACAAAGGGGCTCCAGCCAGTTAGCTCAACCGTCAAAGGAATATCCTTGTCTTTAAGTTCGATATGGCAAAAAGGAAACCTCGTTTTAAAGGTCGCGGAATGAAAATGTGGCAAACCAGTTGTCGATCCACCCAATCCATTACCTGCATCATGCAACCCAAACTTTTTCCAATTGGGAACCGGGCCTTCGAGCAATTTAGCACCGTTTGGGATACCTTTTACCGCAATAGCCGCAAACATACCAGGGTCATTAAACATATCGGGCTGGTTGCGCACCGATACCTGCGAAACCGCGCCGGTACCCTCCAGGCAAAACATGCCAGCACCTAATCCACCTATCGGGAACGCGATACGGTTCAAAAATTCGCCGGTATAAGAAGTATTATATTGCCGTTTTATACTCGTATCAACTTTTACCGGGTCGATGGCAGGTTCGGTGGTTGGTTTCTTGTTCTCGGTTATTTGCAGGATGTTCAATGGGATAAAAGCCATTGTGCTGCCTAAACTGACATTTTTCAAAAACTCGCGTCGGCCCGAACTTTTTTTCATGGTTATCCTCTTATTAAATCTATAATTGGCTAAAGGTTTGGTTAGCTGAAATTATCAAAAATAATCAGAATAATATAAAGAGTTAATTACAGCCTGCCCAGCGTTTATCCTTCGTAAATAACACCTGATGAAGCCGTCTCGTTCAGTTCTACCTTGATTAAACCCGGTAACACCGGCTTTATTTTGTTCCACAGCCATACCGCTAATATCTCGCTGGTTGGGTTTTCCAATCCCGGCACTTCGTTGAGGCAGTGGTGATCCAATAAATCGATAACAGGTTTGAGGTTAGTTTTCAGATCCCCATAATCAATTACCCAGCCCTCTGGCTCTAAAAGTTTACCATCTATAAAAACGGTTAAACGATAGGTATGTCCATGCATATTCTTACACTTATGCCCCTGGGGCACAAAGGGCAGAAAATGTGCAGAATCAAAAATGAAAGTTTTGTATATAATCATAAGGCCCAAAACTGCAATTTAAGCCGCCTTATAAAAATGACCGGGGTCAGTTTTTGATTTGGCTGATCTGAATTCCCCTATGCGGTTACTGTTTTCACCCTTTTTTGATACGCCAGTAACGACAGCAGTAATATCAGTCCGGCAATAAAATAACTGCACAGCACCAATGTCGAATTACGCATGCTGTTAGTAAGATCGTCAACAAGCCCAAAACTGAACATCCCGCCTACAATGGCGATCTTTTCGGTCACATCGTAAAAACTGAAGAAGGAAGCGGAATCGGGTATGTCCTGTGGAATTAATTTAGAATAAGTGGACCTGGAAAGCGATTGAATGCCTCCCATCACCAGCCCAACCACCATAGCCAGGATATAAAACTGCATAGATGTTGTGGTGAAATAAGCAGCGATACATACCGCTATCCAAATGAGTACAACACCCGTAAGCACCTGTATATTGCCAAATTTATCCGACAAACGCGACATTAACGTGGCACCGCCGATGGCAACTAGTTGTATAATAAGGATGATCTGTATCAGCGAACTGGTTTCCATTTTCAGTTCCTTAGCGCCAAAACTTGTGGCCACCAGCATGATGGTTTGTACGCCCATTGAGTAAAAGAAAAATGCGGGTAGGTAACGTTTCAGTACCGGCATGTTCTTTACCTGCTGCCATACTTTGCCTAATTCAATAAAACCGCCGCGTATCAGGTCCTGCGTGTGCGATTTGGCATTTGGGCTTCCTTTAGGCAATACAGTAAATGGAATATAAGCGAAACCTATCCACCAGATTCCCACTAACAAGAAAGAAAGGCGCGCCGGGAAACTTTTATCCACGATGCCGAACCATTCGGGTTTAAGCACAAAGGCAAAGCAGATCAATTGTAATATCACACTGCCTATGTAGCCATACGTGAAGCCTTTGGCACTTACATTATCCTGCATGTCCAGGGTAGCTATTTCGGGTAGATAAGAGTTGTAAAACACAAAACCCCCGCAATAACCTATCGCCGCCAGCCCAAAAAATATCATGCTGATTTCCAGTGTGTCGAACTTGAAGAAATACAACATACAACAGGATATTGCGCCCAGCCAGGTAAAAAATTTCATAAATATCTTCTTGTTGCCCTTGTAATCGGCAATAGAGGTGAGCATAGGCAGCAGCAAAGCAATGATAAGATAGGCCGCTGCCAAAGTATAATCGGATAAGGCCGTATTGACAAAGCTATGGCCAAAAAAGGTAACGTGGTTTCCGTTTCCCTTGTTGGCCGTTATAGCTACGTAATATGCCGGGAAAATAGTTGAGGTAATAACCAGGTTATAGGCCGAATTGGCCCAATCAAAAAAGGCCCAGGCACGGATGGTGCGTTTATTATTTTTAGCTTCCATAGCAAGCTAAAAGTATAGAAAATTTGGGGGATGTGAAACCACTCAAATCGTGACATCGCTATATTTTGTCAACTTATTAACAAACTAACATTTTGCTAACAATATTGTTAATTTAATATGAATTTTAATACATTTTTGTTAATAAACTATTATTTAGGCACTGGGATGCTTATCTTTGTTATAGAACGGCAACGGTTTTTACCTGCCGGGAAATTTAAAAATACGAAAATGAAACACGGACTTTTGATTGATATGGACGGTGTGATCTACAGCGGCGAAACGCTGATAGAGGGTGCCGATAGATTTATAAAATACCTTCTTGCTAATAACATTCAGTTTACCTTTATGACTAACAACAGCCAGCGTACGCGGCTTGAAACGGTGCGTAAATTGAAAAGGTTGGGGATCGAAGTAACAGAGGATCATGTTTATACAAGTGCTATGGCTACCGGCAAGTTCCTTGGTGATCAAAGTCCCAGCGGAACAACAGCTTATGTGTTGGGTGAAGGTGGTTTATTGACAAGTTTGCACGAAAATAATGTCACGCTGGTAGATAGCGATCCCGAATTTGTGGTATTGGGCGAAGGCCGCAACTTTACGCTTGAAATGGTGCAGCGTGCTGTGGATATGATCTTGGGTGGAGCCAAATTTATTACAACCAACCGCGACCCATCGCCCAAAAAACCGGGCTGGAACAACCTCGGTATAGCGGCGACGACTGCTATGATAGAGGAAGCGACGGGCCGTAAAGCTTTTGTAACGGGCAAGCCCAGCCCGGTAATGATGCGGTCGGCCAGGAAATATTTGGGGTTGGAGACAGCAGAGACAACGGTAATAGGCGATACCATGGAAACTGACATACAGGGCGGTGTACAAATGGGCTACAAGACTATCCTTGTGCTTTCAGGAATAGCCAACAAGGAAGATTTGAGCAATTATGCCTTCAAACCTGATGTGGTAGTGGGCTCGGTTGACAAAATACGCTTCCCGCTGAAATGGTGGTAATTTGAAGTTAGAAGTCTTGAGCCCTAAGTCAAAAGTCACTAAAATAAAAAGACTTCGAACTTAAGACTTCCGACTTTGGACTTATTTCAAGTGAGACCTTAGCACCGAGGCCATTTTTTTTATGATGCCAAACGTGACTTCATAATCATCCTGATTCAGGCAGATAAATTATGTTTGAGAGTCTCACGCTTTTTAGCGAATTCGGGCCGTATGAGCCAGCTCTTTTTGTTTCTAATCCTAATAACCAGCCAGTAAAAGAAGAAAAGCCCAGAAGCGATCATCATAAAATAAATACTCCATTGAGGGAGCAAATTACTTAGGTTTACAAGTAACCCGTCGTGTCCAAAATTACCAAAACCGAGTAATGACGGTATCCTATACCAGTAATAGCACGAAACACCTGATGCCGCAAAGAAATCTATCAGTTTGCGTTCGTACTTAGGCTGAACAATAGCCCATAAGATACCATAAAGCGCGATTGTAATGACGAATCCGATCATTGGCATTTTGTAAACACTAATAAAAGCATTGAAGGTTGTTATCGCCAACGCATCGGGTACATGAAACCAGCCCCATATAAACCCCGGCAAACCGCCAATGATCAGCAAACCACTTACCCGGTGGTAAATTGTTTTTGTAGATGACCCGGGGTTAATATTGGGCGTTGAGTCGGGGCACGGCACTACACAATTCATACATTCGTCGCAGTGCGCGTTAGGTACCGACACGAGGACGTTGCCCCCATACAGCTTTTCAACGGGGTGAATTGGGCAAAGGCTTGAACACCACGCGCTTTTCCATTCATAAACGAAGCCGACGATTACGCTAATTGTTGCAACGGAGACAATAAGCATTGCAGTCGCTGCCCCGCTTTCGTTAAATATAGCGTGACGCAAAGGTACAATCGCGTACAAAGCTACAACAGCGATCAGGTTAAATACGCCCATCTGCCTTGCTGAAAGCTTTTTTCTTTTCGACAGGCCGAAATGCCGTGGCAATAAGTTAGTGGTGGCTAAGGGGCAGATGTTCCGCCATAATCCGGTGAAAACAACGAGCAATGCTGGTGCAACGGGGATAAGAATATTCCAGAACAACAGGATACCTATAGGCGGAAAAAATATTAAACAATATAAAATTGTCGCGCCAACCAGCCAAACAACAACCTGAACGAGGCGCCAAATTAAAACTGAACGGGGAGATAATTGTTGAAATTGCTTTAGCGTAGCTTTTGGGTTGGTCATGATAATGCTATAGACACCCAAATTATGCTATAAAGCTGCCAGCAAAAATGATTAATATCACATAAACTGTTTATTTGAGCATACTGAAGTGTCGGCGATCAAGTAATTATCCCAAAGCAAATCTTACCGCCGCTTTTGAATGGATAAGCGCGGTATCAAACAATGGAACATCTACATCATTACTATTGATAAGCAAAGGGATTTCAGTACAACCCAAGATTATCCCTTCGGCGCCCTGCGAAACCAGGTTGTTGATAACATCGATATAAAAACTTTTGGTTTCGGGACTCAATATTCCCCTGCCGAGTTCCTCAAATATGGTGTAGTGTATCCGATCTCGCGCAGCATCATCGGGGATTAGTATGTCAATATCTCTTTCCGTCAGCTTGTCCCGGAAAAACGGCTGTTCCATAGTGAATTTGGTGCCCAGCAAACCAACCTTTTTTAAACCCTGTTCTGTAACAGCCTCTGCCGTCACCCTTGCGATGTGTATAACAGGCAATTGCACATTTTCCTGCAGTTGGTCCGCAATCATATGCATTGTATTTGCACAAAGCACGATGGCCTCCGCCCCTGCATTTTTCATGCCCAAAGCGGCTTTGGAGAGCATTTTTAAGGTGAGATCCCAGTCATTGGCATCATTATTCCTTTTGATGTCGGCATAGTTGAAGGAATAGATCATACATTCGGCAAAATTCAAATCGCCTAGTTGTTCGTTTATACCCTGGTTTATTATCCTGTAATAATCCACAGTGGATACCCAACTGATACCGCCTATTAGTCCTAAAAGTTTCATGCTGCA
The DNA here is from genome assembly GCA_043739405.1 of Mucilaginibacter sp. Lineage (GTDB taxonomy): Bacteria > Bacteroidota > Bacteroidia > Sphingobacteriales > Sphingobacteriaceae > Mucilaginibacter. The sequence continues at coordinate 3,151 of JAYUEE010000066.1, read as the reverse complement.
AAGATAGGTTTAAGCGGCCGCAGCTTCTAATTTCGTAGCTTTTCTTTCCGTAAAGTGTAATACAAATAATAACAACAGTCCGATGATAAAGAACCCGTCAAGCGTCAGTGCCGAATCGCGCATTTCGTGCGTCAAGTCTTCCACAACGGCAAAAGTAAACAGGCCAACCACAATGGAAAGTTTTTCGGTAGCATCATAAAAGCTAAAAAACGAAGCTGTATCCGGAATATTTGGCGGCAGTAATTTGGCGTACGTTGAACGCGACAGGGACTGCACGCCACCCATTACCAGCCCGACCGCGAATGCTGCGAAGTAAAATTGACTTTGATTAGCAATAAAATAGACGCACAGACAGGTGATGGTCCAAAAGACAACCAGCACAATGAGTGCCCTTGTATTACCATATTTGTTTGATGCAATGGAGGTGAGCCATGCACCCAGTATGGCTACCACCTGTATCACTAGGATAATAGTGATCAAGTCATCATCCTTCATATGTAACTCTTTTGCGGCAAACTCGGCGGCTACCAGCATGATTGTTTGCACGCCTACCGAATAAAAGAAAAAAGCGGGCAGGAAACGTTTCACCAAAGGCATTGTTTTGATCTTGCCGAATACTTTGGCTAATTCTTTAAAGCCCCCTGTAAATACATTGAATTTATGCGACCCGGAGTTGGGTTCGCCTTTCGGTAAGATTTTGAAAGGGATCAATGAAAATCCTAACCACCAGACGCATACGATCAAAAACGAAATACGGGCCATCAGAGAATCTAAAGCATCCGTCTCTTTGCCAACAATCGATGGAATGATTTTAGGAGAAAGTACTACCGCAAAACATATTAATTGCGATACTATGCTGCCCAGAAAGCCATAGATAAAGCCTTTGGCACTTACATCATTCTGTTTATCCAGCGTTGCAATTTGCGGCAGGTAGGAGTTATAAAATACAAAGCCACCACAATAGCCGATAGAGGCAACACCGAAACAGATCATACCAAATTCTATGGGTTTGTCCGGTTCCAAAAAGAATAAGCCTGCACAGGCAAGGCTGCCCATCCATGTAAAAAACTGGAGGTATTTTTTCTTGTTCCCTTTATAATCAGCAATAGAGGTCAATATCGGCAAAGAGACTACAATGAGGAGGTACGACAAACCCAGAATGTAGTTCTGCAATACAGTATTTACATACTTGTGCCCAAAAAAACTGACCATGTTCCCGTTTTTTTCATTGGCCGTTATCGCCACATAATAAGCCGGAAAAATAGTGCTTGTAATTACCATATTGTAAGACTGGTTGGCCCAATCGAACATGCACCAAGCCCAGATAGTCTTTTTGTCGTTTTTAGCTTTCATTGAAGCTAAAAGTATATAAATTTCTGAAGATGCAACACAAAAAACCGGCATTCTAACCACCATGACAATAAAAATAAGTTTAACCCGCTGATAAAACCTTAATTTTAGGCGGTCCGTCAACTGGCACTTTGCCATTAAAATCAAATAAGCATTATGATATTCTTAAGTCTTAATACCGTGGATAAATCTACAGTAGAGCCAATTGCAATAAAACTATCAGCTGTTTACGGTAATGAAAAGGTCTTCTATGACGGTTGGACTGACCAGCCGTGTGAAGGAATAATCGGTAAAAATGATCGTGTATTAGAAAAATGCAGGTTTTTCTTCTTTTTCGTATCTAAAAACAGTCAGGATAGCAATTTGACAACAATGGAATGGCAAAAGGCAATTTATAAAGCAACAAACAACGAGGCCCAATTAATTCCGGTGAAGCTTGACGATTGTTTTATGCCCGCGGTATTACTGCAAACGTTATACATCGACATTTTTGGGAGCGGTTTGGAATATGGACTAAGGCAAATGGTTGATGTAATTAACAAGAAGAATGCTTTGAAGTTAGTTGGGCAGACTTATGAAAATGTACGTGGATATAAAATTCTGTCGAAATCGATAAACAATGAGTTATATTTTGAAGTGCGGGCAGAGACTTATGTTGAACCGATGTCGAAATACATTGTGCTATTACAGCATAATGAGTATGAAATAGATGGAAAGTGCATCAACAATGTGTTAATAAAGCAGGTTTTTGTGAAAGACGTAGAGGTTGGCGAGAATTATAAAAGTAACGGGATATTTTTTGATATCGTGCGGGCTACAACCCCCGGCTTTCCTATAAAATTCTGCATAAAAAGTAAAACGGGAACGCCCCTGAGATTTAATGGAATAATGAGACAATTGGGCGAAAACAAAATTAGACATATACCTATTATTGATGAATAACGCAGTTATAACTTAATTCATGTCTTGGTCAACCAACCCAATTAACTAAAAAAGAGGCTAAATTGAACGGGAAAAACAAACGACTGGGGCCGTCCATGATGGTTTATCATAAGTTAATCTATCTTTGGGCTCAAATTTTATAAAATATCTTCATGGCAAAAGCATCCGAAATTAAAGTGGGTAACATACTACGCTTCAACGGCGAATTGGTAACCGTTACCGAAGTAATGCATCGTACGCCGGGAAAAGGTGGGGCCTTTTACCTGGACAAGTTTCGTAATATTAAAACCGGCAAAATTGTTGAAGCCCGTTTGGGAACCGACGAGCAAGTAGAGGTTTGCCGCGTAGAAACGAATGATTTTCAATATTTGTACGAAGATGGCGATTCTATGGTCATTATGGATAACACCAGTTTTGAGCAGCATAATATTCCAAAAGCACTCTTCGGCCCGGCTGTGAAATTCCTGAAAGAAGGAATGAATGTGATCGTTTCCTTTGAAAGTGAAGAACCCATTATGGCGCAGGCACCCAATTTTGTGGAGCTGGAAATTACCTATGCCGAGCCGGCGGTTAAAGGCGATACTTCTTCCGGCGCTCTTAAGTTGGCAACAACAGAAAATGGGGTCGAGATAAGAGTACCGCTTTTTGTAAACCAGGGTGATAAAATAAAGGTGGATACACGCACCGGGGAATATATTGAGCGCGCGAAATAGTCACCGAATTGATTGAACAAAAAAAACCGATAACTAATAGCTATCGGTTTTTGTGCGGAAGAAGGGACTCGAACCCCCACGCCGTGAAGCGCCAGATCCTAAGTCTGGTGCGGCTACCAATTACGCCACTTCCGCAGTTAGGATTT
>JAYUEE010000065.1:0-31832 GCA_043739405.1 Mucilaginibacter sp. | reverse complement strand
AGCGGCCATAGAAGCGACTGTTCTTGCCAGCCCCGAGGTGCAAAAATACCTTGACGGTAAAACCCCTAAAAAGGTGATCGTGGTAAAAGGCCGGATAGTGAATATGGTTGTGTAATAAAATTGTCACGGTGGGGGTGTCATGTTGAGGCTCTCGAAACATGCGGGCAAAGGCCTCTGCGCCCACACTTCGACGGGCTCAGTGTGACACCCACCCTTTTTTGTCCCCCCCATGTCCAATTTTTAAAATTCCACCTGTTATGTAGTTAAATATCAGTGCGCTGTGTCATAACTATTGTATTTTATACACAGGTATTGTAACTAATAAGTGACTTAACCTCAAAATGACACAAAATCGCGGCAGCGCTGTAACATTTCAACTATTTTCGCCTCCAATTACCAAAACAATAACAAATGAAACGAATAATTTTACTTATAATAATAACTTGCTCATTTATTACCGCTAAAGCACAATTTGGTGTAGGAGGAGGTTCGACAACGGTCGGGAAAATAGCCGGCACGCTTGTTGACTCAGTAAGCAAACAACCTTTAAGTTATGCTTCGGTGGCGCTTTTCCGCGCTACCGGTAAAGCACCCATCAACGGTGTACTCACAGATGATAAAGGAAATTTTAAAATTGACGGCATACACCCCGGTGAGTACAAAATAAGGATCACTTATGTGGGTTATCCTGACAAAGTTGTTAGCGGCATAGTGACTACCGATTCCAAACCAGATAAAAACATGGGCCAGATATTTGTTCGTTCGAGCGCTAAGGCTTTGAATGAGGTATCTGTAACCGCACAAGCACCTTTAATAGAAAATAAAATCGACAAGATAGTTTACAATGCCGAAAAGGACCTTACGGCTGTTGGCGGCAACGCTACTGATGTACTGCAAAAAGTGCCTTTGGTTGCTGTTGACATGCAAGGTAACGTATCGCTGCGTGGTGATCAAAACGTGCGCGTGCTGATCAACGGTAAGCCTTCTGGCGCTACTTCGGCGAGTTTATCAGATGTATTGAAAACCATCCCCGCCGATCAGATCAAAAGCATCGAGGTGATCACATCGCCTTCTGCTAAGTATGATGCTGAGGGTTCGGCAGGTATCATCAACATCATCACCAAGCAAAAAAACATGACCGGTATAAGCGGTTCTGTGAGCGGCGGTTTCGGCACACGTCAGAACAACGGCAACTTTAACCTGAATTACAATAAGAACCGTTTCAGCCTGTCGATGAACATGGGTGGCAATTACACCTGGCCCCAAACTTCGCTTACCGGCTTTTTCAATGATATACAGCCTTTTAAAGGCATACCGTCCAGGGATACCGTACATACCAGTACTACATCTTCAGGAACGAACTATGTGAAACGTTATGGCGCTATCGGCAACATTTCAGCGAACTACGATTTCAACGCCTTTAATAGTTTACATAGCAATGTCAGGCTCAACCAGGGTGGATTTAACACCGTAGCAGATAACCAAGCGGCATTCACCAATTTGCTACCAACCCATTACGACACATTGACAAACGATTTATCACACCAATATACAAGTCATGGGTTGGGTCATAATAGTTTTGGTGGTTTTGACTGGAACGTAGACTATACCCACAAATTCCATAAAGAGGGAGAAGAACTGGATATTTCAACGCAGTGGAGCCATAGCCGTACAGTGACCGATTTCACAAACAATTATAGCTTAACAGCGCAGTTGCCTAATTCAAAGGCCAATATCAACGGCTTGAACAATGAATATACGCTGCAGGCTGACTACACCTTGCCAATCAATAAGGTGTTCAAACTGGAAGCTGGTGGTAAGGAGATTCTAAGGCGCCTGGTAGGTACGCAAGATGCGTTTGATTATGATCCGGCGGTCGGCACATCGGATGGGTTTGTTTTTGATAACGTAAATTCAGCTATTTATAATTATAACCAGGATGTAACGGCAGGTTACGGCGTATTGACGATCACATTACCCAAAGGTTATTCGCTATTGGTTGGTGCGAGGGATGAAACTACCAACATCAGCGGCCAGCCGCAAACGGTAAGCTCTGATACTACCCTGAGGCCTTTTAGCAATAGCTACAATACTTTTATACCAAGCCTGACGATACAGAAAGCGTTGTCTTCTACCCAGACCATTAAGCTGGCGTACAGCAAACGTATAACACGTCCAAGTTTGACCTTCCTGAACCCGTATGATAATAAGACCAATATCCTGGCGCAAACAGAAGGTAACACTCAGCTGGCTCCCGAAGTATCGCAGACACTTGAATTTGATTACGTGACATTTGTCAAATCGTCGGTGATCAATATGTCAATTTATTATAAGCATACCGGCGGTTTAATAGAAAGTATAGCTGTTCCTATTCAAATCCAGGTTGATGCAACTCATACGCAGCCGGGGACATTGACAACTTACCATAACATTGGTAACAACAACTCTTTTGGTGGCAGCTTCTTTGGTTCTGTGAGCCCGATAAGGAATGTAACCCTAAGAGCGAACCTAAATGCTTACACCTATAAACCCGACCCTTCAGGATTGTTTCTCAGGGACCAAACACAGGACGGCACCTACATCATGTATAACGGCTTTGCAATGGCTGAATGGGACCTGAAGAGTGGCTTTATAGCCCAGGTTTTCACTTTCGGCAGTTCTCCGCGTCGTACTATACAAGGCACCAACCCTTCATTCAGCATTTTGGGTATGGGTGTGCGCCAGCAATTCATGAAAAAGAAGGCTTCGCTGGGTATCAATGTGCTCGAGCCTTTCAACAAGTATAAGAATTTCAATTCCAACTTGTCGAGCCCAGGCTTTGTGCAGAACAGTACATTTCAGTTCCCGTTCCGTTCAGTGGGGCTTACCTTCCAGTATAGCTTTGGTAAAACAACCTTCAGCAACCCGCAGCAACAGAAAAAAGGTGTTAATAATGACGACTTGAAACAAGACCAGGGTGGTAGCCCGGGTGGCGCAGGTGGCGGCACAGGTAACAGGTAACAGGTAGTTAATGTGCGGATATGCAAATTACAGATGTGCAGATGATGATAAATTATCTGCACATTCTTTTTATGCCTCATCCACATTGATACCGATTTGTTTAAGCAGCAATGATGCGTTAAACGTTTTACATTCCCCATGCTTGATCTTATAATCAAAAAGCATTTCGCCGTCCTTAACCCGGATATCAAAATAAAAATTGCGGATATAATCGGGATATCTTTTTTCCAGTTCGGCAATTTGCAGATCGTGCGTGGCTACCATGCCCACCCCTTTCTTGCGGATCAATTGTTCGATCACAGCTTTTGAACCAAGATATTTATCAACCGAATTGGTGCCCCGCAACATCTCATCAATCAGGAAAAACACTTTGGCATCGCTATCTACAGCGACCAGCAGCATTTGCAGGCGGTCAAGTTCAGCTTTGAAGGTCGAGGTACTTTCATTCAGAGAGTCTTTGATGCGCATATAACTGATAACCGTAACGATAGACACTTTCATTGATTCGGCGCAAACGGGCGCGCCACACAAAGCAAGCACGGTATTGATACCAATAGTCCGCAAAAAAGTACTTTTACCGGCCATGTTCGAGCCAGTAATAATGTCAATTTTAAATGTATCCGTTAACTCATAGTCATTATCAACACGCTTATCCGCGTTAATCAACGGATGCGCGATTTTAACTGCTGATAATGTATACCCTCTTCCATCGGCTATTATGGGGAAACTCCATTCAGGATAGTTAATATGCAAACTTGCGAGGCTTATAAGCGCTTCATATTCGGCAATAACATCAAAGGCGGTTTCGAGGCTTTGCTGGTTGTTGCGTTTCCAGTCTTCGATCGCGATAACCTGCCTGATGTCCCACAAAAAAAAGACGTTCAAAATAAAACCCACCACCATATTCAGCCGGTAATTGAGCTTGTTAATTAAGCCTGAAAGCCCTTCGATTCTGTCTGATATGGCATTGCCCTCATTCACCTTTATTTTTGATGAAAGGGCCACCAGGTATTCGGTCTCCCACCCTTCGTTTTCAATACTCCTGAAAGCAAACACAAAGTGTCCCAGGGTCACGCCTATCTTTCCTGCTATGAGGTCGGTCTTTTTGGTAGCCTCTGATTTTGATGAAACAAGCCGATAATTAAAAAGCGAAGCTACTCCTGCCAGGTACCGCGCCGGTGCATAAAATATACCGGCTATTATTAGAGCCAACAATAGCCATGGAGCAATTTTTATATAAATGCTCAGCCATTCCTGCTCGCCAAGTTCAACAGGTATCTTTAAATAGCTGAGCAAATTTTTTATTTGTTCTCTTTGCTGTTTTAATGAAAACAACAGGTTAGCCTGCATGTGCAGTTTCCAGTCATTTTTCCCGGCTATTTCTTTAACTGCCAGTTGACGCGATAAGATCGCATCCTTATCACCTGGTACATTCAGCCAATCTGCAAGTTTAACGTTCCCGGCGAAAGTTGCACCCCGGTTAACAAGTTGAAACAGGGAGTTACCGCCGAAAATGTCGAGGTCGGATGTGTAATAGTGCTTATCGTTAATAAATATCGCTCCGTTATCATACATATTTGAATAACTGAGGATATTGGCTATTTCGTTTTCGTTGACCTGTTTAATGTCAAGGAAATACTGCTTTAATACATCGAACCCGCTTTGTCGTTTTACTACCCAACTAAAGCATAGACCAAGTACAATTGCTGACACTACAATAACCATTATCTCGTCTACACTGGCTGCTAACCAAACCGACAGGATGAAAAGGCCGAATACGCCCAGCCTTAAAAATGAATACGTGGTTGAAAGCTCCGCATTTTTGCCAGCTTCCGCTTGAGCAAATGCCGCTCGTTGCTGGTAGTCATTGATTATATCCTGTTCCATGTTTGTTTTAAGATTGAAATGTCGTAAAGTTGCAGGGTTTTATCGCCGTCTATTGGGCAACATTCAACATTGCAACTTTACAACATTTCAATAACATATTGATGAAAATAACTTTACTGCTGATTGGCAAAACAGAAGATGCCTACTTAAGGGAGGGGATTAGCGAATACCTGAACAGGCTGCGTCATTATGCCAGGATAGATTTTGTTGAAATACCTGAGTTAAAAAACACCAAGGCATTAACGCAGGAACAGCAAAAGGCCAAAGAGGCTGAATTGATACTTAAAAAGCTATTACCAACGGACCATGTCATCCTGCTTGATGAAAAAGGGGTTCAGCTGACATCCCCTCAGTTCGCCGAATATCTCGATAAAAAGGCTATCAGTTCAGTAAATAACCTCGTTTTTATAGTTGGCGGCCCTTACGGGTTCGACCAATCAGTTTATCAGCGCGCCAATGATAAAATATCACTTTCCCGCATGACCTTTTCACACCAGATGGTGCGCCTTTTTTTTGTAGAGCAACTTTACCGGGCTTATACGATCATCAAAGGCGAGCCTTATCACCACGCGTGATTGGCCTGAAAAAAGTAAAATTATTGGCCCAATACTGTACTTTGCTTTTTTCAGGTGGATCATCCATTTCATTTTTAATCGCTAAATTTGCTGCATGGCAGCACACATCCATTCGCATGATCATGGGCATGATCACTCGCATTCGCACGGGCATCACCACCATGATCATACGCCTAAACTCGACCATTTAACTACGGCCTTTGTTTGGGGCATTATCCTGAATTCGGCTTTTGTATTACTGGAAGTAGTTGCCGGTTTGTGGAGCCATTCGCTCTCATTACTAACTGACGCCGGCCATAACCTGAGCGACGTTGCAGGCCTCGCCCTGGCTTTACTGGCATTTAAACTAACCAAAGCCCGTTCGACCAGCGAATATACTTACGGCTATAAACGCTCCACCATTATTGTATCGTTCTTCAATGCCCTGGTGCTTTTTATAGCTGTTGGATTTATTGGTTACGAAGCCGTAATGCGGTTTATTCACCAGGAAGTTGTACAAGGAGACACGATGGTATGGGTTGCCTTTGCAGGGATCGGCATAAACGCTTTTACTGCCTACCTTTTTGTAAAGGATAAGGACAAGGACCTGAATGTTAAAGGCGCTTATCTCCACATGGCAGTTGATGCTATTGTATCCTTTGGCGTAGTGATATCAGGGTTGATCATTTATTTTACCCACCTGTACTGGATTGACAGCGCGGTAAGTTTAATTGTGGCTATCGTGATATTGAGAGGTACCTGGAGTTTGCTATCTGACAGTTTAAGGCTGGAGATGGATGGCGTGCCCAAAGAAATGGACGTCGAAAAGATAAAAGCGGAATTGATGAAAGCCAAAGGCGTATCCGATGTTCACCATATCCACGTTTGGGCGCTAAGCACAACCGAAAATGCGCTAACTGCTCACCTCGTTATCGACCAGGAGAACGCAGGTTTATTCGATAGTATTAAACATGATTTGAGGCACAGGCTCGAACACCTGTCGATCACACATAGCACATTTGAACCGGAGTTTGCCGATGAAAAGTGCGCGCACGTAGATTGTTGAGCCCCCCAACCCCCTGAAGGGGGTGGAGTAGGCATTTTATTTTTTAGCTTTCTTTGCTGCCGGTTTTGCGGCTTTAGTTTCTTCCGCAGGTTCAGCTTTCTTAGCTGCTTTAACCGCCTTAACAGGTTTTACCGGTTCGGCAACAGGTTCTTCAGCAACCGCTTCAGTTGGTTCCGCTTCGGTGAACAAAGGCATATCTTTCAGAATATGATACCAGGATACTATCTTTTTCATGTCCGATGCGTATACCTTTTCCTCGTCATGCCCCGGCGCTACTTCCCTGAATAGTTCGCGTAATTGTCTGCCATCGGCTTTGGAATCCGGAACGCTTTTAAGCGCTTTCATACGCTCCAATACGTCGGTCAGGCGAATATCTTCCTCATCTGAAAAAATGGTTATTTCATCGAGCGCCGCTATTTTAGCGGTTGATAAATTAGCCATCAATTTCACTTTCTGAGCGTCCATACTCTCCAGTATAAAGCCAGTTTTATTTTGCGCCAGTGCTTTCCACAAACCCGGCTTTCCCGCTACAGCTACTATTCCTTTTAGATTCATTTGTATGTTGATTGAGTTGATTAAGTTAAGTGGTTGAATAAGTTATTAACCTAATCAACCATTCTCTCAATCAACTATTCACTTATTCTTCTATCACCTCCACGCCCAAAATTTTATCACCCTGGCGGATACTATCTACTACGTCAACATTCTCGATCACCTTACCAAAGCAGGTATGGTTCCTGTCAAGATGCGCGGTATTAGTACGGCTATGGCAAATAAAGAACTGTGAACCGCCTGTATTACGACCGGCATGTGCCATAGAAAGTACGCCGCGGTCGTGGTATTGGTTATCGCCGGTCAGCTCGCAATCAATATGGTAACCCGGACCGCCGCTACCCGCGCGGTAAGCAGTTGCAGGGTCTTTAGAGAACGGGCAACCGCCTTGTATCATAAAGTTTGGAATAACCCGGTGAAAGGCTAATCCGTCATAAAAGCCATCCTTGGCTAATTTTTTAAAGTTTGCTACAGTATTCGGCGCATCGTTGTCGTAGAACTCAACAGTCATGTCACCTTTTGCAGTCTTTATTATCGCTTTACTCATTTTTCTATTTTAAGAGGGAGCAAAGTTAGTATTATGAGCTGAAAGCGCAAAGGAGAAAGGTGATGAGAAACGGTACCCTATTTGTTAAAAATAGTTAAAGCAGATTTTTATGTAACAAGCTTTTGGTAGATTCGTTACATTTGTAAGTTAGTATGCATCATCAACATAATAGATTTAGTGCAGCCGGCAGGCTTATTCTTCTTTGCACATTCCTTACTTTATTTATTGGAATTGCTCACGCCCAGGATAACCTCACAGGCCGTATCCACGAGGATAAAAGCAATGTTGCTATACCCGGCATTAACGTGCACAATTTAAAAACCAACAAAATGGTCGCTTCGGATGCCACCGGCGCGTTCGCGATACCGGCAAAGGTAGGCGACGTGATTGTTTTTTCGGGTTTTTCTTATCGTTCCGATACCCTGTACGTGCAAAAGCTCGGGTACATCGATATTGTATTGACATTAAAGTCCAAAATGCTCAGCGAAGTAAAAGTTACCGGCTCGGAGATTAAAACAGGGAGTTTGAAGGGCACCCCTACCCTGTCGCCGTTCAACAGTCAGTCAGCAGTTTATACACGGGATGACGCCGGAAACTACGTCGGCGGACTTACGCTGAAGCTAGCTGATTCACATTCAGCCGAAAATAAACGAAAAAGGGATGCGCAAATACACAAAGACGAAGGTGTAAAAGGAAAAATAGCGGAAATATTTAGTCCTGAGGGGTTAAAAAATTATCTCCCCATAACCGGGCAGGAGTTGACAAATTTCATCACGATGTACACTCCCGACCTGGCAACTTTCACGGCCGAGGATTTTAACCTGACGGTGTATATCGACGACAGCTATAAAGAATTCCTGAAAATACCGGCGAACAAGCGCGTATCAAAGGAACTGACAGAGCTGGGCCCGTCTCATTAAGAAGATAGGTCAGGATTAAGTTCATTCTTCTGCATTTCATAATAGCATCCGCAATAATTCGTTACATTTGGATATGAAGCGCTTGAAATACCTTTCGCCTTTTTCCTTTCGCCTTTTACCTGTACTGGCCCTTCTCCTTTTACCTTTTTTCGGCAGGGCTGCCTCCATCCTTATCCCGATGGATGAGGAGCAAAAGGACCACCTGAAATCATATGGGATAGCCTTCTGGACTTTAAAAAATGGCGAAGAAGTGGATTGGCTGCTGAATTATCGCGGCGGCAGCTTTATGCTGAAATATAACCAGGTAGTTGAGAACGAATGCAAGATACGCGGCGTAAGCTACGAGGTATTGCCGGATGCCAAAGTGAACGAAATCATTACCGAAGTAAGCGACCCGTCTGTAAATATGGATGTAGTCAAACTAGAAAAAGCGCCGAAAATAGCTGTTTACACCCCCAAGAATAAGTTGCCCTGGGATGATGCGGTTACCCTGGTTTTGAAATACGCCGAAATACCTTATGATGTGGTTTACGATGAAGAAGTAGTTCGCGGCGACCTGCCCAAATACGACTGGCTGCACCTGCACCACGAGGATTTTACCGGTCAGTACAGCAAGTTTTATGGTTCGTTCCGTTATGCGCAATGGTACAATGACGACCAGAAGTACCAGGAATCCACGGCGCACAAGCTCGGCTTCAAAAAGGTGTCGCAAATGAAGCTGGCTGTTGCCGAAAAGATCCGGGATTTTTGCTCGGGAGGAGGATTCTTGTTCGCGATGTGTTCGGGTACGGATACTTTTGACATTGCCCTGGCTGCGCAAAATACCGATATCTGCGAAAGCATGTTTGATGGTGACGCCGCTGACCCGGATGCCCAAAGCAAGTTGGATTACAGCCAGACATTTGCTTTCAAGAATTTCAATTTAGATATGAACCCCATGTCGCACCAGTTTAGCAATATTGATGTAACCTCAACGCGGCAGGTAGAACGGGATAAGGATTTCTTTACGCTATTCGATTATTCGGCCAAATGGGATGTTGTGCCCAGCATGCTCACCCAAAATCACCAGAAGGTTATCAAAGGCTTTATGGGTCTAACTACAGCGTTTAACGAAAAACTGATCAAGCCCGGCGTAACTATTATGGGCGAAATGAAAACCGCCGGAGAAGCGCGCTACATCCACGGCGAATATGGTAAGGGGCAATGGACCTTCTATGGCGGCCACGACCCCGAAGATTACCAGCACGTAGTAGGCGATCCGCCAACCGACCTGAAACTACACCCCAACTCGCCCGGCTACCGCCTGATATTGAACAATGTTTTGTTCCCGGCGGCTAAGAAGAAAAAGCAGAAAACCTAATTATAAAACGTCCACGAAACCCCAAATTTCAACCCACTGTTGGGGCCGGGGTAGCGGTTTACCATATAATACCCATTGCTGAAAAGGCCCTGGTTGGCATAATCATATTGCAGGAATATATTAGTGCGTATCAGGGTAGCCTTGACAAATACTGATGCTACGGGGTACGATGAAAAAGTAAGGTTCGGCGTGTTGTTATAAAATTGCCCCAGGCCCACGGCGTATGATGGCGCCACATAAGGCGTATTGTAACGCACATTCATCCCAAAGCTGCTGTGCAGCACATCAAAAAGCAATTTGGAGTAGTACAGGCTGCTATAGGTATAAACTTCGGGTGTACGCAGGGTATTTTGGTAATCCGTTTTCTGGTAAACAATAAAATTATCAAAATGCCAGTGGCGGAAAGTAATGTTTTTGCCGAGACTTATTTTGAGCAGATTGATAGGGTTGTGCAATTGTGTTGGCGTGGCATCAATTCCATTAGGCTGTGCGCTGAAATACAGGTAACTGGAGACCAGGAAATATTCGGCCTTCAGGTCGAATTGCAATGCATCGTTAATATAATTAAAGGATACGCTGTTGGTTTTCTGGTTATTGAAGCTATTATGAAAAATATAGTGGTTGCTAACCCAGTCGGTATAAACCAGCGGCGGCGAACTGCTTTGCGAATACCCTTCAAAAATTATCCGGCCCGCTTTGTGTCCGCCCGATAATGTCAATTTGGCGTCGTACAGGAAATTGCCGAAATCACGGCCTTCAGCCACCTGCTGCAGATCCACATCAAGAAATATCCTGTCGCTGAAACGATAACCCGCGCGGCCTTTCAGCGTAATATCCTGGAAAGATTTGTCTTGTTTCCTGTCCTGGATAATAATACGCTGGTACAGATTTACTATACCCGTATCAGTAACAAATTGCTGGTAGTGGTAGTAATCCTGCACAAGTCCCAAATCAAGTTTCAATTCATTTTTGATCACCCCTCCTGACTTTGGCCTGAGGTAAAAGCTGTAATTAAATGCATTTTGGATGTGCTGCACCGTAAGCGAATCGTGCGAATAAGTTGAACTGTAATAATAATCAGGGAACACTGTATAGGTGTCCGGCTCGTGTTGCAGGAACAGGTATTTACTGGTATTGTAGTAAAAAGTGTAGCCTACACGTTGGGTGGGCAGTACACTGGCGCCTTTCTTTGAGCTATCAACCTTGCCTATGTAGTAAAACTGTTTGATATATAAGCCGTTGTTTTTTATAACATCGCTCGAATTTTGCAACCGCACGGGTTGGTTTGCTGCTGTTGTGTACGAACTTGCCGCCGGTGTTGTAAAAATGGCATCATCCAGTATCGAACCGTTTTCGGGGGTCTTCAGGGTGTTAAAAGTGTAGTTGGCCAGTAAATTATAACGCTTGCTTTTTGATTCGTACCAGCTAAATATACCACCTGTAAAATCACCTACGTTTTGCCTTGGGTAAAAACCCTGCGAGCCAATAAAATTTAAATTGAATCCCACATTAAGCTGCGGGTTGATATTTTGGGTGTGTATGGCCCTAAAAACCTGCTCCTTAACCCCGCTCGAAAAAAGCGTCAGGTTGGTATACGGTACCCTTGCCTTATAATATTGAACATCCTGTGGCAGAAAAAGATAAGCGTCCAAAAAATGCTGACCCACATCAAAGCCAATGGTTTTATTGGGGGTAAACAAAAGGTCGCGCTCAGCCAGGCCCAGGCTGCCAAGGTTTATTTTCGGGCCTCGGGGTTGATAAAGCACACTGTAGTTCTCGAAATTAGTAAGACCGGTATCCAATGGAAACGCTTGTGTGCTGTCGGTAAGCATTCTTTCGTTAGTCACCCTGATAAACTTGGAAGTAAATATTACCGAATCGCGCTTTCTCTCCTCTTTCTTTCGCTCCTCGTCTATTTCCTGGTCGCCGCTAAGCGTTTTACCCGCCTTGTTTGTGGATGTATCCGTGTTGAAGTTAGCCGGTTGCCGCCTGTTGTTGGGGTAATTGGGATTGGTAGGCGATTGCGCAAAAACAAGGGTCGCCGACAGGCAAAACAGCAATAATAAAATATATCTAATTCGATTATGCATTAAAGGCTGGCAATCAATTTTTTAAGTATCAGTGTCATTTTGGGTTCAGCCTCATGCGCTATAGCCAGTATTTCGTCAATTGAAACCGGTTTTAATTCTTCCGGGAAACCTTCATCAGTTAATACCGATATAGCAAAAACCGGCAAGCCCATGTGGTTTGCAACAATTACTTCGGGCACAGTGCTCATGCCTACTGCGTCGCCGCCAATAATGCGCAAATACCTGTATTCGGCCCTTGTTTCAAGGTTTGGCCCTGTCACTGCAACATAAACTCCCTTATGACAGGTAATATTGTTGGCTTTGGCAATATCGAGCGCCTTTTTTATAAGTGGCTGTGTATAGGGTTGGCTCATATCGGGGAAACGCGGGCCCAATTCCTCCTCGTTCCTCCCGATCAATGGGTTCAGGTGCTGCAGGTTAATGTGATCATCAATCACCATCAGGTCGCCCTTTCTGAATGCCGGGTTTAGCGCGCCACTGGCGTTGGAAACAAAAAGCGTTTTGATGCCCAGCATCTTCATCACCCTTACGGGAAAAGTTATCTGCTGCATGGTATAGCCTTCGTAATAATGCAGGCGTCCCTGCATGGCCACCACTTTTTTTCCCGCGAGCGTACCGAATATCAGTTTGCCCGAATGAAACTCAAGAGTTGATATCGGAAAATCGGGAATATTGGAATACATCAGTTGCTTTTCGACCTCAATTTCGCTTACAAGGCCTCCAAGCCCTGTGCCTAAAATAATGCCCACCTCCGGCTCAAAATCGCCGATGCGGTTTTTAATATATGAGGTGGTTTGCTGGATGCTCTCTAACATATTCTTTAACTAAATTATCAAACTGCGGCCCGCTATTATCCAAAAATGTGGTCGCTACAGGCATCACCAGTATAGGCAGTTTCTTAACGGCCCTCAGCAGCTCGTGCTCCAATAAACGCGCCGCATCCTTTTCTGTTGTAATGATCACTTTTTTTTGCGCATCGGAGGCTGCAAAATCATCGGCAAGTTTAGCGATATTTTTTAAGCTAAACCGGTGATGGTCGGCATAATTATGATGAACAATGTTTTGGGTATATCCCCTGATATGTCGCTCTAAAGGCAATGGGTTAGCTATTCCAGTAAGCAGGAAAACGGTGGTATCGGCATCCAAAACTATATCGGCCTTTTTGCCGTCCAGGTCCCGTAAGGGCTCGTAACTTATCGTCGTAAAAAAAAGCGACTGATAAGGCAATGGCTCCAGTATATCGGCAATGCGTGTTTGGTCTTCAGCAGCTAACCCCGGCGGGCATTTAGTTACGATAAGCACCTCCGCGCGCCAGCGGCCACTGAAGGGTTCGCGCATATTGCCGGCAGGTATAAGCAAATGAGGTTTATCAATTTTTGCAAAGTCAAACAAAAGAATACTAAAGCCCGGTTTCACGCTCCTGTGCTGGTAACCATCATCCAGGATGATCAAATTACATGTTGTTCTTAGTTCTTTTATTCCTTCGACTCTGTCCTCAGATACTGCCACGGTAATACCCGGGAATTTATGCTTGAACTGGGCAGGTTCATCGCCAATTTGTGCGGCCGTACTTGCATCCGTCGCAACCAGGAAGCCTTTGGTTTCCCTGCCATAGCCCCGGCTTAAGGTAGCCAGCTTGTGGCTTTTTTCAAATAATCGCACCAGGTATTCGGTCATCGGCGATTTGCCAGCGCCGCCCACTTCAAGGTTTCCCACACAAATCACCGGGATCGTGAACACCCTGCTTTTGAATATACCGGCATCGTAACACCAGTTGCGAAGCGTGACCACCAGCCCGTAAAGCAGCGAAAACGGAAACAAAAGCCAGCGCAGGTACCTCATATCAGCCGTAAAGATATAAAAACGCTTTCACAGGGAATTTGTCATTAGTTTTATAACTTAGAATTCATAAAATTCCTCATTATGAAATTCAGACTATTACTTCTTCTTTTAATCGGAGCATCTACTGCATTCGCCCAAACCGATAAAAAACTTACCGCTAAGCTGCAAGACGCTATAAAAGGCTTTAATGGCCAGGTGGGTATTTATGCGCATAATTTAAAGACAGGCAAAACTGTCGAAATTAACGCCGATACACTTTTTCCGACTGCCAGTATGATCAAAGTGAGCATACAATGCGGGGTGATGAACAAAATAGAAAAAGGCCAGCTCCAGTATAACCAAAAACTGGTTTACCGCGACTCGTTGCTGTACAAAGGGGAAGATATTTTGGGGTCGTTTAAAGATAAGGATACCATTGAGTTGAGTAAGGTAGCACTGCTGATGATAACGATGAGCGATAACACGGCAAGTACATGGCTGCAAAAAATAGTTACCGGCGAGTACATCAACAACTGGCTTGATCAAAACGGTTTTAAAGTGATGCGGGTAAACTCAAGAGTAAAAGGCCGTGAAGCCATAAGGGCCCAATATGGCTGGGGTGTTACTACACCGCGCGAAATGTGCAGGCTGTTTACCATGATCCGTAATGGCGAGGCTGTAAGCCCGGCAGCAAGTGAACGCATGTACCGCAACTTGGGGCGCATTTTCTGGGATGATAAAGCATTATCACAGATACCTCCTTATGTACATACCGTTAGCAAGCAAGGGGCATTGGATGAATCGAAATCAGAAACCGTGCTGGTAAATGCCCCGCACGGCGACTATGTATTTTCAATCACCACCAATAATAATAAGGACCAGCGCTGGGTACCTGATAATGAAGCTGATGTATTGATTCGTAAAGTATCGGCCCTGCTATGGCATTATTATGAGCCTAAAAGCGACTGGAAACCGGCAGAGGGTGTAGCAAAGTATATGCTGAATGAATGATTTTGATGTGCAGATATTTTGCATATCCGAACTTTCGTATTTGTCAGTTTAATTAGACGCAAGTTTAGTACCCCCTATTTTTACAATCGGTTTGTATACTACGTTTACAAAATTTGCGCCTTTTTGTGGATGAAGGACCAGCGTGATCGTAAAATTACCATCTTCATCGGTCCATTCTGTGGCTGATGTGAGGCAGAATTTCCTGTCGAAACGCCTAATGATATCGTTTATTTCTTTGGAGTCGTAAGTTACAATATATGAAGTGCACTCCCGCTCTTCGTTGAAGTAAAAAGTATAATCGCCTACAACCCTTACTTTGGTAAAGCATAAAGCGTCTTCGCCATTTTTGGTTTTAAATTCCTGCGCCGATGCATATGGTATGTTTGCAGCAAAATACAAGGCAATTTTTTCCTTATCGGCTCCCAACGGGAATTGTGCAAAAGCCGAAAAGGACAATGTTGAAAATAATGCAATGATAACCAATTGCCTCATGCAGTGGATAATGCAACATTCAATCCACAACAAACGCAGCTATCAATTAACTTCACAAACAGGTGTAAAACAGCTGCTTATGTATTAAATAATAGTCAACGACTTGGGTTTTTTAATACAAGCCCAGGAAATTGGTGTAGGAATAATGAGCAATACGTTCCACAGGTTTAGATTCAAACCAATAGAAACGTAACCCAAATTGTTGTTTTTAGGATCAGGAACCCAGTTTATGGCCGGCCAGGAAAACCTTACCGCTATTGGGCTCACGCTGTAATGCTGCGCCCTTTTCGGTTTTGTCTAACTTTATGGTCTGGGTGATGTAGAAGCCTTTGTAGTCCATCAGGATATTAAGCCCATCGTTGTTGACACTTAATTTAAAGGTACCACCTATCATATCCATGCCCTCATCATTGGTCACGGCAAAGGTACCCTCGTTTTCTGATGTGAAACTGAAAGAGAATTGCTGGCCGTTAATTTTTTGTTCGGCTTTCTTTAACAATAACTCCCTGTATTCTTTGTAAACGTCTTCCGGCTTAGTCATATCCTGTTGTGTTTTGTTCAGCTAAATGCTTATTAATGTGTGCTATATGCCTTATACGATTTGATTAAAAAAAAGGATGCAATTATTTTAGTTTTTGTAAAAACAAGCAGAAGGGTTGCCAGGGAAATCGCTTTTAAAAATTAGGAGGCTCCGCTGGAGCCCTTAAAATACCATCATGTATGCTATAAACAGGTAGTTCCGCTGGAACTATTACGGCTTTCAATCATGGACTCCGGCGGAGTCGCCTGTTTATAGAATTAAATGATTATAAAAAGTGGCTCCGTAGGTGCCTCCTTATGGCCATTGAGTTTTAAAAACGATTTCAATGTGAGGGTTGCAACTAAGTTTGAATATTGATGTTGGCGAATGTGAAAAAGGGCCAGATATGTTACAAACCGAGGCTTTTTTTAATTTTTGCAGGCAATTTGGCGGCAATGAGGTGATGCGACTTGCGGATATAATGTTCCCATTCCTTTTTGGTAAGACGGCTGATGTCGCGCGCCAATACCCATTTGTACCGGGCGATATAAGGCTGGGGCTCCAGGCCCTCTTTTGCAGTTATTTCTTCAAAATCTTCAGCGGGTACTTTGAACGAGGCAGAAGGAGGGACGCCATCGGGGTGCGTGAACAGGAAAGATTTTCCACCGACGTTAAAGCACAAATGTACGCCCAGTTTGATGTCTTCGGTGACCTTGGGCAGTGTATGACAAATGGCTTGAAGATCCTCTATCGTCATTTTAATTGTTGATATAAAAATAAGTATTTGAGTCTATTTTTTGCATAAATTGCCTTATCGCAATTTTCATGAAAATAAGAACAGTGGGCTTAATCCTAATGATGCTATTACGGCTTCAGCAAGGTTTTGCCCAATCCGCGCTGGTTGATAATGTATTTACGCTGCATGGCCAATTAAAAGGTGCACACATGGATTCGGTAATTATTTATTATAAAAACAACAGCGGTAAAAACACTTTCCAGGCCAGGCCTATTTTTAACGACCGGTTTATCATCACCGACAGTTTGGACAAACCAGCATATGCGATAATCCTGTTCAAAAACCTGGGCGAGGTTATAACGGATAGCACTTTTGAAAGCCGGTCGAGGGAAATATATCTTGAGCCGGGCCGCCTTTACCTTACCGGCGATGCGGCACTATTGGACTCATTAACACTTAGCGGCTCGCAAAGCCAGGACGAGTGGAAAGAGCTGAGTAATCGGACAGCACGTGTCAGGGCAGAAATGAAGCCCATGACCGATAAGTATAATAGAGAAAAGGACCCCGAAAAGGCGGCAGAGATAAGTACGCAGTTTGCGCCTTATGAGTACCGGATAAAAGCCATTTGCTACCAGTTTTTTTTAACCTACCCCAACTCCTATGTGACCGCGCATGAACTGGCTTACTATGCTACCCGGGAGGGGCTAGATTCGACGAAGCGCGTTTACAATAATTTTAATGACGAATTAAAGCAAAGTGATGACGGTCTGGCGGTGGAAGAAGAAATAAAAAAGATGGAAGCTGCGCTGCCGGGTAATGTGGCCGCCGATTTTACAGCCGATGATACCGCAGGTAATGCCGTGGCTTTAGCTGATTATAAAGGCAAATATGTACTACTGGATTTTTGGGCCAGTTGGTGCCCGCCATGCCGCGAAAGTAATCCCCATTTAGTCGATGTATTCAAAAAATATCAAAGTAAAGGCCTTAATATTATAGGCATCGCCTGGGATGATGATACCAAGGAAGCCTGGAAAAAAGCCATGAAAAAGGACAGCCTCGCTTTATGGCCAAATGTGCTATGCGGTGTAGGAACGGATAATGACGTCGGAGAAAAATATGCCATACACTTTGTGCCGACGAGAATACTCATAGACCCCGACGGCAAAATTATAGGTCGTTTTGGTGATAATAGCAGCCATACAGATATACTGCTGGACCAACAACTGGCAATTGTGTTTAAAGAATAGTGCTTCGCCGCGCGACAAAGCATTTATGGTTTAAGAAGGTAAAATAAAACCGGTGAAATTACTTCACGGATTCAGCGTACTTCTTAAAGTTATCCAGTATCGCCTGCCAGCCGCCTCGTTGCATTTCGATTGGGTTCTCCTTTTCAGCTTCAAAAGCAGAAGTTATCTTAGTCGACTTACCTTCACCGGCAAAATGCACTTCCGCTTTTCGACGGTCGCCCATGGTGTAGGCAATAAGCTCGTTTGGTTTTACTTCGTCATAAATTCCCCAAAAATCAAAGCTAAAGCTTCCGTCTTTTGCAGCCATCGTGGATGAAAATTTGCCGCCCGGGCGCAGGTCGTTCTCGGCAGCAGGGCAACACCAGTCGTCGGAGGCATAATTCCATTGGGTAATGTGGTTAGCATCGGTCCATAATTCCCAAACTTTTTCTACCGGTAGGTTCACAATTGCTTCAATTGTAATTGCTGTATTTGTTGTTGCTTCCATAGTGAATGATTTTTCAAAACAAATTTACTGCAAATACAAGGATGCTGTGACAGGTGAAACCGACTTTCGAACGGTATGTTTGCGACAATTTTGGTTCTGGCGTTGAAATGTTGTACGTTCGGGATGTTCTTAGACCTCGTTAATCCGGATTTGAAATCCGGACCTATTCAGTACCGGGATTTCAAATCCCGACCAACGGAGGGGAGATGGAGCAGGTCATTTTTTTAGCAATCGATCAATTAATACTGCCACAACAACAACACACAGCATAGACAATATAAACAGTAAAAAACACAGCGCAACGCCTATATTAATATTCAATTCAAAAGGTTTCGACGGGGATGAACAAATATGGTCATATCGCTTTTTTGTCAAGTAAATAAAGTCAAAAATCCGATTTATTATAAGTCCTCCTGCTACAAGTAAACCAATACTACCATAGGCGAAATCAAAAAGATTTATTTTGAAAAACAAAAAAGCACCGAATTCAACCATGGCAAAGGAAAATAAACTTATTGTTAAACTAGCTAGAAAAACAGCTCTACCAAGTTCGCTTCCATATGACCAACCACCCATCTTTCTATTTTTAAAATTGGTTGCCGGGTAATAAACCAGAAAATCTATAAATCTCATTTTAATTTATTCAAAGATAAATATTTGCGCATCTGAAATCTGCACATTCGCAAATTGTCACTTCCCCGTAATTTGCAATCCGCACATCTGCATATCTGCACATTTACCCTATCTTTGCACACTCAATAATTATACACCTATGCTCAAAGGATTTTTTAACGTCCCTACGCCGCAAAACGAGCCTGTTTTAAACTATGGCCCGCGCAGTGTAGAACGCGCCGAATTAAAAGCCGCTTTAGAAGAAGCGCGCTCACAACGGATAGACATACCGATGTACATCGGCGGAAAGGAAGTACGCTCGGGTAAAACCGGCGAGGTACGCCCCCCGCACGATCATCAGCACGTACTGGCAACCTTCCATCATGGGGATGCAAGTCACGTTACGGCTGCTATTGATGCCGCCTTAGCTGCCAAAGCTGCCTGGGAAGAAATGCCCTGGGAGCATCGTGCCGCCATCTTTTTAAAAGCTGCCGACCTGCTTGCAGGCCCATATCGTGTCAAAGTAAATGCAGCTACCATGCTGGGCCAGTCGAAGAACGCCTACCAGGCCGAGATTGATTCCGCATGCGAGCTGATCGACTTTTTGCGTTTCAACGTCTATTATATGACGCAGATATACCAGCAGCAACCCCCGATTTCGGGCAAAGGTGTTTGGAACCGCTTGGAGCAACGCCCGCTGGAAGGTTTTGTATTTGCGTTAACTCCTTTTAACTTTTCGGCTATAGCCGGAAATTTGCCATCGTCTGCTGCAATGATGGGCAACGTAGTAGTTTGGAAACCTGCCAATACCCAAATATTTGCTGCAAACGTAATCATGCAGGTATTCCAGGAAGCAGGACTGCCCGATGGTGTTATCAACCTGGTTTATGTTGACGGGCCAACCGCAGGAAGTGTAATATTTGAGCATCCTGATTTTGCAGGCATTCATTTTACAGGTTCGACCGGTGTGTTCCAGAACATCTGGAAAACTATAGGAAACAATATCCATAAATATAAAACCTACCCCCGCATTGTGGGTGAAACCGGTGGTAAGGACTTTGTGCTGGTTCATCCAAGTGCCGATGTTGACGTATCCAACATCGCTTTGATACGCGGTTCATTTGAATACCAGGGACAAAAATGTTCAGCTGCCTCAAGGGCTTATATCCCTAAATCGCTATGGCCGGCTATTAAGGAAAGAATGCAGCGCGATATCGCCAGCTTTAAAATGGGCCCGGTTGAGGATTTTGAAAACTTTATTAATGCCGTTATCGACGAAAAATCGTTTGATAAACTGGCAAAATATATTGACGCCGCTAAAGCTGACAAGAATGTCGAGATCATTACCGGCGGCAACTATGATAAGAGTAAAGGCTGGTTTATTGAGCCAACCGTTATACGCGTTAATGACCCTTATTATGTCACCATGTGCGAAGAGCTTTTCGGTCCGGTGCTGACCGTTTATGTTTACGACGATAAGGACTTTGACAAGGTGGTTGATATTGTTGACAAAACGTCTATCTACGCTTTGACCGGCGCCATTATAGCCCAGGACCGCTATGCCATTGCAGATATGACCCATCGCTTGCGTAACGCAGCCGGAAATTTCTATATCAATGATAAACCTACCGGTGCCGTAGTGGGCCAGCAGCCATTTGGCGGTGCGAGAGGTTCGGGCACTAACGATAAAGCCGGTTCGATGATCAATTTATTGCGCTGGGTATCGCCGCGAACCATTAAGGAAACATTCGATCCGCCTAAGGATTACCGGTATCCGTTTTTGGCGAAAGAAGTATAGTAGAGTCAAGAAGCAAGAGTCAAGATTTTTTGTCTTGTTTCTTGGCTCTTAGTTCCTGGCTCTAAATCCTACTTGAACTTAAACACATCATCCATCTTATCGTTATTGCTGGTGCTTACCTTCATGTCGGTTATTACGCCCGTGCTAAGGCTGTATACCCAGCCATGGACGGCTAAGGGCTGCCCGCTCTTCCAGGCATCCTGCACGATAGATGTTTTGCAGAGATTATTTACGTTTTCGATAACGTTTAGCTCCACCAGGCGGGAAGTGCGCTCCCCCATATCGGTTATCTTATCCAGTTCCTTGGCATGCAACCGGTATACGTCTTTAATGTGCCGCAGCCAGTTATCGATCAGGCCAAACCGTTGATTGCTCATGGCCGCTATCACGCCACCACAGCCATAATGGCCTGTTACGATCACGTGTTTCACATGCAGCACGTTTACCGCATAATCCAGTACTGAGAGCATATTCATATCCGTGTGTATCACCATATTGGCGATGTTGCGGTGTACAAATATCTCCCCCGGTGCGGTGTTAGTTATTTGGTTGGCCGGTACGCGGCTATCGGCGCAACCAATCCATAAAACAGGGGGGTTTTGGGTGGTCAGCTTGTCAAAATATTCTGGGTCTTCCTTTAACGCATTGGCGATAAACCGTTTATTGCCTTCCAGCAGGCCTTCATATGTAATGTGATTAGTCGAGTGCATATACTGCAAATATAGTAAACTGCTTTATACCTGCTTTTAATCCGATAATTGTTATTTTTAGCAGATTCTTTAAAATTATCCCGGATTGTGAATAAAAAATTGAAGACCCTGCAGCATAAGCGCGAGCACGCTTTGCAAGGTGGCGGCCATGCGCGTATTGAAAGTCAACATAAAAAAGGAAAACTAACCGCACGCGAGCGCCTGCATTTCTTATTGGATGAGGGCTCATTCCAGGAAATAGGTATGCTGGTAACGCATCGTTCCACCGATTTTGGGATGGAAAAAGAGATTTACCCCGGTGACGGCGTGGTTACCGGTTATGGTACAATAAACGGTCGGCTTGTTTATGTTTTTTCCCAGGATTTTACCGTGTTTGGTGGTTCACTTTCAGAAACTCATGCTGAAAAAATATGCAAGATAATGGACCTTGCCATGAAAAATGGCGCACCGGTGATTGGACTAAATGATTCGGGCGGTGCACGTATCCAGGAGGGCGTGGTTTCATTGGGCGGCTATGCAGACATATTCTACCGCAATACCATGGCATCAGGGGTGGTGCCGCAGATATCGGCCATCATGGGCCCTTGTGCAGGCGGCGCGGTATATTCACCAGCTATTACCGATTTTATATTGATGGTAGAGAATACCTCGTATATGTTCGTGACCGGGCCAAACGTGGTCAAAACTGTTACACACGAAATTGTAACATCAGAAGAATTGGGCGGGGCAACCACTCACGCCACCAAGTCTGGTGTTACGCATTTTGCATGTGCCAATGAGATAGACGCTATTCAGCACGTCAAAAAATTACTGAGCTATATGCCGCAAAATTGTGAAGACAAGGCTCCTTCCCTGCCGTACGATGGTAAAAACGAACAGCGCCCCAAATTAACCGACCTTTTACCCGAAAACAATTCGCAGCCTTATGACATAAGGGATGTGGTTAGCGAGGTAATAGATGAAGGATCGTTTTTAGAGGTACATAAAGATTTTGCCGAAAATATAGTAGTCGGCTTTGCGCGATTAGCAGGCCGCAGCATCGGCATTGTGGCTAATCAACCTGCATTTTTGGCCGGGGTATTGGATATTCATTCGTCCACCAAAGGCGCACGCTTTGTGCGTTTTTGCGATAGCTTTAATATTCCTTTATTAGTATTCGAGGATGTACCGGGCTTTTTACCGGGCACCGACCAGGAATGGAACGCCATCATCACCAATGGCGCTAAATTGCTATATGCTTTTTGCGAGGCGACCGTGCCCCGTATTACCGTAATTACCCGCAAAGCCTATGGCGGCGCGTATGACGTAATGAACTCCAAACATATAGGCGCTGATATGAACTATGCATGGCCCTCGGCAGAGATAGCCGTAATGGGCGCCAAAGGCGCGGCTGAAATTATTTTCAAGCGTGAGATCAACGAGGCTGAAGACAAGGAAGCTAAATGGATTGAAAAAGAACTCATGTATTCGGAAATTTTTGCCAACCCCTATCGTGCAGCTGAACGTGGTTTTATTGATGAAGTGATCGAACCATCGGAAACCCGCATCAAGCTGATTCACGCTTTTAAAATGCTCGAGAATAAGGTAGTGAATAACCCGAGGAAGAAGCACGGGAATATTCCTTTGTAAGTTTAAAGGCGAAAGGATAAAGGTGAAAGGTTTGATTCCGGAACTACCTTTATCCTTTTACCTTTGTCCTTTCACCTATGAAAATAAGTATCGAACAAATCCGACCTGAACTCACCTGGCACTTGCGCCAGAAGGTCTTATATCCGGCCCAAAAGCTCTATGAAATGGAAATGGACGAGGATTTGGATGGGATACATTTTGGCGCCTTTACGGACAACAATTTGGTGGGCGTAGTTTCTTTATTCCCGAGAGGTGACGATTTCCAGTTTCGTAAGTTTGCTATTGACGCGGATTACCAGGGTAAAGGTATTGGCAATATCCTACTTGGGTACATTGCTGATTTCGCACAAGCAGATGGCGGTACCAGGATATGGTGCAATGCGCGGTTATCAGCTATTGGCTTTTACCTTAAAAGTGGATTTCAACAATCAGGCAAATTCTTTTCGAAAAATGGATTTGACTATGAGGTACTTGAAAAGGCGCTTACTCCGTTTTCAAATCTTCCAGGATAGTCTTAGCATAGTCATTACTGAATTTATTTAGAGACAGCTGGGCCATGGTAGTTGCGGTTTCGATATCTCCTTTTGATTCATAAGCCACGGCCAGGTTATAAGCTGCTTTAGATGCCTTCTTCGCATTTTTGTGTTGCAACAATGGCTTTAGCAGCGTAATTGCATCATCCATTTTACCCGAATACATTTTTTTTACAGCATCCATCAAAAAATGGTTATCATAAAGTGGCCTATCGTGGATAACGGAAGAATATAAATAGTTCTTCAGTGCATCGATGGTCGCATTTTGAGCCGAAGTATCAATGGCATCTTCGTGTTGTTCAATTGGCGGATGAATATACAACGCTGCGTAAAACCCCAATGTGTATTTTACGTCAGGGATAAGGTCGCTGGCGGTGCCTCTTAACTTTTTATAGAACGCCCCGTTACTTTCGTATAATTTAAAGTCTTCCCGTATATCTGTATTGAAATATGGTGTTGAGCTTTGCACGTCACTTAAGGTAATATCGGCACTAAAACTCTTTAAAGCTAAAACGTGTTGCGCATTGTATTTTGCCGCTATAAGTTTGACCGAATCTGTATTTGCCTTGAAGGCCGAGTCAACCAGGTTAACTACCCCTACGTGCGGTAGTTG
Source organism: Mucilaginibacter sp. (assembly GCA_043739405.1). Classification (GTDB taxonomy): domain Bacteria; phylum Bacteroidota; class Bacteroidia; order Sphingobacteriales; family Sphingobacteriaceae; genus Mucilaginibacter. The sequence goes on along the minus strand of JAYUEE010000065.1, from coordinate 7,647 downwards.
TTTTAGCTGATTTTCAGCAGTTTTAAGCGAAGTATACGCTGCATTCCGAAGTACTTTAAGCTTTTTTTGATTGCTTATCTTTGTCTCACTTAAATCAGTTTGATTAATTAGCACAATGGTGTTTGAATCCCTGCCCAGGGAATTTTTGGGTGCATAATATACAGGAACCGTTAAATATGGCGGACCGGATGGTGAGTTTTCCATCGCAAAAGTTAATAGCGCTACTATTATTCCGCCAACAAGATTTACGATTTGCATATTACACCCGAATATAATGATATAATATGAAAAGTTGGTGAAAAAAAAGCCGGCCCGAGAAATGAAACCGGCTTTTAGTCAACTAAATTAATCTTAAAAAAAATTACTCGACCAAAGAAAAACAGCATAAATGAACCCAATGTTAAGTCAATAATAATTAATCAAAGTTGAGGCTAAAATTTGTTAACACACTGCTTTATCACGAGCTTTATTATATTTGCTGATAACTATTAAAAGCAGTTCAAAAGGAAATTATGTCTAAAAAAAAGGCTGACAAAAAACAGCATGTCGAAGTGGTCACCAAGACCTCATTAGCTTTCTTCGAAAAATATATCAATAACCCCTCACCCACCGGTTTTGAATGGAAAGGCCAGGAATTATGGCTCGATTATATCAAACCCTATATCGATGAGCATTATGTAGATAATTACGGCACGGCGGTTGGTATCATCAATCCCAAAGCCAAATACAAAGTTGTAATTGAGGCCCATGCAGATGAAATATCCTGGTTTGTAAATTATATAACCAGTGATGGACTGATTTATGTAATACGCAATGGTGGCTCCGATCACCAGATAGCGCCATCTAAACGAGTTATTATCCATACTGATAAAGGCCCTGTTACCGCCGTTTTCGGCTGGCCGGCAATCCATACCCGTTCCGGTGACAAGGAAGAAGCGCCAACGCTCAAAAACATTTTCCTTGATTGTGGCTGTACCACCAAAGATGAAGTGGAAAAATTAGGCATCCATGTGGGCTGCGTAATCACCTATGAGGATAAATTCATGGTGCTTAATGACCGTTATTATGTGGGACGCGCCCTGGATAATCGTGCCGGTGGTTTTATGATTGCCGAAGTTGCCCGTTTACTAAAAGAAAACAAAAAGAAGCTGCCATTTGGCTTATATATCGTAAATGCTGTTCAGGAAGAAATTGGTTTGCGCGGAGCAGAGATGATCGCGCATCATATCAAGCCAAATTTGGCCATCGTAACTGATGTTACGCATGATACCCAAACGCCAATGATAAGCAAAATAACCCAGGGCGATCTGGCGTGCGGAAAGGGTCCTGTAGTGTCTTATGCTCCTGCTGTGCAAAATAACGTGAATAAATTATTGATCGAGTCGGCCGAAAAGGCGGATATCCCTTTCCAGCGCCAGGCCTCATCCAGATCAACAGGCACGGATACGGATGCCTTTGCTTATTCGAATGATGGTGTGCCGTCGGCCCTTATTTCATTGCCCTTGCGCTATATGCACACCACCGTCGAGATGATACATAAAGAGGATGTGGATAATGTGATCCGCCTGATCTACGAGGTATTACTGCGCGTTAAGGACGGCCAGGATTTCAAGTATATTAAATAGATTATAACAATTGTCATAATTACATTTATTGATTAGTTTTGAAAAGTAAACTTTCCCAAAACATTTTGAGTATAAATGCCTTTTGATAACTAATTAATAAAACCCGACACAGCACCTCACGAAAGTATGAAACCTACACTATTGATATTAGCTGCCGGAATGGCCAGCCGCTATGGAAGCATGAAACAAGTCGACGGCTTTGGCCCTCACGGCGAAACAATCATTGATTACTCTATTTACGACGCCATCAATGCAGGTTTTGGCAAGATCAGCTTCATTATACGCGAAGAATTTGCCGAACAATTTAAATCCATTTTCGAACCTAAACTGAAGGGTCGTGTTGAAACGGATTATGTTTTCCAAAGCTACGATTTGAAGCCCTTTGGCATCGATAAAGTGATCGAAAGGTCGAAACCGTGGGGAACCCAGCATGCTGTATTGGCTGCACGCAACCAGGTACATGAGCCATTCTGCGTAATCAATGCTGACGATTATTATGGCCGGGAAGCATTTGAAAAAATGGCCAAATTCCTGACTACTGAAGTTTCTGACAGCCAATATTCCATCATAGGTTACCAGATAGATAAAACCTTGTCTGACTACGGGTCGGTATCGCGCGGCGTGTGCAAGGTCGATGAAAATGGCAACATGGTCGAAATCAACGAGCGCACCGAGGTATACTTTAAAGAAGATGGCACTGTGGCTTACAAAGATGCCTCTGGCGAACATTCGTTACCAAATGATACCCGCGTATCCATGAATTTCTGGGGATTCACTCCTGCAATCTTCAAACAAAGTGAACCGATGTTCAAACGGTTTGTTGAGGCCAACGAAAATAACCCTAAAGCCGAATTCTTTATCCCGCTTGCAGCTGACGAACTGATAAAAAGCGGCACAGCATCATTTAAAGTGATCCCGACCTCATCCAAATGGTTTGGCGTTACTTATAAAGAAGATAAGCCTATCGTACAAAAAAGCATCTCGGCACTGGTAGAAAACGGAACCTACCCTGAGAACTTGTGGCCATAAAATACTCATTCAAATATTCGAAATCCCGCTCAAATGGCGGGATTTTTTGTTTCTATTCCGGTACAATTGACGCCCTAATCATATAATTATAATTGAACGGCTCCTTGTACCATTCCCGCTCCTTGTGCCTATACTCGCCCCTAAAAGACTGCGAATTCTTAAACTCATTTTCGGTCATGCCTAAACGTGGCGTAAGTAATTGAGTACCATTACTCGCTTTATAATGTTTTGCATCAATCAGGCAGAATGCTACAAAAAAGCCGTTCCCGGGATTTTGTATAGCATAGGCCGATATATCCAAATCAAACCATGCGTTGGTCTTTTTAGCGGAAATAATGATGAGGTTTTCTGTTAACTCCCTCCCGGGAGTACCATCATCGTTAACACTGTAAATTCTCACCCTGAATGGTGCAATAGCATTCCCTCCTTCGGCATTCCCCAAATAAAACCCGATTGACTGGATGGAGCCTTTGACGTTCTTAGAACCAAACATAAACATCGCGTGTTCATTTAGCGGCCGGTAGGCGGCCCAAAGATCCTGCGATTTCATCTTACTGCCGCACTGAAAAAGGCTTATCCTCACTTCACGAAGAACCTTAACTAAAGTGAACAGTTTAATGGTATCCCGCGGCTTCAGGTCGCCGGATTTTATTCTCAGCGTTTGATACCCTATACACGATATGTGAATAGAATCTGTTGCGGCAATGCCCTTATCGATAATGTTAAATTCCCCCTCGCGACCGGTAGGGTAAAACAGGTCCTTGCTGGGAATACCGATAGTGGCCTCCCCTACAGGCAACCCGGTTCGTGCATCAACAACATATCCAAATAAATGGGTTTGTTGCCCGTACGCTACGGAAATGTTCAGCAATAAAATTACAAGGCATTTAAATTTCATCGCCTAAAGATAAGGTTATACAACAACAAAGCCCGCCCTGAAATCCAGGGCGGGCTTTTGAATATATAATGGATTAATTATTTTACTTCTTCGAAGTCAACATCCGTTACGTGGTCCGAATCGGCTTGCGCACCACCTGCAGCACCCGGGCCTTCGGCACCTGGCTGCGGCTGACCACCTTCTGCCGATGCTTTGTACATCTCTTCAGAAGCGGTTGCCCATGCGGCATTCAATTCAGTTTGTGCGGTTTCAATGTCGGCTAAGTTTTTAGCAGCATAAGCATCTTTCAGTTTTTTCAAACCTTCTTCGATAGGTGCTTTTTTGTCAGCCGAAATTTTATCACCATACTCTTTCAGTTGCTTTTCAGTAGTGAAGATCAGGGCATCAGCGGAGTTTAGTTTTTCAACTTCCTCTTTTGCCTTTTTGTCAGACTCAGCATTTGCTTCTGCTTCGTCCTTCATTTTCTTGATCTCAGCATCTGTCAGGCCTGATGAAGCCTCGATACGGATCTTCTGTTCTTTACCGGTTGCTTTATCCTTGGCAGCTACGTGCAATATACCGCTGGCATCAATGTCAAATGACACTTCGATCTGCGGCACACCACGAGGTGCAGGCGGAATGCTATCCAGGTGGAAACGGCCCAGCGTACGGTTCTGAGCCGCCATTGGACGTTCGCCCTGTAAGATATGTATTTCTACAGACGGCTGATTGTCAGATGCTGTCGAGAACACTTCCGATTTCTTTGTTGGGATAGTTGTATTAGCCTCGATCAGCTTGGTCATTACACCACCCATGGTTTCAATACCTAATGAAAGCGGGGTAACGTCTAACAACAACACATCTTTAACGTCGCCTGATAACACACCACCTTGTATGGCAGCGCCTATGGCAACCACTTCGTCAGGGTTTACACCTTTTGAAGGAGCTTTGCCAAAGAATTTCTCTACAGCTTCCTGTATCGCAGGGATACGGGTCGAGCCACCTACCAGGATAACTTCGTCAATATCCTTAACAGTTAAACCGGCAGCTTTTAAAGCAGTCTTACAAGGTTCAATAGTGCGTTTGATCAAACTGTCAGCCAGTTGCTCAAATTTAGCGCGGGTTAAAGTCTTAACTAAGTGCTTTGGCATACCGTCAACAGCGGTAACATATGGCAGGTTGATCTCAGTTTGCGGACTGCTCGAAAGCTCAATTTTAGCTTTTTCAGCCGAATCCTTCAAACGCTGCAGGGCCATTGGGTCCTTGCGCAGATCGATGCCTTCGTCACTTTTAAATTCGTCGGCCAGCCAGTCGATGATCACGTGGTCAAAGTCGTCACCGCCCAGGTGCGTATCACCATCGGTTGATTTTACTTCGAAAACGCCGTCGCCCAACTCCAGTACCGATACGTCGTGCGTACCGCCACCGCAGTCAAACACTACGATCTTCATATCCTTGTGCGCTTTATCCAGGCCGTAAGCCAGGGCAGCAGCAGTAGGTTCATTAATGATACGTTTTACAGTTAAGCCTGCAATTTCACCGGCCTCTTTAGTAGCCTGGCGCTGGGCATCGTTAAAGTAAGCCGGAACGGTAATAACCGCTTCAGTTACTTCGTGGCCCAAAAAGTCCTCGGCAGTTTTTTTCATTTTCTGCAATATCATTGCCGAAATTTCCTGCGGGGTATATTTGCGGTCGTCAATTTCAACACGCGGAGTGTTGTTATCGCCTTTAACCACTTTATAAGGTACACGGGCAACTTCCTTGGTAACTTCGTCAAACTTGTTACCCATAAAGCGCTTGATAGAATAAATGGTTTTGGTTGGGTTGGTGATCGCCTGGCGCTTTGCCGGGTCACCCACCTTACGCTCGCCGTTGTCAACAAATGCGACAACCGATGGCGTAGTACGTTTACCCTCGCTGTTGGCTATAACTACCGGTTCGTTACCTTCCATTACGGCCACGCATGAGTTCGTTGTTCCTAAGTCGATTCCTATTATTTTAGACATTGTATGATTGTTTTTCCTTTACTATGATTCGTTACCACAGTAATAACAATGCTTATGCCAATACCTTTTTGGCAGAAATCTCCTTTATTCTTTCCCAAATTCCGTATTATTTAGTCAGAAAAGAATACACTTGGCGTGACAGGTTGTCAGAATTTGGTGTGAATGGTGAATAGTCAATGGTGAATTAGCGGGGCTGACCGGGCCATGGTTTACATGGTTTACATAATTTTGGCCCTATTGATATTAAACATCTGATTATCAATATATTATTGAGTAAATCACGAAAAAAGTGTAAACCATGAAATAGCAAGATTGACCCGTCCTGAAATAGCTATGCATATTTGCGAGTAAATCCTGTAATACCTATACAAACAACAACAAGACCGGGCCTACCCCCGTAAAATTTCTATGACACCCAACCCTTTTAAACAAACTATCGTAGCTTTGGTTATAACAAATAACCAATCAAAACAACCCGCCATGACCAAAAAATATTATCCCTTCGCTTTTTTAATTTTCAGCTTATCAACCTTGCTAACCCTGTCTGGCTTTGTACAAACACACCTATTGGCCAAAGGCGATGCCGCGCCCGTATTTAGCACCAAGGCCAGCCTGGCCGGCAATGCATTTGATTTTTCATTAAAAAACGCGCTGGCCAAAGGGCCCGTTGTGGTCTATTTCTATCCTTCTGCCTATACCGGCGGCTGTGATGCCGAGGCCCATGCCTTTGCCGAACTCAAGGATAAATTTACAGCGGCCGGGGCCACCATCATCGGTGTATCTGCCGACGATATTACGCGGCTGAATAAATTTTCGTCCGACCCGGCTTACTGTGCGGGCAAGTTCCCGGTAGCTTCAGATGCCGATGGCAAAATTGCAGCATCCTACGGCCTTACCATGGCAGCCGGACGTGCCGGAATTAAAGATGCACTGGGCCAGGACCTAACCCACGGCTTCATCCCCCGAACCACTTTTGTCATCAATAAAGCCGGTAAAGTTGTAGCCGTACTTTCATCCGATGCCGATCATATTTCACCTACCCAGCATGTCGAAAAGTCGCTGGAGATCGTTAAGGCGCTGTAATTCGCTTCTATAATTCCCCTCCTCGGAGGGGCCGGGATGTCATGCTGTGTTATAAAATTTCTAGAAATTCTAAAGCAGAGAATGACAAAAAAGGCTGTCATGGTGAGGCACTCGAACCATGGTGCGCCGGGCTGACGAATGCCCGGTTGCTGCATAGCGATTGTTGGCGGTTCAAAGCGACAGGCATAGTGCAAAGGCCTTTGCCCACATGGTTCGAGTGCCTCACCATGACACCCACCACAGAACAGAATTCCGGTAATTCGGTAATTCAAAAAATTCCGGTTCAGACAACCTTGCGCGATACCCCCCTTACCCCTCCGGCAAAAACGTCTCTACAACCTCATACATTCCGGGGGCGAAACTGGCAATTTTAAGCGCCTCGTCCAAATAAGGCGAAGCGGTCGAATTGTTTCTCATGTTTTGATAGGCCTCCATACTGCTCCATTGTGCATACATCGTAACTTTTGTCCCGTCAATACTGCGGTGCAGGCTCGATGAGATAAAGCCCTTTACTTTTCGTACACTGCTTTCCGTTGCCAAAGTCAACAGGTCAACCAGTTTTTGCTGATTAACCGGGTCGACTGTAAATACATTAATGAGCGTCAGAAAATTGCTTTGCTTTGATATCGTTGTCATCGTATTTTATTGAAAATTGGCGGCATCATAGCGCTGCCGGTTATCCGAAGCGCCGGTTTCAAATTTAGCGAATAGTTTTATATGAACCTTACTTACCGGGCACACGCGGCATGCCTACGCCAGCTTTGGGGAGGATGTTAGCCCGAAGTCTTGAGTCGAAAGTCTTAAGTCTGACCGGGATCAAAGACTTAGGACTATAGACTTAGAACTTAAGACTTTAATAAGGGCGTTTCCCTGCGGGCCGCGCTATACGTTCATACGGCGCAGGCGTTAGGCGCGTGGCCGGTATCCACTTCCATCCATTAGGTTTGTTTTATATTTAAAGATATCGCAAGTCAGAGGTGAACCATCTTCTATCCAGGTGTGAAGACCTATTTAGCGATTCGGTCCT
>JAYUEE010000064.1:0-86449 GCA_043739405.1 Mucilaginibacter sp. | reverse complement strand
AAATTCCAATTGGCTATCCGACGTTAAACTCTCATAAGAGAATGGGATTTTGAACTGGCCTGCTGTAAGTTTGAGGAAATCGGCTACTTTATAGGCGGTATACGCATCCAACAGCTTGGTTGTAGAAGCAAATTCAGTATAGACTTCATAACTCCATTGGTTGGTGATATTACCTTTAGCGTCAAGCCTTGCGCGGTGAAGGTCAAAAGCGTCGCTTACACCTGTTTGAGCAAATCCCTGGTAACGGGCCTGCACCAGGCCGCTTATTTGCAATGCCCTGCTTCCTATTGATATGTTATGCTGATTTTCATTTTCCTTATCGCGTTTTTTCTGTTCCTTAATGGCTTGTTCAGATCGTATCGAATCAGCCTCCGATTGCGTGATCAGGTTCTTCTTGATAAGGATATTAAGCAGATCTTCGTTTTGCTGTGCTTTTGCAGCTATTGCCGATAGGATAAAAATTGATACTAGTAGAATTGCTTTCGTGTAAATAAGTTTCATTGTCTTTGTGGGTTCAAGTGCCGGATGCAGTTTTATTCACCTGCTAAACGGCGTATTACTAAATGGATTAATTTGTACTTTTAAGTGTTATTAAAATCATTATATTCTACTAAATCTATAATATCTATCAATTTAGTAGTGTAAATATAGATAATATAGATTTAACTTCTCAAAAATATTTTCACAATAAATTTTAATACATTGATTTACAGCCTGATAATTTAGTTATTTAAACTAAAATACCTAATGAAGTTGGGAAAGGATTGCAATAGGAAAGGCCCCGATTTACCGGGGCCCGTCTGTTTTAGTTGATTGTTTATAGCGACTTAGGATGATTATTATCGTTATTCGGCATTAGCCCTGAACATAAGGGCGCCAACGGTTACATTGGTGCGACTATCTATTAATATCGCGCCGCCATTGGCTTTGTTATTCTGGTAAAAGTCATAAGCCAGCGGGTCAGCTGTTTTAATAATAATGCGACCGATATCGTTCAGCCTGAAATCTTCATCATATTCCTTTTCAAGCGTGTTGATATTTACTTTATGCAATATTTCCTGGATGCGGCAGCGCGTTACTTTACTATTATGCTGCAACAGGTAAGTATGAGTTGTATCCAAAGCCCTGGTATCCATCCAGCACAAATCAGCTTCGATTTGCTTAGAAACCTCAGGTTGGTTATGTGCATTAACCAATATATCGCCGCGGCTGATATCAATCTCATCTTTTAGATGAACTGTAACCGACATACCTGCAAATGCTGCTTCAGGTTCTTTATCCAGTAATTCTATTTTACTGATTGTTGAACTAAAGCCAGACGGCAATACCGTCACCTTATCATTAACCCGAAATGAACCGCTTGATACACGGCCTGCATAGCCACGATAATCATGTAGTTCCTCAGTTTGCGGGCGAATAATCCACTGGACCGGGAAGCGGGCATGGTCAGCACGTGTTTCCGCGGGAATTTCTACGGTCTCCAGGTATGGCAACAAGCTGCTGCCTTTATACCAGGGCATATTAGTAGAAGCATGAACAATGTTATCGCCTTTAAGGGCGCTAACCGGGATGTAGGCTATATTAGTCAAACCAACTTTAGCAGCCAGCTTTTTATAGTCCTCAACAATCTTATCAAAAACTTCCTGGCTGAAATCAACCATGTCCATTTTATTAACAGCTACCACCACCTGCGGTAACCCTAATAATGAAACCAGGAAGGAGTGGCGTATAGTTTGCTCGATAACGCCTTTTCGCGCATCAATAAGTATAATAGCCAGGTTTGAATTAGACGCGCCGGTAACCATATTACGGGTATATTGAATATGCCCAGGTGTATCAGCTATAATGAATTTACGTTTTTCGGTCTGGAAATATTTGTAGGCAACATCAATCGTGATACCCTGTTCGCGTTCGGCTTTCAATCCATCAGTTAAAATAGCAAGGTCGATACTGCCGTCATCATTTTTTCGGTTCGAAGCCTGCAAAGCCTCCAATTGGTCAATCAATATAGCTTCACTATCATAAAGCAAGCGGCCTATCAGGGTGCTTTTGCCGTCATCAACACTACCGGCAGTTAAAAATTTTAGAATATTCATAGTTTAAAAGTAGCCCCCTTTCTTACGGTCTTCCATGGCGGCTTCGCTTACTTTATCGTCCATACGTGCACCGCGCTCACTTATTCTTGAGGAGCCTATCTCGTCAATTATATCGTCAATTAAAGTAGCATAAGATTCAACCGCTGCCGTACACGACATGTCGCCAACAGTACGGAAGCGCACATTCTTACGCTCCACTACATCTTCTTCATCCATATTCAGGAATGGTGACGCAGCCATATAAACGCCGTTACGGGTAATCACATCACGCTCATGTGCAAAATAAATAGTAGGCAAAGGGATATTTTCCCTGCGGATGTAGTTCCAAACATCCAGTTCGGTCCAGTTACTTATCGGGAATACGCGAACGTTTTCGCCTTTGTGAATTTTACCATTATATAAGTTCCATAATTCAGGTCGCTGGCGTTTTGGGTCCCATTGGCCAAATTCATCACGTACAGAGAAGATACGTTCCTTGGCACGGGCTTTCTCTTCATCCCGCCTGGCACCGCCAATACAGGCATCAAACTGGTGCTTGGCAATGGTGTTGAGCAGGGTAACTGTCTGTAATTGGTTGCGACTGGCATTTTTTCCTTTTTGTTCTACAACTTTTCCGCTGTCGATGTCATCCTGAACATAACCAACTATCAGCTTTTCACCGATACGATTGATCATCTCATCTCGATAAATTATAGTTTCTTCAAAATTGTGGCCGGTATCAATATGTACCAAAGGAAAAGGGAATTTACCCGGTCGAAATGCTTTAAGGGCCAAATAGACCAGTGTAATCGAATCCTTCCCACCCGAAAATAGGAGGGCAGGCTTTTCAAACTGTCCGGCTACCTCGCGCAGGATATAAATGGCTTCGGCCTCCAGCTCGTCTAAATAATCCAACTGCTCTTTATTACTCATTCTATATACTTAACTATTTACTAACCTCGTGTAAGCCACATTCCTTCTTGCTTTGGTCTTCCCACCACCAGCGTCCGGCCCTAAAATCTTCTCCGGGCTGAACTGCTCTTGTACATGGTGCGCAGCCAATGCTTGGAAAACCCCTGTCATGCAGCGTATTATAAGGTATATTATTTATCCTGATGTACTCTTTAACCTGGTCAAGTGTCCAGTCGTAAATCGGGTGAAATTTAATCAAATTATTTTGTTCATCCCATTCAGGATTGCTCATAAACTGGCGATTGGCCGATTGGTCGGCACGTATGCCAGTAACCCATAATTTATTGCCTGCAAGTGCACGTTTCAAAGGTTCAACTTTGCGTATTCCGCAGCATTCTTTACGATTTTCTACGGATTCATAAAAGCTGCTTGGCCCTTTGGCATTCACCATTTGTTCCAGCAATTCATTATTCGGATAATAGGCATGTATTGGCTTACTGTACATTTCCATCGTGCGGTTCCACACATAATATGTTTCCGGAAAAAGACGGCCTGTTTCCAGCGTAAATACTTTGATGGGCAGGTCGTTGGAGAATATCATGTGGGTGATAGCCTGGTCTTCCCAGCCAAAACTAGTTGAAAACACAATCTTACCCGGGAACCTGGCTGCCAATAAAGCCAATGCTTCAACCGGTGCAAGCCCGGAAATCTGTTGACTTATATTTTCTAACTCAGTCATATTATAAAACTTTCAATAGAAATTTTGCGATACTGTTGACACTCACTATGATAACGATAATAGACACAGCCATCATCAATGTCTTAGCCGATAACCTATTAGATATTTTTGCCGCAATAGGGGATGCTAATGCACTGCCGATAACAAGGCCTGCAACAGCTTCCCAATGCGCGCCGCTTAACATCGTGATAAAAGTAAGGGAACTCATCAAAGCGATAAAAAACCTGGATAACTTTACCGTTCCTAAAGAAAAACGTGGATGCCGACCGCCGGCTATCAATGTTGACAACACGATTGAACCCCAACCACCGCCACCAACGGCATCAATAAAACCACCGCCTAAACCAAGCAGGGGAATACGTGTTATTTTGGCGGTTGTTCTTTTCTGCCCCGTTTTAAGCGCTTTCGTAAAAATAACAATACCTAATATTAAAGTATATAGCGAAACAAACGGCTTGGTATATTGACTATAATGTTCCAATGACGAAAGGATATAAGCACCGGATACTGCGCCAATTATACCGGGGATAAGCAATAGTTTAAACATCTTCCAGTTAATGTTACCCATGCGATAATGCATCCATCCGGCAATGCCGTTGCTCAATATTTCTGATAAATGCACACCCATACTCGCCGAGGCAGGAGGGATGCCCATCGAAAGCGAAAACGTGGTTGATGTAACACCGTAGGACATGCCGATAGCGCCGTCTATTAGCGCAAAAACGAAACCGGCCCCCAGGAAATAGTAAAAGACCGGGTTAATGCCCTGTATATAAGCCCTGAAATCCGGATCCCTGTTCCATAGGACATAAACGGAAATTGCTATAGCGAGGACAATTGTTCCCCATATTAGCCATATTAGGTTTCTGTTCCTCTCGGGCTTTTTATCAACCAGTACAGATGTTACTTCATTAAGCCTCTTTACTTTGTAAGCAAAATCACCGGAAAGGGTATTTCTGAGATCACTCATTTGTTGCAACGAAATATCGAGTTCATCCGGCAGACTTTCATTTAGAACCTCTTTTAACCGTTTGGCTACCGTGGGAGATTTTCCATTAGTAGATATGGCCAGTTTAAGGTCACCCTTTTGTACTATTGACCCCAAATAAAAATCACACAATTCGGGTTTATCGGCAACATTGACCAAAAGTTTGCGTTCGTGTGCCGACTCCCTGATATACGTATTTAGTATAGTATCATTAGTGGCAGCCACAACAATATCGGCTGTATCCAAATCAGTGTCAGTAAAAGATTTTTGAATAACTTTTACGCCTTTATAAGTGGATGCCAGGCTATGAACTTCAGGTAGAAACTCATTAGCAATAACCGTCACTCTTGCGAACGGACTATTAGTAACGATGGCTGTAAGTTTTTCCAAACCAACGTTACCCGCGCCAATCAGCACCGTGTGCAAGTCATTCAGCTTTAAAAAAACCGGGAAAAGTTGGTTGCCTCCTGTTTTTTCGTACTGAATCGTGTCCAAACCGTTATTCCTGGTTGATAATGTCATAAAATTCCCTGATAGGCTGGAACATCGGGTGAAGTGAAACCACCTCGCCGATAACAATTAGGGCCGGCGATAATATTTTCTTTTCCTCCACCAATTCAACAATTGTATCAATTGTACCGACGGCTACTTTTTCATCCTTGGTCGATCCACTTTGAATGACAGCTACCGGCAGCCTGTTTTTACCCTCTTTTTTATAAATTTCAGTTATTTCAGTCAACTTATTTAAACCCATCAACACCACAACAGTTGCCTTTGTGCGTGCCGCGTCGTACAAATCACCAGATATTTTGCCATCCATTGTAGTACCCGTTACCACCCAAAAACTTTCGCTTAAACCGCGATGAGTAACCGGTATATTTTGCAATCCGGGCACACCAATAGAGCTGGAAATACCCGGTATTACTTCAGTTGGAATACTATATGAAGCAGCATAATCCAACTCCTCATAACCACGACCAAAAACAAATGGGTCGCCGCCTTTTAAACGCACAACATGGCCGTAATTAAGAGCATAATCAACCATTAATTTGTTGATTGATTCCTGCGAATGAGAATGGTCGCCCGAACGTTTGCCAACATATACTTTAGTAGCATGTTCAGGGGCGAATTCCAATAATTCTTCATTTACAAGAGCATCATATAGCACAACATCGGCTGTTTTAAGCGCCTTGATACCTTTTATCGTGATCAGGTCTGCATCGCCGGGTCCTGCGCCAACCAATGTGATGCGTGGCTCCTTAACCTCTTTTTTTGCTTTAGTTTTTATCATGATTGTACTAATGCCTCTCTTTTTGCTTTAACGGCTTCTAAAAATCCGGTAGCGGCTGCGCGGTATGTACGGGCGAACGCTTCTGAAGGTTCATTTTTATTGATCTGCAATACCAGGTCGCTGAAGGTACCGTCAAGTGCAAATTCCCCCTTTTCAACATATTGAGCATCAAACTCTTTGATAATACCCGTCTGCGTGCTGCTGTTGATATTTTTATCTAGTAATAATGCTTTCGCAGAGCTGATAAACACGTTATAGGAATGATAGATAGCATCAGACCACGCGCCATTAGCAAATGCAGTATCGGCCCAGCCTTTTTTCTCGTCTGATTCGTAAAGCAGGGTAGCAACCAGGTCTATTACCACACCGGCGCACTCGCCGACGCCTATCGCAGTAGCAAATGTTTCCTCGTGGCCCCAGTCTACAAACTCTTCATCGGTCAGGGTCGTTAAGTCAGCCAGTGGTTTTAGTAATTGATAGAAATAATCCTTGCCAAGCCTGTCATAATAATCCAGAAAGCTCTCAGCTTCTGTCGAATTAGTTTTATAATCATCCAAAACCGCCCTCAAAACATGAGTAGCTCTTTTAGCAGGAACCTTGATCACTTTATCAGCTGCGCGGCCGACGCCGTTGCCAACCGTACCGCCGCCAAGCAATACTTGTACTGAAGGCAATACTTTTAAGCCCGCTTTTAATGAGCTGCCATGAAAACCAATGTGCGCCAAGCCATGCTGACCGCATGAATTCATACAACCGCTTATTTTTATCTTGATCTCGCGGTTAAAAATAAATTCTTCGTATTCGTTATAGATCAAATCCTCCAGCACCGCGGCTAAAGTCATACTGTTAGATATCCCCAGGTTGCAGGTATCTGTACCGGGGCAGGTGGTTACATCAGCCAGGCTCTCAAAACCGGGCGCAGCCATATCCAATTGCGCTAAACCTGCATATAATGCCGGCAAAGCTTCTTTTCTGACGTATTTTAATAGTAAGCCCTGGTTTTGCGTAATGCGAATCTCATCAGCAACATAAGGCCGGATAGCATCAACCATTTTGCGGGCCACATCTGTCGGGATATCGCCCTTAGTTACCTTTATATATACGCCATAAAAGCCTTTTTGCTTTTGCTCAAACACATTAGTTATCAGCCATTGTTCGTAACGCAAAGGGTTTTCAATGGTTATTTCGGGCAACAAAACAGGCTCTGGAATTACAGGTTCGTCAACGGCATTGCGGTTAATCGGGTATGTCTTAACTTTATTTGCTATTCTTTCTTCATTTGCTAAACGCAGTACCTCGTCCAGTCCAAGTTTTTGTATCAAATATTTCAAGCGTGCCTTATTCCTGTTATTTCTTTCGCCATAACGGTCAAAAACACGGATGATCGCCTCGATATAAGGTATCAGCTGATCCTCAGGTAAAAATTCTTCAACAATGCTGGCTAACAAAGGCTGAGCACCCAAGCCACCGCCAAGCATTACTTTAAAGCCGCGGTCGCCATTCCCTTTCAATTTTGGGATTACGCCAATATCATGGATATAAGAGAAAGCTGTATCCTCATCACTTGATGAAAATGATATTTTGAATTTACGGCCCATTTCCTGGCAGATAGGATTGCGAAGGAAAAATCGGAAAACAGCATCTGCATAAGGCGAAACATCAAAAGGTTCCTTCGGGTCGATACCGGCGGTAGGAGAGGCCGTCACATTTCTTACAGTATTGCCACATGCCTCGCGAAGGGTAATATCGTCACGCTCCAATTCGGCCCATAATTGCGGGGTACGATCAAGGCTTACATAATGTATTTGGATATCCTGGCGGGTAGTTAAATGCAGATTATGGCTTGCGTATTCGTCCGAAACATCGGCTATCCGCAGCAATTGTTTAAAAGTAACTTTACCAAATGGCAATTTAATGCGAACCATCTGCACACCCGGCTGGCGCTGGCCGTATACGCCGCGAGCGAGACGCAAGCTCCTGAATTTTTCATCATGAATTTTGCCTTCGCGGAAAGCGCGTATCTTTTGCTCAAGGTCGATAATATCTTTTTCAACTACAGGGTTTTCCAGTTCGGTACGAAAACTTTGCATGATCTTCTTCTTATTTACACAGTTAGATTTTCAACAATCTCTTATCTCTCAATATTTTCCCCAAATATATGTATAGTATAGGGAAATAGTAGGAATTTATCAAAAATAGATTTCTTTTACAGTAAAATTACACAGATATCTTTTATGACTATAGCCAAATCTGATCCAAAAAATTGATTTGCTTTGTTTACGCAAATTACGGCATTACAGATACATAATTGCGTGATATAACTAAAAATATGTTCTCAGATTGTGTAAAAAAATATCCGTTCCAGCGATGACGTGGAAAAAAATACTCTTTCGTGAAAAGATAAACAGGGTTTACCTTTTAATTAATTCAGAAATTAAACGTTAATGATCAGGGAGTTTTCCCGGGCGATAACATCAGCTATACTGGTCTCAGAAAGTATCTTTAAGGTAGCGTCACGCACCTCTACAAATACATCCCGAATGCCGCAGGTGGTTTCCTGCCTGCACTCGTCGCACCTATGGTAAAAATTAAGACTGGCGCAGGGAACCATGGCAATTGGGCCGTCGGTAATTCGCATGATACTTACGAGGTAAATATCTTTCGGGTCCTTATTCAGGCTGTAGCCACCTCCGGCGCCTTTTTTACTATACAAGTAACCTGCGTTACGCAAGTCGAGCAGTATTTGTTCAAGGAACTTTTTAGGGATACGTTCTTCTTCTGCAATCCTGGAGATTTGCATTGGTGGTTTGTCGGCATTCTTACCCAGGATCACCAGGGCCTTAATGGCGTACTTTGTCTTTTTTGATAACATTTATTAAAATAAAATCCTGCAAAGATAAGTAAATATATTAAGTCGATATAATTGGTCTGCGTTAGGGTTTACTAACGTAAATATAGTATTTTATTTTTTGTCTGAATGCCCAAGATTTTTTTCAGGACTTACTTTATCACGCACTAATTGTTTCAGTTCCTTTATTTCGGGGAAGCCACCCGATTCTTTGCGGTCAAATATTGTGGTATCGCCAACGCGTATACTATAATGCCCCCCTGTTTCGCTGGGTTGCAGGGTGACACCATACAGTTCATCGGCAAAAGTGGTTAAAAATTCCTGCGCCATATAAGCGGCGCGCAGCAGCCAGTTACACTTTGGGCAGTATTCAATTGTAATTACAGGTTTCATCAGGCTAAGTTACGCAAGCCTTATCAAACAAAAAACATCACCCATGCTTTAGCATAGGTGATGTTAGTGGAAATAGTTTTGTATTTAACGTTTTTTGAGAATTCTCTTAGAAATTGAGACCCAATGATATCTTAGGATTGAACGGCGCTTTTTTCCTTTTCTTGAATATTTCCATTCCATTGTTTGCAACCGCACCTACAGCTTTAAGAATAGGGGTAATTAAAGTTTCAATAAATTTCATGTTTCTCGTTTTGATATGCCCTTATTACGATTTTTAGATATCAAAAGTTTAGAAAATATTGCGTTTTTAATAGCGTGAAGGCACTTTTTAGCAAAAAACAACTTGAGCCGATTATGCAAATCTGCCTAATTATTAGGTAGTTATGCAAACACCCTTAAAGTGGCAAAAAAAAATGTTATTTCTTCCGACAAGACCGTAAAAATTGCAGTGAAATTCTTTATTAATTGTTTTTTTTGCGGCTTTGGTTTTCAGGCATTAATCAAAAACCTTTCATCATCGTTTAACCTCAACACCCGGAGCTCATCACCAACCGCTATTTCACCGATGCCCTCGTGTACCAAATTCTGACCGAACATAATTTTATTATTTTTGAAACGATAGCGCGCCAGGGTTTTCAAAGGCTCTTTGCCTGATTTAGCTGTCGTTTGATCGATCGTCGGTATATTGCATCGTGCACATAGTTTCACGCCATAAAACAGGACGTTGCCTATAGTAAAACTGTGCATCAAATCTTCGGCAAAAGGCTCGCCACCGGTAAAAACGATATTTGGCCTAAAACGGTTCATCGATAAGGGCTCAGTAAGCCGGGTATTCAAGTCATCCAATGTAGACTGACCTATTATAAGGAACGGATAAGCATCTGAAAATGAAGTGATACTATTTTCGGGCGCATAGCGCTGGTCGGTAATTCGGTGCGAATTATCCGGCATATATACCAAACGGCAATTAATGCCCAGCATTCTGCTAAACCATCTGTCGGATTCACCACCCACAAACTGCCCTGTACAGGTATCATCCCAAATAAACATTTCGGCAAACTCATCGGTTTCCGGTTCAAAAGGAACCATGATGGAAGCGTTTTGAGGCCGATAGGTCACTTTTAACCCATCTTTTTCAATGGCCACATCCATCAACGCCATTTCGGCTACTTCGCGTTGCGATATAAACAGGTTGTTTTCGTCAACCAGCATCCAGCGACGGTCGTATGCAAAACCACGGTCGGTTACCTGCGCATTTTTTAATGCAATGCCACCCATTGATTTAATGGGATAGGTATATAATTCGCTTACTTGGAGCATGCGTGTAAAGATACCGGCTTATCCGTTCAGCTGCAAAAGTAAAATAACAACTCTGTTACATTTTCTAAACAATCCTGTCCCAATTACAGTTTTATCCTAACTTTAGAAACCAATTCTAAAATAACTAGAATATGCATCGCAGAAAATTCATCAGGGACGCCTCGCTGGCTACCGCAGGTATCACCTTTCTTAATTTCCCCGTTTTTGGCAAAAATGCTCCCAGCAACAAGGTAGTCCTTGGCGTAATGGGGCTTAACGGCCGTGGCAGTTACCTCGCAAATTGTTATTCGCAATTGCCTAATGTGGAGATAGCTTATATCTGCGATGTAGAGGCCGGGGCCATCAAAAAAGGCTTTGATGCACTCAAAGACGTACCGCGCAAGCCCGAACTGGTGCATGATATCCGGAAACTTGTCGAGAAAAAAGACTTTGATGCGCTGATAGTTGCCGCACCCGACCATTGGCACACACCCGCGGCTATTTTAGGCTCATCGCACGGCAAACATGTATATGTTGAAAAACCATGCGGGCAAAACCCGCACGAAGGCGAACTGGTATCACAGGCACTGCATAAATATGGCAAGCATATTCAAATGGGTAATCAGCGGCGCTCAATGCCTTCATTAATAGATGCAGTAAAAGAAGTAAGGGATGGTGCTATTGGTGATGTTTATTTCGCGAAAGCGTGGTATACCAATGAGCGTGCATCGATTGGAATAGGTAAGCACATACCAGTACCTTCTACATTAGATTTTGAATTATGGCAGGGTCCCGCGCCGCGCAAAGCATACCAGGATAATTTGGTGCACTATAACTGGCACTGGTTTTGGAATTGGGGAACAGGCGAGGCCTGTAATAATGGCACACACGAAATTGATTGCTGCCGCTGGTTTTTGGGCGCCGATTATCCTACAAAAGTTACTTCATCCGGCGGAAGATATGCTTTCAAAGACGATTGGCAAACACCCGATACACAGGTAGCCAGTTTTGAATTCGGTCATAAAGGAACGATAACTTGGGAAGGTCGGAGTTGCAATAACTATCCTGTTGAAGGCAGCGGTCGTGGTTTTATTGTTTATGGAAAAAACGGCAGCCTGGTGAATAATGGCGGCGGCGATTATAAGATTTTGGATGCCAAGAATAAAGTAGTGAAAGAAGTGAAATCAGAAGTAGCGCCTGACCCTAATAATACCCAAAGCGCAAACGGAAACCTGGATTTCTATCATTTCAAAAACTTTGTTGGCGCGGTAAGGGGTGAAAATAAACTAACAGCACCGGTAGATGAGGCTTCAAAGAGCGTGTTGTTGTGCCATTTGGCAAACATCTCGCAACGTACAGGAATTGCGCTTCACTGTGACCCGCAGAATGGGCGTATCACCAACAGCCCCGAGGCAATGAAACTATGGCAAAGGACTTATCAACCGGGTTGGGAGCCTAAAGTGGTTTAATATGATAAGATATAAATTATTGATAGCTTTTTTATTGAGCACATACTGCTGCTTTGCTCAACGCAGTAAACCGTTATTTCCTCAGCATCCTGGTGTGGTATCCTATACCTACCGCAACTATTTTGCAAAGGATGTGCCGGGAACATTAGATATGATAAAGGCAGCCGGTTTTACGGATATCGAATTTTCGAGCTTATTCGGTAAAACAGCAGCAGAATTAAAAGAACTACTTGATGCGAGAGGTCTTAAATGTTCATCTTTTGGTGTGAATTACGACGATTTTGTAAATAAAACTGCTGAAGTAGCACAAAATGCCAAAACACTGGGTGCGCAATATGTAAGGGTTGCAGGCATTCCGCATAAAGGTGATTTTACTTTTGATGAAGTGCAAAAAGCGGTGGCCGATTTTAACCGTGTCGGTAAAATACTCAAAGAGCAATACGGCCTCGGCTTTATTTACCACGAACATGGTTTTGAATTTCAGCCTTACCAGGACGGAACCTTGTACGATTATATCGTCAAGAATACCGAACCGAATTATGTAAGCTTTGAATTGGATATTCTTTGGGCCTTTTTCCCAGGCCAGGACCCGGCTGCCTTACTGATCAAATATGGCAATCGCTATAAAGCACTACACCTAAAGGATCTCAAAAAAGGTGTCAAAGGTGATTTTTCCGGCGGCACTAACCAGGATAATGATGTTGCTTTAGGAACAGGTCAGATAGACATACTTGCGGTAATGAAAGCGGCAAAAAAGGCAGGGGTAAAGCACTATTATATCGAGGATGAAAGCAATAATGTGCTGGATCAGGTCCCGGTAAGCCTTGCTTATCTCAAAAATTTAAAACAATAACTTCCAGAATAAAATCATGAAGAAATACTATTTCATTTGTTGCGCGGCCCTGTTAACGGAGTTTTTAGCATTATCGGCTTTTCAAACCAAAAAATCATCGGGCTGGGTAAACCTGTTTGATGGCAAAACACTTAAGGGTTGGAAACAGGCGACTGGAAAAGCAACCTATACAGTTGAAAATGGCATGATCGTAGGCACTTCAGTAGTTGAGCCGCATAACTCATTCCTGGTAACAGAAAAAGAATATGGAGACTTTGTATTGGAATTGGACACCAAACTCGAAAGCCCTACAAGCAATTCGGGTGTCCAGGTTCGCAGCCATCTGGATCCAAAAGGTAATGATGGAACGGGAAAAGTATATGGCAAACAAGTTGAAATAGACCCATCCGACCGTCGCTGGACGGGCGGCATCGAAGATGAAGCACGCCGTGACTGGCTTTACACCCTGCAATATAATCCAAAAGCTCAGCCTGCCTTTAAACAAGGCGATTGGAACCACCTGCGGACTGAATGCATTGGGAATACCACTAAAACATGGGTAAATGGTGTTGCAGCGGCTTACGTGGTAGATACAATCGACAATAAGGGCTTTATCGGTTTACAGGTGCATGCCGTATATAAAGCCGAAGATGCCGGCAAAAAAATGTTCTTTAAAAACATCCGTATCAAAACCACCGGCCTTAAATCAACACCGTTTCCGCCGGGGGTATTTGTAGTTAATTATCAATCCAATAAATTGACAGATTACGAGAAGAAAGATGGCTGGAGATTGCTTTTTGACGGAAAAACAAATACCGGCTGGAGAAGCGCTACGGCGGCGACTTTCCCGACAAAACCCAACGGATGGGTAGTGCGTGATGGTACAATGACCATTTTGGGCGCAAATGGTGGTGAGGCCGCCAACGTAGGTGACATTGTGACCAACGAACAATTCGGATCATTTGATCTGTCATTTGAATTTAGGATGAGCCGGGGCGCCAACAGTGGTGTTAAATATTTTGTAACACTACAGGAAGATACTAAGGGGCAGTCGGCCATAGGATTGGAATACCAGGTATTGGACGATGCTGTTCACCCGGACGCGAAACTGGGCCGAAACGGTGACCGTACGCTCGCTTCATTGTATGATTTGATACCGTCAAATAAACCCGCGCGTTTTGTACGGCCAATAGGCGCCTGGAACACAGGGAGGGTAGTCGTTTACCCAAATAACCATGTGGAACATTACCTTAACGGGATCAAAGTATTGGAATATGAGCGGGGTTCAAAAGAATTTAAGGACCTGGTGGCCATCAGCAAATATGTGATCTGGAAAAACTTCGGCGAAGCTAAAGAAGGGCATATTTTATTACAAGATCATGGCTTTGAAGTAAATTTCAGAAGCATCAAAATAAAAGCATTACACGATTAACCGGATTTTATTGATTTAATAGATTGATACAACAAAAAAATAATATAAATCATTGTAATCCTAAAATCGTGTCATATATTGTGTCATCATAACACTTAACCAGTTATAACCAATCTTCCTGATTATGCCAATTGATACTGCAAACATCAACAATAAAGCGCATGCGCAAAACACTTACGATGCCATAGTAATAGGCTCTGGTATAAGCGGCGGATGGGCCGCAAAAGAGCTTACCGAACTCGGCCTGAAAACTATTATGCTGGAACGGGGCCGAAATTTTGAGCATATAAAAGATTATAAAACAGCTAATAATAATCCATGGGACTTTGAACATCGGGGTAGTGTTCCGATTGAAAAGAAAAAGCGTCACCCGATCCTTGCGCGTGCCTGGGGGCTCACAGAAGGCAATATGGATTACTGGGCTGATGACATAGATGCGCCTTATACCGAAATAAAGCCCTTTAACTGGTGGCGTTCCTATCAATTAGGCGGACGTTCAATTCTCTGGGGCAGGCAAAGTTACCGTTGGAGCGACCACGATTTTGAAGCCAACTTAAAGGATGGTTGGGCCATTGACTGGCCGATACGTTATAAAGATATTGCACCGTGGTATGATCATGTAGAGAAATTTATAGGTGTAAACGGCTCCATGGAAGGCTTAGAACAATTGCCAGACGGCCATTTTTTACCGGCCATGCAAATGAACTGCGTTGAAAAAGACGTAGCCGATCGTATCAAAAAGCATTATAATGGCAACCGCCATATGATCATAGGCCGTTCGGCTAACCTGACCGCGCCAATAGCAGGACGTACTAACTGTCAGTTCCGTAACCGTTGCTGGGAAGGATGTCCATTTGGCGCTTATTTCAGTACGCAATCGTCCACTTTGCCTGCTGCGATGAAAACCGGTAATTTAACCGTGAGGCCCTTTTCAATCGTCACCAAAATTATCTATGACAAAAACACGCAGAAAGCTACAGGTGTAGAAGTTTTAGATGCCGAAACCAACCAGACCTATGAATATCACGCAAAGATTGTTTTCGTCAATGCCTCGGCCTTAAACAGCGCCTGGGTATTAATGAATTCTGCTACTGATGTATGGCCAGATGGCTTGGGCAGCAGCAGCGGCGAATTGGGGCATAACATTATGGACCACCACTATAACTTAGGGGCATCTGGCGTGATGGAAGGGTATGAAGATAAGTACTACTTCGGCAGAAGGCCAAATGGCATTTATGTGGTGCGATTTGCCAATCTTTTTGGTGACAAACGGGATTACCTGAGAGGATTTGGCTACCAGGGCGGTGCCAGCCGTGAAGGATGGGGCCGGCATGTCGCCGAATTAAATATTGGGGGAAAATTTAAAGATGCGATCTGTGAGCCCGGGCAATGGTCGGTCGGGATCGGGGGTTTTGGAGAACTGCTACCCTATCATGAAAATAAGATCAGTTTGGATCATAATAAAAAAGACAAGTGGGGGCTGCCGGTTTTGGCAATGGATGCCGAAATAAAGGATAATGAGAGAAAAATGCGCCTTGACATTGTGGCGGAAGCAAAGGCGATGCTGGAGATCGCAGGCGTAAAAAATGTGAAGACACACGACTCAGGACACCATGTTGGGGATGGTATCCACGAAATGGGTTCTGCGCGCATGGGCCGCGACCCAAAAACATCGGTATTAAATATGCACAACCAAGTTTGGGATGCTAAAAATGTATTTTGCACGGATGGCGCCATGATGGCCTCATCTGCTTGTCAAAACCCATCGTTAACTTATATGGCTATGACGGCACGTGCGGCTAATTTTGCGGTGGAAGAATTGAAACGAGGAAATATTTAAACCGGCTGATCAAGTTAGATGGCTATTCTAAATAAAATAGATAGTGTTGTTGAAAGAGCAAGGACGTTTTTATTTAGAAGGCCTTATTGGGTACTTGTTATATTCATAATATTCCTTGCATCTTCAATTTTAATACGTTATGAAATTGCATACTATATGGAGTTTAATGGAATAGTTGAGGATGTAAGCTACGATTTTCAAAAAGTTCCGACAGTAATAATAAATGGGAAAGAATACACGATATCTTATACTAGTTATTCTTTTCCTGTAAAGATTGAAATCGGTGATAAAATGATCAAAAAAAGAAAAGACATCAGACTTTTATTGATTAAACCTAATAGCAAAGACACAATTGATTTTACAAAGACATATCATAAAAATAGACCATGAAAATCTTCATTTATTTAAAAACAACGATAATCGTATTACTCGTAAGCTCGATTTGTTTCGGCATTGCATTGGCTAAGCCAAAAGTGCTGGTATTCAGTAAAACGGCCGGTTTTCATCATGCTTCTATAGCGGTGGGCGTACCGGCTATCATCAAACTGGGTCAGGAGAATAATTTCGACGTGGATACTACTACGGACGCCTCAAAATTCACAACCGATAATTTAAAACAGTATGCGGCTGTGATTTTCCTGAGTACGACAGGCACAGTACTAAATGCAGAACAAAAAGATGCGTTCACAAAATACATAGAATCTGGTGGCGGCTTTGTGGGGGTACATTCTGCGACTGATACGGAATATGACTGGCCCTGGTACGGTAAATTGGTCGGGGCTTACTTCAAAAACCACCCCAGTAAACAGCAGGTGGCAACCCTGCATGTTGTCGACCGGAAATTTATCGCAACCAAACATTTACCGGAAGAATGGAAACGATTGGACGAATGGTACAATTTTAAAGTTGTACCGAGTGATAAAGACGTGCACGTACTTATCACAATTGATGAAAAAACCTATGAAGGCGGCAATGATGGTGATTATCACCCGATGAGCTGGTACCATGATTATGACGGCGGAAGGGCCTTTTATACCGCATTGGGTCATACTGATGAATCTTACTCCGACCCACTTTATTTACAGCACTTGCTTGGGGGTATTAAATACGCTATAGGCACGCACAAATAAAGATTTGAAATATTTTTAAAAAGTTACATAAACTTATCGAAAATAATTTCATTTCTGTAGTATAAAATTATAATTTGCGCGGTATTACCGAATTATAAATCCTTTCAAAAAATGAACAACCTGAAGAAATTTTTGGGGCTGATTTGCTTCAGCATCATCACGCTGCAAGCGTTCAGTCAATCCGGCAAGGAACGAATAGCAATTATCCCTGAACCTGTAAGTGTCACTCAAAACGACGGCGAGTACGTTTTGCCAAAGACGATCATAATCACCGGCAGTACCAAACCTGAAATCAAAGAGGTGATTGCCACACTGAAAGAACGGCTATCTATCCCAACAGGTGCACACGTTACTGTTTTGAATAGTTCTGCAAACCCAACGATTAAGCTGGTGCTGAATAAAACGGCTGATACCGTTATAGGCAATGAAGGCTATTATTTATCGGTGACAAAAAAAGGTATCGTGATAAAGGCAAATGAGCCTGCGGGTCTGTTCTATGGAGCGCAAACATTGACCCAGTTATTTCCTAAAGAAATTGTCAGCGCAACAAAAGTAATCGGCGTAACATGGGCCGCACCTTGTGTGCAGATAACTGACTACCCGCGTTTTAAATGGCGGGGTTTGATGTTTGATGTGTCGCGCCACTTTTTTACCAAAGCCGAGGTGGAGCAGTACATCGACAATATGGTGAAGTACAAATACAACCTGTTGCATATGCACCTGACCGATGACGAAGGCTGGCGCATCGAGATAAAAAGTCTGCCTCGCCTGACCACTGTTGGGGCATATAATGTAAAAAAGGTAGGCTATTTCGGCACATTTACACCGCCGGGACCCAATGAGCCCCGTGATTACGGTGGCTTTTATACCCAGGCCGATATTAGAGAACTGGTTAAATATGCCAAAGAAAGATTTGTAAATATCCTGCCCGAAATTGACGTCCCCGGCCATAGCTTAGCTGCGGTTGTAGCTTATCCTGAACTGTCATGCACGCCTGGAGCTGATAAATACCAGGTAAGATCAGGTGAACATTTCATGAATTTCACAAAGGAAGGCATCAAAGCGGGTATTGATAATACGCTGTGCCCTGCCAACGAAAAAGTATATGTGTTTCTGGATAAGGTTTTGACAGAAGTGGCACAATTGTTCCCATTTGGTTACGTCCACATGGGCGGTGATGAGTGTGCCAAAAATTTCTGGGAGAAAAGCGATTCAGTAAAAGCGCTGATGCAAAGAGAAGGGCTGAAAACACAGGAAGAAGTACAGGCTTATTTTGAAAAACGGGTTGAAAAAATAGTAGAGTCAAAAGGCAAGAAGTTTTTGGGATGGGATGAAATACTGGAAGGTGGTTTAGCTCCCGATGCTATTGTAATGAGCTGGCGCGGGATGAAAGGCGGCATACAGGCGGCGAAAATGGGTCATGAAGTAGTTATGAGTCCTACCGATTTTGCCTACCTGGATTATATGAATGGCGACCCGATCATTGAACCACACGTTTACTCGACATTACGGTTGAGTAAGGCTTATCAATTTGACCCTGTTCCCGATAGCGTTAACTCAAAACTCATTATAGGCGGACAAGCTAATTTGTGGACCGAACAGGTTTATAATGTGCGCCACCTGGAATACATGACCTGGCCGCGGGCTTTTGCTATATCAGAAGATCTATGGTCGCCAAAATCAAAAAAGAATTGGAATGACTTTTTCGGTCGGGTTGAAAAACATTTCGATCGTTTAAATATCGAGCAGATAAAATATGCACCAAGCGTATATGACCCCAGTTTTATCGCACGCTTGATGCCTGATAGCGTTATCCAGGTATCAATGGAGACAGAAGTTCAAGGGCTGGATATACATTACAGTTTTGATAATTCGTTCCCGGATAATTTCTATCCTAAATACACCGGGCCTTTACTGGTGCCGAAAGACGCAGTGATGCTCAAGGTAATTACCTACCGCGACGGCAAACCTGTTGGCCGGATGATAGACATGCCTGTTGCGGAATTGAAGAAGAGAACAAACAGGAAAAGCTACGAAGACGATTAATCAACTAAATCTCGCAATAGAAACCTCGTACTTCGGTATGGGGTTTTTTGTTTATGGGAGTAATTTATTACATTCACCTACGCTTATTGGTGACATAAGGAACAAGGGCTAAGTGTGAAAAATATAATAAAAATATGATATTTAAATTGATATATCTCGCTCTATTTTTGTCGATAGACGTTTTGCTTTACTTAAAATTAAGTAGAAAGATGATTAAAGCAGGAAAAGGGTTGATTATCGCTGCTGTGGCCTGGGCAATCGCCGTGGTGGTTCATTTACCGATATTTCATTTAACCTATTTGATGCCGTTAAACAGATTTTTTTATTTATCAGGTATGACAGCCCTGTTAGTTATCCTACATTATGTTGGACGATTGTGTATTAGAAGAGTGGAACGCTCACCCATCCTGTCCGATGAAATTAAACAATATATGAATGAGTGGCTTTCTTTTTCGTTCAATTCTGCAATCTTTGGATTTTTCATTGTGGTACATTTGATTATTATACTTACCTGGCAAGGGTAAAAGGAGGCCCCTAGCTTTGGCGCGAATGAGGGGCAGGGTATAGTGCAACGGCTTCTTGTGCATATTTTACCTGGTCAATGAGAGCTGGGCTTTATTGTTTGAAGGGCGATTTTATACCATGATTCGTGAAAAATGCATCGGTTTATCGTCGCCTGATTAAATATATTTGATGATCATTTTAAAACCAGGCAGACCATGAATCGTCTTAAAATCTTATTAACAGTTACTTCGTTGTTTCTGTGTGCAAATGTCTTTGCCCAAACAGATACGCTTGGGTTATTTACCGACCACATGGACATTGGCAACCCGAAAAATAAGGGCAACGCTCAATACGATAAAGTGACACACACTTATATTTTGACGGGCTCCGGGTATAACATCTGGTTCAATAGAGATGAATTCCAATACCTGTTCAAAAAGATTAAAGGCGACTTTACGGTTACAGCTAACTTTCAGTTTGTAGGCGAAACGGGTAACAATCATCGTAAAATAGGATGGATGATACGTCAATCGACCGACGAAAAGTCAATTCAGTTAGGGGTTGTCGACCATGGCGATGGCTTAACCGTGATGCAATGGCGTTCTCTTACGGGAGAGAATATGAAAGACCCCGAAGGAGAAATATTTTATCCCGAAAAAAACTTTGAAGTGATACAACTGCAAAGAATCGGTAAAAAATTAATAATGAGAGTTGGGCACGTCGGCGAATCGCTTAAAGCGGTTGGTGCGCATATCATGACTAATATGCCTGAGGATGCGTTGGTAGGGTTATTTATCTGTTCGCACGACCCGGATAAAATTGAGCGTGCTAAGGTATGGGATGTACATATTGATGTGCCGGAGCCGGCAAAAAAATAATCCCCAAAGGCATTTCTTACAATATTTCCTGCTAAATAACCTTAGCGGGATTTTTTATGCTATAAAAACGACATTTTGCAAACATTAGGCTAATTGTATTATTTTACCTTTACAAATCATACCAAATACATTGTTAACAGACAACCACGGAAGAACCATAAATTATTTGCGCCTCGCGGTAACCGACAGGTGCAATCTGCGTTGCTTTTATTGCATGCCGGAGGAAGGCCTTAACTGGCTTTCGCGGGCAGAGCTGATGAGCTATGAAGAAATGCTAAAAAGCTGCGAAATGCTGGTAAAGATGGGGATCGAAAAGATTCGCATTACCGGCGGGGAGCCTTTTGTACGCAGGGACCTGATGAAGTTTCTGACCGCACTATCGAAAATAGCCGGGTTAAATGAGCTAACCATTACTACCAACGGCGTACTTACTGCGCCATTGGTTCCTGAATTAAAAAAACTTGGTATATGTTCGGTTAACCTGAGCCTTGACACACTCGATGCTAACCGATTTTTTGCGATAACGCATCGCGATGAATTTGGCAAAGTGATGGCAACATTGGAACAACTGCTAAAGCACGACATCGATGTAAAAATAAATGCCGTGGTAATGGATGGGAAAAACACGCAGGACATTATACCGATGGTTGAACTAACCAAAGAGTTGCCAGTCAGCGTTCGGTTCATTGAAGAAATGCCTTTCAATGGCGACGGCCATGTTTACAACGGGTTAAAGTGGGATTACATCCGGATATTGGATGAGATAAAAACCAAATACCCGCAAATAGAAAAACTTAAAGACCCAGCATATTCCACATCATACAACTATCACATACCGGGTCACAAAGGTGATGTAGGCGTAATAGCTGCTTATTCGCGTACTTTTTGCGGTACCTGCAACCGTATCCGGGTAACGCCCGAAGGGACCTTAAAAACCTGTTTATATGACGGCGGAGTATTGAATATAAAGGACCTGATACGTGCGGGTATGCAGGACAGCGATATAGAAGCGAGATTGCTTGGTGCATTCGGTAAACGCGCCAAAGATGGTTGGGAAGCAGAGAAAAGTCGCAATATAAATGACCCGGCTCACGAATCGATGGCAACAATTGGCGGATAAACATGACAACGGTCGAACAAGCAGAAAAACTGGTATTGGTCGAAGCAAAAGGCTTCGGTACGGAGATTATCCCGTTCGACCGAGCTTTGGGCCGGGCACTTGCCGAAGACATCAAAGCCGACCGCGACCTGCCGCCCTTTAACAGAGTAACGATGGATGGCATTGCCGTAGCCTACGCGGCAATCGAAAAAGGGATGACTTCGTTTCACATCAAAGCAACTCAAGCCGCAGGCGATCAACCCATAGATATCCAAAATCCTGAAGAATGCATCGAAATTATGACCGGAGCAGCTTTGCCCGGTTCCGTAGATACAGTTATTCCGTACGAGCATACTGAAATCAAAGATGGAAATGCAATTGTTATCACAACAGGAATAAAAAAAGGCCAAAATTTACACCTGAAAGGCGCAGATAAAAAGGAGGGCGAGGTTATTATTACTGCATACCAGTTTGTTACTCCCGCTTTGGTTAACACTATTGCCTCGGTTGGCAAGACGCAGTTGCTTGTTGCAAAGCTACCCCGTGTAGTAATCATTTCTTCAGGTGATGAATTGGTTGACATTGATGTGGAACCATCGTCAACCCAAATTAGGAAATCCAATAGTTATACCATACAGGCAGTATTGAGCCAACATAACATTAAGGCAGATTTGTTGCACATCCCGGATAACCCGGAGATCACACGGCAAAAAATTGCTTATTGCCTTGAAAATTACGATGCTATACTCATGACCGGCGGTATCAGCATGGGTAAATTTGATTACATACCCAAAGCGCTGGAAGAAATAGGCGTTAAAACCATATTTCACAAAGTGAGCCAGCGCCCAGGCAAGCCGTTTTGGTTTGGCAAACATGCCAGTGGTGTCTTGGTCTTTGCATTTCCGGGTAACCCTGTGGCGACATTTATGTGCCTGCATCGTTATTTTCTACCGTGGCTGAATGCCAGCCAGGGACTCCAGGCAAAACCATCTGTATACGCTGTTTTAAGCCAGGATTTTACATTTAAACCTGAGCTACAATATTTTCTGCAGGTAAAACTGTGTTTTACGGAAGAGGGCAAGTTATTAGCAACACCGGTTGAAGGAAATGGTTCAGGCGATTTTGCTAACTTAGCGGATACGGACGCTTTTATGGAATTGCCCTTGGGTCAGATTGAATTTGAAAAGGGCGGGGCGTTCAGAGTATGGCCGTTTAAACAATTTTGATATGACTTTTACTCATCTGGATACCGAAGGCAAAGCAACAATGGTTGATGTGGGCGAAAAACTGGTTACGCGCCGTACAGCCACGGCGCGAAGTATTGTCGTATTACCTTCTGAAGTTTTGGAACACTTGACAGCCGGAGATTTTCAAACAAAAAAAGGTTCAGTTTTCCAAACGGCTATTATTGCTGGGATCATGGCTGCAAAAAAGACCGGCGACCTGATTCCGCTTTGCCACCCGCTGGGGTTGGACAATTGCAGTATAAATATTCAATTAAATGAAAAGCAGGAAGTAGTGATAGATTGCACGGCAACCATTACCGCCAAAACAGGTATTGAAATGGAAGCTTTAGTTGGCGCCTCCATAGCCGCCCTTACTATTTATGATATGTGTAAGGCTTTGAGCCATGATATCGTAATAAAGGAAACCAAACTGATTGAAAAAACGGGAGGTAAACGTGATTTCAAAAGAGCATAAAAAACATGCCGACCTTAAAAGGCCGGCAATCGGCAATTTTGGGCGAAATGAATGGGCCATTGTTGGCGCACCATGCGTTTATATAAAAGGCTTGGCCGACAGGGTTATTGGCGCGTTATCCGCCGATTATAAATGTGCTTATGCGGATACATCGCATAACGACGAGCTTGTCTCAGCGCCCGGCCGGCTGGCGGTTGGCGCTTTCCTGGAATACACCGACCAAATCAGTCACCAGCAATTCAATTATAATTCAATATCAAAACCATTTGGACTAAGACAACAATTTGCGGATGCTGACCTGGTATTGGTCAACGGGAATCACCAGCACGCTAAGGCACAGGTGGTTATTATTTATGAGAATAAACGGGCCTCACTTCAAAAACGGTTAGAACAATTAACCAACGTCGAGCTTATACTATTGGCAGAGAATGTAGATGAGCCATTCGATTTTATACAGGAAAGTGTTCCCAACTGGCAAAATATCCCGCTATATCGATTAGAGGAAACGGAAAAGATCATATCATTTTTTTCAAACAAGCTACAACAGGCAAAACCTGTATTAAACGGATTAGTTCTTGCGGGCGGAAAAAGCCAACGTATGGGTTTCGACAAAGGAACCGTTAACTGGTTCGGCAAAGAACAGCGTTACTATATGGCTGATTTGCTGAAACCTTTGTGTAACGAAGTATTTATTTCCTGCCGGGAAGACCAAAAACAAGAAATAGATATCAATTATAATGTATTGTCGGATACGTTCACAGGTTTAGGGCCTTATGGTGCAATACTTTCCGCTTTTCGCGAACAGCCGGATATTGCCTGGTTGGTTATAGCATGCGATTTACCTTTATTGGATTCGGATGCTTTGCAATTCTTAGTTGATAATCGTGATATATCGAAGATTGGCACGGCATTTAATAGTCCGCAAAATGAGTTTCCCGAACCACTAATAACCATATGGGAGCCCAAGAGTTACCCGGCATTGCTTTCATTTCTGTCGCAGGGATATTCTTGTCCGCGAAAAGTATTGATTAACAGCGACGTGCATTTGTTGCAGGCGCCAAACATAGATGCTTTAACCAACGTGAATACACCTGAAGACCTCGAAAAGGTAAAACGTACACTCCACCAAAAGATAGCGAGTACCTGATGAAGGCTGATTTCACACGGTACAGTTGCCAGATAGCTTTACCCGGTTTTGGGGAAGCAACGCAGCAATTACTGCAAAGGGCTAAAGTTCTGGTAGTTGGCGCCGGTGGCCTAGGCTGCCCGGCCCTACAGTATCTCGCAGCAGCGGGAGTGGGGACGTTAGGCGTTGCGGACTATGATACCGTATCCAACAGTAATTTACACCGTCAAATTTTGTATAACCCTTCAGATGCAGGTTTAAAAAAGGTTATTGTTGCTTGTGAACGTTTGCAGAAGCAGAATCCGGCTGTTAAGCTTATCCCACATGATTTAAAAATCACATCGAACAATGTGATGCAAATTCTGAAAGAATATGATATTGTTGTTGACGGTACGGATAATTTCGAGACCCGGTATTTACTAAATGATGCGGCGGTTCTTTCAGGTAAACCATTGGTTTATGGTGCTATTTATCAATATGAAGGACAGGTTGCTGTTTGGAACTTAAAAAATGAAGATGGCTCTTTCTCGCCCAATTATCGCGACCTGTTTCCACAGGTTGATGCCACTCAAATACCTAATTGTGCCGAAGGTGGGGTAATCCCTACTTTGGCAGGAATTATTGGCTGCATGCAAGCCAATGAGGTGATAAAATATATAACCCAAACAGGCGAATTGCTTACAGGAAAGGTATTAATTTTCGATGCGCAAAGTTTGCAAAGCCGGGTAATCAAAATCGGTGACGTAACAAAAATCAAAATCAAAAACCTAGTGCAAACCATCGATATTCCCACTATCACAGCAAAAGAACTGGAATCAGGAAGCTATGAATTGATAGATGTCCGTACAGTATATGAGCGCGATATTTTCGATATCGGTGGCAAACACATCCCCATTGAAGAAATAGAAGAAAACCTGGATTACTTCAATGACGGAAAATCAAGAGTTTTATACTGTGAAACAGGGAAGCGGAGCGGGGAAGCAGTAAAAGTTATAAAACAAAAATACCAGAGCGCCAAAGTCCTTTCATTGGAAGGTGGTTTAAAAGAATATCAGGGGTGAGCTGCGACCCAAACCTCGCCGTCTTCAAAAATTTCTTTTTTCCAGATAGGAACGGTTTGTTTTAGGGTATCGATCACATAGCGGCATGCTTCAAAAGCAGCATCACGATGGGCACAGGAAACCGCTATAATTACCGGGATCTCGCCAACCTGTAAAACGCCTGTACGATGATGGATAAGTAGTTTTTGAACGGGCCATTTTTCAAATGCCTGGGCGGCGATCTTCTCCATTTCTTTTAAAGCCATTGGTTCATAAGCTTCAAATTCAAGACGAACTACTGCTTTTCCTTTGGTCGAATCACGTACCGTTCCAATAAAAACATCAATGCCACCCGATTGTTGCGACATTACCCAATCGATACATGATTGAATATCAAGCGGTTTATCAGATATTTTTATTTGCGTAGTCAATTAATTGGGTTTTAACCTCCGCTTACTGGTGGAATGATAGCTATTTCGTCACGTTCGCTTAATATCACATCATCTGATGCATATTCGTTATTCACTGCAACCATATAAGAGGCCAACTGCTTCAAACGCGGATATTGGCGCTCAAGAATTTGCTTTAGCCCACCAGCAGTTCCCTCGTTGATTTCGACATTAATGAAAGATCTTCCAAAAATATCCTTTGCGATACCAAAAGCCAGCACATTTACATTCATACCACAAAAATAAGGATTTTAACTCAAAGCCTTTTTCCTGAAATACCAGTACAGGGGTACTCCCAAACCGGCAAGTACTAAACCAAATACTGAGACAATAATATGACTTCGGCCTGCTGCATATTCGCTAATATCATTGTAGAGTGTAATAATTACGTATAGCGTGGAAAAAGCAATAAATATAATAGGCAAATAAGGGTAACCTTTTAGTTTGTAGCTGGTTTTGGTATCGGGCATTTTTTTGCGAAGTACAAATATGCCATATGCTGCAAACCCGTAAAATATCCAGGTGATGAAAACAAACATATCCATTAGCATATCAAATGAGCCAATAAGCACCAGTATTGTCGCCCAGGCAGCCTGGAACCACAAGGCATTTGAGGGTGTATGATATTTGGGATTAACCTTCCCGGCAAAAGTAAAAAAGTTCTTCTCGGCTGACATCGCATAGATCACACGGGCACACGGCAGTATATTGCTGTTTGTGCCGCCTGCTGTTGAGATCAATACTAATATGGCCACCAATCCGGTACCACCGATGCCCACCATTTTTAATGCATCCGTCGCAACCAGGCTCGAATGCTTCATTACATCAACCGGAAGCATATACAGGTAAGCCTCTGTAGTAAGTACATATAGCGAAATGCAACACAAAAGCCCGATAATTAGCCCCCGCGGTATATTCTTCTGAGGATCTTTGATCTCACCTGAGATAAAACCCAGGTTATTCCAGCCGTCATAGGCAGCAAGGGCGCCTGTTGTGGCGGCTATAAAAGCTGTTAGCTGGTGCCAGAAAGAGCGGTCGAATCCTTTGGACGCCGTAGTTAGATTCAGCATGTTTCCTTTGCCTGAAAAGAAGATAACGCCAATTAAAAATAGCAGCGCAATCACTTTTATAACCGAAAAGAAAACCTGCACTGCGCCCCCGGCCTTAAGACTGCGGGCGTTTATCCACGAAAAGAGTATAATCAGCAAAACAGCCAGCCCTTTGACGCCGATATTTTCCAGCAAATAAAACCGGCCGATATACGGGAGTATGACCGGAACGGCATGCTCAATCACTACAGAAAAACGGGGCAAATGCACGAAATATTCAAAGTATTGGGCGAACACGAACGCAATTGCTGATATGGAAGCGGTATCAATAACCACAAAAGACGACCAGCCAAACAAATAGGCAAAGAAATTGCCATACATATGGCTAAAGTAAACGTATTGCCCGCCGGTGTCAGGGATTTTACTACCGACCTCAGCATTGATCATCCCACCGAATAACGACACGATGCCTGCTACTACCCAAACGGCGAGCAGCATTAAAGGCGAACTTAATTGGGCGGCCATGGTCGCCGGCTTCATAAAAATACTGCTGCCGATGACAGAACCTATGACTATCGATACCGCCGCCCAAAGGCCCAGTTTACGTTCGAGTTGCGCCATTATTTATTCATAAATTCGGTAAGAATACGGTGAAAATGATGCGTGCCCTGTTCGCGGGTAACAGAATAGCGCCCATGCTTGTAAAATCTTGAACGAACGCCGCGCTGTACGTTTTCTACTATTTCCTCATCTTCCTGCTCGACTTTATCAAGGCCTGAGCCAGCGCCTTTGTCTAATTTGGTCTCGTCCCACAAATAAGACAAAAACCTTACCCGGCATTCGCCTACAGAAACCGGTTCAACAACGTTAACCGACAAGCCCCAGGGATAAAAATTGAACATCATATTCGGGAAAACCCAGAAATAGTAGGCTGCGACATTCTTACCATAATCTGGTGACGATGCCGGAAGCTCAAAACAATCCTTGTTAGTTTTAGCCAAACCTAACTGCAGGCTCGAGTATGGGAAGAACAATTCAGTGGCGTATTCGCCATAATCAATAACTGCGTTTAGCCCTGCGTGTACAAAAGGGATATGAAAGCCTTCCAAATAGTTTTCGCAATACAGCGCCCAATTGGCTTTGACGTTGAATGTGCGGGAAAGTTCAGGGTAGAATTTAAAGTCGTTCAATGGCATCCAGCTAACGCGCTCCATCATATCCCTGAAAAATAAGTCTTTCGGGTAAATGGGGTTAACTGATGTAAAAAGCCACTTGTTCCATTGAAAAATCTCGAGCTTTGGCAGATTGTCGTCTTCCGACGGAAAATTCTCAACCTCTTTAAACTCCGGCATAGATACAAATTTGCCATCAAGGTTGAACATTCGCCCATGATAACGGCATCGCAGGTTATTCAATTTGCATGCTTTATCAGCAACTAAATTGCCTCTATGGGTACAAACGTTGGATAAGATATTTATTGACCCGGTTTTATCCTTTGTCAACAATAAAGGCTCGTCCAGATAGCCGGGAAGTAAAGTAAAAGGATAAACATTGCCCGATTCTTTTATCAGTTCATCACTCCCAATAAATTGCCACGACGGAGCAAATATTTTCTCCCGGCATTGCTCAAAAACCTCGTTAATAGTATAAAAATCGGCATCAATGGTTTTGGCCCGGGCAATATCGGGATCAACAAAAAATCGGGGCATATTTATATATTAGTTTTATTGCTGTAATTTAGAGGATATGGAAGA
The DNA here is from genome assembly GCA_043739405.1 of Mucilaginibacter sp. Lineage (GTDB taxonomy): Bacteria > Bacteroidota > Bacteroidia > Sphingobacteriales > Sphingobacteriaceae > Mucilaginibacter. The sequence goes on along the minus strand of JAYUEE010000064.1, from coordinate 57,555 downwards.
CATTACCAAGAAATATGATAACGGTGAAATAACCGTAGTGTGGCAACCGGATTTATGTATCCATTCAGGACGTTGTGCGAGGGGGCTACCTGCAGTATTTAACCCGGCCCAAAAACCCTGGATCAACGTCAAAGGCGCTGATACCGAGGCCATCATCAACCAGGTGAAGCAATGCCCGTCGGGTGCGCTTTCCTTTTTCAGAAATGAATAATTGCTGAATTAATTATCGAAAGCGCCGTCCTTATAGAGTTCGATGGCGACCAATACAGAGACAACCACAATACCTCCTGTAATAGTTAACAGGCTTTTACCAAAACTATCCTTCTTATTTTTTGTCAAGTCGACCTCTTCAGCCTTGTAGCCGATCACCTTACCCTGATCATCAAACATAAATTTGACGTATCTGGTATATTCAACCGGCTTTGCGACACGCGAAGTATCCGGCGAACTAACATTGGCCTGGGTTTTAACAGTATCTGTTATTAATATCTTTTGAGATGATGGTCTGTCCATATTGTAAACCCATTGCTCAAATCCGGGAGCGGCATATATCTGATCAGGTTTGCCGAACTGTTTCAGTACATCATCCCTTGTATGCTGGCCCTGTAATATTTGCTGATGAGTGTATAGCGTATGTGTGCAGCTGCACAGCAACATAAAACACGATATAATTGCGAAGGAGTAAAAGGTTCTTTTCATGTGAAAAGGGTTTTAGTACACCTATAACGTATTGTAGATTAAAAACTTATGTAGCTCGCTATTTTATTTTGAATTTATAAATGGACTGGGTTTTATAAGTCTGTCCGGGTTTAAGTACTGTTGACGGGAATTGTGGTTGGTTTGGCGAATCCGGGTAATGCTGGGTTTCCATGGCAAAGGCGGTACGGTAATCATCTTTTTCGCCGTATTTCATTACATTTTTACTTTTCATAAAATTGCCGCTGTAGAATTGCAGCCCAGGTTCTTCGGTATAAATTTCCATTACGATACCGGTTTTATCACCCTTTACGGTTGCCACCGGGTGAGACATATCGTGTTTATTCAGAACAAAATTGTGGTCGTAACCTTTGCCGTTTTTTAGCTGCTCATTTGCGTCGTCGATGCGCGCGCCAATAGTGGTTGGGTTAGTAAAATCAAATGGTGTTGCTTTAACGGATTCAATTTTCCCGGTCGGGATTAATGTTGAGTCAACCGGCGTATAATTGTCAGCATTAAACTTTACCGAATGATTTAATATGGTGCCGCTGCCTTCGCCATTCAGGTTAAAATAGGCGTGATTGGTTAGGTTCACAACCGTTGTTTTATCAGTAGTAGCTTCATACTCGCATTTAAATGAATTATCGTCAGTTAAGGAATACGTGACCTTGATTGTTAAATTACCAGGAAAACCCTCTTCCATATCTTTAGAAAGATAGGTCAGTTCCAGTGTCTGGTCGTTGATCTTTTTTGCATCCCAAACCACGTCTTCGTAGCCTTTCTTGCCGCCATGCAGCGTGTTTGGCGCGTTGTTTATCGCCAATGTATATTGCTTTCCATCTAAACTGAAATGCCCTTTTGCTATACGATTGCCATACCTGCCAATAGTTGCGCCATAGTAACGCTCTGTTGATTTGATGTAAGCATCAACGCTTCCAAGGCCCACAGAAACATCGATCATTTTACCGGCACTATCTGGCACCAGCAAATTAACCATACGGCCACCAAAATTAGTTATCGTCAACACCATTCCGTTTTTGTTCTTCAGCGTATAGAGATGAGTTTGCTTTCCATCTATAGTTTTTTCAAAGGCTGAATCAGCAGGAAGATGTCCGTAATTAATACTGTCTTTCATTGTAGTTACTGTAGTTGTTTTATTTGCCGACCGGTTGCATGAGCCTAATACGGCTATGCAAACTGATAAAAGGCCCAAAGATAAAATCCTTGAATTCATATTATTGGTGCTTATGATTAATATTAATATTAATAAAAGTCAAAATTCAGTTTATCAAATTGGTCAATAACCATTACTGGCCCGGGCGGTCAATTCCCAAGTCGCTAATTTGATAAAAAATGTAATAAGTACAATTAATATTGTGATATTTTATTTATAAATCTAAACCGCTGAGGTCCACTACAGCCGAGTCACAGATATAGGTAGGCATAATGCCGGTTGCCGTAATACGAGTATCCACATCTTTAGCTAAGGTATTACCTGTCAGGACAAGTACGGTATCAAGCCCGAATTTATTACCGCCCAAAATATCTGTATTCAAAGTATCGCCAACCATTACGATATCACTTTTGCTGATCTGACGGTATTCGCGTATCAAATCGTAAGCGAACATAAACATCTGTGAATCTGGTTTACCAAAACGGATAAATTGCTTGCCGACCACACTCTCAACCATCGCTGCGATACCGCCTATGGCTATAGAAACATCGTGCGCTGAGAGAGGATAGGCCCGGTCAGTATTTGCCACAATAACGGGGATGGTCTTTTTGCGAAGCAGGTTTACGGTTTTATTCAGGTCATCGCACCAGTCAAAGCCTTCGTCATCAAGGAATATCATCGCGCTTACCTTGTCAATATTATGTTCGTTCAACTCGCCGACTGGCAGCGTTTGCAGGCCCGATCTTTCAATGTAATGGGCAGAATCTAATGTGCCAAGGTAGGCTACAATACCGTCCAGCACTTTCAGATCAAGATATTCCTTAGTGAGCATGCCCGACGACACAATACGATCCTCTGTTATGGCTTTTAAACCCATGCGGTGATATGATTCTGCTAATTGCCTGGGCGAGCGGGATGCATCATTAGTAACTATGTAGTATTCTTTCTTTTCTTTTTCTAAATACTCGAAGGTCTGTTCAATACCGGGAACCAGTCCCGAATAATTTTTGATAACGCCGAAAGCGTCAAAGAAAACAATTTTATACTTGTCTACGATGGATTTAAAGTTGTCTATCTTCTTCATTTAGTGGGTGTCAAGAACTACAGCTTTGGGTTCCAATTTTAAGGCTTCAATGATTTTTTCTGCATCAAAATCCCTGTCGACCGACGGGAGATAAATATCAAATGCTTCAGCCTGCAATTTTTTTGCGTATTGCTCGCTAAAAAAGTGCTTGCCATCCTTTATCACATAGTTTAATATAAAAAAGCGATATGCTTCTTTCATAAACCTGATCTCATTGGCTGTAAGTGGATTTACTTTATGATATTCCTGTAAAAAGATAATGAACCGGTCTTCCATTAAAGTATTGATACCATAGCTGAATACCGTACGATCGCCAATATCCGACACAACGCGACTCAAGAAATAAAAATCAAGCACCCGGTAACTCATCCTGAACCAATCATAATCCCAGCGGGAGTAAAGTTCCAAATTTTTTGTCACCGAGAAATTACCTATGTTCCAATCAATAAACACGGGGATAATCTCGAACGATTTCATGTCATACTTTGATCGGTTCTTGAGGAACAAGTCACAGTGATATTTTAGAAAATCAACCTGCATCACTGTACCAAAATGCTTTTCATTCTTCTCCAACTGCTGCTGAAGTGCATAAATGTCAGTACGCAGAGTTTTGGATGATTTTGGCAGCACATTTTTTATCCTTGAGCAGGCTTTGTGAAACTTACCTATCTGCTGACCCAGTTTAACGATATGATGCTCGTCAAGGCGGCGGGGCAGCCGCTCAGCTATACGCGTTGGGTTATAGAATACCACCCATGCATCAGTTCTCCCATGCCTGTAGCGATAAATGTAAACCCGGTTATTCTTTAGCAGTGATTTTGATAATACATTCTCAAAAGGGTAGAGCAGGTTATTACAGAGGCTGTGGATGATACGGTGGTCCTCTTTAAAGTACTCGTATTTACCAAAATGCGATAGTTTAGCAATAACAATATCTTCGTCGTCAAACGTAATTTTGAATACATGATTGGTAGATACCATTGCGCTGATATCCTCAATATCGCGTATGGTTTTAGAGTCATCATAGCCTTCCCAGGCCTTTTTTAGTATAATAGAATAGTCCATTTATATTATTTCAAAATATCGCTTCAGTTCCCAGCCTGTTACCGCCTTTGCATATTGTCTACACTCGTGCAGGCGTGTTTGGGCAAAATGGCCAACAAAACCAGCACCAAATAGTTCTGTAGCGATGGCAGAATCTTTCATGATGTTTGCAGCGTCGAAAAGATTGGCGGAAATCCTACCGTTTTTATCGTCCAGGTAACCGTTTCCGCTTGTTGCCGGGGTATTTAACGGCAATTTATGTTTAATTCCGTACAGGCCCGAAGCAAGTGCGGCAGCCATTGCTAAATAAGGATTGGTATCAGCGCCGGGTATGCGGGTCTCTAACCTTGTATACGCTGGCGACGAGTTTATCACACGAAATGCAGTTGTTCGGTTTTCAACTGCCCAGGTAATAGTTGTCGGGGCCCATGCGCCTTCCACCAGTCGCTTGTAACTATTAATTGTAGGGGCGTACATCGGCAAAATATGTGGCAGGCAATGCAATTGACCTGCAAGGTAATGTTTATGTAGTTCACTCATTTTATTGGCATCCTTTGCGTCGTAGAATAAGTTTTCAGTTTTTTCCTTGTTCCACAAACTCTGATGCACATGTCCGCCGCAACCCGGCAAATTCTCATTCCACTTAGCCATAAACGTGGCCATGATGCCATGCTGATAAGCAATTTCCTTTACAGCGGTTTTTAATAATACCGCCCTGTCAGCAGCTTCGATCACATGATCATGCAAAATGGCAGCCTCATAAACACCGGGACCTGTTTCGGTATGCAATCCCTCAAGGGGTACATTAAACTGCATTAACAAGTTAAAAAGGTCGTAATAAAATCCGCTGTTTTCTGATGTGCGCAGAATAGAATAACCAAACATGCCGGGTGTCAGCGTTTCAAGGTTAGTAAAACTCTTGTCTTGCAAACTTTGAGGCGTTTCCCTAAAGTTGAACCACTCGAACTCTTGCGCAAATTCCGGGTGATAACCCATTCCTTTACACTCCTTCGCAATCCGCTTTAATAAGCTACGGGGGCACGCCGGCAAATCATTCCCATCAGCCTTGCTGAAATCGCCCAAAAAGAATGGAATATTATCTTCCCAGGGAACAGTACGGAACGTTGACAAGTCGATTCGACAGGGTTGATCAGGGTAACCTGTATGCCAACCGGTTAACTTTATATTTTCATTGCACACATCACTGCTGTCCCAACCAAAAACCACATCGCAAAAGCCATAACCGCTCTCCAAACCATCAGTGAATTTTTTATGATGGATCACCTTTCCGCGTAAAACGCCGTCGATATCGGCGAATGCGAACTTAATTTTATCAACATTTTTTTCCTTTAGATAGGATATGATTTGTTGTTTATCCATAATGAGTTAATACGAAAAAAGCCGCAGCAAGTTAGGGATTAATATCTTTAGTCGTGTTGATTTACCCGTTTGTAATTATTATATTGTTTAACTATTATTAAAATTAAGCAATAAATAATTGAGTTAATAGGATGAATAACAAGCTTTTTGTTTACGGCACTTTGCTGGATGAAGATAATAAGTACGGGATATATCTGCGGGACAACAGTACATTTTTTTCATCCGGAAAGCTGAAAGGCATTCTCTATGATGTTGGCGAGTATCCGGCTGCGGTGCTATCTCCCTGTGCCAGCGATTTTATCTATGGAATTATTTTAGAAATAGATGACCCTCCTGCTGTGTTGGCACTGATCGATATGTACGAAGGTTTTGGGGAAGACCAGCCTCTACCAAATGAATTTATAAGAGTTTTAACCGAAGCTGAAACGGATAGGGGGCCTGTCGACTGCTGGATATACCATTATAATTTATCTGTATATGGTTTGATGCCTATTGAAAATGGGAAATACATCAAATAAAAACCCCGCAGAAATCAATCTGCAGGGCTCGGTTTAAATTAATTAGGGAATTAATTATACTTTAACTGATTTTACAGTTTTAATGATTCGTGCAGCTACTTTGTATGGATCAGCAGCTGAGTTAGGGCGACGATCTTCAAGGTAACCTTTCCAGCCTTTTTGTACAGTATATAAAGGTATGCGGATTGAAGCGCCGCGGTCTGATACACCATAGCTATAATCGTGGATAGAAGCAGTTTCGTGCTTACCGGTTAAACGCTGATCGTTGTCAGCACCATAAACAGCGATATGTTCCTTAATAACTGGGCGGAAAGCTTCGCAAATCTTATCATATATTTCTTTGCTTCCGCAAGTTCTTAAAGTATTGTTTGAGAAGTTAGCGTGCATACCCGAACCGTTCCAGTCTAATTGGCCCAGTGGTTTGCAATGCCAGTTGATAGAAACATCATAGCTTTCGCCGATTCTTTCCAGTAAATAACGTGCCACCCAAATTTGGTCGCCAGCTTCTTTAGCCCCTTTTGCAAATATTTGGAATTCCCACTGTCCGGCTGCAACTTCAGCATTGATACCCTCAACATTTAAGCCTGCTTCCAGGCAAGCATCCAAATGCTCTTCAACAATTTCGCGGCCATAAGCATTTTTTGCACCTACAGAGCAATAGTAGGGGCCTTGCGGGCCAGGATAGCCACCTGCAGGGAAGCCAAGCGGCTTATTGGTTTCATCATCCCAAAGGAAATATTCCTGTTCAAATCCAAACCAAAAATCGTTATCATCATCTTCAATTAAAGCACGGCCGTTTGATTCATGAGGAGCACCCGTAGAGTCAAGCACTTCGCACATTACTAAATAACCATCTTTTCTTTGCGGATCAGGACAAATGAAAACGGGTTTTAAAACGCAGTCTGAAGAACCACCTGGTGCTTGTTCGGTTGAAGAACCATCAAAGCTCCAATTTGGGCAATCTTCTAATTTACCGCTGAAATCACCTTCAATTTTTGTTTTGCTACGAAGGCTTTGAGTTGGTTTGTAGCCATCAAGCCAGATGTACTCTAATTTTGCCATTGCTTAGTTTTTTTGGATTTGGATCGAAAATATAGTTTTATAAATGATTAATTCAATTATCAAGGCGAATGTAAATATTTTTTACAAATTTCATCATAATTGTTAGAAAAAATTAAAATTATTTTTAAAAATGTGGACAAAACCACGAAAATGAGCAAAATAACATTGCAAAAACGCTTCATTCTTAAAATAAACATCGTATTTTACGATAAATGCCTATCCTTAGCTTTTATAGGCCATTGTTTTTAGAAAGAAATCCATTTACCGGCGGTATTGATAAGCCTTTTTAAGAAATTGTTAAAAAACACTGACCTTTGCCTCTCGAAATAATGAAATTCATAAAAAACACTTCCTGTGTGTATACTATGTTATATTTTCAATTAATTAGGCCGCTCTTATAAAATTTTCTTAAAATTGCCCCGGATTTGGCCCGGTAACCACAAGTTAATGAAGTCATTCCTTTAATTGTCTTCCTCCTTAAATTTTAGAATATGAAAATTACAGTTGTTGGTGCCGGGGCAGTGGGCGCTACTTGCGCAGATAACATCGCAAGAAAAGAATTAGCCGAAGAATTGATCTTGTTAGACATTCGTGAAGGTTTTGCCGAAGGCAAGGCTATTGACATGATGCAAACATCAGCCTTGTTGGGTTTTGATACCAAAATCAAGGGTGTAACAAATGATTACGCTGCGACCGCGGATTCGGAAGTTGTGGTTATTACTTCGGGTCTGCCACGCAAGCCGGGCATGACCCGCGAAGAATTAATAGGCACCAACGCGGGTATTGTGAAAAGCGTTACCGAAAGCATATTGAAGTATTCGCCAAACACTATTATTATAGTAGTATCTAACCCGATGGATACGATGAACTATTTAACGCTAAAAACCTCGGGCTTGCCAAAGAACCGCATCATGGGTATGGGCGGTGCGCTGGATTCATCAAGGTTTAAATATTACCTGAGCCAGGAGCTGGGCTGTTCACCTGCTGATTTGAATGCAGTAGTTATTGGTGGCCACGGCGATACTACCATGATACCTTTAATTAACCACGCTACCTGGAACAGCATTCCGGTAACGCAGTTGTTGAGCAAAGAGCAGCAGGATAAAGTAGTTGCAGCAACAATGGTTGGTGGCGCTACGCTGACCAAACTAATAGGTACATCGGCTTGGTATGCGCCGGGCGCGGGCGTTATGGCAATGGTTGAAAGCATTGTACGTGATGAAAAAAGATTGATCAGCTGCGGTGTCGCGCTGGATGGCGAATATGGCCAAAACGATATTTCGCTGGTTGTGCCTGTTATATTAGGTAAAGGCGGCTGGGAAAAGATCGTAAATTTTAAACTAAGCGATGCTGAGCAGGCTGAGTTTAGTAAGAGCGCCGATGCCGTACGCAATATGAACCAGGTGCTTTACGATACAAATATTATATAGTTATAACGATGGGTTTAAAACCCATCGTTATCTGGGGCTTCCAATTTGGAGGCCTTTTTTGTTTGTAAACATTTCGGGATCGCGGGCGTTTTAAATATTATATGTAATCAATGTATATTTGAGTATGCCTGAAAAATCAATTTTGCATCATCGTATTATAAAGGTAACGGAAGACGATAATGTCAACATCAATGACGCACTTGCCATTGAAGAGCCGTTGGAGATGCGATTAGAATTTGGCCCAAAAGATAACCGGCAAATAAAAAACGTATCAGTTACCATGCGCACCCCGGGTAACGATGTTGAACTGGCTATAGGTTTTCTATTTACTGAAGGAATTATCAGGCAACAGGAAGATATAGCTTCGGCAGAACATTGTTTTATCGCCTGCGAAGAGAATAAGGAAAATGTAATACAAGTCAGCCTGAAAGAAGGTATTGTTCCAAACCTACAAAACACAGAGCGCAATTTTTATACAACCTCCAGCTGCGGGGTTTGTGGGAAGGGCTCTATCGCATCTATCAAAACCGTGAGCGCTTTTAACAATGAAGCGACCGAAAATCAAATCGGTTCTGATACGTTGTATTTTTTACCTGCCATTTTACAAAAACACCAGGAAGTATTTGCAGATACAGGCGGACTACATGCTTCAGCACTATTCGATTCGCATGGTGAATTGGTGATGGTGAGGGAAGATGTGGGCCGGCACAATGCATTGGACAAGTTAATCGGCGCGGCTCTGACGGAGAGTATGCTGCCGTTGAGTCAACACATCTTATTATTGAGCGGCCGCGCTAGTTTCGAACTGGTGCAGAAAGCAGCAATGGCAGGCATTAATATTATTGCCGCGGTTGGAGCGCCATCGAGCCTGGCGGTAGAATTAGCTGAGGAATTTAAAATTACGCTCATTGGATTTCTACGCGGAAAGCGTTTTAACATCTATACACAACAACAAAGAATATTACTTCCCAAATATGAAGATTCGTATTAAAGGCAATTCACTCCGTTACAGGTTAACCAAAAGTGACATGTACCGTCTGTCGCAGGAAGGGTACCTGGAAGACAAAACCCAATTTGTTGGTAGGGAATTGATTTATATCATCCAAAAAACAGATAAAAGCGAACTTTCTGCCTTTTTCAATGATAACGTGATTTGCCTCCAGATACCTACAACGATGATTGATGAATTAAATAACACCGATTGCGTGGGGTTCGAGGGCAGCGAAGGAAATCTGCATTTACTGGTCGAGAAGGATTTTACCTGTTTGGACAATGTGGGGGAGGACCAGAGCGATAATTATCCAAACCCTTTAGCTGAAAAATTGAGATGAATAAGAAAGCGGAGCAACCATCAGCTGAAAACCCCGAGGAGCTATTAGACTTAAACGTGACTGAACCTAAGGATTGGGCAGCCGGCGTCCCGGCTGTTTATGAGGCCTTAAAGGATTTGGTGCAGGAAACCGGCTTGTTGCGCGGCGTGGGCGCTTCACTAAAAATGAACCAAAAAGGCGGCTTTGACTGCTCGAGTTGCGCCTGGCCCGACCCGGATGACGAACGTTCGCTTATCGCTGAATATTGCGAGAACGGCGCAAAGGCCTTAGCGGAGGAAGCGACAACTAAAAAACTCACTGAAGAATTCTTTGCCCAAAATGCTGTGGCTGATTTGGCAAAACTAAACGATTACGAAATAGGCAAAAAGGGTAGAATAGCCCAACCTGTTTATTTGCCAGATGGTGCAACGCATTATCAACCCATTAGTTGGGATGACGCCTTTAAAAAGATAGCCGGTAAACTAAACAGCCTGGAATCGCCTGATGAAGCAGCATTTTATACATCCGGTCGCACTAGTAACGAGGCCTCCTTTGTATATCAATTGTTTGTACGGGAGTTTGGCACCAATAATATGCCGGACTGCTCCAATATGTGTCATGAGTCCAGCGGAACTGCCCTTACAGAAGTAATTGGTATCGGCAAGGGCACGATAACGCTGAATGATTTTTACGATACCGACATCATTATAATAGTGGGGCAAAATCCCGGCACAAATCACCCGCGTATGCTAACCGCGCTTGAAAAAGCAAAAAGGAATGGTGCGAAAATCATCGCCATTAATCCATTGCATGAGGCCGGTCTTACGGCTTTTAAAGACCCGCAAACTGTAAAAGGATTTCTGGGTATGGGTGTTAAACTGGCTGATTTATACCTGCAGGTAAACATCAATGGCGATATGGCGCTGTTTAAAGCCATTGAAAAACTACTGCTTGATGCCGAAAAACAAGATCCCGGCAAAGTATTCGACCTGGATTTTATAAAGAAAAATACCGGTGGCTATAATGAACTGGTAAAGGACCTCGAGAAGCAGGATGTAACGAAGCTATGCGAAGCTGCAGGTGTGCCTGTTGAGCAGGTACGGGAAGCGGCAGAGATGCTGAGGTATAAAAACCGCATTATCGTATGCTGGGCAATGGGTATTACACAACATGAGAATGGTGTGGATACGATAAAGGAAATAACCAACCTGGTATTACTTAAAGGCAGCATTGGTAAACCCGGCGCCGGTTTATGTCCTGTGCGTGGCCATAGCAATGTGCAGGGTAACCGCACAATGCTAATTTGGGAAAAGCTAAAGGATGAACCTGCAAAGAAAATCAAAGAAGTTTTTGGCTTTGACCCGCCGAAAGAAAAAGGATTGGATACCGTTGAAAGTATAAAGGCTATGCACAAAGGCAAATTGAAATTCCTTTTTGCGATGGGCGGAAACTTCATTTCGGCAACGCCGGATACTAATTATACCGCTGATGCTTTGCGTAAATTGGATATGACGGTGCACGTTTCTACCAAATTGAACCGCAGCCATTTAGTACACGGTAAAGAGGCCCTTATTCTACCATGCTATTCGCGGAGCGATAAAGATATTATTAATGGTGTGGAGCAGATAGTCAGCTGCGAAAACTCGATGGGTGTGGTGCAGGAGTCGAAAGGGGTACTTAAACCTATAACAGAACACTTTTTGAGCGAAACGCAAATCGTATGCAGGTTGGCTAAGGCGACCTTGGGCGATAAAAGCAAGGTTGATTGGACGAAATACGAATCGAACTATGACTTTATCCGCGATGATATAGCCAAAGTGATTGCCGGTTGTGAGGATTATAATAAGCGAATACGCAAACCGGGCGGCTTTTACTTGCCGAACTCACCGCGTGATGGAAAGTTCAAATCTGAAAAATATGGAGACATGGCTGCATTCTCGGTTTTGAAATTGCCCCATCATAAATTGGGCGACGACGAGTTCCTAATGGCAACTATACGCAGCCATGACCAGTTTAATACCACTATCTACGGACTCGAGGACCGTTACCGGGGCATCCACAATGAACGCAGGGTGATTTTCATGAACCCAAAGGATATTGAAAAGGCGGGCTTTAAAGCAGGAGATAAAGTAGACCTTTACAATTATCATGACGGTCGCGCAAGGATTGCAAAGCTTTTTGTGATCGTTCCTTATAATATACCCGAACGAAATACCGCTACTTATTTTCCCGAAACGAATGTGCTGGTGCCTATTAATAGTGTAGCTGCAGGCAGCAATACGCCGGTATCCAAAGGGGTTATTATCAAGATCCGGAAACACATTAAGTAATTTTTGTAAAAAAACGCTTGCTGCCAGGCAAATACAGGCAGCATTTAAACTAAAATTTACCTTGATTTTGTGGGTGTTAAAAACAAATAAAATCATGCTTTTCTCATTTTTGGGAATTTTTAACTCCGCTCGCCTGCAGCAAAAACCTATTTTCTGTTAGTAAGCAAACTGTTAGCAACAGTATAAAAACCGAGTTTTTAAATCGGCAATATGCTATCAATCAACACTAAGTTATTGTTAACAAGCGGTGGCAAACCTGTTAAGAAACTGTTTATAAAAATTAAAAAAAATACTTGACAGATGTATGCTGGGATACTACCTTAGATAACATCAAGAACGACGTACTTTGACAGCTTGGAAGAAAAACAGAAAGTAAATCGGGGGAGTCTTCGGACAAACTAAGGAGCACTGGAAGTCAACTTCGGTACACAAAAAGGACGGTGGCGAGAGCAGCCGGAATCAGCGTGATACTAAGAAAGCAGAAGCAGGACCGAAACAGCGCAAGCTGCTGAAAACAACGAACCGAAACGGCGCAAGCCGCTGACAACAGACACCGAAACGACGCAAGTCGCTGACAACAAGGACCGAAACGGTGCAAACCGCTGACAACAACGAACCAAAACGGCGCGAGCCGCAGAAAACGAAGCCAAGCAGAAAACAAGCATTGCAACACGACCGAGTTATTTTACGGAGTAACACGGACACGGAAGCAAGGAAACCACGAAATCAGAAGCCGCAAGGCCAACGAGAGTAAGGAATCGGTCAGATACACAAAACTTGATGCTGTTGTACAACTACGGTTGTGCAGGAGTCAGGGAACGGAAGTCATTCGCAAGAGTGTGCTTCCGTTTTCGCTTTTATACCCCTCACAAACCCTCCCCGTGAGGGAAGTCTTTAAAAACCCCTCCCAAACTGTCCCAGTGAGGGGAGCGATAAAAATCATAAACAACCTTACAACATTTCAACATTCCAACCTTTCAACTCTAAAAAATCCCTAATTTAGCCGTCTATGCCAGCCAACGGGAGAGAAAAGATATTTGTATTGGATACCTCGGTTATTTTATATGACCACAATGCCTTTGAAAACTTCCAGGAACATGACGTAGCGCTGCCCATCCAGGTATTGGAAGAGCTGGATAATATGAAAAGCGGCAACGATACCCGCAATTTCGAGGCCCGCAGTTTTATCCGGCTGATGGATAACATTTCTCGAAAAAACCTGCTTAACGATTGGATACCGCTTAAAGGCAAGGAAAAGGGCAGCTTTAAAGTGGTGATGGATTCTAAATCTACCCCGGTAGATGCTGAAGAAGTTTTTGGCAGCGACAAAATCGACCATCGTATCCTGAATGCTGCATTGAGCCTGCAGGAAGAGTATCCTGAAAAAAAAGTTATCCTGGTATCTAAAGACATTTGCCTGCGGCTGAAGGCAAAAGCACTCAACCTGAATGCTGAAGATTACGAAACAGGCAAGGTCAAAAATGTTGAGGACCTGTACACTGGAGAAACTATCCTGACTAAAACACCTGACAGCCTGGTAAGCCAACTAAATAAACAGGGAACGCTCGCATCTGACAGCACAAACATATTGCCTAACACCAATAATCACTTTTACAGCCTGCACGGAAAGAAACAATCGGCATTAGCGTTTTATAACAATCAGACCGGCATACTTGAAAAGGTAACCGAGCAACCTGTATTTAATATCTTCCCAAAAAACCAGGAGCAGGCATTTGCCATTCATGCGTTAATGCATCCCGATATTAAGCTGGTGAGCATACAGGGCAATGCCGGTACGGGTAAGACTTTACTTGCCCTTGCTTGTGCTTTGGAGCAACGCAAATATTACCGGCAGATATATGTCACCCGGCCCATCGTGCCTTTAAGCAATAAGGATATTGGCTTTTTACCGGGTGATATCAAATCGAAGATCGACCCCTATATGGCTCCGATATGGGATAACCTTAAATTTATTAAGGACCAGTTCAGCGATGATGAAAAAATGCAGGCCAAGATCGATGAACTGGTAACCAATGATAAAATTTCTATTGCCCCACTGGCCTTCATCCGCGGGCGCACGCTAACCAAAATATTCTTCATTGTAGATGAGGCGCAAAATCTTACCCCGCACGAAATAAAAACGATCATATCCCGCGCCGGAGAAAACAGTAAATTTGTATTTACAGGGGATATTTACCAGATAGATACCCCTTATTTGGATGCCGAAAGTAACGGGCTTTCTTATCTCATAGACAAAGCAAAGGGTCATCCGCTCTACGCGCATATTACCCTGCAAAAAGGGGAGCGGAGCGAGTTGGCTAATTTGGCGACGGAGTTGTTGTAAAACTCCGTGTTCTCTGTGCCTGCTTTGTGTCCTCTGTGGTTAACTTTTTTTACCACAAAGGACACAAAGAAATTTCACAGAGTGCGCAGAGTTTATTACTTTAGACTAAATAAAACCTTTCAAAATTCCGATATGAAAACCTTTGTCATCTTCATCACAATTTTTTCTGTTTCGCTAACTACGTGTGCTCAAAATCCCAAGGCACTATTGACAGAGCTTGGCTTAAAAGGCCCAGTTAAGAAAATCATTGAATATAAATATAGCACTGACACAAGTAAGATCAATATTGACACGTCTAAAAAAATACTCAAAACCATTATTGAGTTCGATGAAAACGGCAACGAAACGGAAGAGTTAATGTATAATATTGACAGGAAGGGCCAGCAAAGCAAATTTTCATTCAAATACAAAAAAGATAGTACAATTGTTAAAACACAATTTGACGATAGGGGCAAGCTATTTTGTACTTATGTTTTTAAATACGATGGGCAGGGAAGAAAAATCGTATTTGATACCAAATCCGAAAAATATAAACGGCAGGGCTATCTAAGCATGTCTCCTAGCGAAGGGATGACGACGTATAAGTATGATGAAAAAGGTAATTTAATAGAGGACGATCAATATAATGTTAGCCTTAAAAAATATGTATTTAAGAATAAATATTTGTATGACGAAAAGAATCAGAAAATAGAAATGGATGGATATAGGGATGAAGAAATTTTGGATAGCAAAACGATTTTTAAGTATGATACGGTAGGCCGGGCCATAGAAATGTCTTCTTATGACAGGGATAATAAATTCATGGGAGGAGGTTCGACTGAATATGTTGCAACAGATCAATATGGGAATTGGACCATGATTAGGACACAGCCTTTACATAGCGCAAACAATCAATATAAATACTTTACCGAAAGAATAATATCATATTATTAATTAAGGCCATCGATGATGAATTGCGCTCAGTTTAATATCTCATCCGTCACCCGCGCAATATCATAGCTAATCTTATTTACAAAACCCAACTGCTCTTTTAATAAAGCTTCATCAGCGGTAAGAGTTTTTTTCTCAATAACAGGCTCAGTTTTTTCACAAATAAATTCAACAGGTTTACCGCCCAGTTTTTTATTGCTGTCGTTTAGCACGGCTATGCTCTTGCGGATGAGCCGGATATTTTCGGGCTGGGTTTTATGCAGGTTTTTGGCTGAAATTCCGGAGGAAAGATTAGCCAGATAGGAGGAAAGGATATGATTAAGAACCACAAATTTATGTATCTCTTTCACCTTTTTCTGCTTGCTTTTGGGTTCGGAGGTCATCCGTTCAAACATCGCTGATAGGTTAGCCGATTTCACATAAATATCTTTTCGCGCCAGTTTATAATTGGTAACGCTAACTGGTTTGCCGGTAATGGTTTCGGCTATTTTAACAAGGTAGTTTATGTTGGCATAAATTACCTGCTCCAGGTTTTCCTGTACCTGCTCAAACTCCCAGGTGGGGAAAACAAGGTAGATGGCAATGAATCCAATGGCAGAGCCTATCAGGGTATCGATAATACGCTCTTCCACCAGGCTTATTTGGGTAACGCCAAGAAATTTAAACAGCAGGAACACGTAAGGCGTCATAAAAATAACGCTCACTACGTAATTGAAGCGCGTAAAGCTGTAGGTGCCTATCATCAGTACGATAAACAGGATAAATTCAGCATCCTCATTGGGTATAAACTTAAGTATCAACACACCGATAACACCGCCCGCGATAGTGCCGATAAGCCTTTGATAGTTCCGCTGTTTGGATAGGCTGAAACCGGGTTTTAGTATTACGATGATGGTTAACAACACCCAATAACTATGATGCCCGTGAATAAATAATCGGGAAATGGTAAAACCCGCCAGGCACGCCAGCGAAACTCTTAAGGCGTGCTTAAAGGATGCCGATGAGAACGAAAAATTATCAAAATATACCTGCGGTGCATAATCCTGCCGGGTGACAAACTTTGAATATTCAACCTCCTCGGGCTTTTCAATAAGGCTTTTGGATGACCGCGAATTATAATAGCTAAATATGTTATGGATATTTTGGTTAAGGTCGCGCAGGTTGATGAGTATCTTCTTTAATACGAGGTTGCTTGTACCTGTTTCGGTTGAAGCAATTTCATCGATTTTTAGTTTCAGGTGCTCCAGTTCGGCATTAAAATCATGCGAATGGGCATAACGCCTGTTTGATAGCACAGCAAAGCCGATGTTCTCCAGTTCAAAGGCCATATGCTGCAATACGCGGGCTATTTCATCCAATACACCCGATTTACCAAAACGCTCCCTTATCTCGGCATAATCGTAGTGCGTGGCCATAATCTGCTCAAATAAATCGACCAGATCAATAAAGGAAAGCACCAGGACGCGGCTTGCATTAGTTGACTCTTTCACCAGCACCCGGCTTTTAAACAGTATTTCGCGCACATTATCCTGGTGCTGACTCACCTGTATCTGCTGCGAAACCAGCTTGCGGTAATTGTCATCGATATCGGTATCGGGCAAATAAAAATCAGCTTTAATTTTAAGGAATTTGACCACATCCATAATGCTTTCGCCCAATGCCTGCTGGGCCGCGCGATACGGCCTGATACTAAAAAAAAGCAAGCTGAAGAGCATGTACCACACACCTCCGGCGGTCAAGGTCAGGCTGTAGCCGAGCACTTGGGACGCCGGGGTGGCCTTCTCGATCATAAACACCATCATCAGCAATGCTCCCGTACCAACACCCGCGGCGCGCGTTCCATACACCGTGAGCATCGAAAAAAGAAAAGTAATGATAGCTATTTCGGCCCCGAGTGTGTAGACGTTTAACCGTGCAAACCCTGTTGTGACTGCTACAAGGAAGATACACAGGTTGGTTACTGCCATAGCGTTGCGTTTGTAAACCAACGGGCCGGGAGTATCTACTACGGATACGCAAAGCGCTCCTAGGGATAACGAAATACCCAAACTAAATTCGCCAAAGAAGTTAAGAACGAGGGAAGGCAGCAAAATACCAAGGCTTATCCGTAAGCCGTCAGAAAAATACTGGCTGTAAAAAAAGCTTTTTATTTCCCTAGACTGGAGTTTCATTAGTCTTAATAATCATTGGTAAAATGACGTGCAAATTTACAAAAATTAAATCTTTAGTACCTCTTTTAGCAATTATTGCATTAATATGGATTTTATTTTATTAAATATTCAGTTTTTAATGGATTTTATATTAAAGATGATTAAATTCACACCGATATTTTAAAACCGATACATCAACCAACTAAATTATGTCTTCACCGTTGAAACTCAGCACCAGGGAAACTACTTTTAACCATGAAGTTGTTACCCGCTTTGAGTTATATAACAGTTTATTCCAGACGCTCCCTTTTTACCAGGTAAAGGATACCGGGATATTGCTGCCATTCTTCAGTTCGCATTGCGAAAAGGGAACTGCACAGCAGTTATCGCCAACCGAGATCATCGAATCCTTTTTTGAAAAGTACGTACCGGGTATTGATCACCAGGAACAGATAAACCGTATGTTTCGTTTTATCCAGTACATAGAAAGGCAAGTTGTACTGTTTGATGCAATTGAAGATTCATCATTCAATAAGATAGGCCGCACGGACGATAGCGGTTCGCTACAAAGTCTTTTGCAACAAGCTGCGCAAAGTGATACAGTTCGTGATAACATCAGCGATAAACTAAAGAATTTCTCGCTGCGACTGGTGCTTACGGCTCACCCAACACAATTTTACCCGGGAACGGTATTGGGTATTATGAACGACCTGACCGATGCTTTAAAAACTAACGATCTTAACAATATTGATGTTTTGTTGCAGCAATTGGGTAAAACACCATTTTTCAATAAAACGTCGCCTACACCGGTCGACGAAGCAGCTAGTTTGGTTTGGTTCCTCGAAAACACGTTCTATCATGCCGCTGCAGCTATCCAGGCAAAACTGGAAGAAGAATTTGATTTTAATAATAAGGACCACCAGGTGCTCGAGCTCGGTTTTTGGCCAGGCGGCGACAGGGATGGCAACCCCAACGTAAATGCCGACACCACCAGTTCGGTTGCGAGTTTTTTAAGGCAGGATATTTTCCGTTGTTATTACCGGGACTTCAGGCTGCTGAAAAGGCGCGTTACTTTCAGGGGTATTGAAAAGACGATTTCACGACTTGAAAAACTGCTTTATCAAAATGCCTTCAACGTTCAGCATAATCCTAAAGATTTGCAAGGTGAACTATTGTCGTTACTTAATTCTATCAAAGAAACGCTGATCACCGACCACGGCAGTTTATTTGTGAATATTGTCGACGGTTTTATACAAAAAGTACAACTATTCGGCTGCTATTTTGCAACGCTTGATATCAGGCAGGACAGCCGTGTACTACGTAACGTATTAAAATATTGCATCAATCAGTCACAGATAAAATCAGGACTAAATAAAGGCTATGATGCGCTGAGCGAAGAGGAAAAACTGAAAACTATTCCCTTTAACGAAGCTGATTTCCATTGCCCGGATGATGCAGACGACTTAACCAAAGATACACTCGACACAATCCGCCTGGTAAAACAGATACAGTTTTCAAACGGCGAAAAGGCCTGCCAGCGATTCATCATCAGTAATTGCCAGCGTGCATCGGATATTTTGCAGTTGATAAACTTGTTTTTATGGAGTGGCTGGCGCAAGGAATCGCTGAGCGTTGATTTTATGCCGCTGTTTGAAACAGTAAACGACTTATCTCACGCGGCTGAAGTAATGGAAAGCCTGTATGCGCATCCGTTTTATAAGGATCATTTGAAAAGGCGTGGTAGCCGCCAAACCATCATGCTCGGCTTTTCTGATAGTACCAAAGACGGCGGCTACCTAATGGCCAATTGGTCCATCTATAAAGCTAAAGTTGAATTGACGGCGCTTGCCCGCGAGTATGGTATTGACCTTGCTTTCTTTGACGGTCGCGGCGGGCCTCCGGCGCGAGGCGGTGGTAAAACGCATCGTTTTTATGCCTCAATGGGACCAGAAATTGCTAATGAGCATATCCAGTTGACCATACAAGGGCAAACAGTAAGCTCGCAATATGGCTCTGTAGAAACCGCGCGCTTTAACGTGGAACAACTTATTAATGCCGGTATAACTTCGGCTTTAAATCCGAATGATAACGACCTGCTAAAAAGCGACAGCAAAGCGCTGATATCCGAAATGGCGGATGAGAGCTATAAATCATTCATGGCTTTAAGGGAGCATCCTTTATTTTTGGAATACCTGGAAAAGCTAAGTCCTTTGAAATTACTTTCAAAGATCAATATCAGTAGCAGGCCCACCAAGCGTAATGCGGATTCACAATTGAAACTGGAGGACTTGCGGGCCATTAGTTTTGTAACTTCCTGGAGCCAGCTGAAACAAAATATACCCGGATTTTATGGTGTAGGTACCGCCTTACTAAAAATGAAAGAAGAAGGCAAATGGGCCGAGGTGAAAGATCTGTACAATAAATCAGGCTTTTTCAGGACTATGTTGGATAATTGTATGATGTCCATGTCAAAATCAGATTTTAGGGTAACGGCTTATATTGAGAATGACAAGAAATTCGGCGAGTTTTGGAAGATGCTTAGAAATGAATTTGAATTGAGCAAAACCATGCTGCTTGAACTAACCGATAGCACCGTATTAATGGAAGAATACCCCGTTGAAAAACGCTCTATAGCTGTACGCGAAAGGATTGTACTACCATTGGTTATTGTTCAGCATTACGCGTTGCAATGCCTTAATTCAAAGAAAGACGAGGATTTGACCGATGTATACAATAAACTGGTAATTCGTACGGTTTACGGTATTGTGAACGCAGGGCGGAATTTGGCTTGATTTAGGTTGATTGAGTTGAATAAGTTAGACTATGTTGATTACGTTGAAAGAATTACAAACCATTGAACTACTTAACCCAATCAACTTAATAAACTAATTTATTATTTTTGGCGCTGGACGTAAACCGGTGACAAAAACACCATATTTGACCTAAGTTTTCTATTTTACTATGAACAATAAATATTTGCTACTATTAGTCCTTCCGCTATTTTTCAGCTTGCAAGCCTGCAACAATTCCCCAAAAAATGCGGCCGGAAATAACCAGGATAGTACCGCTGTCGGCAAAACCGGGTTAGTTTTTATCAAAAATGCAGATGAGGCCAACCGGGCACAAATAAAGGCGGCAACTGTTGCCGAAATAACTTCAAAAAATCCAAACGTTGTCAATTTCGCGCATAAACTGATCAAGGAGTATACCGACTCGCAGCAAAAACTACAGGATATCAAGGCAAAGGCTTCGATAACTACCGCGGGTGAGATCAGCGCAGCAGACAAGAAAATGATCGATAGCATATCGAAGTTTTCCGGCCTTCAGTTTGACCAGGCTTTCATGAGTTCTATAGTAGATAAAAGTGGCAAGATTGACGTACTGTTTGTAAATGCCAGCCAGGATAAATCAAAAACTATATCCAGATATGCCCGCGAAATAATGCCGGCACTGCAGATACAACTGGATTCGGCAAGAAAGATAGCGGCTTCACTGAAGTAACCTTACCTTAAAACCTTTATTATCAAGTTGTAAAACAATTCTATACCGGTACAGGTTCTACAACTATGAGAAGTTTAATTTATATAATCGTAGTTATCCTGGTAATCAGCTGGCTACTTGGGGGCTTTGCCTTCCACATTGGCGGCGATGCTATCCATATTATCATCGTTATTGCAGTAATACTATTATTACTGAACATATTTAATGGTGGCGGAAGATTGGACAGAGGGCGGTGGTACTAAGGCCCATTTTATAATATGGTTTTAAGCTCCTTTTCAATGAAATGGGGCTTTTTTTATAGATGATTAATCATGCCTTGCTTAAAATAGTTATCTGTGCTAAATGATGATCATCGTGCTCGGCAACAAAATAGGCCAGGTCAATTATTCTCATCGGCGTTTTTAACCTCGGATGTAAAGAATAATTAAGCAGGTCCGCGTCGCTTAATGAAAGTAACTTATCCATAGTACGTTGCCTTGCCTGCTTAAAATCAGAAAGCAGATCGTCGATGGGTTTTTCGTCATAAGGCGTTGTATGGGTTTTTTGATTGGTAAGGTCAGCTACTTTCATGCCAGGCACGGAGGAGGCAATCTGGCCTATTCTTTCAAACCACAATGGCTCAAGATCAATAAGATGCCCAATCTCTTTTTTGACGCTCCATTTTGCGGCAGAACTTATATTCAAAACTTCCGCAGGGATTTTTGATACTTTTTCATAGAGTCTTGCCGGAGTTCCTTCCAGTCTTTCGAGTATTCCGGGCAGCAAACCGTTATCTTCAATAGGAGGGAAGGTTCTTAAAAACCACTCTGTTCTTTTCATTATTTTTAAAAATTAGCGCAATAAAATTAAAATTGAGTTTGAAATTAATTGTTTGTTTGGGGTCACTTTTAAAAGGGAGTATAATATTTCACTTGAGAACTGCTGTCAACTCACAACAATCTCAACTACATTTCCATCGGCAGCATGGCTTTGCTCATTACCATGCGCACCATATTTCCAGAAATCAATCTATTTGATGACAAACGAATATGTCAACTTCTCATCCTGCGAATTACTTCCCAACACCAATTTATACTCGCCCGGATAGAGTTGCCAGCCGTGTTTTTGCAGGTCCCATTTTTGTAGCTCTGCAACAGGAATTTTTATAGTCACCAATTGCTGGCTTCCCTGCGTTACCGAAACCCGTTTAAAACCTTTAAGTTCTTTCACAGGCATGCGGTCAATTTTCGGGTATTCGATATAAGCCTGTACCACTTCGTCGGCATCCATTTTGCCGGTGTTTTTTACATTGATAGTGACGGTCAACGTATCCTTTAATTTATACTGTTTAGCTGGTGAAATTTGAGTTTGGTAATCAAAAGTGGTATAACTCAACCCAAAACCAAATGGGTATTGCACAGGCGCTGTGAAATAGCGGTAAGTACGATTCTTCATGGAGTAATCCTGGTAATCAGGTACATCGTTAAGCGATTTATAGAATGTTACCGGCAAATGCCCGGAGGGTGAGATTTTACCGAACAGCAAATCAGCGAAAGCATTGCCACCTTGCTCACCTGGGTACCACGCAAAAACGATAGCATCTGCGTACGGTTCAATAGCCGAAATATCGATATCGCTGCCTGCGGTTACAACCGCGATGATGGGCTTTTTAACATCATGCCTCAAACGTTTCATAAAAGCGATCTCGCTGGCGGGCAAACTCAAATCCTTTTTGTCGCCTCCTGATTTTGACAGGAAGGCATCCCCGGCCTCGCCCTCCAAAACAGGGGACAGGCCAATCACGGCAATGGTAACATCCGAATTACCGGCTGCCCAGGTACCGCCAAAATGTACAGAATCCGTATAATCGGCGCCCAGATCATATTCAATTCGTGTTGATGGGTCGACGGCTGTAGTAACGCCTTCCACAAAATTCACCACCTTGGTAGTAACGCCATGGTAATTGCCGACCATCGGGTCAAAAGCCGCTGCATTTGGGCCGATGATCATCATACTGGCATAATTAGCCTTATTTAATGGCAAAATATTATTGCTGTTCTTCAAAAGTACCATGCTTTGCTGCGCCACTTTCCGCGCTAAAGCAATATGGGAAGCATTGTGTACACTGTCGGCACTGTAAGAATGAAAAGGAACACTATTCGGATCATCATAAAAGCCAAGCTTAAATTCAGTTCGCAATAACTCGAAAAGCCTTTGGTCGACTTCCTTTTCCGTTAATAACTTTTGGTTGATAGCCTTGATCACATCATTTTGCAAAACAGTAGAGCAATCCAGGTTAATACCGGCTTTAATAGCAGCGGCGGCTGTTTCAACCGGCCCTGGTAAGGTTTTGTGTGTGTCGAATACATCATCAAGAGCACCACAATCTGTTACTACGTGGCCCTTAAAACCCCATTCCTTACGTAGGATATCTGTCAGCAACATTTTATTGATGGAATTTGGAACTCCATTTACACGGTTGTAGGCACTCATCACCGATTCCACATGCGCACCGCTTACCAATGCGTGAAATGCGTACAGGTAAGTTTCCCGCAAATCCTTTTCATCCACAATCGCATCAAATTTATCACGAACAGCTTCGGGGCCGCTGTGCACAGCAAAATGTTTGGCTGTAGCCGACGCTTTCAAGTATTTACGGTCGTCGCCCTGCAAACCTTTGACGAATGCAGAGCCGATAGTTGCAGTCAGAAAGGGGTCCTCGCCATAAGTTTCCTGTCCGCGGCCCCAACGCGGGTCGCGGAATATATTGATGTTGGGTGTCCAGAAAGTGAGCCCCATGTATTGCAAATGCCTGTCTTTGGCAATAGCAAGGTTATATTTGGCCCTTGCTTCTGTTGAAATAACGGTTGAAACCTGCTTCACCAGGCTATCATTAAAAGTAGCCGCCATACCTATTGCTTGCGGAAATATAGTGGCCTCACCGGCACGGGCCACGCCGTGCAAACCTTCGTTCCACCAGTTATAAGCGGGAATACCCAGGCGCGGAACAGCTTTGCTGTTGTAGCCGAGCAGCGAAACTTTTTCTTCCAAAGTGAGGCGGGATACCAGGTCATGCACGCGCTCATCGAGTGGTTTGCCCATATCCTTATAAACGGGTGTTTGCGCAGAAAGCGACTGACACAATAAACAAACAAAACTTATCGAGGCGATAGATTTAAAGCATTTTTTCATAACCGGATAAACTTAAGCAGAAAAATATTCAGCCTTCAAATAATTCAGTCGATTTTTAGAAAAAGCCTTTACATTAGTAAATCCAATTTTAATCATAACCCGTGAAGAATATCATCCTGACACTATTTGCCTGTTTATCGCTATCAATCACCTTCGGCCAATCTGCCCCAAAACCTTACGGACCATTACCCACCAAAGGACAACTGCAATGGCAGGAAACTGGTATGTATTGCATTATCCATTTTGGGCCGGATACCTATACAGATAAGGAATGGGGTTATGGCGATGAAGACCCGATGATTGTAAACCCAACCCAATTTAATGCAATGCAGATCGTGGGTGCAGCCAAAGCAGGCGGCTTTAAAGGTGTCGTCATTGTGGCCAAGCATCACGACGGTTTTTGTATGTGGCCTACCAAAACTACCGAACATAATATCTCAAAAAGCCCATACAAGAATGGCAAAGGGGATATCCTAAGAGAATACCGCGATGCCTGTAATAAGCTTGGTATGAAAATGGGCGTTTACTGCTCGCCATGGGACAGGAACAGCGCATTATATGGTAAGCCTGAATATGTGACCGAAGTTTACCGCAAACAATTGAAAGAATTATACACTAACTACGGCCCATTATTCATCGTATGGCACGATGGCGCCAATGGCGGCGATGGCTTTTATGGTGGCGCGAAAGAGGTAAGGAAAATAGACCGTTCAACCTATTACGGCTGGGATATCACCTGGGGTATTGCCCGAAAACTACAACCCAACGCCGCTATTTTTGGCGATGTGGGTCCGGATGTACGTTGGGTGGGTAATGAAGAAGGGCATGCCGGTGAGACAAGCTGGGCCACTTATACGCCTCACGCGCCCGACAGCGGAAAAATGCCGGGCAACGGTTATACCAAAGATTCTGAAGGCACAGAAGGTCACCGGGATGGCAAATACTGGATGCCTGCAGAATGCGATGTACCATTCAGGCCGGGATGGTTTTATCATAAGTCGCAGGATGGTAAGGCGAAAACCCCTGATTCGCTGCTTAACCTGTATTACGCAAGTGTTGGCAGGGGCGCATGCCTCGACCTTGGATTGGAGCCCGACCAGCGCGGGTTAATAAATGAAGATGATGTTAAATCACTGAAAGAATTTGGCGATATTCTGAAATTTACCTTCACCACTAATATCGCAAAAAGTGCCACACTAACAGCAAGTAATGTACGGGGCAGAAATCTCAAAAGATTCGGTCCGGGAAATTTACTGGATAATGACCGTTACAGCTACTGGGCAACAGACGATAATATTCATACCCCTGTTTTGGTGCTAGACCTACATAAAAAGAAATATTTCAATGTAATACGCCTGCGCGAGGATATCAAGCTGGGGCAACGTATTGAGGAAGTGGCTATTGACATTTGGCAACACGGCAAGTGGCAGCAAATAGCCGATGCAACCAGTATTGGCGGTAATAGGCTAATTCGATTGGGTAGAGAAATCCAAGCCCGAAAAGTGAGACTTAGGATCGTTAAGGCCCCTGTTTGTATTGCTTTAAGTGACTTTGGTTTGTATAGAGAGCTTTTACCTGTGAAAATAGAACCCTGATATGAAAAGATTATACCTTATTGCCCTCCTTAGCATTATTTCGATAGCCGGCAATGCCAAAACTATTATTGACACGCCGCAAACAGGGGGCTTATTCGACGCCAATGAAAAGCCTCGCCTAATCTCCAAACAATTCAGCTTTACCGAAGGGGCATCTGTTGATAAAAAGGGCAATGTATTTTTTACCGACCAGCCCAATAATAAGATATGGGAGTATAGTGCTGATGGTAAATTATCGCCTTGGATGGACAATACCGGCCGCTCAAACGGAACTTATTTTGATGCAAAAGGTAACCTCATCAGCTGTTCCGATGAACATGATGAACTGATTTCAATCAGTCCCAAAAAGAAAATAAAGGTTCTGGTACATGACCTTAACGGGCATTTACTGAACGGCCCCAACGATGTTTGGGTAGCACCCAATGGCGGAATGTATATCACTGACCCTTACTACCAGCGTGATTACTGGGAACGTAAAAAGCCTGACCTCGAAGGGCAAAATGTATACTATTTACCAAAAGGCAGCCATAGTTTGGTAACTGAGGTCTCGGATATGCAGGCGCCCAACGGAATAGTTGGTACACCCGATGGGAAATATCTATATATAGCTGATATAAAAGGAAATAAAACGTTTAAATATACCATTGCTTCAGATGGTAGTCTTACAGATAAGCAACCGTTTTGTGCACAAGGTTCCGATGGAATGACGCTTGATGAGCAAGGAAACTTGTATTTAACCGGCAAGGGTGTAACCATCTACAACCCGGCAGGAGTGAAAATAGCTCACATCGATATCGATGAACCCTGGACAGCTAATCTCTGTTTTGCCGGGAAGAATAAAGATTATCTTTTTATCACCGCGTCCAAAGCTATCTACATCATAAAAATGAATGTGAAAGGGGTAGAATAATTCTCCCGCAAAATCTAATTGAAATAAATTTTCAAATATATACTACTTTGTAGATAGATTTTATATACATTTGTTTTATATCAATGCAAAGAGAATGTTATCAGCAGTAAATTCAACCAAATATCCATACTTCGACAGGTCGGAGATAGAACCGGACAGAGAGTTTATTTTTAAAGCCTATCAGTCGTTACGCCCTATAAAATCGGGTGAGGCAGTTCCCGATTTTATACTTGAGAAGGATAATTTCAGGTGGCAACAGTTCTATAACGGCGCCGAAACACATGGCCCAGTTTTGTTACGTCAATTGCTTAATAAACCTTTGGTTATCGCTTTCTATTCCAATTACTGGCAGGCACATGGATTAAATCTTTTGAAACAGCTCAACTCGATACAACGTGAAGTGAGGGCGCATGACGCAAATATTCTGATCATTAGTTCCGAAAAGGAAAGAAGGCTTGAAAAAACCGCATGGGATAATAACCTTTCGTTGAGTTTTTATTTTGATATCGACAAAGAGATCGCAGAAAAATTCGGGGTATATTCAGAAAGCGACCCGATATGGAACAAGTTCTCTGGCATTGATACCAATGTGCCGTTACTGGCAACTTATGCAATATCACCGTTCGGTAAGATAGTTTATGACCACATAGATTGGGATTTTTCACAGCCATTTCCATCTCAAGAAATTACTTCCGCGATTAGCGGAACAAAATCTTTAATATAGTAATACTAGTGCATTTTTAGTTTTTTGGTTTGAGCGATGTCCCGGTAAACCGGGACATTTACTTAGTCGGGTGACCGAGTGGATAGGTGATGGTCTGCAAAACCTTTTACGGCAGTTCGAATCTGCCCCCGACGTCAAAAATTCTTCTCCCTCTAACGTCCACCAGGATAATACCCTGCGTTTATTTAACATCAAATTTTTATATGTTTATATATAAATTTGATATAATTCTTGCTACACAGCCTATTTTGATTAATATTGCGAAAAATCTACCTGGGGTCGCAATCCATATAGAATAAGCCGTTAAAAAAAATTACTTTTAGTAAATAAAAAACAAATCCAAACAATCAAAAGTTAAGCGATTGTTGTTTTAATTTTGACTATGATTATCAACATATCTACGATTACAAAATCAGCCAAATTTTCCCTCAAATCCCTCCCGGTCATTTCATGAAAAAAACCAAAAGTGCCTCACCTAAATTTCTTTCCATCGACATTGGTGGATCACACATTAAAGCCACCATTTTAAACGATAAAGGTGCGCTGCAAATGGAATATGACAAGGTACCAACACCCATGCCTTCGACACCCGAAAACATGGTAACCGCTATTAAAAAGCTGGTGAAATCATTCCCTGAATATGATATGATTTCGGCTGGTTTTCCTGGCTATGTAAAAAGGGGCGTCATCAAAACTGCACCTAACCTGGGCAATGAGGCATGGAAAGATTTTGACCTGAGCAAAAAACTGGAAACAGAGCTTGGCAAACCTGCACGTGTAGTTAATGATGCCGACATGCAGGGCCTTGGAGTTGTAAGCGGTAAAGGGCTCGAGATGGTAGTAACATTAGGTACCGGTTTTGGTACTGCGTTGCTGGTTGATGGGCAGTTGATGCCGCATCTCGAAATCTCTCACCATCCTGTTTCAAAAGGCAAGGACTATGATGAGTATATTGGTGAACGTGCTTTGTTAAAAGAAGGGGTGCAAAAGTGGAACAGGCGCATGAAAAAAGTCATAGCGATTTTAAAAACAGTTGTCAATTACGATACTTTATATATTGGAGGGGGCAACTCGGACAAACTGAATTTTAAACTGGATAAAAATATCAAATTAGTAACTAACCAGGATGGCATAAAGGGCGGATCACGGTTATGGCTCAAAGATGAGCGTCATGACCTGATAACAGCTATACCAACACTGGTATCATAAATTCTTACAACAACTCAAAAGAAGCAATATTTATATGGATACACAAACAAAAAGCATCGAAGAATTAGCCATTGATACCGTGAGGATTTTATCGGCTGATGCTGTCCAAAAAGCAAACTCAGGTCACCCGGGTACAGCCATGGCACTTGCGCCGATGGGGCACGTGCTGTGGACACAATTTTTAAATTACAACCCTAAAAACCCGCATTGGGCAAACCGCGACAGGTTCATATTATCATGCGGGCATGCCTGTATATTACAGTATAGTTTCTTATACCTTACAGGTTACGATGTCAGTTTAGATGATATTAAAAACTTTCGCCAGTTAAACAGCAAAACTGCCGGTCACCCGGAATATGGTTTGTGCCCCGGTGTTGATGTAACAACTGGTCCGTTGGGCCAGGGTTTTGCTAATGGTGTAGGCTTTGCCATCGCTCAAAAACATTTGGCAGCCCGTTATAATAAGCCAGGGTTCGATATTTTCAACTACCATGTTTATGCTATTTGCAGCGATGGTGATATGATGGAAGGTGTAACGTCAGAAGCGGCATCACTTGCGGGGCACCTGGAATTGGGTAATATCATTTACCTATACGACGATAACCACATATCCATTGAAGGTGCAACTGATATTACTTTTAATGAAGATGTAAGCGAACGGTTTAGGTCATACGGGTGGCACGTCCAGGACATTGCTGATGTTAACGATGTCCATGCTTTGGAATTAGCTTTGGTTAACGCCAAAGCCGAAGCACAAAAGCCATCGATGATACGGGTACGTTCATTAATAGCTTACGGCAGTCCAAATAAATCAGGAACTGCGGGTTCGCACGGTTCTCCATTAGGTGCCGATGAGATCAAATTGGTGAAAAACTTCTTTGGCTTTGATCCTGACAAATCATTCAACGTGCCCGATGAGGTTTTAGCTTATTACCACAAAGCGGGCGAAAGAGGTATTGGTGCCGAAGAAAAGTGGAACAAGTTATTCAGTGATTATAAAGTAGAATATCCTGAACTTGCTGCTGAATATGAGCAGGCAGCCAAAGGTGAGCTACCTGAAAGATGGGCCGATTCATTACCGGTATACAAAGCATCTGACCCTAAAATGGCGACACGCGTTGCATCGGGTAAAGCCTTAAATGCGATAGCTGCAAATGTTCCTAACCTGATAGGTGGGGCAGCCGATCTGGCGCCATCCACAGAAACTAACTTAAAAGGATTTGATTCCTTTACGTCCGAAAATAGGAATGGCCGTAATTTCCATTTTGGTATTCGCGAACATGCTATGGGTTCGGCTATGAATGGTATGGCTTTGACGCCGGGTGTTATTCCTTTTGGAGCAACTTTCCTGATGTTCTCTGAATACATGCGCCCGCCAATTCGATTGGCATCCATCATGCAGATCAGCCCGATATTTGTTTATACGCATGACAGTATAGGTTTAGGGGAGGATGGAACCACACATCAGCCCGTTGAACAATTAGCGTCATTGCGTTCTATCCCAAGGATTACGGTTATCCGCCCTGCTGATGCTAACGAAACAACTCAAGCCTGGAAAGTTGCATTAGAGCACAAAGGCGGCCCGGTAGTATTGGTATTCACCCGCCAGGGATTGCCTATAATTGACCAGGATAAATACGGTAAAGCAACTGGTCTGGAAAAGGGCGCTTACATACTATCCGAAGCCAGCAAAAACCCTGACCTGATATTAATAGCTACAGGTTCGGAAGTACCCTTGATCATGGATGCCCAGGCCAAATTGGAAGCCGATGGTATCTCTACCCGTGTAGTAAGTATGCCCTCATGGGAGCTGTTTGAAAAGCAATCTGATGCATACAAAGAGAAAGTTTTCCCTAAAGCATATCGGAAACGCCTGGCTGTTGAGATGGCATCACCGATGGGATGGCATAAGTATACCACCGATGAGGGCGATATGTTGGGTATGACCACCTTTGGCGAGTCGGCGCCAGCGGAAGAACTTTACAAGCATTTCGGCTTCACCGTTGATAACGTGGTAAAAAAGGCGAAAGCGTTATTATAGGCAATAATGAATTGGCAAAGCGACATCATCGATAATCTTTCATGGTCTGATAACATTATCAACCTGGAAGAGAAGCAGAAAGTCGCCGATGAGATAGCAAAAAAGGTAAAAAATGGAAATGTGATAGGAGTGGGCTCCGGTTCAACATCATATTTAGCCCTAATTGCTATCGCCAAAAAAATAAACGAAGAAAAGCTGAATATCAAAGCGATACCAACTTCTATCGAGATATCCCTATTTTGCAGCAAGTTGGGTGTACCTTTAACCAGTTTATATGAACACCGGCCTGATTGGCTGTTTGACGGAGCAGATGAAGTTGACCCTAACAGGAGTTTGATAAAAGGCAGGGGTGGGGCCATGTTTAAGGAAAAACTGTTGATCAGTTCAAGCCCGGTAAATTATATCCTGGTGGATGGAAGCAAAATGGTAGATAAGCTCGGGACTAATTTTCCTGTACCGATAGAAGTTTTTCCGCAGGCTTTGTTGCACGTTGAGGAAGAATTGAAGCGCATCGGTGCAAATAGCCTGGTATTGCGTCCGGCCAAAGGGAAAGACGGACCGGTAATAACAGAAAATGGTAATTTGATATTGGATGCCCGGTTTGATGCGATAAACAGTTCCACAGAACAGAAAATCAAGTCTATAACAGGAGTGGTTGAAAGCGGGCTTTTTATTGGATATAATATTGAAGTGTTAGTTGCGTAAGTAATATAGTAGCTAATTTTAGAACATAATTTAAAAATCATTTGACAATGGAAAACAGAGTAAAACAGATACACAGTTTCGGCCAAAGCATTTGGCTGGACTTTATAGCAAGGAGCATCATCAAATCAGGCGAACTGAAACAATTGATCGATGTGGATGGCGTAAGGGGTGTAACCTCAAACCCGGCCATATTTGAAAAAGCGATCACAAGCAGTTCGGATTACGATGCTGACATTGCTGAATTATCAGATAAAACTGATGATAACGAAGAAATTTTCTTCGGTGTCGCCATAAAGGATATCCAGGCTGCGACCGACATGTTCAAAGAACTTTACGAAGAATCGGACCACGTTGACGGCTATGTGAGTTTGGAAGTATCGCCTTTCCTGGCGTTGGACACAGAGAAAACGGCCGCGCAAGCAGAAGAGCTATGGAAAAAGGTTGACCGCAAAAATGTGATGATCAAAATTCCGGGCACCAAACCTGGTTTGGCCGCCATTCGCCAATCAATTGCAAAGGGCATTAATATTAATGTTACGCTGCTTTTTGGCTTACCTCGTTACGAAGAAGTAGCCGAAGCCTACATAGCTGGTTTGGAAGATCACTTAGCTGCCGGGCACCATATCGGCCATATTTCATCAGTGGCCAGCTTCTTTTTAAGCCGCATCGACGTGATGGTCGACCCCATACTGGATGAAAAAGGCGCGCCCGAATTAAAAGGTGAAGTTGCCATTGCATCAGCAAAAAAAGCCTACGAAATATACAAACGCATATTCAGTGGCCCGCGATGGGAAAAACTTGCAGCAGCAGGCGCTAAGCCACAGCGTTTGCTTTGGGCAAGCACCAGCAGCAAAAACCCTGCATTTAAGGATACCAAATATGTTGAGGCGTTAATCGGACCGGAAACTGTGGATACCGTTCCATTGGAAACCATTGAAGCATTTCGCGACCATGGTATAGCTGCCAATGTATTGGAAGATGGCCTGGCTGAAGCGACTGCCGCATTAGATAAATTGAAATCGATAGGTATTAATATCGATGAAATTACCCAAAAGCTTGAAGACGAGGGCATAGATAAATTTAACAAGCCTTTCGAAAAATTGCTGCAGGCTATTGAGGATCAAAAAGCTAAAGTAAAACAGTAAGTGGAGGCAGCGGCTTTAAAGATATTATTTTTTGATATCGGCGGTGTCCTGCTAACAAACGGCTGGGGAAGGGATTCGAGAAAAGAGGCGGCTGAACAGTTTGGGCTTGATTACGATGAGGTTAACGAACTGCATAATTTCATCTTTAACGTTTATGAGATCGGCAGCATTAGCCTCGACGAGTACCTGGACACCGTAGTTTTTAACCATCCCCGCGAGTTTACCCGCGAGGATTTTAAGGACTTTATGTACTCAAGGTCGAAAGAATTGCCCGGTACATTAGAGTGGCTAAAGGAATGGAAAAAGGATTGTGGCTTCAGGTTAATTTCTATTAACAACGAAGGCAAGGAACTGAACGATTATCGTGTTAAAAAATTCAAGTTGCACGATTGTTTTGATGCCTTTGTATCATCCTGCGAAGTAAACATGCGCAAGCCCGACCCTGGTATATTTAAGCTGGCAATGGGTATCGCACAGGCACTGCCGCAGCAATGTGTTTATTTTGACGACAGGATAATGTTTGTACATGCGGCACAAAAGTTAGGTATAAGATCCTACCAACACACAAGTTTTGAATCGACTAAAAAAATTCTCGAAGAATTAAAAAAAGAAAAATCAGACTAAAATGAGCGATACTAAATATGATTTTGGCATGATAGGTCTGGGTACCATGGGCCGTAACCTGCTGCTTAACATGGGCGACCATGGCGTTAAGGGTGCCGGGTTTGACAAGGATGCCACAAAAGGGCAGCAACTGGAAAAAGAAGACCAGAATGGTAACCTGAAAGGTTTCAGCGAGGTTGAACCCTTTATTGCCAGTTTGAATACCCCGCGCGCTATAATGATGCTTGTTCCGGCAGGGAAAATTGTGGATGACGTAATAGCTGAATTATTGCCTTTGCTTGACCAGGGAGATATCATCATCGACGGTGGCAACTCGCATTTTACAGATACCAACCGTCGTGTGGATGAACTGGAAGCCAAAGGTTTTCACTTCTTCGGGATGGGTGTATCCGGCGGTGAGGAAGGCGCTCGTCGCGGGCCAAGCATGATGCCGGGCGGCGATAAAGATGCCTATAACGTAATGAAACCCATATTGGAGTCTATCGCTGCTAAAGTGGATGGCGCACCGTGTGTTACATATATAGGTCCCGGCGCATCAGGTCACTTTGTTAAAATGGTGCATAATGGTATCGAGTATGGCCTGATGCAGTTAATCGCCGAAACTTACGAGATACTTAAGACAGGTTTAAAACTTGATAATGCAGCTATTGGCAAGGTATTTACCCAATGGAATGAGGGCCGTTTGCAATCATTCCTGCTGGATATCACTAAGGATATTTTCGCCTATAATGCTCCGGGAACCGACCATTTGCTGATTGACGACATTAAAGACGAAGCTAAAGCAAAAGGCACCGGTAAATGGACCTCACAGGTTGCAATGGATCTGCAGGCACCGATACCAACCATTGATACAGCAGTCTCAATGCGCGACCTATCAAAATACAAACAGTTGAGGATTGACGCCTCTGCGTTATACAGCAAAGATGTGCCTGAATTAAATGCAGATACAGATGAATTTCTGGATGCTTTGGAGCAGGCATTTTATTTCAGCATGATCATCAGTTATGCACAAGGCATGCACCTGCTGGCTAACGCGTCGGCCGAATATAAATATGAACTAAAGCTGGACGAGATAGCCAAAATATGGCGGGGTGGATGTATCATTAGGTCATTATTCCTGAATAACATCTATAACGCGTATCAGCATGATGCCAGTTTGGCTCACCTGTTGCTGGACAGCGAAGTAGAAGAATTAGTTACGGAATCTGTAAAAGGTGCACGCACGGTATTATCGGCAACTATCGCAGCCGGGATTGCCGCTCCTGCATATACTGCTTCGTTAAGCTATTTTGACAATTTCCGCAATAAAAGGATGCCATCAAATCTTACCCAGGCTCAGCGCGATTATTTTGGCGCCCACACCTATGAATTAATAGGAAAAGAAGGCGTTTTCCATACCCAATGGACCAAAAAGAATGATTAAATATTTTTTCTAAAAAAACTGTCATGAGTTCAAGTACAAAATCAGACCCTACTATATTTGTCATCTTCGGTGGTACCGGCGATCTAACGTCAAGAAAAATAGCCCCGGCTTTATATAACCTATTTTTGGATGGGTGGATGCCGGCCCAATTTTCAATAATTGGTACTGGCCGCACGCAATTTTCTGATGAGCAATTCCGCACTAACTTATTAAATGATATCAATCAATTTTCGCGGAGCGGAAAGGCTGACAAAGATAAGTGGGCAGAGTTTGTCCAAAACGTTTATTACCAGGTTTCGGATGTAAAAGATGCCGAAACTTATAAGGAATTTGGTAAAAGAATAGATCAGCATAACGCTGATTGGAAAACCAAATCCAATGTGATCTATTACCTGGCGGTATCGCCAAATTTGTTCCCGATCATCGCGTCAAACATCGCGAAAGCAAAACTAGCGGTAGATAAGTTGAAAACCAGGATAGTGATCGAAAAGCCATTTGGCCACGATCTGGAGACGGCGAAAGAACTCAATCATTTATTATCCGGAATATTTGATGAATGCCAGATATACCGCATTGACCATTATTTAGGTAAAGAAACAGTGCAGAATATCA
The DNA here is from genome assembly GCA_043739405.1 of Mucilaginibacter sp. Taxonomy (GTDB): domain Bacteria; phylum Bacteroidota; class Bacteroidia; order Sphingobacteriales; family Sphingobacteriaceae; genus Mucilaginibacter. The sequence goes on along the minus strand of JAYUEE010000064.1, from coordinate 22,443 downwards.
TGGCTTTCCGTTTTGCCAACTCGATAATGGAACCGCTTTGGAACCGCAATTATATTGAGCATGTGCAGATATCTGTTACCGAGCAATTAGGTGTTGAAGAACGTGGCGATTATTATGATGGCTCCGGCGCCTTGCGAGATATGATACAGAACCACTTGCTGCAGTTAATGTGCCACGTAGCAATGGAGGCACCCGTGAGCTTTAATGCCGATGAGGTGCGCGACCGCAAAGTAGATGTACTAAGGGCGATGCGCAAGTTTACTCCCGAAGATGTACGGCTATCAACAGTAAGGGGCCAGTATGGCAGCGGATGGATGCAGGGCAAAGAAGTACCAGCTTACCGCGATGAGCCCAAAGTGGACCCAGACTCAAATACCGAGACCTTTGCGGCAATCAAATTTTTTGTGGACAACTGGCGTTGGCAAGGTGTACCATTCTATGTACGAACCGGTAAAAGGATGCACCAGTCGTCATCTGTCATTACTATACAATTTAGGGACGTACCACATTTGATATTTCCTACCGAAGCAGCCGAAAGCTGGCAGCAGAACAGGTTGATCATCAGTATTCAACCCGAAATGAGCATTCGTTTACAAGTACAGGCCAAACGACCAGGTCTTGACATGGTGTTGAATGTTGTTGATATGGTATTTGACTATAAAGGCACATATACACAACAGGCACCAGAAGCTTATGAGACACTTATATTGGATACCATGCTGGGCGACCAAACGCTGTTTATGCGCGGCGACCAGGTGGAAGCTGCGTGGGAACTTGTGATGCCAATTTTAAGCACATGGCAGCATAAAAAGAGTTTGAATTTCCCTAATTATTCAGCCGACTCATGGGGCCCTGAATCTGCCGAGGCGCTGATTGCAAGGGATGGGTTTAATTGGTTTACATTACCTGTTAATGGTAAAAAATAGTATAATGAAAATAAACGTATTTAAAACCGAAAACGAGGTACTGGAAGGATTGGCCAATTATTTTGTCGATACTGCGGCAACATCAATTTCAAATCACGGTCAGTTTTCGGTTGCGCTGTCAGGAGGGAATTCGCCTAAAAAGCTATATGAGTTACTGGCTTCGCCTAAGTATAAAGGCCGTGTTGAATGGGATAAGGTACATTTCTTTTTCGGCGATGAGCGGTATGTGCCGCACACCGATCCGCAGAGTAACTACCTGATGGCAAAAAAAGCGATACTTGAGCCCCTTGGTCTGAGTTACAGGCAAATATTCCCCGTAAATACTTCCGTTTCGCCTGAAGAAGCTGCGGCGAGGTACACCAACGATATCAATTTGTACTTCGCCGGTTTTGATGCACGTTTTGACCTGGTTCTTCTGGGCCTGGGAGATAACTCTCACACAGCGTCATTATTTCCACATACGTCCGTTTTGCACGAAAAAACAGCATCAGTTAAGGAGGTTTTTTTAGGAGATCAACAGGTTTTTCGGATCACAATGACGGCACCCTTAATAAACCTGGCGCATCATATTGCTTACCTGGTATATGGCGAGGGCAAAGCCGAAGCGGTACATCATGTAATTGAGGATAAAAAAGATATTGAAAATTACCCCGCCCAACTTATTAAGCCAACTGACGGCGACCTGCAATGGTTCCTGGATACAGGTGCAGCATCACTATTGGAGAACAAATAATAGCAGGTTTATAAAAAAATTAAATGCCTCAATTTTTTTGAGGCATTTTTCATTGGTTTCCGTATAAGCTTTCTATTGACGAAAAGTACGATTTAACTGTTGGTATAATAATTGATTATTTACCGGCAAGCAAAACTGGAAAAATGGGAGTGTACTTCCCGATAGTATCGTATTTAATTGTTAATTTTATTTAGTAATTAATTTACAAGTATTCATTAAGCGCTTATCATAAAATGCAGGATACAATTTTACCTGGTGAAAAAACTTACGATGTTGAAATAGCGTATTGGAAAAATCAATTGCAAGGTGTTTCGCCTTTGTTGCTGACCACCGACTTCAATAGAACTACCGCCACCGGAAATGGTGTTTCTGCTATAAAATTCTCCATTGATGTTAAAACCACAGCCCAAATTGATGCTTTGGCAAAAAGTCATGATACAGATAGATTAAGTGTCTTAATGGCGACTTTTAAAGTCCTATTATACCGCTACAGTAGCCAGGAAGATATTTGCGTAGGCAATAGGACAGCATCCAATATATTAACATTGAGAAGCAGCATAACCGGGGAAGACCTGTTTAGTGATCTGCTAAAACGGGTAAAAAATACCACACTTGAGGCTTATCAAAATCAACAAGTACCTTTTGAGGCTGTCGCTGATGCCTTTTTAAAAGACAAAAAAGGTCAAAATCCATTTTTTAATATTACTTTTTTGTTAAATGAAAATGAAGTTGCAGCAACGCCTTCAGAAACATTTGGTTACGATATTTCATTTGCTTTAAATAAAACTGCTGAGGCAATAAACGGCGATATTTTCTACAATACAAGCCTTTTCCAAAAGAGTACTATTGATCGCCTTGCAGGACATTACCTGCAATTAATAGACTCCATTATAACCAATCCACAAAACAAGGTAGGGGCCTTACCTATGCTTACTGCCGACGAAGCACACGATATCCTTGTGAAATTCAATGATACGTTGACCTGGTATCCGGCTGAAAAAACTATCGTAGACATTTTTGAGGAACAGGTAAAGAAAACTCCTGACGCTATCGCATTGCGCCAGCACGAGGAAACAATGACATATCGCGAACTGAATGAAAAAGCCAATCAGTTAGCACATTACCTTGTGGAACAAGGCGCAAAAAGAGCTGATAATATCGGCTTGATTACAGCACGTGGTTTTAGTATGATCATCGGTATGTACGGTATCATGAAAGCTGGCGGCGCTTATGTTCCCATTGACCCAGAATACCCGATTGACAGACAAGAATATATTTTACAAAACTCAGCAGCGATAAAAGTAATTGCTGATGGCGATTACCCATTGAAAGATTTAATAAAGCCTGAGCAGTTTGTAAAGTTACCTACCTTAGATTTAAGCACTTACGCCACAGAAGATCCGGGTCTTAAAATAGACAGCAAACAACTCGCTTACACGATATATACCTCTGGTTCAACGGGAAGGCCAAAAGGTGTGATGATTGAGCATCATTCAGCTGTGAACTTATGTTTATGGGTTAATAACGAATATAACATTGGCGCTGATGATCGTTTGTTGTTCATCACATCAATGTGTTTTGACCTTTCGGTATATGATATTTTCGGCATCCTGGCGGCAGGTGGCTCCATTGTAATTGTTGAGCAGCATGAGTTGATGGATGTACCGAAGCTAAAGGAAATGATGCTGAAGTACAAAATTACCTTCTGGGACTCGGTACCAACGACAATGGATTACCTGATAAGGGAGCTTGAGAGCCGTGACCACGATTACATACAGGAAACTTTAAAAGTAGTTTTCATGAGCGGCGACTGGATACCGGTAAATTTGCCAGACCGTATCAAAAAGTATTTCCCCAAAACACAAGTGATCAGCCTTGGCGGTGCTACTGAAGGGACGATATGGTCTAATTACTTCCCGGTAAAAGAGAAAGTACCGGCGGACTGGACCAGCATTCCATATGGCAAGCCATTAGCCAACAATTTCTTCTATATCCTTAATGATCAATTGCAGCCTGTACCAATTGGAGTCGCCGGTGAATTACACATTGGTGGTGTAGGTGTTGCCCGCGGATATGCCAATGACCCCGATAAAACTAATTATTCGTTTATAAAAGACCCATTCAGCGACAAGGCAGGTGGCCGCATGTATAAAACAGGCGATTTGGGCCGCATGATGCCTGGCCTTAATATGGAATTTATCGGCCGTAAAGACAACCAGGTCAAAATAAGAGGTTACCGCATCGAGCTGGGCGAAATCGAGAGCGTTTTGGGTCAGTGTGACGTTGTAAGACAGGCTGTAGTACTGGCTAAAGACGACAAAGACAAGAAAAAACGTCTCGTGAGCTATGTAGTCGGCAAGGGCGACTACAGTCGCGAAAAAGTGGTAGGTTTTTTGAAAACCAAGTTGCCCGACTACATGGTACCGACACTTTGGATGGAATTGGACGAATTGCCTTTGACATCAAATAACAAAATCGATAGAAAAGCCTTGCCTGATTTTGATGCTGAAGAGCAACTAAAAGATAACTATGTTGCACCGCGCTCCGAAACGGAGAATGTTATAGCAAGTATTTGGCAGGACGTATTAAAGTTAAAAAGTGTAGGTATTGATGATAATTTCTTTGACATCGGCGGGCACTCATTACTGGCGGTGCAGATAATGACCAGGATTGAAAAGAAATTAGCCAAAAAATTCGCAATTGCCACCTTGTTTAGCTATCCTACGGTAGCATTACTAAGTGCTTTTATTGAAAAGGAAAATACGGCAAATATTAGGTGGAAATCTATTGTTCCGATTAAGCCAACCGGCAATAAAATGCCTTTATACATAGTTCATGGCGCGGGGTTGAATGTGCTGAACTTTAGTGACCTTTCAAATTATGTTGATAAGCAACAGCCCTTGTTTGGTTTGCAGGGTATTGGCATTGACGGCGAACAGGTATCAATAGATACTATACAGGAAATAGCTTCGTATTATGTTGGCGAAGTGATCAAACACAACCCATCCGGCCCTTATGCTGTGGGCGGTTATTCGATCGGTGGATTTATCGCCGTTGAAATGGCTCGGCAGTTGGAAGCCATGAATAAGGAAGTAAAAATGCTTGCCATATTTGATACCGATGCCGATAATGCAAGAGAGCGGGAACCCTGGTATAAGATCCAACCCAAAGTATTAAAACGCTACTTACCAAAATTTTTGGGTGGAAAGAAATCTATGACTGAACAAATTGCCGCAAAATTCAGAGATAAGGCAAACGCAATAAAAGATAAAGCCGGCATTGCACCCAAAGCCGAATCAGCAGAGTATTTTGCGATGCTTGACACCATTATTGCAAGATATTTTGAGGCACTCAAAACCTATAAGTTGGAATCGGTGACGCAAAATATTTATCTTTTCAAAGCTTCTTTTAACGATCATTACAATGATGATGAGATATACCTCGGCTGGAAAAAATACACCAGCAAAGAAGTTAAAAGATATTTGGTACCTGGTAATCACTTAACTATGATGATGCCGCCAAACGTGCCAGAGCTGGGGAAAGCGGTGCAGGATGCTTTAAATAATTGCTAATTAAACAAATGAGGCAGATATGCGTTTAGTCTCAAATGTTGCCCTGATAAATCTATTGATAAATTGAATTTATGACTATAAGGCCCTTTACTAAGGAAGATATCGACAAATGTGCTGCATTGTACCTGCAGGCTTATAACCGCCCCCCCTGGAACTATAATTTCAGCCTCGAAAAAGCCGGAAAATACCTCACAGAATATACCGAACGAAGCAGGTTTGTTGGTTTTGCATTATGCGAAGATGACGCCATTGTTGGCGCGATGCTTGCCCACTCCAAGACATGGTGGACAAACGACCTCATCTACATAGATGAATTATTTGTTGCCCCCGAAAGCAGGGGTAAAGGATATGGGAAAAAACTATTGGAATATACCGAAGACTATGCCCGGGAACAGGGGTATGAGGTAATTACTTTGATGACCAATAAGTACATGCCGGCTTTTGAATTTTACAACCATGTTGACTATATCCAGGCAGAACATTTTGTGTTTTTGTTCAAACCGGTTTAACAAGTATTACACAAATTGGAATGCAGTAAAAAAGGGGGGCCTTTTTTATTAACGAAGAAAAGATTGGCAAACGGTAACGCAGGTAAAGCAAAAAGCACTGACGCTTATACTGTAAATAGACAGGATTAAGAATTTATCTACTTTGGTCATGCGAATGTTGGAGTTCATAATCTTCTAAAATTATTGGTTCAATACTTTTTACGGAAAAAGATAAAACGGGTTACTCAAAAAATAAAAAAATAAATAAAGTCTCTTAATTGAAATATTTTTAAACTTATTATTAAAAAAGCCGTTAAACACTCATTGAAAAATACCCGGCTACACTAAATGACGTATGCCCACTTTATGTAAATATTTTTATTTATTTTCGAGGGGCTTAATTAATTAAACTAATACATGAACAAAATGAATCGTACCCTTGCACACTTTTGTATTATAGGTTTATTGTTTCTGGTTGCATCCTGCAGCCCATACAAACAAGTTCCTTATTTCCAAGACCTTGATCGCTCGAATGTTATAGCAGAAGATATAAAAAATTACTCCCCTTTAACTATTCAGCCTGGCGATATATTGGGTGTTAGTGTTACAAGCAGTTCAGACCCTTCCGCGGTAGCAGCGTTTAACTATAATTTAAATCGTGTAAACGGCGTTAATACCGACTTTACTCCAAGTAATGTTGTAATAGGTTACCTGGTTGATGATAAAGGAAATATCCAACTGCCCTATGTTGGCACCATGAAAGTTGCCGGTTATACAACTACAGACTTTAAGGATCAGTTGTCCAAGGCCCTGGTGAGATTTGCGAAAGAGCCTGTCGTAAATATCCGCATATTGAATTTTAAAATATCGGTGATGGGCGATGTTATGAAGCCGGATGTTTATACATTCCAAAACGAAAAGGTTTCAATTGTGCAGGCTATAACTACTGCCGGAGATCTTACTATCACAGGAAAGAGAAAATCAGTTTTATTGATTAGAGAAATAAACGGCAAACGCGAATTCATACCAATTGATATGACCTCGAAAAAGCTTTTTGAGTCTCCTTATTATTATTTAAAAAACAATGATATCATATACGTTGATCCTGACCGCACAAAATATGCTCCTCTGGATGAAGGATATCGTACAGCTTCGCTCATAATTGCAGCGGTATCGGCTGCCTCTCTAATTACAACAGTTATCTTATATCACAAGTAAATATCCTATGTGTGCCCAAAAATCTGCCTCTTCCCGTAATAAGGGGAATACTACCCCCGACGACGTAATAGATTTCCGTGAAGTCATTTCCGGCTACTTATTTCACTGGCCATTATATCTTTTACTATTAGGAATTTTCTGCGGGTCAGCGGTTCTTTACCTTAAAATAGTAAAGGTAGGCTACGAAGTGAAAGCAACACTCGTAATGGAAGACAACAAAGAGGATAAACCAGCGCACGACAAGGCGGCGCTTGAAGAGCTTGACCTCGAGAATCCTCCAAAAATAGTAGAAAACGAAATAGAAATCCTTAAATCAAGGAACCTTTCAACCAAAGTTGTCTATGATTTAAAACTGTGGATTAATTACAGCTGGGATACCAAACTCGTAAAACATGAAGACCTTTACGGTAAAAGCCCTGTTGACTTTCATCTTTTAACGCCAAATGGCCTTTTGGGAAGTCATAAATTTGAAATTCTGATTAAGGACAAAAACACCTTCTTATTAAAAGGAGCGGATAGCAAACTGAAGGAGTTCCATTTTTCGAACACATTGGTTAATAGTTTCGGAACCTGGCAGCTTATACCAACAAAGAATATTGACCCTTTTATTGGTAAGAGCATCAGCATCACTATTTCGGACCCTAACGTTGTTTCCGACGGACTACAATCGGGACTGGTGGTTACGTTGCTTGATAAACAGGCATCGACAGTTGAATTAAGTATAACTGACCAATTACCGCAAAGAGGGAAGGATATAATTAATGATTTGATTAGCAGGTACAATGAAGCCGAAAGACTAGAAAAAAACAACCTGACACAAAATACGCTTGATTTTATTGACAATCGCCTCGCATCATTAAAAGGCGAATTGGCACAGGCAGAGAACCAGGTGCAGTCTTTCAAAAGTAGCAGGGGTATTACTGATATCAGCAAGCAAGGCGACGCCTATCTTCAGGATGTGATGTTGAATGATAGAGAATTGCAAGCAGTAAATGTTCAGCTTGGTGTGATTGAATCAGTTGAAAAGTATGTTAATGCGCCCAACAATGCAAATGCTCCATCAACGCTGGGCATTTCTGACCAGGGACTGATAAATCTTATTCAAAAATTATCTGATTTATCGCAGGAACGGCAAAGAATGGCGGCCAACACTCCTGAAACCAGTCCTATTTTTGACCCCATAAACAAACAAATAGCTTCATTACGTAGTGCCATAAAGGAAAATATAAGTAATATTAAATCTTCTTTGAATGCTCAAAGACGGCAGCGCGAGAGTTTTGGCAGTAAATTCACATCATCAATAAGAGATGTACCTACTGACGAAAAAGATTTAATAAGCCTGGAGAGAACACAAACATTAAAAGAAAACCTATATACCTATCTCCTTCAAAAGAAAGAACAGGTTGGCTTAAATTATGCCTCGACAATTACCAATGCGCGGACTGTTGATACAGCATATGTAGTACCTCCGCACGGCTTAAAAAGATTAGTACCTCTCGGTATAGGGTTACTGGCGGGGCTTTTTATGCCAACATTTATAATTTTCGGAAGAAATTCGTTGAAGAATAAGATTATAAGCAGCCGGGATATCACCAGCGCTGTGAGCTCGCCAATATTAGCTGAACTAACTTTCGAAAAAACAAAAAACCCTATAGTCGTACATGACAAGTCGAGGTTTGCATTGGCCGAAGAATTCCGAACATTACGAACTAAGTTGTATTACCTGCACGAGAAAAAAGAAAAGGGCCGTGTTACGCTGCTCACGTCAAGTGTCTCAAGCGAGGGAAAAAGTTTTGTCGCGACCAACCTGGCTGTGGCCCTGGCCGCTTCGGGAAGGAAAACAATTATTCTTGAAATGGACCTTCGTAAACCAAGAGTTTCGGCAGTTTTAGATATTCCGCAAGATAAACCAGGTATTTCTAATTACCTCAATGGCGAAACTACGGAAACAAAAATCGTCCAAAAGTCTGAATTGTACCCCAACCTTGATGTAATGAGCAGGGGTACTTATGATGATAACCCTTCTGAATTGCTTGAACAGGAACGGACAGAAACACTAATCAACTGGTTAAGAGCAAATTATGATGACATTATAATTGATACACCGCCTGTAAGCGTCGTAACCGATGCTATTATAGTGGCCCGCCTCGTTGATGTAACGTTATATGTTATTCGGCAGGCTTACACATCAAAAGGAATGTTGCCATTCATCAAAAACATGGAAGAGGAGAGTCATTTTCCGAAGCTAAATATCGTGTTTAATGGAATTGAGAAGGGCCGTTATGGGTATGCGGGATACGCGGGATATGGCTATGGCGACTATGTTGAGGATAAAAGAGCGAAAAAAAGATATTCTAATTCAATATTTAATAATTTTTTCAAGCGATTTTAAGTAAAATGTTATCTGAATGGCTTGGCCATTCAGACTATTATCCGGGAAAAACCAGGCCACCCGGGTCAATCGCCACTATAAATATGAACTACTTTTCTGATACATGCTGTGGTATACTGGCATTGCAGATTGAATTTTAGAGTATTGCACAAATTATTAACAGCTGGCTGATGATCTCGTTTTTAAAGAACAAAGTATTGAGTTTTTGGAATGGCGGTCATGAGCGTACGCTAAAGATTAAAAGAAACATTATTTATACCTTTTTAATAAAAGGCACCAGTGTTTTAGTAGGCTTTATTCTCATACCACTTACCATTGGTTACTTAAATAAAGGACAATACGGCATATGGCTCACTATAGCCTCGCTAGTAACCTGGATGAACACTTTTGACATAGGCCTTAGTAACGGATTACGAAACAAAATGGCTCATTCGCTGGCCCTTGGCGAAAAGGACAGTATTGTAAAGTATATAAGTACCACTTATGCCATGCTGTTCCTGATATCGATGGTGATCTTCAGCGTTTTTTTTATAGTCGGTTCATTTTTTAACTGGAACGAGCTTCTAAACATTAAGAATTCTGTCAGTTATAATATTTGGCCAGTTGTATTAATAGCGCTCGGTTCGTTTTGCGTTCAATTCTTTTTACAACCCATCAATAGCGTTCTCACAGCAACCCATCAGCCATTTAAATCATCACTGATACTTCTTTCGGGCCAGGTTTTAACCTTTGTTCTCACTTATCTGCTTACCATATTTACGAAAGGCAGTTTGTTTACCCTGGTTTTTGTGGTTGCCGGTTCGCCTTTATTCGTTTTCCTTATTGCCAATATCTACTACTTCAATACCGAACTAAAACCATACGCGCCCAAATTCAGCCATATTGATTTCGGCAGCGGGCGGAGTTTGTTAAGTGTTGGCGGTGTATTCTTTTTTATTCAAATGGGTGCTGTTGTTTTGTATCAGACAGATAATATCGTTATTACCCGTACGCTGGGGCCCGATGAGGTAACTACATTTAATGTGGCTTATAAATACTTCTCTGTTATCTCGGTAATCTTCGGCATCATTATGAATCCTTACTGGAGCGCATTCACAGACGCTTCCGCAAAAAACGATTGGGGTTGGATTAAACACTCTATTCGTAAAATGAGGATAATTTGGTTATACATTGCCGGGGTTGCCATGTTAATGTATTTACTTTCGGATATCTTTTATAAGGCCTGGCTGCATAATAAAGTAGTTGTGCCCAATATCCTTTCACTAACCATGGCTATTTACGTAATAACTGTCGCATGGCAGTCCATTTATGCCTATTCACTCAACGGTATTGGGAAACTACGCATGCAATTGATCTTTGTGGTTACAACCGCTATATTGAATATACCATTGTCTGTTTTTTTGATCCGACGAGTAGGTATATCTGGAACAGTAATTGCAAACATCATTTTGGTGTTTATTATGAATATCGTTTTCACTTACCAGGTTAATCAGATAGTGAAGCAAAAGGCAAAAGGGATTTGGAACAAATAGCATAAAAACGCGCATGAAGGCACACGTATATTTGTACAAACTTTTTAAGAAGGCATTTCTTAAAATCCTTATTGCTTATACAAAAATACCTGTTGGGTTTAAATTAAGTGTGAATGATGTACATGTGGGGAGTGGTTTCAAATCCAATGGTGTACCCATTATAGATGTTTGGGATCGCGGAAAATTTTACATCGGAGATAACGTGTATATCAATAATGGGAGGAGATTTAACCAAATTGGACGGCAGCAGCCGTGCTATTTTATTGTTTACAACGACGCTGTATTAAAATTGGGTAATAATGTGGGAATGAGCGCCACCGCTATTGTTTGCTTTAAAAGCATAACGATAGGTAACAATGTAAAAATAGGTGGCAACGTGGTTATATATGATACGGATTTTCATTCCCTGGATAAAATTGATAGGAGAGATCCAAAACTTGATCAGGAAAAAAAACAATGCAAGGATGTGGTAATAGAGGACGACGTTTTCATTGGAGCGCATAGCATTGTATTAAAAGGCGTTACTATCGGCGAAGGGTCAATCATTGGAGCCGGTTCGGTGGTGAGCAAGTCTATCCCGAAAAATGAAATTTGGGCAGGCAATCCCGCCCGGTTTATAAAAAGCGTCATTTAACAAGCTGATGGATACAAAAATATATCTTTTATTTAAACTTAAGACTATACTAAGCCGTTAAAAAGAGAATGTATAAATAGGTATGATGATTATTAATTAATATGTATTATTTCGCTACGGTACTATTTCTGTTGGTTTCATCCAGGGCAAATTTTTTGTCCTATATAGAGCCGCTAATCTATGTTTTTACAGGATTTTATCTGCTGGTTGGCATCCAGCTTAACCGTTTTACGCAATCAGATTTCCGATTTTTTGCAAAGTTTAGTATAATATATTTTGTTTTTATTACGCTAAGAGCTTTGTTTTTAACACATCTCAGCCCACTTTTTTTCTTTTACGATGTGAGCTTTTACTTAAAACGATTCTTATTTGTCTTTGTATATTGTGCTCTTTTAAAGGAGAAGACCGTCCCTTTAATTGTCAAAGTCACCATTCACGGTGCAATGATTTCCATTTTCTTTTATATTGCACAACTCATAGACGGAAACGCAGTTTTTGCGCTCGGTGCGTTTATTAACCTGCCGCCGCGCGTCGGAAACCCTGACTATACCAATTTCTTCTTCTTCACTTTTGATAGCGGGCACGCGATCCGAAATTGCGGCTTCGTGTGGGAACCTGGCGCCTATGGCTGCTTCACGGTAATGGGGCTTCTGATGCATTTTATGTTAAACAAATTCAAGTTTGATATAGGTGCTATTTTCCTGGTATTAGCCATCATAACAACGTTATCAACGACAGCCTACCTTGGGTTATTTTTTGTCTTTTTACTTTATTACAGGGTAAAGGGAGGTAAACTCGGCCCTTTCCTTTTATTTGCAGTACCTGTTATAGCTTTTATTGCCGTTGAAGTTCCATTTTTGTTTGATAAAATAGGGAAAACCTACGATGTTGACCAGCATAACCTGGACTCCCTTGACGACCTTACTATCTATTATGAAAGAAGCGGCGAAGGGCAAATTCACCTTAATCGTTTTGCAAGTGCAACTATACTTTATAACATATTTGGGTATAAACTATTATGGGGAATATCAAACGGGTACCAGGGTGCCGATAAGGTGCTAAAGAATGTCAACATCTCAAACGGCGATGTCGATTTTTTAGCAAAATTTGGAGTAATTGGCTATGGCTTTTTCTTTTACAGATACGGCCGGATGTTCAAGAGTTTTCTTCACAAAAATGAGTATGTCTTGTATTGTATACTTATATTTTTGGTATTGTCATTTGGCGAACCAATGCCGATTTTCCACTCCTCACTAGCCTTTTTATTTTTATATCATTATACCACTCCGGAACTACTTGGACTGAATGAAGAGGACGAAGACGAAGAAGAAGAGGAGGAAGATGAAGAAGAAGAGGAGGAAGATGAAGAAGTAAAACCTTCAGGTATGGCATTAGGTAATTCACATTAATTTATTAACAAAAAATTCAACAATAGTGTCGGCCAGAATATTAAAAATTGCTTCACTTGCCTGCTCGTTTAATAGGAAAGAAAAAACAAGCGCATTTCTAAAAAGCCTGCTTTCACAAACGCTGCCTGAGGGCTATGCCATGGATATTTATTTGCTGGACGATAACTCTTCTGACGGGACCGCTGATTACGTGAGAGAAAATTTTCCAACTGTGAAAGTAATTGAAGGGACAGGCTCATTGTATTGGGCGGGTGGAATGCGAACCGTATGGAACGCTGCTTTAAAAAATGGCGACTATGATTTTTTTCTGTTATTGAATGACGATGTCCACTTAAGTGATAACGCCGTTACCAATCTTTTAGGTGCCCACAAGCAGTCTGAATTTCCAGAGAACATACTTTTAGGTACCGTTTATGACGACACAAAAAAAGGGATATCTTATGGTGGCCATAAACTCAAAAGTAAAATAACGGGCTATATTGATACTGTTATACCGGATGAAAAAGAATTATTGGAAGCACAAGTGGGCAATGCAAATGTAATGTTGGCCGATAAAGGCACAGTACATAAAATTGGTATTCTATCAGACGAATATGTCCATGGGTTTGCCGATTTTGATTATACGTTGACCGCAGTGAAAAATGGTGTCAAGGTTTGGGTAGCACCAGGGTATTACGGATATTGTGTTAACGACCATGGGAAAAAGTGGTTATCAAGTAACGCCCCGCTCAAAAAAAGAATAACTTATTTATACAGCCCTACGGGACTAGCTTACAAAGAATATACGCATTATACCTGGAAACACTTTCCTGCAATGCTACCAGGTGTGGTTGTTAAGGCATGGCTAAAAACGCTGTTCCCGGTGCTCTACGATAAATTTAAAAAATAACAATATAATATTTTATGGTTTTTGACCGCATTAAGCCCGCCATTTACGCTTTTGTAAAAAGAAACCCAAGGGTGCGCAATATGGCGATGCCCTTGTGGCAATTTATATTAAAAGCGAAAGAGAAAACGACGACGCTGGTTACCGGTGCCGAAATATTGGGGCCGCCGGTAGATACCATCGATTTTGACGAAGCTTTTGTAAAGGGCATTGGCAAGGAGGATTTAAACGCGGTAGTGACATTTAAACCAATTGCTGAATCAAAAAAAGTTCTGCGCGCACTACCACAAACGGTGGAGAAAACTATACACTGGAAATTTATGCGGAAACAAATGGTGACGCAGCCCGCAACCTACGTTATGGAGATAAAAGATGGCCGGGGCTATGATGATGGGGCTGTTATTACTCCAGGGAATAAAATGCTTACCGGCGTTTCAAAATTTATTGAAGCAGGTGAGTATATAACAGACCATTCGCAACATCCTATATTTTCAAAAAAAACATTACCCCCGTTAAAAAAGATAAACGGAACGGTGGCGGTACTGTCGGCACCCTCAGGCAGGGGATATTACCATTGGATGTTTGATGTTTTACCAAGGATTCAATTACTGGTGGAAGCAGAATATGATTTTAATGTTATAGACAAGTTCCTGATCAATAATTATATATCCAGGTTTCATATCGAAACGTTGAATATGATAGGTATACCAAGGAATAAAATAATCGAAAGCCAGCTCAATCCCCATTTACAGGCCGATACATTAATTGTCCCGTCACTTGTAGGCGATACAGGAAGTGTGCCGGGTTATGCGTGCAATTTTTTGAGGAACCAATTTCTGCCAAAAATTTCTAAAAATAATAATCACTCCGAAAGAATATATGTAAACAGGGGGCATGTAGGCCATCGTAGAGTACTCAATGAGCCCGAAATTGTGAATGTTCTGAAACAATATGGTTTTGAAAGCATCGCGCTGGAAACCCTGTCATTAACAGAGCAGATTGCATTGATGGCTTCTGCCAAGGTGGTAATAGCACCGCACGGGGCTGGGTTAACAAATATCGTATTTTGTGATCCAGGGACTAAAATTATCGAATTTTTGTATCCGGCTGCAGTAAACGTAATGTATTGGACAATATCTGAAGAAATGAAATTTGACTACTATTACTTAATGGCTGAGGGGGAAGTTCCTCCAGAAAATGTTAACCCGTATTTGAATAGTGACGATATGGTCATTAATATCGAAAAGTTAAAGGATCTTTTATCCCTTGCCGGCATAAAATAGCTGTTTTTCTTTTCTATCAAATCAAAACGGATTATTATTCGTATAATTAAAATACTTATTAATTAATTTAACGAAAAAACTGAGTATTAAACTGTTCTAATAAATCTGCAAAACCTGTATTAATCCGGAAGCTCCAATATGTTCAGTTCGGGTTATGCAAGGTAAATTTTAATATGAAAAAAATACTTCTATCCGCATTTGCCTGTCAACCTAACAAGGGCTCCGAGTTCGCCAACGGATGGAATTGGTGCATCGGGCTGGCAAACAAAGGATACGAGGTGCATTGCATAACTTTGGGAATACATCAGCCTTTCATTGAAAAGGTAGCATATCCTGAAAACGTTCACTTTCATTACGTTTTTTTACCACTTAAATTACAAGCCATATACAGTTGGTCGTCGGCCACTATGTATTTGCACTATTTCATCTGGCAATGGTTGGCATATAAAAGAAGCAAATCGTTACATAAAGAATTAAAGTTTGATCTGGCGCACCATATAAGCTGGGGAAGTGTTCAGATGGGGTCGTTCCTTTATAAACTAAATATATCATTCATCTTCGGCCCTGCGGGCGGGGGGCAAATAGCACCCGAAGCTTTTAAACAATACTTTTTAGATCATTGGGCATCTGAAATACGCAGAGAAAAAGTAGGGGCCTGGTTGATAAAAAATAATCCTGCCTGTAAAAAAATGCTGCGACGCGCGCATGAGGTTATTACATCTAATACCGAAACACTGGAATTGGTGAAGGACATAGGGGCAACAAAATATTCGCTTTCAATTGATCACGCCCTTCCTGAAGATTTTTTCCCGGAAAACTTTACGCCAAAGGTTCCGGAGCCTGGGAAATTAAAGCTGCTGTGGGTGGGCCGGTTTATGCCCCGCAAAGGCCTGCTGCTATCGCTTGACGTGATGACGAGGCTCAAAAACAACCCTAGTATCACCCTTACAGTAGTAGGCGATGGGCAAATGAAAGATGAGATCGTCAAAAAAATAAAAGCAAACGGACTCGAGAACACGGTAACGTTAACAGGAATGATACCTTATGAAGAGGTAAAAAAATATTATTCAACATATGATGTTTTTTACTTCACATCGCTGCGGGATTCGTGCCCGGCACAATTGACTGAAGCTATGGCATTTGGATTACCAGTGGTGACCATAAACCTCCATGGCCAGGGTTTGATCGTAAATGATGATACCGGCATCCGCTGTAAATGCGATACGCCGGAAATAGCCGTCAATGAACTGGAAAAGGCTATTCTTTATTTGTACAACAACCCGGGCAGAGTAACCACAATGAGTAAAGCTGCGTATGAGTTTGCTAAACAACAGACTTGGCCCGAAAGAATAAATACAATTGTTAAAGAACACTATCCCTTATAATGAAAAGAATTCTTATTTACAGCATTATCTTGGCTGATTTGCTAAATTCGCGCCAAACCCTAACTATAAGGAGGAATTATCGTAAGTGAAAGTTTTAATAGTCCATAATGATTTCAGGGTGTATTGGAAAGGGAGACTCATGTTTCTTAGAGGGTTCCTTGCCGCTAGAAATATCGATTTTTACGCAATTGAACTTTTTGGTAAAGGCTCGCCATATTCCTTTGACAATTACGAGAACCAGGAGCAATGGTGGACCTGCTTATTTCCGGATAAAAGTTACGACGAAATATCCATTAGCGAGATAAGAGAAACTTTCAAGTCGAAAATGGATGAGATCAATGCGGACATAGTAATCGGAGGGTCGATTGTATTCTTTGCAGGCGCTTTGGGAATCAGGTGGGCAAAAAACAACCATAAAAAGTTCATCATGTTTGATGATGCAAAGCCCTCCCAGGTTAAAAGAACGCTAATAGTACGAACCATAAAAAATTTAATCATCCGGCAAGTTGATGGTTTGTGGCTGCCCTCAGATGATTATGACGAAGCCTACGTAAATCTTGTACATAAAAATACACTTCTTTTTCACGGTTATAATTGTATTGACAATCAATTATTCCGATTTAAGGAAAAAAAGGAAATGAACTTCACAACGATCGTTTGCGTTGCGAGATTGGTTCCAATAAAAAATATAGACTATTTATTATTGGCCTGGAAAATTATTGAAAAGAACAGGCCCGATTACAAACTGGCTATAATTGGCGACGGGCCCGAGTTTGTAGCCTTAAATGAGTTAACGCTGAAGCTTGGATTAAAAACTGTAGTTTTTTTAGGTGCCGTCAATAACAGCGATATTCCTACTTATTTTAACAACTCTGTTGCATTTGTGCTACCAAGCTTATCGGAAAGCTGGGGGCTGGTTGTAAACGAAGCAATGGCAGCGGGCTTACCAATATTGATCAGCAATAAAATAAATGCCAGCTATGCACTATTGCAAGAGGGTGTGAACGGATATGGTTTTGAACCTTCTGACATTGAAAATATAGCCCAAAAGATTACACAATTCATCGAGCTTGATTTGAATGATAAGATCAAAATGTCTGACAGTTCGCTGGAAATAATTGACAGAATGAATTATGAAAACATGGGTGATGAACTGCTCAATGCGGCTTTTAACTTAAGCCATGAGAAAACGAAGAAATTACCGGCTTTGGCTTTATTGCTTATTAACATTTGGCATGGCCGATATAATACCGCCGGGTGGAATAAATTATAGTAATAAATGATACAAAACGCGCCCATATTACTATTCTGCTATAAAAGGCTCGACAGCTTGCAACAAACCGTAAGCGCACTGAAAAAATGTGTGTTTGCGTCAGAATCTGAATTGTATGTATTTTCTGATGGTGCAAAAGCTGAAAAGGATAAACAACCGGTAGAAGAGGTGAGGGCGTTCATAAAAGATATAACAGGGTTTAAAAAAGTGATAATTAAAGAATCGGAAAGAAATAGAGGATTGGCTTCATCAATTATTGAAGGGGTTACCGATGTGCTGAAATTTTCCGAACGGGTTATCGTTTTAGAGGACGACCTGATTGTATCAACAAATTTTTTAGCTTATATGAACCAGGGCCTGGAGTATTATACTAATCATTCAAAAGTATATTCGATTGCAGGTTATACTATACCGATGAAGGTACCTGGTGGTTATCCATACGATGTCTATTTTTTGCCAAGGGCGTCATCCTGGGGATGGGCAACCTGGAAAAACAAGTGGGAAGACATCGATTGGAGTGTAAGCGATTTTGCTGAATTCAGCAGTAACAAAGAAAGTATCAGGCAATTTAATAAAGGCGGAAGTGACATGTTTGCCATGCTAAAAAAACAAATGAACGGGGAAATAGATTCATGGGCTATTAGGTGGTGTTATCATCAGTATAAAACCCAAACCTATTCGGCATTCCCGGTATCATCTATGGTACAAAACATAGGTTTTACTAGCGATGCTACAAACACCTATGTGTATAACCGGTATCAAACTACACTGGATAGCGGATCTGCGTTGAAATTTAATTTTCCTGACGATATTGAATTAAACCCCTTTTTCCTGGCGCAATTTCAACACTTTTACAGTAAGTATGCGCGCGCTGTATCTAAAATAAAGACGTATATCATAAAGGCTAGACATAAGACAAATGGATAATAAGGCAAAAGTTTTATTTATTTTACACCTGCCACCTCCTGTGCACGGTGCTTCAATGATGGGTCAACTCATTAAAGATAGCGCCCTGGTAAATAATTCTTTTGAGGTAGACTATATCAACCTCTCAATATCCAAAAATCTTAATGAAATTGAAAAATACGGGGTACTTAAATTCTTCAGGTTATTAAAACTGCAGGCTAAAGTTATCCGGGCGTTATTAAAAAAGCGATATGACCTGTGTTATATTACGCTAACTGTAAGTGGGCCAAGTTTTTATAAAGACTTGCTCATCGTATTACTTTTGAAATTGTTTAGGCGCAAGATCGTCTATCATTTTCATAATAAAGGGGTTGAAGAAGCCAGCAGGTTATGGATAAACAGGGTGTTACATAAATTCGCATTTAAAAACACTAAATCTATTCTGCTATCAAATCATCTGTATCCGGACATAAAACGGTATGTGAGTGAAAGTGATGTATACTACTGCCCTAATGGTATACCGTTAAATCCATATAAGGATAACCACATTTTAGAACCCGGTGATAAGGATGTTTGCCGATTATTATTCTTTTCGAATATGATGATGCAGAAAGGAGTATATGTATTACTTGATGCGTGTAAATTATTGAAGTACAAGGGAGTAGATTTCGAATGCCATTTCGTTGGCGCCTGGTCTGACATTTCAGAAAGCGAGTTTAAGAATGAGATTGAGAAAAACGATCTTCAGAACCATGTATTTGCCCACGGCGGAAAGTACGGAGCCGAAAAAGGGAAATTCTTCTTCAATTCGGATGTATTCATTTTCCCGACGTATTATCACAATGAGACCTTCGGTCTGGTAAATCTTGAAGCTATGCAGTTTTCATTACCTGTTATATCCACTACCGAAGGGGGTATATCAGAAGTCGTAAGCGACGGATCGACCGGCTTCCTGGTGCCGCAGAGAAATATAACGGCTTTAGCAAGGAAAATTGAGGCATTGATAAACGATGTCGAATTAAGAAAAAAAATGGGGAAGGCCGGTAAGGATAGATATTTTAACAACTTCACTTTGGAGAAATTTGAAGAGAGATTAGTTAATATCCTGAAAGATTCTGCTGGGACCAAACAATAAGGCCGCAAACTTATGCGCATACCCGCAAACATAATCGCCAATGCTGATGATCTGGGGTATAATGTAGCTGTTAATAAAGCTATACTGTATTGTTATGAGCAAGGGTACATCAATAGCACTTCGCTAATGTGCAGCACACCTTATTTTGAGGAAACGGTAAGCTTGATACAAGAAAATCCTGTTATAAGTAATATTGGGATACACGTCAACCTGGCAGAGGGCACCCCGTTGACAGATTTTAAAGGGAATTACCTGGATGATGCGGGCAATTGGGATATACGGAAAACAAACAGGCTATTTAATCCGCTGGATAACGCTTCTAAAAACGCATTTTCAAAAGAGATCAATGCTCAGATAGAGCGGGCGCTTAAGGCAAAAATATCGATTGTGCACTTGGATTCGCACCTTCACCTGCACACGCTTCCGTGCTTTTTTAAGCTCTTTTTAGCTGCCGCAAAACAATATAAATTAAAAATAAGGCTGGCGCAAACGTATAATGAAGGCAGTCATTTAAAATTCTATTATAGGAAATATATCAACAATATTTTTCGGGATGCCGGGTGCAATTATTCTGACCGTTTTGAAACCGTTGACAGATTTTTACGCGGAAAGAACGTGGGATTAAGCAAAAACATTACTACCGAAGTGATGTTACATCCGTGGTTTGATACCGATGGCGTGTTAACGGACCATTATGACAGGGATACGCTGGCCAAATGGATGGATTTTTTAAATAATCAAGCAATTGTGTGAGCACTTTTGAGACATTAAAATTATTCGACTATTCAATACTTACTTCGGATATCAGTTTTTTACAGATTGAATCCAAATGTGTCATCAATACTATCAACCAGTATTCTTACATTATTGCGGAAAAAGACCCGAAATTTAAGAAAGCCCTGCTGCAGTCGGATGTATTACTTCCGGATGGCGTAGGAATACTTGTTGCAGCTAAAGTTTTAAAAAATAAAAAGATAAAAAAGATTGCCGGCACCGACCTGCATCTGTATCTGCTCGAACAATTGCAAAGTAAAAGCGGGCGGTGTTTTTATCTTGGCTCGTCCGAAAAAACACTCGAGGAAATTAAAAAAAGGCTCACTGTAGAATTTCCTTCCATAGAGGCTGGCTTTTATTCCCCACCTTATAAGCCGACCTTCGGGGAGGATGATAATTTACAAATGCTTAAGGCTATAAATTCATTTAAGCCTGATGTTTTGTTTATTGGCATGACAGCGCCCAAACAGGAAAAATGGAGCGCCGAACATAAACATAAACTTGATGCAAATGTGATATGTTCAATAGGAGCGGTGTTTGACTTTTATGCAGGCACCGTGAAACGCCCTGCGGGCATCTGGGTAAACCTTGGCCTCGAATGGTTTGTACGCCTGCTTAGAGAGCCAAAAAGATTAAGAAAGCGCTACATCTATTACGGCCCTTCGTTTTTATATTTAATTCTCAAACAAAAGATAAGCGACATTTTCGGTCCGAAAACAACCTTTATCGAATAGAATTACGTATAGTAAGTGCACTTGGCATCATCACAAAAAAGCTAAATTTTTCAATGTTGAGGGTTTATCATTAAACTGAACGATTCATTTTCAATCTTTTAATATTACTATTAATTAGTTAAAAAAATGCTATTAATTTAATAGACTTTATAGTAATTATTCACCATGTATTAAATTACTCAAATGGGGAGTTTATTACCCACCCTTCAAGGAGCCGGAATTACGAATAATTATGAAAAAAGTAATATCTATTAAAACTATTAGCGGTTTTTACGCATTATACATGCGTGAAAGTACTGTAAATGATAAAAAAAAGGATTAAAACGCACGCAATCCATTTTGAGCATAGTTATTGCATATCATTCATCACATAACCCTTTGAATATGGTACACAGGTACAAACAATTTTATAACGCTATCAATCTGACATTAGATTATCTAATGCTCAACATTTCGCTGATAGCGGTATATAATCTACTCGATAGTTCATTGATACCCTGGATGAATAACAAAACTTATCTTCCTGTGGTACTGGTCTTCAACCTTTTGTGGTTGTTGTCATCCAACATTACCAGCCTGTATAATGCTATATCTGACAATGATTTAAAGGTTTTTCATAGTGCAATCAAAACATACCTGTTATACCTGAGCTTAATATGTATTATCATTCTGCTTGTTATCGGAACTAAGTCTTACTTCATCACTAAAGAATATTTATTTTACTCTATGTCGCTGTTTGGCATACTGCTTGGCGTGTGGAAAGTGACCTTTTTTGCAATCAGGAAAAGTGACAGGGTGTTGCTTAGCAGTTCAAGAAAAGCGATTATAGTAGGGGCAAGCCGCGCAGGAAACGAACTATACAACCAATTTAACAATAAAGTACTCAAAGGTTATGATTTGTTGGGCTTTTTTGATGATGAACCATCAAAAGTAACTCAACAACACCTGTACCTTGGCAATACCAGTTTGTGCATGGATTATGTACTTAGGAACAATGTTGACGAGATATTTTGCGCACTCCCTTATTCGGAACATAAAACAATCGAGCGTTTGATGTCAGATTCTGACAAGCACCTTATCCGTTTTAAAATTGTTCCTGAATATCACGAATACTTCAAAAACACCTCATACTTGCAAAATCTGGGTAATATTCCAATCCTGTC